>CAZRZK010000028.1:0-50155 GCA_964604555.1 uncultured Pseudobdellovibrionaceae bacterium | reverse complement strand
GATTTTCCCACCATCCTTCTTATAGTTACGCGACGGCGACTTTAGCCACTTCCTGCGCCTTGCTTTTTTCCACTCGACTGAAACCGCGTAAGGAACAATTGGAAAAGAGTCCGGTCAATTTAGAAACCCTCTTTGCCGGGCTGAAATTCCTGTGGAGTCAAAAAACTATTTTAGGGGCGATCTCGATGGATCTTTTTGCCGTTCTTTTTGGAGGAGCCGTTGCTTTAATGCCTGCAATTGCAAGCGATGTCTTAAAGGTGGGGCCTGAAGGGTTTGGAATTTTAAGGAGTGCTCCCGGGATTGGGGCTGCGCTCATGGGGGTTTTTCTTTCCTTCCACCCCATCAAGGAACAAATGGGAAAACGGCTCTTTGGAGCTGTTGCTGTCTTTGGAATCGCTACGATCTTGTTTGGCCTCTCACGGAATTTTTGGCTTTCATTAGCTCTATTAGTCATCATGGGTGCTTCCGATCTCATCAGCGTGGTGATCCGATCCACCGTCGTTCAACTTTTAACTCCGCCTCAGATGCGCGGACGGGTGAGCGCGATCAATCTGGTTTTTATCGGTGCCTCGAATGAACTCGGAGAATTTGAATCGGGGGTCACCGCAAGTTGGTGGGGAGTGGTTCCCGCGATTATTGTGGGAGGGGTGGGAACCTGCGCCGTTGTGGTCCTCTGGCGGAAGTTTTTTCCGTCGCTTTATCACACGGGACAGGTTTAATTGGGATAGCCTATCCTTTTTTTCAGGCGATTCACGAGATCCAAATTGATCTGCTCCGGAGTTCTACGCCACCGACCGCTCTCCAGTTCCTCTGTGATGCACTCCCATACGTGGGTGATCAGTTCATGTTCCTTCCCCTTGAACTTAGGGAGATAAAATTTTCCGATAAAGGTACGGGTAGGGGCTAATAGATTATGTTCCTCGGCATCTTTCCAGCCCAGGATGTGATTAATATGGGCAAAATCGCGGGAGCTCCTATTTTGAGGGGAAGCCCCATATTTTTTGAGGGTTTCTGACATTACCGAGGGGTTGCCATCATAGAGCACGACAAGAAGATCGCTAAAAAGCTCTTCGTAACCGCGATGCCAAGTGGATTCGGCCCGTTTCTGTGTGCCCAGGAGATTGTATTCAGAGGGGTATTTTCGAAAGAGGTCGTTTAACTCCTTTTCTAATTCGGTGAGCTCTTTGCGAGCACTATTTAAGCCAGATTCGTTCAGGTCGATCTGTTTTTGCAGAGCCGTTTTTTCAACCGGATGAAACCGTTCAGGCGAGCCCTCCATCACCTTTTTGTGAATCAGGAGATCTTGTTGCTTCAAAGTGTACCTCTCAAGCTCGTTTTGCATTTCTCGATAGAGTTCCCACGCCGCTTTGATCTCTTTATGGGTTGCTTTTTTGCTAAGCCAAGCTCCGAAATTATCTTTGAAAACGGCATGGCCATATTCATGGATAAAGACATTCCAATCCACTTTACGGTCTTTCCAGCCAGGCCGTTCTGGGGAAAGCCACTCCCCCGTCTCACGATAGGGGATAATCAGCCGCCCCCCTGGATAAGTGCCATCAAAGTAACCATTATTTTCTTTGGTGAGAAAAAGGGAAGGGGAGGGGTGGTGTTCAAACCCTTTCAGCAGACCTTGATCGATCAGCCCTCTAATTGCCAAGAACTCCTTCGTTTCGCGTTCCCAGGGGACACGAATATCTTTGGGCAGGGGAGGCTCCCGGCGCGGAGTCCATTCCTCAGGCCCCGGCTCCCTGCTTCGGGTAAGAATCTCACTACAAATCTTTGCCGCATTGCTGAGCGGAAATAGAAGTAAGAATGCCCATAGAAGAAGTGACATATTTAAACATCATATCATCGGAGGACAATTGAGGCCTAGTAACAGCCGTAAACTGTCAGTGGACACCCAATTTTAGCCTCAACTAGGCTGAAAATGGGGCGAAATCAGATGGCAGTCTTCTTGCTTCTGTTGCCCGAGTCGATTCAACGGTTGGATCGGTACTCATCTTAATTACTATTTATACTTTGGGGAGAATCAGAGTTATATGAATTTATCAAAAGCAAACAGAGCCTTGGCTCTTTTAGTCGGGCTTTTCCTTTTTGGCGCTTGCGGCAAAAAAGAAGAGAAGCAGGGAGCTATCGTCGTGAAAAACGAAATGGTCGGCAGTTATTCAACGGCCTGCATTAGCGAGAACAAATGGGTGACCATTAATGGAGTAGCCGGTCAGTACAATGCCTATCAGATCAAGTTGACGATTTCTGAGAATGAAATGGTGCAGATTAAGTCTCATTATGTTCAATCTGATTGTAAGGTAGCCAATAGTTCCGATTACCAGCCGGGAGTTGAGTTTAACAAGAAATATAGTTATCAGATTACTAAGGCAGGCGAAGCAGGAAAGTCCGATTACAGCATTCGTTATACAGCGTTAGATGGTAAAGCGATCAATAGCGAAGATACCGTCGGCCTTCAGCCCAATGCTTATGTGACCGGTCGGGTGACTACCATCCTGAGCTTGAAATCTGAAAAAGACCTTCCTTTTTACAAGGAATAAATTTGCTTCTGAGTATTGCATCAGGCCCCACTCTTCGGAGTGGGGCTTTTTTTTTGTCTGTGTGTTATTTTAATAGGATGCGGTCAAAAGCGATTTTGTCCCTGTTCATGGGCTCATTTTTGACGTCACATAGTGCCGTTGCCTTTTATTGCCGTGATGTGGTTCTGGAGATGGCTCGGGCCGAATCTTTGTTTAATTCATATATCAGCTACCGAAGGGATAGGCTTTCTATCTATGTTCCTTATTCTTATATTCCCAAAGAAAATGTGGAAATCATTGCCTCTAAATCCCTTTCTCCTGATCTTTTAAAACGATTTGTGGAGGATCAGTTTGTCCGTTGGCCGCACCATCCCTACAATGAAAATCCCGATGTTCCCTATTTTAACCAAAAATTAAATGCAGAACATGCGATGGATGGTTATTTGACCTCCTCTCGTTCCATTGTTTCTTTCCTGCCCAATGATGCCGCCTTTTCGGTTAAGATCCCCACTTCCCACCCGCATCCTAAGCAACACCACAGCAAAAAATCATATCTGGCGGGAGAGTTAGTAGATGCAATCTGGGTTACGGATTACATTGAAGCCATTGAAGTAAAATCAAAAGATAAGCCCGATTATTTTTTCCTGAAGGACCGGTTGGCCATTCGAGATAACAAAACCAAAAATGGTTTTACCGTTCGGGATCTCACTCCGCTTCAGACCTCCGGCATGAATTATTTACCGGGCGTTGCCCTTTCTACAATCGGCCCAAAAATCGCGAAGGAGATGGGAATTCCCTTTTTTGATTTCTGCCGGGATCATTACGCCGTTCCCATTGGAAAGGTAAAGGCCCATCTGCTGCTCCGGTATGGCCTCACCATGACTTCTGGACATGCGCAAAATTTGTTGATTGAGATGGATCCCAAGACTGGACGTCCGACGGGCCGTTTGGTGATTCGGGATCTCTCCGATCTTGAGTTGATTGAAGCGGTCACTCAATCCTTTCCCAAAGGGACTTTACCGAAAGACCATCCCACTGAGCAGGAGTTTTCTCTAACTGCCGATAAGGCGTATGGTTTATTCAAAGCCGATGCCCTTCCCCGGAGCAGTGTCGATAAGCTTCCCGTATTGGAGTTAAATTCCTTTTTGAAGGAGTTTGATCTCCTGTTGGGATCGAGCCTGAACCTCCGAGTCCGATCGATCGAAGAAGAAGAGGCAGTCATGAAGAAAGTGTATGATTATCTTGCATCTCCCGCGGGGCAAGTAAAGCTACGTCAATTTAACGGGAATTGACAATTTAGCCCGCTCCCCTTTCATAGAGGGATGGAGCAACCGTTAGGGGACTTTTTTCGCAGTCAATTTGGAGCCTTTCCCGGCGAGCTCCAACTCCAACGCCTTTCAGGCGGTTATTCTAATCTCACCTACCTCGCACGATTTGGAAAAAATGAGGTGATTGTCCGTTCTGCCCCAGATGGCCGAAAAGCAGCCAAGGCCCATGATATGGTCCGTGAGGCTAGGGTCTTAGATAGTGTCTCAAAGGCTTTTCGACGCTGTCCTAAAGTGCTCGTCATTTGCGACGACGAAACGGTGATCGGGAAACCTTTTTTTGTAATGGAACGGCTGAACGGGGTGGTCATTAATCGAAAGACCATCAAAGCAATTTCGCTCTCTTCCTCTCAATACCGTCGATTGTGTGAAGCAACCGCGCAATTACACGGAGAGCTTCACCGGATCGATTGGAAAAAACTCTCGCTTCCCTTTGATCCACAGCCTGTGGGTTATATTCAACGGCAACTCAACGGCTGGTCGGAACGGTATGATAGTGCACGGACTTTCAACGCCCCTTCCTTCTTGAAGTTTAGAAACTGGTTGCAAAAAAAGATGCCGGCTGAAACAGGAAGGGCGAGTCTGATCCACAACGATTTCAAAATCGACAATTTGGTGGTTGATCCGGAAAATAACTTCAATATCGTGGGCCTTCTCGATTGGGAGATGACAACGGTAGGCGATCCCCTGATGGATCTGGGAAGTTCCTTGGCCTATTGGGTGGAGAAATCCGATCCCTGGCACCTGCGTCTTTTTAAAATACTCCCATCTGATAGACCGGGAGCACTCACTCGGAAAGAGTGGGTGGAGCAATATTTAAAGGCTAACCCCATTGAAATCGACAATTTTGACTTCTATTACGGTTTTGGACTCTTTCGACTTGCCGTGATTGCCCAGCAGATCTACTACCGTTATTACCACCGTCAAACGCGGGATCGAAAATTCAGGAACTTGATCTTTGGAGTGCATGCATTGAATTGGGCCACGCAGAAATTGATGAAAGGGAAGAAATGAGTGTCGTTCCAAATGAAAGGGCCCGCGAGTTTGTTTCTAAAGAGCTCATTCCCCTTGAAAAGCAATTCATCACGGGATCTTTTCAATCCCTGGGCCCTACACTTGATGGCCTGAAATCAAAAGTGAAGGAATTGGGACTCTGGGCTCCCACCGCTCCAAAGGCTTTGGGAGGCATGGGGCTTTCTTTCGCCGAATATGTTCCGATCTCGGAAGCCATCGGCTATTCCCCCTTGGGCCATTACGTCTTCGGCTGCAACGCCCCTGATTCGGGCAATATCGAACTCTTGGCGGAGCATGGAACACCTGCCCAGAAGGAGCGTTTCTTGGCTCCGCTCGTAACCGGGCATATCCGAAGTTGTTTTGCGATGACGGAAAAGGAGGTGGCGGGATCCAACCCGCTCTTATTAAGGACCACGGCCGAGAAAAAAGGGGAAAAATATATTCTCAATGGTGAAAAGTGGTTTACGACCGGTGCCGACGGTGCCGAGTTTTGCATCGTGGTTGCAATCACCCACCCCACTGCGCCTCCGCACCTGCAGGCAAGTCTGTTTATTGTACCGATGAATACGCCCGGATTGAAAAGAGTCCGTAATATTCCGGTGATGGGCCATACCGGCGACGGTCTTCATAGTCATTCGGAGCTTCGATTTGAAAATTGTGAAGTCGGTGCAGAAAATCGATTGGGCGGGGAAGGGGAGGGATTTGTTCTCGCGCAACAAAGACTAGGGCCGGGAAGAATCCACCACTGCTCTCGGTGGTTGGGCATCATGGCCCGATCCCTCGATCTCCTTTGTGATCGGGCGAACCATCGGAAGATAGAATCGGATCAACTTTTATCATCGAAACAATTTATCGAGGGATGGGTTGCGGAATCGGCCGCGGAGCTTTTTGCTTCGAGGGCGATGGTGTTGGAAACGGCAAAGAAGATCGACGCGAAAGGTTCAAAAGGGTCCCAAGTGGAAATCAGCCTTCTGAAATTTTTTTCCGCCGGGTGTTTGGAACGGGCGGTGGATCGGGCGGTGCAGGCCCATGGAGCTCTGGGGTTGAGTGATGATGCTATTCTCGCCTATTTTTATCGCCATGAGCGGGGAGCCCGGATCTATGATGGGGCCGATGAGGTCCACAAGGTGTCGGCAGGAAGCAAGATCTTGGCGGGGAAGTGGAAATGACGGCAGAAGAAGTGATTGCGCTCTTAAAACTGGAACCTCTTCCTGGGGAAGGGGGCTATTTTCGGCAGACCTATCGCTCCCAAGGAACGATTCCGGCGGAGGTGATTCCCATCCATCAAGGTGAGCGGGTCTTTGGGACCGCTATCTACTATTTCATTACCCCCAACAGCCATTCGGCTCTCCACCGGATCCGACAGGACGAGATCTTTCACTTTTATTTAGGGGATGCAGTGGTAATGAATCAATTGCTACCCGATGGAAGTCAGCACAAAATTATTTTAGGGAATGATTTAATGGCCGGCCAAACCCTGCAATTAGTAGTTCCAGGTGGCGTTTGGCAAGAGACAAGACTTTTACCGGGTGGAAAATGGGCCTTATTGGGGTGCACCGTCTCTCCAGGATTTGAGTTTACAGACTTCGAAATGAGGAAAGAATGAATCCACAGGCGATGAATAAAGTTTTTAAAACTCTGGGGCTTTCCTTTCAACTTCCCATCCCGCTCCATCGGAATACCGAACCGTGGCACAAACTTCCTCTGGCAGGAAGAAAGCTTTACAGTGAAAAACCGGGAATCGTGTCGAAACTGGGAGGGGAAGAGGTGAGTGAAGGGGGCTTAGATGGGGTTTTGGCCTTCCCAAAAACGGTGAATGATCTTTATCAGACTTTTCAAACCCGTGTGACCCAACTTCGGAATTGTTCGCATAGCGTGATCCTGTCCCCAATGACAGGTCTCCCCGGCGTAGAAGGGTTTACCCGGAGTTTGGCCAAGGAAATTGGTAAGAACGGCTCGACTCTGCAGCTTTTGCGATGTGAAAATTTTGACAACCTCGATGGACTGCTCTCTTTTTTTCTTTCCGACCGGAGCAGTTTTATTTCGGGGCAGGTGCTGAAGGTCGCGGCGATTCCTGCGGAACCAGATTCATTGAGAGGAAAAAGAATCCTGCTCACCGGCGCAGCCCGGGGAATTGGTGCGGCGATGGCTAAAGTACTGGATCGTGAAGGAGCAGAGGTGCTGGGGGTCGATCATCCGAGCCAAGGAGATTTTCCACACCGGGCATTGAGTCTCGATCTTGGAGAAGCAGAGGCGATTCCGAAGATGATTGATCTGGTCCGTAATAATCCATTGGATGGGATCATCAATAATGCCGGGATCACTCGAGATCGATTTTTGAAAAATCTCTCGTTGAAGGATTGGGAAAGTGTGATCCAGATCAATGCTACCGTTCCCATTCAATTGGTCGATCGATTGGTTGAACTATCTCTTCTCAAAGACTCCGCACGGGTTCTTTATTTGTCTTCCATCGTCGGAATTGCCGGGAATTTTGGACAGACCAACTACTCAACATCGAAGGCGGCCCTGATCGAAGCCGTGGAAGAACAATCGAAACGTTTTGCTTCTCGATCGATTGCTGTGAATGCGGTGGCTCCGGGCTATATCAAAACCCAGATGACGGCCAAGATGCCGGCGATGAGTCGGTTTATGGTTGAGCGCATGACCTCCCTGAAACAAGGCGGAGAGCCGGAGGATGTGGCAGAAGCAGCAGCATTTTTGGTGAGTCCGCTTTCTCGCGGGATCACTGGGAATGTTTTAAGGATTTGCGGACAGAGTGTGCTCGGCGCTTAAACGAAGACCTTCTTTTTTAAGAGCTGTTTTCAATTGCCGCCAGGATGCCTTCCGTTGCTTTAACACGAAGGGATCCAGTTTTTTTTCCTGGGTTAACGGAGTGCCTTGTCCATCAAATAGGTCAATCTTAAGCTGTGCACAATTTTTAATTCCGAGTTTCAGCGATTGTAGATGCAGGTTTTGCTGCACCCGGGAGAGTTTTTTTGCCAGATCGGCATCCACGAAACAATCCTCTTCTTTCTCAATCGGAATCGTGGTGTCAGCTTTTCGCAATGAAACTTTGGAATCGGCCAAAAGCAAGGAGCTGAATAATAGCCACAACATGAAGGCAGTGGTAATGCCAGTCGGGAAGAAATTCAAATTTTATTTTCAAGCCAATTGGGCGCGATTCGTCCACTCGTTATAAGGCAATAACGACGCGATTTCTTTGCTCTGTTGAAATGATTCCGATTTATCGGGTTTGGACTCGCCCGTCCAATTTTGCAGAAATACAGTTGAACTGCGAGGCCACGCTGCCCCAGACTTCGAGAAGCCTTTGTCCCATGCTCCTTTGTCCCATGCTCCTTTGGGATTATTTAACTTTCGGGCTGCAAAAAGTAGGAAAAGCAGCAAAGACTTCAAGCCAGCCCGATACCCGATAAATCGGAATCATTTCAACAGAGCACGATTTCTTCGGCACCTTCGGCTCCTCGCAATGACAAAAGTGGTGTTATTGTGAGGTCGCGAACGATGGCCGTTGCAATCGTGTCTTATTAATTCAAATCAGGCACACTCACGAAAAACCGATAGGTGCACTCCGTCCCAGCTTGCTCCGTATGGAATTTAATCGTCGTAATGGTAACCGGCGCTGGATAGAGATTGTAAACTTGGCCCCCTGTGGGAGTGGTTCCAATCGGAACCAATGGGACTGTATAGCTATTGGCAATCACGCCGTATCTCACCTTGGTGAACTTGCAGTCGCGCCCATATTTTTCCACCCGCAACTTGGCAGAGCCGACGTCTTTATCGGTGCGGAAGTTACCTTCTGCAGGCGTATCGATATCGAGAATCCGCAACCAAGACGCCGAACTGGTTTGAGCAAAGCCTAAAGTGATTAAACTGACCATCCAAAGTTTTTTTGGCCATAATTTTTTTGTGAAAAGATCCATTTTGAATTCCTCCTAATTTTCGAAGGGCGGAGGAGCAAGAGATGTGCCAGTTTTTTTAGGCGCGGTGAGTCGATTTGGGTGGTTCCAATTTGGGTAAATCCATCCGTCGTAGCGAGCGGAAAAGTTTATTTATTATTGGGCCTGGATTTTAAGTAGTCGCTGTCGGGAAATGTAAAAAAAAAGCCCCGAAGGGGCTCACTTTAATGTTTTCCCGAAAGCGGCGTATCCCGAGCGCATGCGAGGGATCTCGTCATAAATACTTGAATTTACGAGATCCTTCGGGCTTTCGCCCTCAGGACACGTCCCCGTCGGGAAAATTGAAATGTTGGCCCAAAGGGCCCTCATTTTTAATTTCCCGACAGGGACTAAGTATGCACTACCCTCTGCCTTGAGGAGGTCCACCGCCGCGTTGCCCGCCACCTTGTCCACCACCACCTTGTCCTCCACCCTGACCACCGCCGCCGGGCGGTCTGCCACCTTGTCCGCCGCCACCGCCTTGGCCTCCACCCTGACCGCCGCCACCTGGAGGTCTTCCGCCTTGTCCGCCACCGTTTGGAGGGCCGCTACCGTCTTGTCCATTTCCAACCCCGCTGGGAGGGCCACCCCCATTATTATCGTTGGCACCTCTACCCCGGTTGTTGCCACCCCCTCCTGAATTCATTCCACCGCCCCTGTTTCCAGAGTTGATGCCTCCTCCTCCGCCTCCGGAGTTGATGCCTTCGCCAAAACTTTCTACGAGGAGAAAAAGAGATCCTACCAGAAGAAGAGAATAAGTTTTTTTCATGGACGGTACCTTGAACAAAGAGGTTAATGGTTCATTATACCGCCATGAGAAAATGGCACAAGAACCAATTCTCTTTGTACCAGGAAATAGTAAAGGCAACCTTCAAATAGAAAGGCTAAGATATGTAAATGCGTTTTCATTTATTGATTTGTTTTTGTCTGTTTTTTTTCACTGCAACAGGTTCTGCTCAAAAAACAAATAAATCGACGGTGATTGAAGAGGAAGGGCCTGGATATGAAGAACGCTGTCCGGAGTTGCCGAAATCGCGCAAGATGTTAAATGATTTTTATTCAAAAGATGCCAAACATATCTATTTTGAAAGCAGCGATTATTGCGGCACTCTTCCCGAGGCCGATCCCAAGAGCTTTCAATTTTTAAGCCCTACCGAAAAGGCGGCCTATACCAAAGATTCCAAAAGGGTCTATTTTTATCATCACCTCATCTACGCTGCCGATCCGAAAACTATCGTTCAGCTCGGCGAACGGTATGCAAAAGATGCGCAGTATGTCTTTCATATGGAAAATGTCCTTCCGGGAGTCGATCTTAAAAGTTTCAGTGCCCCTTATCCTAACAATGTCTGGTATGCCAAAGATAAAAATCACGTCTATGACGCGGGTAAAATAATTCCCGGTGCCGATCCCGAAACTTTTACCGTCTTCAACCCCGATAAGTCTTGTGGCCCCGACTGCACCTATCGTGCACAAGATAAAAATCATAAATACAATTGGGACGATAAAGTAGTTCAGTAAGCCGCTACTTCCAAATTTCGATAATTTTCAACATCGCCGCATCGGTTTTCCTGGAAAGAAAAACCTCTGTTCCATCGGGAAGGTTGAACTTCTTCAATTTACTCGAAGGGGTTTGGATTTCGTAACTTTCGGAATAGCCTTCTTCTCGAGTCAGCCAACTCAATAACTCGCTGGAAAGATTTTGGGTCAGGAGCTTTCGCCCTTCTCCATCCTGCTCCGTTGCCTTCCATGCCATTTTCCAAGCGGCAATTGCAGCGGGTCGAGCGGTGGTGTTTCCAAAGTGGCTGGCGGAAGGCAAAAGGTAGTGTTTTTCGTTGGCTATTGTAAGCACATTTCCATCGAAGAGAGTCCCGTGAAGTGAGGAGATGTTTTCAAATCGGACTTCTCCTGCCGCCTTTTTCGTGACGATTTTACACACGTCGATGCTTCCCGAGGAAACCATGCTGATCAGAAAAAGAGTAATGAATAGGTTGGATTCTTTAAATCGCATTTGTTTATCGTATCAAATCTATCTGCGCTTTCATCTTTTGCCGAGTCATAGAACTACATTCCACCCCCACTAGCAAGTCGGGACTCTTGAAAAGAATGGGGGGCTGATTTCCTTTGCGGCAGTCCTGTTGCTGCGTTGACTCTCCTACGGCTGGCTGCGATACTAAACGCACTATGCCAACTATCGAAACCACACCGGCTCTCGTAGAGAAGAGCTATCAAAAGTCTGAAAAACAGCTCCAGAAAATGGCGCAAAAACTGAATCGGAAGTTTACGCTGACCGAGAAGATCCTCTTTGGTCACCTGGCCGATTTGGAGAAACAAGAATTGAATCCAGGCGAAAGTATTCTGGCCTTAAATCCCGATCGCGTAGCGATGCAGGATGCGACGGCGCAAATGGCTTTGTTGCAATATTTAAGTTCCGGCCGCAAGACGACGGCGGTGCCTTCCACGGTCCATTGCGATCACCTGATTCGGGCCTATGCCGGCTCGCAGGCCGATATGAAAACGGCGTTAGATGAAAATGCCGAGGTCTATAATTTTTTAGCGACCGCTTCGGCAAAAGCGGGGATCGGATTTTGGAAACCGGGTGCGGGTATTATCCACCAAGTGGTCTTAGAGAATTATGCTTTTCCTGGTGCCCTGATGATCGGGACCGATTCTCACACTCCGAATGCGGGCGGGTTGGGAATGCTCGCTTGCGGTGTGGGCGGTGCCGATGCGGTCGATGTGATGGCCGGTTTAGCGTGGGAAGTGAAATATCCCAAATTAGTTGGCGTAAAGCTAACCGGTAAAATGTCCGGCTGGACGGCGCCGAAGGATGTGATCTGCGCCCTTTGCCAAAAACTGACGGTAAAAGGTGGAACAAACCGCATCATTGAATATTTTGGTCCGGGAGCGCGCACCATTAGCTGCACCGGCAAGGCGACCATCACCAATATGGGGGCCGAATTAGGAGCGACGACATCGGTTTTTCCCTTTGATGAAGCGATGGTGGACTATTTAAAGGTCACCGATCGGACCGCGTTGGCTGAGTTAGCAAAAAAATACCAACACCTCTTGACGGCTGATCCTGAAGTCGAGGCCAATCCAGAAAAATATTATGACGAAGTGGTGGAGATCGATCTCAGCACTTTGGAACCTCAAGTGGTGGGGCCTCACACACCGGATCTAGGACGTCCGATTTCAAAATTAAAAGAGGAAGTAGAGAAAAATAAGTGGCCGGAAAAGCTTTCTGCCTCGCTTATCGGAAGTTGCACTAATTCTTCTTATGAAGATATTTATCGTACCGTCGATATCGCGAAGCAGGCGGTGGAGCATGGGGTGAAGGTGCCAATCCCGTTTTTCATCACGCCGGGTTCCGATAAGATCTACGAAACGATTAAGCGAGATGGTTTCGTGGAAGTGCTTGAGAAGGTGGGGGCCGTGGTGATGGCCAATGCCTGTGGCCCTTGCATTGGGCAGTGGAAACGGGATGACATCAAAAAAGGGGAGACCAACTCGATTATCTCCTCCTTCAACCGAAATTTCCCGGCCCGGAATGACGGGAATCCAGAGACCCTTTCCTTTATTTCCAGTCCCGAGGTGGTGATTGGGGTCGCGCTTGGCGGAAATTTGAAATTCAATCCGATGTCGGATGAGCTGAAAGATAAATCGGGAAAGGGATTCAAGTTGAAGGCGCCCGGAGTGGCTCCTGCGATTCCTCCAAAGGGGTTTGCAAAAGGAGGAAGCGGGTATCAACCGCCTCCTGATAATGGGCAGGATGTCGAGATCAAGGTCAACCCTGCCAGCGAACGGCTGCAACTCCTAAAGGCTTTTTCCAAATGGGATGGAAAAGATTTTGTGAAGTTCCCGCTTTTGGTGAAGGTAAAAGGGAAATGCACCACCGATCATATTTCGCCGGCGGGCGTCTGGTTAAAGTATCGAGGCCATCTCGATAATATCAGTAACAACATGTTTACCGGGGCGGTGAATGCCTTCACGGGAGAGGCAGGGAAGAGCCAAAATCTCGAGACGAAGGAAAAGGGAGTGGCGATTCCGGCGATTGCACGGGATTACAAATCAAAAGGAATCCGTTGGATTGTGGTAGGAGATGAAAATTATGGGGAGGGGAGCAGTCGCGAGCATGCCGCGATGTCGCCAAGATTCCTAAATGGTGCTGCGGTGATCGTGAAAAGCTTCGCCCGGATCCATGAGACCAATCTCAAAAAACAGGGCATGTTGCCCTTCACCTTCGCGAATCCAGCCGATTACGACAAGGTGCAAGAGACCGATTGGATTAGTATCTTGGGATTAGAAGGCCTGGCGCCTAAAAAACAGATGACTGCGGTAATTCATCATGTCGATGGCAAAGAGGATCGAATCCTCTTGAATCACTCGATGACCGCCGATCAGATCCAATGGTTTAAGGCAGGCTCTGCGCTTAATCTGCTTTCTGGGAACACTTGATGGAACTCTCCCCTGAGTGGAATGCCTGGCTCGCCCATGACAAGAAGGTGCGCCCTTATATCCTGCAACATCGGATATTGGGGTGGAGCCAAAAAATTCTAAATCTGTTGGTCCTTTATTTTCTGTGGCGGATGGAATTGCTCCGGGCATTGCAGAGCTATGTGTTTGAACTGACAAATAATATATGGCTTGAGTGGCTTGTCTATTTTGGAATCCTGGCTCTTTTCTTTGGAATCATCGGATTTCCTTTTAGTCTGCTCTCCTTTTGGGTGGAGAAAAAATTCCATCTCTCCCGTCAATCGCTGGGGAGTTGGTTCAAAGATCAATTGAAGGCGATCGGTGTAGGTGGGGTGCTCATGGCCATTGTCCTGAGTGGCCTTTTAGGTTGTATTTACGTCATGAAGGGGAATTGGTGGTGGTCTGCCGCCTCTTTATTGATTCTCTTTTCTGTTTTGCTTGCTCAACTGGCACCCGTTCTTCTCATTCCCATTTTCTTTCCGTTGAAACCGATGGAGAACAGTCCCTTAAAGGAAAGGCTGCTCGCACTCTGTGCGCGTTATAAAGTCCATGTGAAAGATGTCTACCATTTAGGAATGGGGGAGAAGACTGAAAAGGGGAACGCCGCTTTTGTGGGATTGGGAAAGACTAAACGGATCTTGATTGGCGATACCCTTTACGAAAAATTCCCGGTCGAAGAGGTGGAAGCGGTCTTTGCTCATGAGTTGGGGCATCAGGTCCACAATGATCTGGTGAAAGGGTTGCTCCTTTCCACTGTTTTTATTTATATCCAATTTGTCGTGGCGAGCCGCTTTTTCACCCCGGCCGATCTTCTTTATCCGCTCCATGCTTTCTATCTTTTTATTTTTTTAGGTGTGATTCAGATTCCATTTGGGGTGGTACAGGTCCTTTTTTCACGGGATCGGGAGCGGAAAGCCGATGGTTTTGCCAAACAGATCTTAGGAACGGGAAAGGAGCTGGCCTCCGCCCTGGAGCGGCTCACCTTCCAAAATTGGGGTTATTTTAAACCCAATAAGGTATTGGAATTCTTGACTTATAGCCATCCAGCACCCTGGCGACGGATCACCTCTTTAAGGCCAATCTAACTTTTAGCGAACCTTTTAGAGGGGGGAAACGTCGTAATAGTCAGGAGGGTAGTTATGAACGTTAGCTTAAGATACAAACTCTTTGGATGCGCTCTGCTTTTTTTGGGCTTTAGCCTGGGATGGGTAGGGAGTGCCTTTTTTCTTCACGGGATCCATCCCCCCATGCCGGGTGGCGGGCCGCCGCCGTTGCCACCGCCCCATATCCTTTCAAAATTAGGACTCACCGAATCCCAGCGCCGGGATATCACCCAGATCACGCAAGAGGGTAGGGAACGGGAAGAGAAGCTCCGCAAGGAGATGGAGTCGGCACGCAAACAGTTGGATGAAGGGATTGATAGTGTTCAAAATTTGGAAGCGTTACGGGGAAAGTACGCCACCCTTTTATCGGCTAAAGGGGCTCTCGAAAAAAATCATTTTGAAACGATGATGCAGGTGCATGCTCATCTAACAAAGGAGCAGATCCTGAAATTGCGATCGACGCGACCTGCAGGACCTCCACATGGGGGTCGGCGTGACGGTCCTCCCCATGGAGATCATCCTTGACCCAACCGGACTCATTCCATCGGATCTATACGGAGCATCAGGCGATGATCCGCCGTATTTTGCATCGCCTGTGTGATCCCAATGATTTGGATGATCTGGTGCAGATGGCTTTCGTGAAGATCCATCAGAACCTTCACAACTTGAGGGATGAAAAATTGGTTAAGGCCTGGGTTTGTCGGATCGCGGTCAACACCGCTTACGACTACCTCAGACATAAAAAGCGGAACCGTTGGCTCGCTATTTTTGCGCCGAGTGATCTCCCGGAGGTGAATGAAGCGGCGCCGAGGGCCGATGAAAAATTGTATCAGCAACAATCGGTGAAGGAGATCCTGGAAGCGCTGACACCGAAGTTGAGAGAAACGATTATCCTTTTCTCGATTGAAGAGCTGGAGATTAAGGATATCGCCGTTGCGCTAGATATCCCGGAAGGAACGGTCAAGTCACGATTGAACCAGGCCCGAGAAAAATTGAAAGTTGCCATGAGCTCAGCTGTGATTGCGAGGCCAGTGAAAGCAGACCGTGGCAATCTTGCAGTAAAGGCAAAAGGAGGCGAATATGAATGATCAAGAATTTAAGAATCAATTGATGGGATTTTTTAATGAACCCGCCGTTGCCCCTTCGAACGAATACACCCAGATCTTGGCACGGGTTCACCAAGAGACGCGTCGACTTTTAGTGATGCCGGCCGTCTCCTGTGCCTTTTCGATGGCGTTGGCAATTTGGGTCGTGGTGATGGTTCAGTCCCCAAAGCAAACGGTACAGAAGCAGAGTGTTGTCGCGATGGGTTTCATGACGAGTGAATATGATGAAAGCCTGGAACCCTATAGGAAGCTCGTCGAATCCTTGTAGTATCGATAAGGTGAAATGAAGGGCGAGCGAAGTAGACAGTTTTCGAACTTGGTGCTTTATTGAGGCATGCCAGCAGACGCCCTCATCGAAACCTCATCACTCAACGCTAAATTGAAGGAGCCAAAATTGCGTCTTTTGGATGCGACGGCTTTCCTGGATCTGCATCCCGACAAAAAGTCTGGATTTGTTCCTCGCAGCGGACGAGCAGAATGGGAAAAGGAGCACATTGACGGTGCCCAGCACGTTGACCTTGTCTCGACCTTCTCTAATCCCCTATCCCCGTTTCCATTCATGATGCCGACCCCCGAACGTTTTTGTTCACTGGTAGCGGAACTTGGGGTCTCAGAAGATGATGAGGTCGTGATTTATAGCTCCGGCTCCATGATGTGGTCCACACGATTGTGGTGGATGTTTCGTTCCGTGGGATTTAACCGTTGTGCCGTATTGAACGGAGGATTTGCCAAATGGAAAGCCGAGGGACGTCCTACCACTGCAGTTGTGAATCACTACGCTCCCGGAAAGATTCAGCCTCAACCTTCTTCATTGGGATGGGCAAAAAAATCAGAGATTGTGGAGTTTCTCAAATCGGGAGGAGATGCCTGTGTGATCGACGCGCTTTCTCCGCGCGACTATTCTGGTGAGCATTCCAAATACGGTGGGAAAGGCCATATTCCTGGAAGCCACAACCTTTTTTACCAGCAACTTCTTCATGAGGATGGGACATTATTGCCGGCGGAAAAACTCAAAGAGCTTCTAGCGCCCTCCAACGCGTTAAAAAGCCAGCGGGTCATTTGTTATTGCGGCGGTGGAATCGCCTCGACATTGACGGCCATCTCGCTCTATTTATGCGGGCATCGAAATATCGCCGTTTATGACGGATCAATGCTCGAATGGGCAAGTGACAAGTCGCTGCCATTGAAACTGGGCTCGCTCCCCTAACTAAATTCTGTCGCGTTTCGAAGAAATGAGACAGAATTTATCCTGAACGAAGTGAAGGATCTCGTAAATTCAAGTATTTAAGACGAGATCCCTCGCATGCGCTCGGGATACGCCGCTTTCGGGAAAACATCAATGTGAGCCCCTTCGGGGCTAATTTTTATGATTTCCCGACAGCGACTAACTGTGGGGCAGGTTTGTCAGGGCGCTGGCTGATGGCGTAGCTTTAGATGGCTTTTACTTTTTTGCGACAGTTTGTTCGCGCAAAACCCACTTCGCGATAGCAAAAACACCGAACGCGATGATGATAAAGTCGATGCCAGATCCCAGCACCTTTCCATAAAGAATACCATGGTAGCTCAGTTTACGAATGTCATCGACCTGCGCGGCCCGGAGAGCGGGTTGGAAAACAATCGGCATCAACAGATCGTTGACGACGCTGGTGACCAGCTCATTTAATTTACCGCCGATAATGACGGCAATCGCTAAACCTATGACGCCATAGTTCTTTAAAAATTGGATAAATTCTTTAAACATAGGTGCTATTCTTATCATTGGATTAACTGGGCAGCAACTGCTCATCGACCAAATAGGGAAGGGTGATGATCACTCCTTCATGATTTTCATTGGCGATCTTCACCACCTCCATCGCATGAGGGTTGCGGGCCCAGGCTCGCCGCGCGACGCCGCCCATCACATCCCAATAGAGTGCCGATTCAATCACCCGATCCACTTTCTTGCTTCCATCTAAGAGAAGCCCAAAACCGCCATTAATCGATTTTCCGGTGCCGACTCCGCCTCCATTGTGGAGCGCAACGAGGCTCATGCCGCGAGATGCATTTCCGGCAAAGCAATGGACAGCCATCTCTGCCATGAAGGCCGATCCGTCTTTAATATTGGCCGTTTCTCTTAAAGGAGAATCGGTGCCGGCGGTGTCGTGATGATCTCTGCCTAACATAATCGGCCCTACCTTTTTCTCTCGCACCATTTGATTAAACTTTTTGGCAATTGCGACCCTTCCTTCGGCATCTTGGTAGAGGATGCGGGCTTGGCTACCGACGATGAGTTGATAACTTTTGGCTTCCTTTACCCAGCGGTGGTTATCGAGATCTTGGTAACGAGGATTCTTTCGTAGCGAAAGGATCGTTTCGGCGGCGGCTGCATCTGTTAGATCGAGGTCGGTTGCTTTTCCGCTTAAGCAAACCCAACGGAAGGGGCCGTAGCCATAATCGAAAAGTTCTGGTCCTAAAATATCCTCGACATAGCTGGGATAGATAAATCCATCCATCTCATTTTTTCCGTTTTTCGTGATGGAGGGATTCCCAGCATCAAGCACCGCCTTCATGAAAGAATTTCCGTAATCGAAAAAGTAGGTACCACGGGCGGTGAGTTTTTGGATCAGTTCGAAATGGGCCTTCAAAGATTGATCCACCGCCTGGCAAAATTTTTTCCGGTCGGTGTCTAGGAGTCGCGTCCGTTCTTCAAAAGAAATTCCCTGGGGACAATACCCTCCTTCATAAACGGCATGGCAGCTGGTTTGATCGGAGAGGAGTTCTATCTTCTGTGAGGTATCGACCGCATATTTTAGTAAATCGACGATATTTCCATGGAATGCGATGGCAGAGGGGGATTTTTCCCGTTGGTGTTTCGCGGCCAGTTCAAAAGTCTCTTGGGGGCTGTTGCAAACATGGCCAATCCAGCCCTGCTTGAGACGGGTTTCAATGCGGGAGCGGTCCACTTCTGCGATAATGCCAACTCCTTCGGCAATGGTGATCGCTTTTCCTTGCGCTCCGCTCATTCCGCCAAGTCCCGAAGAGACAAAGAGTTTCCCTTTGAGATCGCTTCCCAATTTTTTCCGTCCGGCGATGAGGAGCGTATTGTAAGTTCCATGCACTATCCCCTGTGGGCCAATGTACATCCATCCCCCTGCGGTCATCTGTCCGTAGTTGGCTACTCCTAAGGCACAGGACTTTCGGAAATATTCAGGGGTGTCGTAATTGCCGATCATGAGTCCGTTAGTCAGGATCACTCGTGGAGCATCGGGAGAGGAGGGGAAAAGTCCCACTGGATGGCCCGATTGCACCACTAGAGTGGTTTGAGAGGTAACTTTCTGAAGGTAATGACGGATGAGGTGGTATTGCATCCAATTTTGGCAGACCTGCCCGGTCTCTCCATAGGTCACAAGCTCATAAGGATAGAGGGCAATTTCAAAATCGAGGTTGTTATCGATCATTAACTGAAAAGCACGTCCCTCTAACGTCTGGCCGGTATATTCCTCGATCGGTTTCGCAAAGATCCGCCCTTGGGGACGAAAACGGTAACCATAGATCCTCCCTCGGGTGGTCAGTTCTTCCTTGAATTCAGGCAAAAGGGTGGCGTGGTGTTGGGGGGGGATGTAACGGAGGGCATTTTTAAGGGCGAGCTGAATTTCCTGCGGATTTAAATCCAACAGGCGTTTCGGGGCGCGTCGAACCCCACTCTGAAAATTTGGAGGTAGGGGAAGGTCAGTAAAAAGGGAATTCATTTGCCTCTCCTAAGGTGTTTGTGTAAGTCTACGCTGTGTTTTTCAAAAGTAAAAAGAGTGTTACCGAACAGGAAGTTTTACAAGCCCTATCAGATGTTTACGATCCTGATCTCAACAAGAACATCGTGGCTTTGGGCTTTGTCAAAAAGCTGAAGATCGAAGAGGGTAAGGTAAGCTTTGCATTAGAGCTCACCACCCCAGCTTGTCCCGTTAAAGATGAGCTGAAAAAGCAATCAGAGGAAAAGGTAAAGGCGATTCCTGGAGTGGAATCGGTGGAAATCGAAATGACCTCCAATGTCCGGACCACCACGCAAAGTGCGGGGAATCGGATCCAATTGCCCTCGGTGAAAAACGTGATTGCGATTGCGAGTGGTAAAGGGGGGGTAGGAAAAAGTACTGTTACCGTAAACATCGCCATGGCCCTGGCCGAAACCGGGGCAAAAGTGGGGATTTTAGATGCCGATATTTATGGTCCCAGCCTTCCCATGATGATGGGAGTAAAGGGACGTCCGGGAATGGAGGGGCAACGAGTCCAACCTCCGGTCCAGAATGGAATTAAGTTAATGTCGATGGGTTTTCTGGTGGAGGAAAGCCAAGCGGTTGTGTGGCGTGGACCGATGGTCCATGGAGCCCTGACCCAATTTATGAATCAGGTTGATTGGGGCGATCTTGATTATCTTTTGATCGACATGCCACCGGGAACTGGGGATGCCCAACTGACCATTAGCCAAACGGCTCCTTTGTCGGGGGCCATTATCGTGACCACACCCCAAGAGGTGAGTTTGTTGGATGCTCGGCGTGGCCTTTTGATGTTTCAGAACGTAAAGGTTCCGGTCCTGGGAGTGATCGAAAATATGGCCGGCTTTATCTGCGACCATTGCCATGAAGTGACCCATATCTTCAGAGAAGGTGGCGGAGAAAAGTTTGCGCGTGAGATGAATGTACGATTCCTGGGGTCTATCCCAATCGACGCCCACTTCGCGAAAACAGGTGATGAAGGCGTACCGTTAGTACAATCTTATCCGGAATCAAAAGCAGCCGCTGCCTTTAAAACCATTGCCGGTTCAGTTGCGGCGACTCTTTCGGTGCTCCAGGCCCATTCGAGTGCAGGGTTTAAACCGATCACCATGGAATGGCAGAACGCATGAGTCTGTTCCCGAGGGAATTGCGACAATTAGGTCCCAACAAATTGGGAATTATCTGGAGCGATGAACACCAGTCCATTTACTCAGTCCGGAATTTGCGCCTTCAATGCCACTGCGCTAATTGTGTCGACGAGTGGTCGCGGAAGTCTTTAATTAAAGAAGAACAGATTCCTCAGGATGTGCGTCCAACTCATATTGAATCGGTGGGAAGATATGCGATTCGCATCGACTGGAGCGACGGCCACAACACCGGCATCTATCCTTTCGATCACCTGCGCAAAAGCTGCGAGTGCCCGGCATGTAAAACCGCAATTTCGGAGACGTAATGAATCGCCCGATATCCATTCTGATAATGTTGTGCATTTGGGTCGCTATCAGTACCAGTCTCTTGGCGAGTAAGCTTGGTATTGTAGACAAAAAAGCCTTTGATAAACTTACAGATGAGGCGAATCATCTCAGTCGTAAATGTAAACGGGGTGCAGAGTGTATAGATACAGGCTTTGCTTCGCCGATGTGCCATGCTCTGTGTGGTGGGTGTGGCCTAGTTATTAGCAAACAAGAGTTGGCAAAATTCGAAGAGATCAAACGGAAGGCAAGTAAACTTGGATATTATCCCTGTCTAGAGGCTCAATGTGCCAGTGGGGAAATTACATGTGAACTCGCCTGCATCGACCATAAATGCAGCGGCAAAACAGTTATAAAAAACGAACACTAAATCAGAAATTCTCTACTCCTTGCTCGCAATTCCACCCGGCCTTCAACTGACCCACAAGGGGACTACCCCCCACTCCGGAGCCGCGCGGAAAGAGTCCAAGCTTCTAGTAGTCAGATAGCCGCTTGGCTCGATTATTAGGCTGTACTTAGTCCCTGTCGGGAAATTAAAAATGAGGGCCCTTTGGACCAACATTTCAATTTTCCCGACGGGGACGTGTCCTGAGGGCGAAAGCCCGAAGGATCTCGTAAATTCAAGTATTTATGACGAGATCCCTCGCATGCGCTCGGGATACGCCGCTTTCGGGAAAACATTAAAGTGAGCCCCTTCGGGGCTGTTTTTTTTATTTCCCGACAGCGACTACTTATGAGACTTCATTTCCCCAAAAATTCGAGCCAAGGAAGCGCCCAGTAGGGAAAGTTTTTTAATTTAACTCGACGCGGCTCTGGAGAAGAAAATATTTTTTAACAAGTCGTCCTATTTTACCGAAATGAAAAGTAATTCTATTGTCGGATACTCTGCATCAGTCCAGTTAACAGACAACACCTAATACAGGATCAAAAACTCATCCTCATATCTTAAGGACTAAAAACTCCTCAAGGCACACCCCTGCCTTTTTACCCGGAGGGGTTAGCGAGCAACGACGGAGGGGCGCATTAGCGTCCGATAACAAAGGATTATGGGTCACTCTCTTGTTTCTTGTGAATATTTGCGAAAATAGAATCACACACAATAACCCTAAAAAAGAGAGCCCAAGCCTATGAGAAACGTCACTCTGTTTTCTCTCATCGTATTCAGCACACTGAGTCACGCTCAAAACCGTCCTATGGTGAGATGGAATGAATTGCATGCAGTTCTTCCCAGCGGATGGAGCGTGAAACAACAGGCCGATACCAAAGGAATTCAAATTTTGGCGGTGGGAAACGGCAGCGATTATATGACCCTCTACTCCGATGCCAGCTCCCGAGTCGATTTAAAGAGCATGATCTCCACCGAGGCAAAGATCACCAATGATGGAACCGAGATTCATGGACCGGTGAAGTGGGCGGTGATCGAATCGGTCAAAAAAGGAAGTCGTGCGGCCACCAGTGCCGTGACCTCCTTTGCTACCGATTACAACGGAAGCAGTTACTATGGCTTTAGCCGCTCCAGTCAAGGGGCCACTCAAGCGAAGGCAAACGCGCAACAGCTTCTAAAAGGACTGATCTATCCTTTGCGTTCTCTCACTCCGCACTCCTATACCGGAAAAAAATATTACTTCGGTTGGGGTGCAGCTGCGCAATGGGATCCCAGCATGATGCACAACGAAGTGAAATATGATGTGCTCCATACGCATGATTTTTTTACCAAGGAAATGGGAGGCCTTTATCTAGGTGGCAAATTGACCGGTTATGCACAAGCGACCCAAAGTGCCATCCGAGCTGAATGGACGAAATTGGGGCAAAAAATAACCTCTGAAGATATGTATGTTCAATATTCGAGTGGGCATGGCTATGAAGAAGGTTTAGGAGTAGGCGTTACTTACAACGAAATGCGTGACGTCGCACTTAATTTTCCGGCGAGGGAGATCATTATTTTTACGATGGCTTGTCATTCCGGCGGACTTATTGATTCTTTCAATAAAATGAAGTCGAAATGGCAGGACTGGGAATCCAAAGGGCGAACCCTCTTTGTGATGGGTTCGAGCCGAACCGACGAAAACTCCAGCACTGGTCCCTCAACCGATCCTGATGAACCCCAAGGCCCCTCGGGCAGCGCCGGCAGCGCATTCGGTCATGCTTTATGGAAAGCGATCATCGGCAATGCCGACGGCGAATTGGATGGCATTCAAGATGGTTTCTTGACCTTGGAAGAAATCAGGAGCTACACGATTTGGAAAACCCAGGATATCGGAGGCCACACGCCTCAAAGCACTGGAGTCTACAATCCCAACCTCATCATGAGCCAAGTCCCCTCGAAAGCTTGGGTCGATTCCTTGGAATATAATTCCGATCGGCTCAGCGACGAAGAGGTGAGCCGTCAGCTGCAAAATCTGTTATATTAATAAGACCAGGAGATTGCCGCGTCGCCCTTCGGGCTCCTCGCAATGACAGCACATTTTCTACTCTTTTTTGGGGTTGTATTAGCTCGCCCCGATTTTTCAACCCTCTATCATGGTTGCTATTTGAGCCACGAAGGATGCCAGCAGTGTCAGGTGGAACGAGTCTATCGAGGGGGGAAACTTCAAGAATGCCTTGGCATGAAAGCGATGGTGCTCCAAGAACCTACCAAATTGGAAGAGTTCCCAGGCGACTGCAAATCCTTCTGCCGTCCCTGCGACACAGTTACTCCATCAAATTGCATCGTACTGAGTAAGTAAACTTAAAGCGTCCCTATAGTGAAGTAGAACTTCACCGATTCCCGATCGTCCCCTAATCCTTGGGCAATGTCCAATACGACCGGTCCGACGGGGGTGCGGTAACGGATCCCAAATCCAACGCCATCATGAACTCTGTCCGGTTTCATGTCGGGGAAGAGTTGGCCACGATCGAAAAAGATGGCGGCGCTGAGGTTATTAAAAAGATAACAAGAAAGTTCAGCTCTCACATTATAAAGAATCAATTCACTGGGACGGGGGTTCCGGGTCGAAGCCTGGAAAATTCCGGGTGAAAAACCCCGAATCGAGGTCTGCCCCCCCAATGCTAAATCGGAAGTCAATCGAGCGGTGGGAAGACCAACCCCATCAAAGATAGATCGGGCATAGCTAGTGCCCATGTAGATGGTGAAGCTAAAGGGGTCGATCAAAGGAAAGAAAAAGGTGTTGCGTGAGACGACCTGTAAAAAACCAATTCGATCCGGTTCGGTTTGAGAGAGCAACACAGGGTGGGCAAATTCCATATCTATCGTATGGAAACTTCCCTTGGTGGGATTAAAGACATCATCCCGCAGATCGACCAATACCCCAGGGCCGGTAGAGCCGATGCGGTCTATCTTGGAAGATTCCAAATTATCGGTGTTGGGAACAAAAACTTCGGTGCGAGTCCGATCAAATCGATGCAAACGATAAATGCCAGTCAACTTCTTGGAAAATCGTTTTTCGATCCGGTTTTCAATTCGAGCGCGTGTGAGAAGGGTGGGACCCTTGGTCGAAACTTCGAAGCTATCCAGACTGGCTTGTCCCACATAAGCAAATGGGAGATCCATTGGATAAGGAGCTCGATAGGCCAGAATGGTAGTGTACTCGATAAAAGGGACGATCAAGGCATTATTGCGTTGAGAAAGAGGAAAGGTGACTTGAGCATTCACCGTGGCCGAATGATTTAAGCCAAAAATGTTTCGGTAGCCCAATTCACCAAAGGTCCGGATCCGAAAACGGGGCTCTTCGTAGAGTCCCCCAATGCCAATCTCACCAATTCCAGGCTTGATCTCAGTTAAGATGACACGGATATCTTTCGTATAATTGGAATCGGTAGAATTAACGGGGCGAACTTCAACCGAGGAGAAGATTCCTAACAAAGAAAGCTCCTCTTCCGTTTCCAAAATGAGGGGGGGCTTGAAGAAATCTCCGGTTTTAAATCGAAACTCCCGCTCTACAACGATCGGTTCAGTCTTTTGGAGCCCTTCGATGGTTATTTTCCCGACTCGATACCGGGGGCCTTCAATCACATCCAGGTGAACTACGGCTTGGCTCTGTTGACCTTGCATCTCAATGCCATTTTCACCGCCCGCTCCTCCCATTTTGACATCGAGATATCCCTCTTTCCGATAGAGCTCCAGGATTTTATTGCGCAAGGTTTGGACTTCGGCAGGGTTTAAAGGCTCCTTTGATTCAAGGGAGTGAAAATCTTCAATCGCTTCCATCTTATCGGGTTGGATTCCAGAAAAATGGACCTGCTCGATCCGGGTTTGAGTGCCAAACTCACAATCAAAAACGAGTTCGACCCCTTTTCGATCTTCCGTAAAAAAGACCCGAGGGCTTGAAATGCTGGAATTGAGGTAACCCCATTTTGAAAGCTCCGCCTTCATTCCCTTGATGCTCTCCTCAATGCCTTCTTCAAAATAGACGCCATTACGCAGGACCCCTTTGCTTCCTCGTTTAAAGAGTTGCGCAGCTTCAGGCACATCACCGCGCAAAGGGCAGCGGAAATTAAGGTGATCGATAATGACTTTGGGCCCCTCTTCCACTGCGAAGGTGATCAGATGAACAGGATTGGAAGGTTCCCTCTTCTCTTCGACCCGAACCTTAACGAAGTGGTAACCGGACTGGCGGTAAAGCAATTCCATCGCGTTGATGATTCGAGTATGAGCATCACGACGAGACAAGGTTTCAGGGGTCAAAAACTCGGAGAGTCGAATACTGGAATAGATCGTGTTACCTGAAAACTGGTAGCGAACCCTCTCTCCGGTGCGAATATTATATTTAACCTCTGCTTGGCTTTGATCGGCGCTTAAATTGACGGAAGGGGGATCCACTACCGCACTTTTATATTCGTTATCCCTAAAATAACGACTCAAGATATCAATTGAGTCATCTAATGCCTTTTGATCCAGAACAGCCCCTTCTTGAATAGCTAATCTTGCTTTCACAGGTTTTACTTCTTTAGAAGGAATTCCCGTGAGGGTTATCTTGGTGACAATCACGGCTCTTCCGGGATCGAAACGGACAATCAGATCCGCCTTTTCTTCTTCCAGCCCTTTCCATTGAAAATTAACATGCGCCTTGAGATAGCCTTTTCGTCGGTAAATTTCCAGAAGACGATCTTTGAGTAGAGATAACATCTTCTCATCGATCGATTGCCCTTCTCGAAGAGAAAGATAGCGCTTCACATCTTCAACAATTTCCTCGTCGACCCCTTCAAAGGTGACTTCGCGCAAACGGACGGTGTCGGCATAGAGCTGGAAGGAAAGGAGGAGCAATGCCAACATGTATTTAAAAAGTCGCATAAAAATCAGTCGAATAGAAAGCGGTAGCGAATATCCACTCCATACGATTTCGTTGCCTGGCTTTCCCGTGCCTTATCAACGGCCGTTCCATTGACCGTGATACTATCACTCAAAGATTGTTCAATCTTCAATGTTCGCGTCACGGATGTGGTCTGCAAAGTATTTGAATAAGAAACTCTTGTCTTCTTTCCGAGATCCTTCTGGATCTGGACCTGGGGAGCGGTAGTCATAATCGTAGTGGGTGTGCCTGACCCTGCTTCGGTCGTCTCTTTGAAGGTCTGGCTTCCTATTTTGATATCTACTCCCAATTCTTTCTGGATTTTGGCACTGAATGGAATTTGATTCGAGATGGCCGATCCAAAATCGAGATACCCCCCCTCCAATTTCTGTTCATTCCGACGAGTGGTGGTTCCTAGCACCAACAAGGAGGTAATATCGGGCTCTGATAAGGATGGGGTTGAACTTAACCTCACCTTGAAATCTTTTCCTGTGCCAAAAACCTGTAACGTCACTTCATAATCCTGCGGTACCAACGTTTTTGTCTCTCGGACAATCGCTCTGCCGGTGATATTGAATCGAGGAAGGATCGACTCTTCCGATTCAAATCGAATATTCGAGGCGGTGATAGGAAATTTAACCTCTCCGAAAATGATGGTTCCACTCATGACTTCACTACTGCCTAATAAACCTAATTTATTGGTGTTTCCCACCACTTTAAAATTTCCCTTGAGCTCTCCATTCATCACATCGGTTACGACCATCAGCTTATCCCGGGCTTCGCAACTGATATCAAAGGTCAATACAGGCCCTTCCTCTAGGCCAACGCTTTTTTTCTCCTCGACATCAAATTTGATCAGTTTCGATTCCAACATCCGGCAAGTGCCTGCAACGTGATAAGGCAGCTCATCTCCGCGCAGTGTGAAATCACCGGAAACGGTGGTTGAAAAGGCCTCTTGAAAGTTTAGCCCCGCTCGATCGGTTTTAATTTTTAAACGGGGTGAAAAACGGGAAAATCGATCATGGATCACCTCCCCACCTACTTCTAAAGTTCCATAACCGACAAACCCTTTAAAGCTTTCCAGCAGCAGTTTATCTCCCGTTACCCCGATTTGTCCTTGGATTCCACGAATATCATCATTGGTCCCCTTAAATCGAACCGTTCCTTCTTGAACTCGGATCTTCCCACTCGCTTCAAAATTGTCCATAGGGCCAAAGAGCCTGGCCTGGATGGTCGTGGGGCCTGCAGCGTAATCCAATCCTGGAATCAAGGTTTGAAAATACTGCAGATCGAGTTTGGCATCTACTTTAGCCGATATTTTCTTATCCGAATCGATCGTGTATTCGGCGGCGATTCTCCCCTCTTTTCCCTCTAAAATAAATTTATCCAGGTGAAGTCTTCCCCGTTCCATCGAAAAGATGAGGGGGGATTGGCTGATCATGGGGTTTGATTTCAATCCCAGTCGCAAACGATCGATCTTTCCTTCTCCGCTCAATCCCTTCCAGTTACCCCAATTTCCACTCAATGAAAGTGAACCGGTTGCGGTAAGATCATTTAATGAGGAAAGATCTTGGCTCAGATAGAGTTCTACATAAGGCAATAGATCAACCTCTCTGCCAATAAAATTCATCTTCCCTATCTTCACATCTTGGCGACTTCCCTCGTATTGCAGTTCAGCCTCTTTTCCCAGGGTAGTCACGGTGAATCCGGCATGATTCGCATCAACTCTCATCTGGGCATTCAGATCGGGAAGTGCCCTTTCTCGATATTGCAGGTGGTGGCCTGATACCTTTCCGTTGGCAATGGGTGGAAACTTTCCTATCTCTTCATAAAGGGTGAACTCTCCGTTTAAAATGCCTCGCAAGGGGGTTTTTCCTATCCAGTTGAGCTCTTCTACTCTCAAATCATGCAGGCGGAAACGGGCCCATTGATCTTTGGTGGGACCAAAACGACCGGTCACATCGACTCCGCCACTTTTTTTAAAGAGCATTCCTCGTCGAATAAAGAGGTTATCTGGACGGTAAAGAATACTCAACTGGGCACTCTGCCAAAACTCATCCATAAACTCAAAGCCTCGGGCCCTCCCTTCCGCCTCGACCGAAATTCCACCTTGAAGTTCACCGCCTCCTTGAATCAGGCACTTGGTATCCAACACATCTCCCCCTTTGGGTGGAGTGAAGGACAGTTTGAGTTTTGAAAAAACTTTGAAGAGTTCGTCGGTGGTGACCTGGCTCCCTTTGACATTAAAACGGTAGTGGGTGTGTTCCGGTTTGAAGTCGAGAAAGCCACTCCCCTCCACCACCTTTTGGGCCTCCATTTCCAACCTCTCAAAAACTAATAGTAAATCACTAAAATTGACACGCCCCTTCACTTTACCCAAGCGCAAGTCGGCAATTTCCGCTTCAGTCGTCGTGAATTCCCCATCGATCCGAATCTTCCCCTTATCTGAGATTAAGCCGGCAACGACATTCGCCTTGCCCCCGATGCTCACATCTGCAATTTTTTGCAGGCGGGTGAGGGAAATGCCGGTGCCACTCACACGCACACTGGCCGTGTCATTAAACCCGACAAATCCATCCGCAGTGGCTTCGCTGTCCAAAGCCCTGACAACCCCATGAAAACCCATTCGTTCCGCAGTAAAAATTAGGGTGGCCTGCAAGCTCGCATTTCGAATATCGAGAACCTTATTTTCCTCGGTAATCCCTTTTTTATTTTCATTCAAAACATAAAATTCTTTGATCGCTTGTTCAGCTTCAATCGAGATTTGAAAAGGGGCCTTTAAATTCCCTTTTACCTTTCCTTTTCCCACCATCGACATGCGCAGGGGCGCATCAGGTGATTTCACACTTTCCAAGATCTTCTCGAGAGCCACCCCTTTGGTTTCAATATTTCCCTGGATCGGAAATCGATCTTTAAGTTCTAAGGTAAGCCCATTGGAACTCACTTCACCGCCTGAATATTGGAGGCGGACATTGGAGAGTGTGATCTGCTGATCCTTCATGACTGAACTAAAACTCCCACTGCCAATCTGGTACCCAGCAACCTCCACCCCTGTATAAGAGACCTTCCCTTCCCCTCCTAAATGGGTGCCCACCCCATTCAAAGTGCCTGATAATTCGACCGTTCCTAACATCTTTGGCAGTTTAACGTCCGGCACGAGCGCCAATAATCGGAGGGGGAGTTTCACTTGATAAGAAAATTGACCCCTTTCGATGTAAGGGGCCTTTTTAAGATCGGGCGTCAGCGAGCCAAACAGTTCCACAGAAAGCCCTTCCCCTTCTATCAGGAGTCGGTTCATCCGCAAGCTATTATCGGAAAGATCGGTGTCTAACGCGATTTTCGTGAAAGTGAAGTGCTGTTTCCCGCGATCCAGCTCAAGGTGGTTTACATCCAAAGTCACCGTCGCCTGTTTTTTTCTTCCCAGCTCTATGGCGCCGGTAAAACTCCGCGATTTCAACAGAAGGTTCTGCTCATCCAAACCTACAAAAAAGTTGGCATCGACCACCCCAACTTTGCGTAAAGTTACCGAGAACTTGGCTTTACTATTATCCAACGTTGGCAACTTCCCCTGGGCCTTAATCAAACGGTCTATTTGTTGGTAAAAGGGATCAAAATGGGGAATCGAAAATTTTGGGTTAAAAAAGAGGACCTCATCAATCAGAATCGTCCGGGAAACAAGGGCCAGGGGCTGAAATTCGATCTTGATCTTATCGATACGAATGGGAGCTTCCAATTTTAAAGGAGCTTTGGGAGTCGTAGAGAGAGTAACCCGATTCAGGTAAATGCGAGGCCTCAAGGCAGAAAACTCGATGCTTTCGATATCGAGCTTAATCCCATATTCCGCGAGGACATTTTTGAGTTCATCTAAAACTCTTCGCTGAAAGGGGCCGCTTCCCAGGGCGACATGCAATAGAAAATATAAAAAGCCAAAGGCAAAGAGGACCTTGAGGAAAAACCGCCGAAAGAAAAAGCCTAAAATGTTCTTTTTAAAACTCATTTCAGACGTTCCATCCACTTCCGAATGTCCCGATAGCCTTTATCAAAGGAAATAACCTTCTGAGCATGGTTGAGTGCCTCGTCCTTTTTCCCGAGGTGATAAAAGCAATCGACCAGCTGATAATGGGCCTCTAATAGCTCCTTCTTTTCCTTGCAAGAACGCACTACTTTTAAATAACAGTCCATGGCCTTCAATGAAAGATGATGCACTTGATAATAAGCACCAAACGCACAATAGAGCTTCCCTAAAAGAGCACTCTCGGAAGACAACGATTCACATTGCGCAAGAGCCTCTTTTTCCAATCCCATACTCAGGAGTGCCAATGCTAAATCATAGGTCTCCCCTTCACTCTGCGGAGTAATCTTCTCAACCCATTTTTTCAGCACTCCATCCAATTCCATTCCTGGATTGGTGACCTCTAGGTGCAGCTTTTTCCTCAGATCATCGATTAGGGTGGAGAGGCTTTTTTCCTGCTCCACATAAGCCGACTCCGATTTACCAAAAATCGGGATTGGTTCCGGAATGTTTCGTCCCATTTCCACGAGACGGGGATAATCGGTTGCGATGGCCTCGATCCGCTCCTGGTAACGCTCAACCACATTCTTCTCATTGGCTAATTGCCAATAATACTGCATCGCCTGTTCTGTCCGGGAAGTTAGAGCCAATTTTTCGCAGGCCATTGCCTCTAATAAGATCAATTGCCCGCTTTGTGGAGCCAACTCCTTCACGTGATCCAATAGCTTGAGAGCTTGATCAAATTTCTCCCCATCGATGAACTGGCGGATCACCTGCGCATAGAGCTTCACCGCCGTTGGAAAATGGCCTTGGTCTTCAAGCATACGGGCCTGTTTGAACAAAGACTTGGCCCTGCCACGGGTTTTTGCCATGATTCTCCTAGGAGCTAACGACGAGATCCTTCGGCTGGCGCCTCAGGAGGACTTTTTTGGTTTCCCCAAAAAAGTCACTTATTTATTTTTTCGACGTATTCCCCACTGCGGGTATCGATTTTCAGGGTGTCATCCTGCTTAATATGAAAAGGAACCTGCACCTGCAAGCCGGTGGAAAGAGTGGCAGGCTTTGTTCCTCCACTCACCGTGTCCCCCTTAATTGCCGGTTCGGTATAGGTCACTTTCAGGATCACAAAATTGGGTATCTGGACCGCAATCGACTTGCCCTCATAATAGAGCACTTCGATCTCCAGGTTTTCGATCAAATAGTTTTTGTTCTCGCCAATCTGATCATCATCCAGGGTGAATTGTTCACCCGTGCTGAGATCCATGAATTGATAGCCGCTGTTGTCCTTGTAAAGGAACTGCATGCTTTTCTGCTCTAAATTGGGCTCTCCGAATTTATCTCCCGATTTAAAGGTCTTATCGAGTACGTTATTATTGACCAGATTCTTAACCCGAGTCCGCACAAAGGCATTTCCCTTGCCTGGTTTAACATGTTGGAATTCCAGGATTTGGAAGGGAACCTTATCCAACTCAATAAACAGCCCTTTGCGAAATTCGGATGTGTCGATCATAAAACTCCAAAAGCCTTACTTGTCGCTGATTTTCCCTGAAAATTCAACCTTTAACCCGGTCCAGGACCGACTTTAACGAATCGATCTGTTTTTGCCTTACAAGGGCCGATTCATCCACCCCTAAACGGGCCTTGCAGCGGTGGATTTTTTGAAGCCTTTCGGGGGTTGGGTCGCTGGCATAGATCTGCTCCAAAATCTGCATCGACTGTTCGTATTGCCCTTGGGAAAAATAGAGATCGGCCAGGGTTTCGGTGGTGATTTCACCCGCTTTGGATGCCGCTTCATTCTCAAATACCGAATTTACTGCCTTTACCGAAAAGGCTTCGAGCGGGTCCTCGATCTGGGTCTGCTGTTCGCCAGAATTGCTTGGCCTCAAAGCGGCATTAATCGCTGGACAATCGATCTCTTCTTCACCCTCTTCGGTGGAGAGGTTTTCCAATTCTTCTTCGTCTATTCGATGAACAACAGGGGGTTTTATTTCAGGGACTTTAGAGTTTCCCCGGGACTCAAGCTGTTTTATTTTTTGGGAAAGATTCCCATCTTCCGGAGAGAGCATCTGAGCCATGCGGTAACAATGGATCGCCCGTTCCACCACGCCCAAGGCACGGTAGACATCCCCTAAAAGGTGCTGAGCTAAAATGTTTTCAGGAACAACGTTGATTACGTTCTCCAATTCAATCCGCGCCTTTTCGAACTCCTTCCGATCGATAAAACAGCGGGCCAAAATCATTCGGCCCCCATAAAAATTGGGATGGTAGCTCAGCCCTACTTGACAGATATCGATCGCCTCCTCCAATTTTCCAAGCTTGCGATATTTTTCCGCGAGCGGGGCAAAAACTCGGCTCGAAGGATCTTCCCGAAAACGCTTTTGTTGTTCATGGAGATCTGGAAGCTCCGATTCAAAGATCTTATCTAAGGCTTGGCGAACTCTGTTTTGACGCAAAGGATATTCTGGGGTCATTATTCTATTTTCTCAAGGATTTGTGCAGTCTGCACCCTTTCTGCACAACGCATCACGGCAATCATAACCCATAGCAGCAACACAAGCTCCCACCAGGCAGGACGCGGCACAGCAAAAAAGCCCAAATGCCAGGTCGTAGCAGACTGATGACAAACCACGAACCAATCCCAAAGAAAAGTGAGACAACTCTCCACAGGAGCCACCCTTAAAATTAAGGGAAGCAAAAAACCAACCGGGATCCAAAAAAAATCCCAAAATGCCCCTATCAACAATCCAAAAAGAGGAGAGGCCAACGAAATTCGACCAAAATAGAAGGCAGTGATCGGCAGTAGCACCAAAACCATCGTCACTTGAATTTTAAAATAGCCCTTTAACCCGCTCCCTTTCCCTTCGGTCATTACAAAATATAGCCACGCCGTTGCAAAACAGCTCAATGCAAAAGCAAGATCATGGATCCAGCTTGGATCGATGAGGAGGGAAAGAGCAAAGGAGCTACAGGAAAATTGAAAAGGGCTGACCGAGAACCGTCGCCAGCGTAAGACCTCCCTTAGGATAACCATAATCGCTGCTCGATAGACTGGCAGATTTCCCGGACTTGAAAAACAAAGGATCGCGGCCGCTAAAAGAGGTCCGCCACGTAAACACAACAGAGTTAGTTGCGCAATCGAACCGCCCGTAAACCGGTAAAAGAAAAGAAGAGTGAAAAAGAATACTTTTAATCCAAAAGCAAAAATCACTAAATGCTGTCCACTCAACGCCAGAACATGGGAAAGACCCGCTCGAAGATAAAAGTCTTTTAACTCCGACGGTAGCTCTGAAAAATCACCCATCCAAACTGCTTTGATCAGGGACCTAAGAGAAGCATTGCCTGCCACTGGAGTTAAAAGCCACTGATACCACCGCGCGCGATAGGATTGGAACATGGAGTTTTCCCCAAAGTGGCTCCATTTCCCAGAAGATTCCTCCAACTTTAATTTTGGGATTGAATTTCGAAACGGAACATCTTCCAGAAATGAAAAATTTCTGTGAGGAAAATCACAATGAACGGACCCAACATATTCGACCTGCCTCCCGATCATCCAACTGACTCCTAATTCTGGAGTTTGAATGCGGATAGGGACCGGAATCGGGACTCGATCCTCTATCCTCCCATTTTGCAAAACCACCCCTAACTTTGGGGCAACTGCAGTTTTTCCACGAATTCGGACAGAATGGATAGAACCAATATTATCGACGCAAAATTGCTCGAATTGCCGTCGGTTTTGATGCTCAATACCAACACGTAAAACAATCACCAGCAGAAAAAAAAGATAAAGAAATTTCTTAAAAGGGGTCACTCTCCATTTGGTAACAAAAGGTGCCGGGTGATCACTGTACATTCTCTACTCCGTAATTTTCTTTCAATCCACGAAGATTTCTTTGAAAATTACTATTTGTAGTAAATTGAAACTTTGGATGCTTTAAAGCTCTGCTAATCAGCTCTTCCTGCTCTTTAGCTGTTGGGATATTCAACCAATTGATTCTTTCCTGGTAATTTTTGGGAATAAACTTCCAATATGAGCTAAACCCTTCCACAATAGGTAAACCACTCAGATCATTTAAAGTACTAAAAGGATAAGTTTGAACCGTTTCACTCAATCCTCCTCGCACTGGGTTTCTATACAAGTATTTATAGACGTATGCCAGGGAGTAGGAACTATCTAGAATTGTGGATTTATATCTAGCTCCAAAGATGTGATTTATTCGACCCGATTCACGTTGTATCCACTGGGTTGCAATCGATATAAAATAGCGCATTACATCTGAAACATTCTTTTCTGGAGTCGATATCAGAAGATGGAGGTGGTTCGACATCTGGACTAGGGCATGGATATCAGACCGATATCGAGTCACAGCTGTACCTAGTGTGGAACAGAGAATACTCCAACATCGTTCTGGCGAAATGTAGAACCATTCCTTATTGTTAGAGCGTAATGTTAGGTGATAAACAAACTGAACTGTGTGAATTCGTTTAGCTCTTGGCATATCGAATTGATTACAATTCGCATGCCAAGCCACCCGGCACCTTTTGTTACCAAATGGAGAGTGACCCCTTTTAAGATTTAGTAGTAATAATAAGAGTCGTATTGGTAGCCTTCGTAATATTCCCAGAAGTAATAGGAATCGGTGTTCTGGGGATAGTAGGTGTTCGAATTCGCCCACCAGTAGAAGGTTTGATCTAAATAGTTATAAACATCGTAGTAACCAGAGTTATTCCATTGTTGAGGGCAGTAGGTATACCAGAAGGTATTAAAGTCGTTGGTATTGTAACCATAGTAATTGGCGTAGGTCTGCCAACCGCTCCAAGTCTGGTTCCAAAATCCTTGATACTGCTGATTCTGCATGAACTGGTAAACCGGTAAAAAAGGATAGTAGCTTTGATTATATCCCTGAGGCATTTGAGGGACAAAAGTGTTGGGGCCATAGTTGCCGCCATTTTGGGGTTGATACCCTTGAGGTGCTGGTGCCTGTTGGTAATTCGGTGGATAATAAGGGGTCGTACCGGTTTGTGTTACCGCATCGTTTTTTCCGCACGCACTTAAAATCAATCCAACTAAAAGTAACCCAGTTAAAAAGCGCATTTCACACTTCTCCTCATCAACAACAAATCGCACATGATCAACAACAAATCGCACATGCCGCTCCCCTAAAACCCCGTTCACTTAGAGTGTTTGCAAAAGTATGCCAGATTTTATTTAGGCATGAGGAGGTAGAAATCAGGTGTACGAGGGCCACGCAACCTGACGTAAATTGTCAAAACATACTTTTGGTATACACCGTAGAATACACCCACAGCATTATTTTAGATTCTGCTGAAATGACTTATTCAGCAGAATCATTTTAGAGTGTGTAAAAGCTCGTCGATTTGGGCGACGGATTCAAAGGACTCCGGGACTTCCCTGATGGCTACCATTTTTCTTTTCGCTTCCTGTAAAATCTGCAGGGCGGTTTGTCGCTCCTCTTTTTCCTCCCAATAAAACTTCGCCAGGAAAAGATAGTTAAGGGGTTCCTTTGGAACAACGGCAATCGCTTGCTTGAAATAGTTTTCAGCTCGCTGATTACTTCCGCCTAAAACCCCGGGCAATTTTTGATCGATGATTCCTAAAATGCGATATCCGCCCCCTAATCCATAAGCAGGATCCCATTCGATCGTTTTTTCGAGGAGCTCCCGGATCTCCTTCAAAGAAATAAAGGTCTTGAAAGGCCCGACCGCATCTCCATAAAGGGCCATATTCAATGCGGTCCAAAAAGCACAAGGGGCACAGGACTCCATTAATTGTAGACTTTTTCGGCCCGCTTCTCTTCCTTCAGCATAGAGCTTTTTCTTTTCTTCGAGATCGGAAGTCAAACGAAATCCGACATACTGACAGGTCATGGAGAGCTTCCATTGCAGTTCTCCAGAAGTGGGGGTTTGGGTAACCAGTTCACGATAAATGGCCAAAGCCATTTTTGCATTTTCACCCGATTCTATTCGTTTTTGAAAAAGCCGGTCCGCAACTGAAATGGAAAGGTCCCTTGCTTGTAGGAATGAGAGCAAGAGGAGGAGAATAGACACAATTTATTGTAGCGCGTTCTGCCGAAAAAAATGGTTAGGATTTCATTGAACGGTCCAGTTCTGGACGGCAACTTTCCGCGGAGCATCCTGCTTGAAGATTTCTTGCAGGGTTTTCTCGAGTTCGACTCTGAATTTCACGATCCCTTCAGGACCTTTGAAGTCTTCGATCCGGAACTTCCCGCCGACTTCAAGGATTGCATTCTGTAATTTAGCTCTATCGAGATCCATGCGGTGGCGGGCTTTCTCGCTGGGGCAGTCCAACATCAAACCATATTGTGCATAGGCAACTCTGGAATTACTTTTATCGGTGAGGCTCATCACCATCGACTTTACTTCATAAGAAAATTGAAATTCTTTTACTTGATGTTCCTCTTCACCCAAATGACTGATTTGTTCAATTCGATGTTGGATCTTTTTCTCATGGGCTACATCTTTAAAGGTCACCACTCGAATGACCAGCCAAACTAAAACGGAAAAAGTAACGAAGGTGAAACAAAAAAGCCCGATCGCAAGCATTACCTTAGGGTTGCGAATCGGGCCTGGAATTTTACTTGAAAGGATACTACTCGAAGGCTTAGAACTCTCCTCCGTCTGGTTTTGGTTTTTTCGACTGAATAATTTCATTGATTTTACCGTTCAACCAAGTGCCAAGATGGGAGCGCCAAACATGCTGCAGAGCACCATTAACCATATCCTGAGCCATCCCCTCAAACCACCTTGGGATCATGCTCCCCATATCTAGTTTACCAAATTCGGTCGAAACAATCCTCACCTCAATCTTTTGCGTATCGTTCGGATCAAAATAGACGCTGCCTTTGATCTTGGCTTCGTCAGCTCCCACTCCCAACCAACCCTTTACAGTAAAACAGCCGGTATAAGAGGAACGGAGCTTCCCATCAGCCCGAAAATAGAGGTCTCTGAGCACTGCATTGGCGGTCAATGAGTCTTCCCGAATATCGACAAATTCCACATCATGCACACGACCCTGCACTTGGGTCAGATAAGAATAGCTGCCATTACAGAGATCGCCCGACCAGCTTTTACTATCGGACCATTTACCCTCAATCCAATCATTTTCAATCTTGAATTCCCGTTCCATGCTTTGCCATGGAATCCCCCTCATCACATTGCCGAGATTGGGCCTAAAATTGTGAAAATCGCCCGCAGGACTGACTTGGCCCCAAAAGAGCAAAGTAATGAATATAGGTATAGTAATTAGTGTGTGTTGCATTTTCCCCCCCCATTATTCGGGGAAAATCTCTGAGGTCGATTGCGGAGTCAATAAAATAGTTCAGTAGTGTTCACATCTAATACCTTTGCCAAACGGGTTAAGTTATGAAGGCGGCCACTCTCCACACTCCCATTCATCCAACGGCGCAGCGTCGTAGGATGAAGGCCACTCTGATCGGCCACCCACCACCTTTTCAGCCTTTGATGATGGATGCATTCCAATATAAATTCCCCTTTAATTTTACGTAACTTTCCTTGGTCCATGGAGCAATCCAATGCAAGCCATGCCAAGGTCAAAACAGCAGAAATGAGACTGAAAATTGAACTACCTACGTAGCAGGGTGGCCATTTTCCACATCGGGAGATAGACCGCGAGAGCCAGGAAGAAGACCAGGATAAAGAGGCCCGCTAAGACCAAGGGCTCCAAAACCGTGGGCAATTTCTTTAAGGCCATGTCGGTTTCATGATCATAAAGCGTGGCGACCCGATCCAATAATTTCTCGAGGGTTCCAGTTTCCTCTCCCACTGCCACCATCGAAGCCATCAACGGGGGAACTACCGGGATCTTTTCCAGCGCTTCCTCTAGGGTTCCCCCCATTTCGATCGTCTCTACCACTTTAGCGAGTTGCTCTCTCATGAAGGTATTCTTCATCGCGCGAATGGCGATGTTGGCACCGTCGGTAATTCGAATACCCGATCTCAAAAGGAGAGCGAAGGTGGTACAAAACTGTGTCAATTCGATCTTTAAGAAGGTCGGTCCAAAAATAGGAGTATAGATCAATCGTTCATGGAACCAAAGCATGAAGGTTTCGTTTTTCCTCAAGTAACGGATCAAAAAAATCATGGCCGGAATACTCATGATTCCCAACCACCAATAGTTCACCACCACTTTTGAAATAGCGATCATGATTTGAGTGGGAACTGGCAGAGGAGTTTCAAATTTCTCGTACAATTTTGCAAACTGTGGAATCACGAAGGTAATTACCACCGTCATCGTGATCCCGATCATTCCCAATACTAATTTCGGATAAAGGAGGGTCGATCGAATCTTTTCTTTGTGGAGGAGGTTTCGCTCTAAAAGGTTAGCAGAATAGTCCAAGACTTCATCCAGGTTTCCTGAAACTTCGCCGGAACTTAAGATAGCGATATAGGTTGCCGAAAAAAAATGGGGATACTTTTGAAAAGCCATCGACAATCCCATTCCTTGGTCCACCTTATTCGCAATTCCATGCAAGGCATCTTTAAAGGCCAAGTGGGGCGTCTGTTTCGCCAAAAGTGCCAGGGTCTTGCCGACAGGGACCCCCGCTCCATACGCCGCCGCAAATTGACGAGTGAAGGCAATGAGCTCCGATTCCAAAAGTCGATTGCTGAAACGCTGGGAAAGGGAAAGGCCGGCGCGTTGCGTTTCCTCCTCCTTTTCCTCCTCAATTTTTACTGGAGTCAATCCTTGTCGAAGAAAAAAAACGTTCAGATCTTTGGCATCCGGAGCATCATAGTGGCCTTCATTAATCTGCCCCGACTTATCAATTGCTTTGTATTGAAACCGTTTCATGGACAGTTAACCAAAAGCTCCTGAATACTGGTGTGGCCTTCGATCACCCTCTCGATGGCATGATCCCGCATCGATAGAAACCCGCCTTTTAATGCCGCGGGCAAAATCCCCTTTTGATCTTTGAAAAGCACCGCGTCTTTCAAGGCTTCATTCATGGTTAAGATTTCCATCACCACGAATCGCCCTTGATATCCTAAATGGTGACAATGGGGGCACCCTTTAGGTGCGTAGAGTTTAAGGGGCTTATCGGCGGGCCATTTTAAAACCTCTTTGTCCTTTTCATTGGCTTCATAAGGTTGTTTGCACTTTGAACAGAGCCGCCTTAATAACCGTTGTGAAATACAGGCTTTAAGAGCGGCCACCACCATGTGCGATTCCACATGCATATCCATCAAACGAGTGACGGTTTGAATCGCATTCGGAGCGTGAATCGTAGAAAAAACTAAATGGCCGCTGATCGCCGCCCGCATTACCATTTGAGTGGTGCCCTCATCCCGAATCTCCCCCACCATCAGAACGTCGGGATCTTGTCGTAAAATATTAGGCAGGATCGATTCGAAGGTGATCCCAATCTTGTTATTCATCTGGACCTGATTGGTATAGGGCATCTCATACTCAACTGGATCCTCAAGCATGATGAGGTTATTGGTTTTCCGATCGATCAGACTCAAAACGGCGTAAATCGAGGTCGTTTTTCCGCAGCCGGTGGGGCCCGCCACCAAAACCAACCCGTCAGGACAGTCGACAACTTCTTTAATCAACTTTTCCCGAGTCTCTCCCAAATTCAACATAGCCAGCGAAGGCTCGGCGCTATCGGTACGCAACAATCGCAGCACCAACTTCTCACCATAAAGAGTGGGAATCGTCGAACTTCGCATTTCGCAATTGAAACTTCCATATTGGTAACGGAAGCGTCCATCCTGCGCCAGTCGCTTCTCAACGATATCCATTCCTGCCAGGAGTTTGAGACGGGAGATGATCGGTGTGAACTGCTCCATCGGCATCCGTTCCACCTCATACAAAATGCCATCGATTCGTTCCCGGATCATCGCAAAATTGACTTGGGGCTCGAAGTGAATATCGCTCGCGGAGTGTTGAATGCTCCGTTGAAGTACCGCATCGATCTTGCTGGAGGCACTTCCACTCGCCATCTCCTCTAAAACCGCTAAATGCGCCGCCGGCATCGACTCAGGACGTTTTGCGCCCTGAGTGACCGTTTCCGATTCTCCGGTCATCACACTCAAGGCATCTTGGATCGAAGTTTCGGTGGTACACACCACCTTCACACTCACTTTGGTTATTTTTCTGATTTCATCAAAGGCGACGATGTTGCCTGGATTGGCGGTTGCCACCACCACATGATCGGGATTTTTCTCAAGAGGGATCACCCGAAAACGCTTGAGAGTAAAAGCTGGGATCTGCGTCAGCAATTCCGCATGGGGTGCGAGAGGACCTGGACAATAATCGACCTGATAATACTTCGCCAGACTCTGAGCCAACATCTCTTCGGTCAGAATATTTTTTCCGGTCAGGACCTGACCCAGCGGAACCTTCCGCTTCGTCGCATCCTCAATCGCCAGCTTTATCGCGTCGGCACTGATCAGCTTCTCTTCAACCAGAAAGGCTTCAAAAGTAGGTTTCGGCTTCACGCTCTTCTTATCGGTAGAAAAGATCGGGGGTTGTAGTAAGATTTAGAAACGATGAAAAATATTGGCTTCTTAGGGTTAGGACGCATGGGGCAATGCTTGCTCAAGGGCTTGCTTGAGTCTGGCACAGTGCAAAAAAAACAGGCTGGTTTTACTACTCGCCACGAAGAAACAGGAGCGGATCTCCAAAAACGTTTCGAGATTGTGCGCTATAAAGACAATCTAGAACTCGTCAAAAAGTCGGAAGTGATCCTACTTGCGGTGAAACCTCAAAATGCGAAATCGGTTTTGGAATCGATCACTCCAGTCCTCACGGAAAAACATATCCTTCTTTCGATTGTGGCGAGTCTTTCCACCCATCAGATTGAAACAATTACCGGAAAAAAGATTCCAGTGATCCGGGCCATGCCCAATACACCCGCATTGATCCTAAAAGGGATTACGGCCATTTGCCTTGGAAAATATGCCATTCAATCCCACCAGGATCTTGCCACTCAAATATTTTCTTCGGTGGGAAAAGTGGTCGTTGTCGACGAGCAACAGATGAATGCCGTCACTGGACTCAGCGGCTGCGGCCCCGCTTATGCTTATGTGATTTTGGAATCGCTCACCGATGGAGGAATTAAGGTGGGGCTTGCTAGAGAATTGGCCACGCAATTAGCTGCACAAACTTTGTTGGGAGCCGCCGCAATGCTCCTGGAAACCGGAAAACATCCTGCCGCCCTAAAAGATGAAGTGACAACACCTGCGGGTTGCACCATCGATGGATTGATGGAACTGGAAGAAGGAAAGCTTCGGGTCACTCTCATTAAAGCAGTCGTACAGGCTACGAAGCGGGCACGGATGCTCGCAAAGAAATAAAAAACAATACCAGCACTTTTCCCTCAAACTTTTTTCACATTAGCCGACAAGTAAAGAGACACAGACACCATGGGAAGAGACCATCGTAACGTTTGATTAAGGTAAGGTGCCATGGAAAAGATTTTAGTAATTGAAGATAATAAGGATTATCAACATCTGATTGAAACGACGCTGAGCAGTGAATACAAGGTTTTTTGTGCCGATGACGGACGAAAAGGGGTCGATCTGGCCCGCGAACAACGTCCCGATCTCATTCTCTTAGACATCAGTTTAGGGGAAATGGACGGGTTTGAAGTCTGCCATCTTTTAAAAGCCCAAAAAGAGACGGCAACCACGCCCGTTATCTTTTTAAGTTCACGCAACGATCCCCATTCCAAAGTGATGGGATTCGATCTCGGCGCCGACGACTACATTGAAAAGCCCTTTGAAGCCGATGAATTAAAGGTGCGGATCAAGGTCCGTATCCGTCAAAACAGCTCACGCAAGGAAAACCTCTCTCAATTTGAAGTGCAAGGACTCAAGATCGATTTCTTGGGCCACCGCGTTTTCATCGAGAATAAAGAGGTCCCCTTTTCTGCGTTGGAATTCAAATTGCTTTCCTTCTTTGTTCGCAATCCAGACCGCGTGCTTTCTAGAGAGAAGATTTTGAATAATGTCTGGGGAGTCGACACCTTTGTGACAGACCGTGTAGTGGATTCCCACATCCGCAGCATCCGCAAAAAAATGGGACACTACAAAGATCATATCGAATCGATTTATGGCGAGGGGTATCGGTTCAATCCGAACCCCTCTTCCCTCGCCCCTTCCGAAGATCTTTCGAAAGCGGCTTAAAGAGTCGAGAACACCGAAACCCCTTCTTTTCCAAAACTCACATCAGGCGTGCCACCTGCATTGAGCCGCTGGAGATAAGTGTCATAGACACTCACTTCATACTTTCCATCCCCGTCATATTGAAAATCATCGAGGCTATAGGAATGCAAACAATGATTCGCAGGAACCCCACAGAGAACACTTCCTATATCACCCGACAGCTTTTCTTGCTTATATTCCAGGATACCTTCTTTACCAAAACCAGCATCTAAGATCCCCTCAAATGTAAATTGAGCAATTGCGGGGCTTGGATAATACCCAATTATACTAATATCCTTCCCTTCACGACCTGGCACAGAAGACTCAACAGACATCTGGAGCTTATCCCCATTCCTGGCCACATGCCCCATCTCTGTAATCCAGATTCCTTTCGGTAATGCGGCGTTTTTAATCCCAGATTCACCAAAGGCAGAAAGGATATACCCTGATTTATCTATTTTGATAAAGGTAATGTATTCCTTATAATGCTCATCCTCTCCTAGCCCATACAGTAGAGTTGAGTCGCCTATGTTTTCAGCGCCACGCACTTCCATGTAAAAACCTTTTGCAAAATTGAGCCTTTGTAAATCAGGAGACCCATACACTTTGCTCAACTCTCCCGTTCTCCAATCGAAAGCTCCAACGATGAGGCCTTGAGACACATCGAGAGCCTCTGAATATTTTGAGTAGTAACAATAGAATCGAACTTGCGGACTTCCCTCATCATGGGTAAAAGCAGCACTCCATATATCAGGAAGTTCGGGGGTGAGATTTAAAAAACCATCCTTTCCAAACGACTTCTCCAATCCTCCATCTTTCTTAAAATGGAGGACCATCATTCGATGGGGGGTGTTATCAAGATGATTCAACTCCCATACCCGAATCATGACAAGAAACCTTCCTTCAGGAAGAAGAATGATGTCTTGAAGAGTCAAACGGTCAGTATGCATGAAATGAAGATCGGGGAAAAATGGATTGAATTCAATTTTCCCTTCCTTGCCAAAAGCTTTATCTACTTCACCCGATAACTTCAGGCGCCAAATTTGTAAATTCTCTCGCTTCCAATCCACCCATCCTGACACGAGAATACCGTCATCTTGAATCCTCAATCCATGAAAGCCGGTAGGAAATTTGACTGGCAATTGCAATTTTCCATCCTTGCCAAAACTTTTATCTAAATTTCCATCCGGAAAGAGCTTAACCAATTGCTGATGCTCCAGACGAGTGCTCCCCGTCACATAGATATTTTGATTCCGATCGGTTGCGATAATAGGTGAATTTGCAAAGACACTCATTTGCCCGTGAGGCGAATCGGCCCTTGTAACACTACAAAAGAATATGAATAGAATAGAAACACGAAGAATGGCTCTCACTTTCCCCTCCCAGATTTGCTTTACACAGAAAAGGTTCCCCCTGTCATCAACATCTCGTCAACCGCTCCCATTCATTATAGGAGCATTTTTCCATTAAACCGATCAGTCACGTAAAGGAAAAGGCGTTAATTCCCACCCAAAGCAATGGGAGCTTTCTGGTTGGCTAAATATCGACTCACCTGAATCACCCAAAAGAAGAAGAGAAGGAAGGCGCCTTTCTGAATAAAAGGCAGCACTCCAATTCCAATGCCGTCTCCCAAACGAAAGCACCCCGAAGATAGGCAGATAGATCACGCGATCACTCTATAATAAGTGTTATAATAATTGAATGCGCCAGAAGCCAATTCTGCTCTTTGTCTGTGCGTTACTCTTCCTCTATTTCCCGCTTGAAACGGCCCATCGGTGGATCTTTCTCGAAGAGCCTTTCTACTACACCGATCTCTTCTTAGGAGTCATTTTCCCGGCGATTCTGATGATGGGGCTATTAAAGGTTACCCGAGCCGGTTGGTATACCTTGGTCGGTATGGTCACCATCTGGGGAATTCGGGATCTGCAGCTCTATTACGCCGCAAAGAGTCAATCCATCATTCCATTGCTGACACATTTAGCTATTTACGCCATGACGATTGGCTATTTTATCAACCCCCGCATCCGTTCTCTCTATTTCGATCCCAAGATGCGTTGGTGGCGTCAAAAGAAACGGTTTGAAACCCATCTTCCCATGATCTTAAATTTGGCTCAGGAATGGCACTATCCAGTCCTTCGCAATATCTCCGAAGGAGGTTGCTTTGTGGAAACACCGCACCTCATTCCAATCAACACCCCTCTCGATGTGATGATCCCTTTACCTGAACCAGTATCAGTTTCAGTGATTCGCACCGCCGCTATCGTGAGGTGGACGAGTGACAACCCACTCCGTTCTGGAATGGGGTTGAGCTTCATTACGAGTGCGCCCCTCCAAGACCAAGCCATTAAAGAGTATGTCAGCGAACTAGAAAGCTAGACTATTCTTAGCTAGATCCTCACAAGTCAGAGGCCCTATCAGTCCCCGTAAGCTATTGGTTATCCCAACCTGATAGAAATTAAAACGATCGGCAAAGGTGTAGGTTTCAGATCGCTTGGAGTTAGATAGAGACCACTTCCCCACATTCACTCCGTCGGGTTCCAGAATAAAACGCAAGCGCGCCAGCATCGGAGCTAAGGTAAACTGCTCCGGTTGTTTCAACCCAGTCTCCTTATCTTCGGTAAAAAACTCAACGCTCGCATTTCGACGCAGAAGCTGGCGAGTGATCTCCGCTTCCAATTCCTTAGGAAGACGGGTGAGTCCTTGTTCACTTTGAGAAAGTTGGATGAGTCTTCGAAGGTTGTTTCTTTGGATATTGGCCTTAATCGGAAGCAGAGAATTCATCCGGGTTAAGGTATCGGTCTCTACTGTATCGATCGTTCCTCGAAAAAAAGCCTCTCGTCGTCTTATTTCCTCTGGCTTAAAATAGTTTTGAAATCCCCCTTGAATATTTTTGCAATCCAATACCGTCGCTAAAACCGCATACTGAATTTTTTGAAAGGTAGGGGCATTTAACACTTCTTGGACGACACGTTTCACATTCCAACCCGTTACTCCATCAAAAAGGCGAGTCCCCTGCCCTTCACTTTTTGGAAGTTCGCTTTTCGGGTGCGGAAAGAGAAAAAAACTCCCCCCTTGCTTCACTTCCACCCCATCGGGGGCCTTAATCTCCCGAGTCACCTCATCATCAGTATAGGTAACTATTATCTTCCCCTCTTTTTCCTCGACTCCTTTAGGAAGTTGGAGCACATTCAGGCGCGGGTCAACCTTCCGCCTGGCAAAAATGCGATGGATTGCTCTTTCCTCTTCGGAGTTTTGATAAAAACGGTCTTTATTAAAAGGAAGCGCATTAGCCCAACTATCATAAGTGTCCCAATTGGGGCGAGGATTCTGTCCATGACAGACCAAACAACGTTCATCATTGCGAGAAAGCTTCCCTTTTCGATTTTCAAAATCGATCCGGTGGAAGCGGAATCGATTCTGCTTTTCATCAAATTGAATCATCTCGATCGAATCATCCCTGTAAATCCCTTTTTCATCCTTTAAGGTGCTATAGGCAAAAAGGGTTTTAGAAGTGTCATTCTGCAAAATCACTCGAGGACTATCGGGCCCTGCCGGTTGAATGCTTTCGGTTTTGGTCATGAAAATGAAGTTTTTCTTAAATTCATCGGGAAGTTCCTTCAAAAAGGCCTCCACCGTATGACAAGATTTTAGAGTGGAATCAATCTCTTCCAAGGCAGGGTCGATCGATAAAGCCCCAAAAGCTACAGGAAATAAAAAAAACAGCATGGCCATTCGACTACCTTATCTATACTCAGACACCTTGAAAAGCCCCGTTTCCTTCGGCACAATGGGCCATCATGTATTCTGCTAAACTCCCCCTATCGGAGCGCAAAATTGCCCGCTGCCGTCAGATTGCCAAATCGATTGGAAATGACGTGGCTTCCTTGATTGCGGTGCACTCAACGGTTGGAACAGAACGAGCCGTGTTGCGGCTTTTGGGGTTCAATGAGGCGCTAGAACATGAGGAGCTCCTTTATCCCGTTTCAAACTATATTGTGGACGACCTCAAAAAAAATGGCCGCATTCAAGAAGGAGCCCTGCTCAGTGTCGCCAATGCAATGGTGGCCACGGGAAAAAAAGTATCTGAGATCCAGCAAGGAATTTTAGATCGGACCATTCAGCTCTCCTCCTTCTCTCTACAAGACCGCAAAATCACCCTTAAGGTGGCCAACCAACTGGCCAAAGAAAGTTATCTCCGGCTCTCTACTTATCGTAAAGGGCGGGAAAAGCTCAAAAACAAGAAAAATGATCCCCTGCACCTCAAGCGCCCCTTGAAATATGTGATCGTTGCGACCGGAAATATTTTTGAGGATGTCACCCAGGCCAAAAGCGCGGTGATGGATGGAGCGGAGATCATTGCCGTCATCCGAAGCACAGCCCAAAGTCTCATTGATTATGTCCCACAAGGAACCACGACCGAAGGGTTTGGGGGAACCTACGCCACCCAGGCCAATTTCAAGGTGATGCGAGAGGCACTCGATCAACTCGGAAAAGAGATCGGCCGCTATATTCGACTCACCAACTATTGCTCGGGCTTATGCATGTCGGAGATTGCAGCTTTAGCATCGATAGAAGGGCTCGATTGTCTGTTGAACGATGCGATGTATGGCATTCTCTTTCGCGATATCAACATGCGCCGAACACTGGTTGATCAGCATTTTTCCCGCCTCATCTGCTCCGCTTCCAATATCTGGATTATGACCGGTGAGGACAACTACATGAAAACCACCGATGCGATGGAAAGCGGGAACCAGGTATTAGCAAGCCAATTCATCAATGAAGTCGCCGCACTCAATGCCGGCATGGACCCAAAGCTGATGGCGATTGGCCATGCCATGGAGATGAATCCAGTTTATGAAAATGTGATCTTGATGGAAATTGCGCGGGCCCAGATGACCCGGCAAATCTTTCCCGAAGCCCCTCTGAAATACATGTGCAATACCAAATACAAAACGGGGGATATTTTCTTTGGACATGCCATCGATACCGTTTTTAATTTGATTGGCGCTCTCACCTCACAAGGAACAATTTTACTGGGAATGCCCACCGAAGCGATCCACACCCCATGGTTGCAGGACCGAACTTGGAGCATCCGTGATGCGAACTATATTTTAGGTGGCATGCAAAACGCGCTCGGTGAATTTGCCTATCGCGGAGATGGATTCATCGCCAAATTCGCCAATCAGGTGTTGGACAACACCGTCGTTCTTCTTGAAAAGATCAACAAAATGGGAATTCTCAAAGCAATTGAGAAGGGGATCTTTGCCGACGTCAAACGGCCGATTTCTGGCGGAAAAGGAGGGGATGGGGTCTTTGAAATCGATCGGAAGGAATACCTCAATCCCTTCTTTAATTTGATGGGGAGCCGGATATGCCCGAGCTAAACAATATTCTTCCCTATGGTGACACCACCAATGATGGTGCCATCCAGATGAGCTTCACTCTACCGATAGAGCCCTCCCCAAAAGCCCGCGAAGCGGCCACTCAGATGGTCCGCTCCTGGGGATTTTTCGACGTCAAAGTGGCCCATATGTCCAAAGCTGGCGTGAACTATTCCTTTTTTGTGATCTTTGCGCGTACCGATCGGCATTTAGATTACAATCAGGTTGAGATCTCGGAGCTCATCACCGAAAAAAGAAGCTATAAGGAAATCGACAAGCTCATCCTGACTGAGCTGAAACGGCCGATTCGGGTGGTAGGGGCCTGCACCGGCTATGATGCCCATACCGTTGGTCTAGATGCCATCTTGAACATGAAGGGATTTGATGGGGATATCGGCCTTGAACGTTACAAAGGTTTTAAGGTCTTTAACATGGGAAGTCAGGTTCCCACCGATGAATTGATTGAAAGAGCAGTCAAAGAAAAGGCTGATGCTATTTTGCTCTCCAAAATCATCACTCAAAAAGATATCCATATCGTCGATATGCGGGAGCTGCTGGCAAAGCTTAAAAAACGGGGGCTTGAAAATCACTTTGTTCTGGTGGCTGGAGGGCCCCGGGTGACGCACCAATTGGCCCTGGAATTAGGTTTTGATGCCGGTTTTACCATTGGCACCCGCCCCAGTGATGTGGCAAACTTCTTATTAGAGCAGATGTTGAAGCGTCAGGAAAAACCAAAGAAATAAAAAGGCAAATGAAGAAACATACTTCGAATTTAATTGGACGTGCCCAGGAGCTTTCTCAAATTGAAACTCTCCTGAAACTGGGACGGAATCTGTTGATCGAAGGCCCCGTTGGAGTGGGAAAAACCTACCTCGTCCTTCAAGCCCTCAATAGTATTGGCATGAAGGCCATTCGCGTAGACGGAGATACGCGATATTCAGAGCAGAAACTGACCGGCTGGTTCGATCCTCCCATGGTGATGAAAAAAGGGTATGACGCCAGCTGTTTTGTCGACGGTCCTTTGACCCTCGCCATGCGCAGTGGACAAGTCCTCTTCATCAACGAATTGAACCGAATGCCTGAGGCAGTTCAAAATATTCTTCTTCCTGCATTAGATGAACGTCAGATAGAAATTCCCAAAATCGGCCGGGTGGAAGCAAAAAAAGGATTTTTGGTCATCGCCACCCAGAACCCCAAGGAGTTTACGGCAACTCAGGCCCTCTCGGAAGCTCTGATGGATCGATTTGAAATTTTAAAACTCAACTACCAATCGGAATCGGAAGAACGGCAAATTCTCAAACTGAAAGTGCCCAAACTTTCCGATACCGATAATTATCGAATCATTGCCACGATTCGTGCGACCCGTTCCCATCCCGCCATTAAGCGCGGAGCCAGCATTCGGGCGGCAATTGCCGTAGCGGAACTGATGACCGCGGGGATGAGCTTTGCGGCGGCTTGCCAGTTGGCCCTCCAAGGCCGGTTAGAACTCGTCTCCCCTGACGAGGACCTGCTCCAAGTGCTGGAACAGATTGAAAATAACCCCTCCGGTGAAAAAAAAAAGTTAAAGGGGCTTTAAAGCAGGGCATTCTGGCCCAAACCTTTTTTCCTCCTGAATTGGGAGAACCCCAAGGGGAATTTGAGGCCGATGGAGTCGACTACAAACTGCCTTTAGAACTGTTTCAGAACAAAGAGTCGTTAGCCCATGAGGTGGTTTCACTTGCCAAAAAGATCATGCTCCATCCCGCCCGCCCTCGCATTCGCAAAACAGAGCCAATGACTCAATTGATGGGCGAAATAGCACTCGAAGAAACACTAGAGGAGAACTGGCGCATCGAAGAACCCGAATCGATCCATATCGAATGGGAAGAGGATAAACGGATCGCCTGTTGCGCGATGCTCGATTGCAGCTCCTCCATGGCGGGACAAAAACATTTTTTAGCGAGCATTGCCGCCGCGGTGCTTTTATTGGAACTAGAACCCCGACAAAGCAGCCTCGTCCTCTTCTCTTCCGATGCCAAAACCATCAAACCCTTCCAAAAACAGGAGAGTATTGAACAGACCTTGAAAGAATTTTTAAAAACTCAACCGAAAGGCTTCACTAACATCGCAAAAGGGCTCGAGGAAGGGAGAAAAGAATTGGCTCATTTCCCCAGCTCTAAAAAAATTGGTCTCCTCATCAGCGATGGGCGCTCTACTGAAGGGAAAGATCCCGAACTCATTGCCCACCAATTTCATAGCCTGAGCGTCTTGCACCTCCACGGCCCTGGGAGCTACTTAGAGGGCTCACAACGTCTCGCAATGGCCGGAAAAGGCTATTGCTGGGAAGTGGAAAAAATGGAACAACTCCCCAAAAAGCTCTACGACTCCATCCGCTTTCTTTACCAACGCAGCTAAAAAGGGGTCAATCGACTTTTGGTACCAAAAAGTACCATAGCCAGTAAATTTGATTGGCTATGGTACTTTTTGGTACCCAAAGTCGATTGACCCCTTGTTATATAAGGAAATCCAATAATCCCCTATCTTTTTCTGTGAGAACCCTTCCTGGGGGGT
>CAZRZK010000027.1:42713-51436 GCA_964604555.1 uncultured Pseudobdellovibrionaceae bacterium | reverse complement strand
TATTTTTTAAGTCAGCCAGTCAACCAGAATCAGTGTAAATTTGATTTTTAGGAAGTTTGTATATCAAAAACCTCCTGATATTATCATTTGGCAGGGCTAACCACTCAAAACAAATAAATGATTTTAAATACCATAGAAAACCTGTGACCTTAGCGTCACCGACAGCTCTAAGTTTTTTAGACCATTAGAGATGTACAAAAGTAACCATTTTCAATTTTATTTGGATAGTTTTGTACGTTATGCCACTATTCTCCGAAGGGAATGGCGGTCCACGGTTGCAAACCTCGATCCCCACCATACTTTTGAGGAGGCGTAGTCGGTAATACTTAAATTAGTAGGATAGGGAGTCAACACACAAAAAGCGGGAGGCGTTCCGCTTTATCAAAGACTGAAACATGTTTTAATGCACTAGGCTTACTATGAAATTTTCCTGCTCTATTTTCACATTAAGAGTAGATTTTTTTTTGGCCCCCTGTGTACGTTCCTTTATAAAAGCAAGACCTAGCCGGTTTTTCTGAACCTTTGAAAACCTTCAATGATGAATATTCTCATCAGAGTTTTGTACGGTATTCCTCTTTTTTGTGCCTCATTCTTCAAAATTCAGTCTGGCTTTTTTAAACCCTTTCCTTAAAGCATCCATATCGGTTTTGAAAGATTTACTGTAACCTTTCTCATTCCTAACGTACCGATTCTTCATAGTCCTTCCTTGCAACATAGCCAATGTCGATAGACTCGTTCGAATAACTGTCATATAATTCCAATGAATTGTGTTCAGTTTCGGAGCCTTATGCAATTCCCTTCATTCATTTTTGCTTTAATTTTTTTGACATCCGCTTTACCCCACATGTCTTTTGCTATGATATCCTGCAAGGAGCTAGCTAAACAGCTTGATCCCTCTAATGCAGACCCTGACAAATTGTGGACTCATATTGCTGCACGTATCGAATCACTATCCAAGAAAACGAAATACTCTAGAGAAGAAGTTGAGGCGCTAGTAGACCTAATACTGAATGCCCCCGAGCCCCAAGGGCGTTTCATATCCGAAAAATCTTTAACCTCCGCCCATAGCTCCGCATGGAAGTGGCAAGCGCATTCTTCAGGGTTAGATATCGCTGAGGTACGTATGGCACTGGTACTTCGTTCGGTTCTATTTTCTGAAATGAATGAGGAGAAGATTACTGAAATTGGGGTTGCGTTTGGTCTCATGCACCGATACCCCACCGCTCGATTAATCATGTTAAGGCATGCGTTTGTAGAGCGTTTAGCCGAGTATGGAAAGACTCATAAGTTCACAAGAAAGTTCTGGAATGAATTGCCAGGCTACATTTTCCAAACTGGGTCTCATAACATCAATGCCCAAGGAGAAGGGGGTCTGGGAGATGAACGACAGTTGCATATGGTACAAAGTTATCAATTCGAAATCATACTTTTTCAAGTGATGAAAGAGTGGGTCAAGGACTCCAAAAATCCCAATCACATCGATGCCATTCAGTATATTATTACCTACGCAAATGATTTGCTCCAGACGAGAAACAATCCCCCGCCTTCTGAACCCGAACTGTCACACCTGACTTTGTCTCGACCTGTAGTGGAAAGCTTACAGGCCTACTCAAATCTTCCTCCAACCCAACAGGATAACCGGACGCTAAGCTCAATAAAGAGCGTCTGTAAAGCTTGGGGAATCGACCTAAATCAGATAAAAGAAATAGGGAAATAGGTCGCTAGGCTTGCGAGGGCTCAACCTAACCATGCCAAGCAAGCGATGGATCCACTCCGCACCCCGGCAAATATTTAGTTTCTATATTGGCCAATAAAGAGTGTAAACTTCAGGATACAGATCGAGGATTATTTCAAAAGTCACCCCAATCCTTTATGCGACGTGTATATCGGCGTTTGTAAGTTGCCATATTACAATGGGAACATTTTGGGAACATCCCAACCAAAAACAGCTGGTACTAACCAGCAACAACCAGACCGCGGACCTTGCCAATATTGTTGATAAGTTAATTTTTCAGCCTTAATCCTTGGATCTCCCTCTCACCCCAAGTCAGATTTCCAATCTGGGGGTTGTCTGACGAATTTGTGTTTTTTGAATTCGGAAAGAAGAAGTCACTATTTCAACGGGATCTTTTCCGCGGAATCCAATATTCTGCGCATTTCACGATTGCTTTGAGCTTGTTCTAATTTTTTCACCATTAGTGGATTTTGGGAGCCGGCGGGAGATCGCTCCAATTTTGCCAATGCTTGACTGCATTGCTCGCTGTCTTGTGGGTCGTAACAGTAATAGCTGGCTCGATTGAAATTTTGTGCGAAAACATTGGCGTTATATTGCGACAAAATAGAAATAATAAAAGCTAGCATTCCCAAACCGAACGATAACCAATGAACTCTCTTCTTTACCCCCAAAAACCAGTGAATGGCGAGGATTGCAAGGGCGATGCTACCTTGAACGAGTAGGGTTATCTTTTTTTAAACTATTCACCGAAAAGCGGAGGCTCTCCGGTTTACTTATCAATCGGAATCGGCCTTTTTAACCTTCTTCTTCCCTTTTCGTTCCGCTACGAGATCTTCATCATTGGAATCAAAGACCTCTTGGGTAGCCCTTCCCACTTCCTTGCCGCCTTCTTTGATTCCTTTTGCGGCCCGCTTGGCCGCTTTCTTGGTCCGTTGCCAGAAATCATCTTCTTGTCTCTCGCCGGCATATCCCGATAAGGAAAACAAAAAAGATAAAACAAAGATAATTTTAATGAGATTTTTCATCGACGCCTCCTATCCGAGCAATGGCATGATCGTGGATTCGACTGAGTATGAGTTGAGCAAGAATACTGCCAATCAAAGCCCAACACATGTCCCATTGTGAATCCCAAACATCTCCTTGCGTTCCTAAGAACGCACTGGCTGCTTCCCCTGTAGCCATCGCCGTCCACCATTCGATCAATTCGTAAAAAGCGCTGAATGCCAAACAAATAGAGCAGACAACAAAGAAAAGCCACCCCCGCTTAACGACTTCATTTCGAATGAGGATCTCTCTCGCCAAAATCGCAGGAAAAAAACCCTGGGCGAAATGGCCTAGCCGATCATAATGGTTACGGGAAAAATGGAACAGTTCTTGAACCCAAAATCCAATAGGGACCTCAGCATAGGTGTAATGGCCCCCCAGACAGAGAATCGCGGCATGGGTGGCGAGGAGTGTGTAAAGAAGGTGGGTGAGTGGGAACCGTTTGCGCGTCAGCACCAAAATAACCAACCCAATAAAAACCGGTGCAGTTTCCAAAATCCAGGTGAATCGATCCTTAGGTGCGACTCCAGACCACGCCAATATCAGAAGCACTGTGCTCAAGAGAAAGATAGGAATATGACGAGAAGCCATTTTTGTTACAAAATATCTTACCATAACCTAGGGACAAACTTGAGGCGCCAATTCACTTTGACGAATCACTTGGAAGAATCCATTGCCCCGGGTTTCTAAACTGCCGCCGATGAGTTGAGATCCCACTTTTCCCGATCCATTACCCGAAATTTTAATCGGCGCGCTGGCAGCATAGACCATTCCCGTGACTTCAAAATCACCCAATCCAACGCTCATGGTGACTTCCGCTTCTACCTCCCTTTTTTGGAATAGGACAATGCCACGATAATTTCCATCGGTAGGTGGGCTTAAAGACAGTTTTCCTTGGCCAGTGAGTTGCACCCGATCCCCACACTGTGCGGGATCGTGATAGATCATGACCTGCGAACCTGTCAGGCTTGCTTGTCCCGACACCGATAAACCGCCGTCCTTAAGATAATAGATTCCCGGCATCAGCGTCAGATTTGCCTTTCCAGAGAGAGAGATCCCGCCTTGGTACACGCCCGGCTCCAATGTGTGTGAACCCTGGGTCCACTGAACCTTTGAAGTCGAACGGATGGGAAGGGTCGACTTGTCTGGGGCGGCTAAATTCCGCAAAGGATCCTGCAAAGGCACCCTGTGAGTGAACTGAAGAGAGGAATGATTCCAAACAATGCTCGCATTTGGAGTCATTTTTCCTCCGCCATAAATTCCCAGTTCCGGGGTGATGACCTGTGAATTTCCCGTAAGGAAGGCAGAGCGTTCATGGCTCGAATTCACTCGGACTGCCGCATTCGCATGAATGATGCCATTACCTGTCGTATTTAATGATGCGAAGGCATTGGGATCTAAAAGTAGGATAGCACCGTCAATGACGGCTGGAGAACCGGAGCATTGCATTTCTTCTGAATCGGGTTCTTCATCAAGTTCTCCTGGCATCTCCTCATCAGAATTTGCAGCGGGATCAATGGAAACGATGGGATCGGAACTCGATTGAGTGCCCTCTCCGGTGGAAGCCGTGCCAGTAGAATCAGTAGATACCCCGCCGGAATCGCCCGAGCTGTCACTTGGGCTGCCAGAGGAAGAGCTGGTATTACCGGAGACCGTCGGTCCAGAATTCGAATCGGTGGAACTATTACTCGCCACCACCGTCCCGTCTCCTGTGGAGGGCGAAGAGGTACTGTTGGAATCGCTTGAACTGGTTGTGTTCGAGGTTCTCGCAGTCGCTCCTGACGATTCAGATGAATCTGGCAGAGTCCCACTGTCCACGGTAGCGCCAGAACCCGTGGCAATCGTGCCACTATCACTGGTCGTTGACGGATCATTATTTAAAGAACCTGAGTCGGTTGATGCCGTAGAGCTGCCAACGTCAGTGCCGGAGGAACTGCCCGTAGTATCGGTAATTCCTGTTGCTGAAGATTGAGTTTCCGTGGATGTGCTGGATGTTGAAGAAGAGGGAGTGCTATCGGAACTTGAAGTTGAAGTCCCGCTACTCTCGCTCGTGGATCCCGTAGGAGCCGGGATCACACCTGAATCGGTGGTCGAAGTCGAACCTCCGCCTGGAATGAAACCACTATCGGAGATCGCGAATAGGTTTTTCGATCCGACGGAGGAATCTTTATTCGACCCGCAGCTTGCTAAGATAAAAGGAAGAGAAATGAGTAGGGCACAAAAAAATCTATTTAAGTTGCGCGTAAACCGATTCATACTAACCTCCGTTGCCGAACAGTTGCCTTTAGCTGATTTTATTTTAACGCTAAAATCAGGGAGGCAATTGAAAGGAGAGGGGTGTCAACCGATCGACAGTTTGGTGAGGCTAAAACCAAAGCGTTTTTTTAATTAAGGTGTTTTCCTTATCATGATCGGCAAATTTGGCAGCTTGAAATGATGGGAGAATCTTTTTCTGGAATTATGGCAAATTTTTTAGAATTGCTTCGTGCTTATGTCAAATATGATCCCGCAGCCACTGGGATTTGGGAGGTTCTGCTTCTTTATCCCGGGGTAAAAGCCTGGGTACTTCACCGCTTCGCCCATTTTTTTTATCGGTGCCATATCCCCATCCTTCCCCGTCTCCTGTGTGAAACAGGGCGTTTTTTAACGGGGATCGAAATCCATCCGGGGGCTACCATCGGAAAGCGGGTCATTTTTGATCATGGGATGGGGATTGTGATAGGTGAAACGGCGGTGGTGGGAGACGATTCCATTCTCTACCAAGGGGTCAGTCTCGGCGGAACCTCACTTGAACGAAAAAAACGCCACCCCACAATTGAAAGCCACGTCGTGATCGGTGCAGGAGCCAAGTTACTTGGGAATATTGTGGTGGGATCCGGATCCCGGATCGGAGCCAACTCTGTTGTCATTGAAAGTGTCCCTCCGGGCTCAACGGTAGTGGGCATTCCTGGCAGGGTTATCAGAAGACCCATTGAAAAGGGAAAGGAATTGTCCCATAACGATCTTTTAGGAGGATTTGATGCGAGTATATAAGGATATCACTAAAACGATCGGAAAGACCCCTTTAGTCGCACTGCAACGGATCGGGAAAGAGCTTCCCGCCAATATTCTCCTGAAACTGGAGTTTTTTAACCCATTAGGTTCTGTGAAAGATCGCATTGGTCTCGCCATGATCGAAGCGGCGGAACGGGAAGGAAAATTAAAAACCGGCACTCCTTTAATTGAACCCACCAGCGGAAACACCGGAATTGCTCTGGCCTTTGTCTGCGCCGCTAAAGGCTATCCTTTGACTCTCACCATGCCGGAAACCATGTCTCAGGAACGAAGAGCACTGCTGATGTTGTTGGGGGCGAAGGTGGTTTTGACTCCTGGTCCGCAAGGCATGAAAGGGGCCATTGCAAAGGCGAATGAGCTGTTAGCGAAAACTCCGGGCGCATTTATGCCGAGCCAGTTTGATAACCCTGCTAATCCTGCGGTTCATAAAGAGACAACCGCTCTTGAGATTTGGCAGGATACCGATGGGCAAGTAGATATCGTCGTTTCTGGCGTCGGCACCGGAGGAACGCTGACCGGAACGGCGCAAGTTTTAAAGAGCAAGAAAAACAGTGTCCGGATGGTAGCGGTAGAACCGGTGGAATCGGCCGTCATCTCTGGAGGCAAACCAGGTCCTCACAAGATCCAAGGCATCGGAGGAGGTTTTATTCCTCGCAATTTGAATGTGGAATATGTGGATCAGATTGAACAGGTGAGCAGTGAAGAATCGATCCAAATGGCCCGTCGACTGATTAAAGAGGAAGGGATTCCGGTGGGAATTAGCTCTGGCGCGGCGATGGCAGCCGCGCTGCGGGTGGCGGCAGTGCCCGAAAACAAGGGAAAACTGATTGTGGTGATCATTCCGAGTTATACGGAACGCTATCTCTCGACCGCTTTGGCAGAGGTCGAGAGAAAAGCGGCGGCAGAGTTACCGGTATCGGAGATTGATCCGGAGTACTTACCAAAGTAATCGCCTATTCCCCGACGACGGTGCAGGAAATAGGGCCCCCCAGATCATAAAACTTCCCATTGATCTGGATCAGGTTAGGTTCCTTGATCTTTCCGTTCTCCTTCACGAAATGGAAGGAGGCATAGAGTTGTTTATATTCGACTCTAGTTGCGATCACATTGCTTCCTGTGATTCCGATATTGCCAAACCCTCGATCAAAAGTCAGTTTTTGGTCCATACCGAACAAATTCATTCCACTGAGTTGAAAATTTTCAGCCGACTCGGTCGCATGGTATTTCTTCATTGTATAGTATAGCGCACCCGATAAAGGATTCACGCCTAAGCTGAGCTGACTGGCAACCACCCGTGTGCTCACATCGCAAAAGATCTGGATCGGCTGTTGGTAAATCTTATTCTGTACCTCTTCAATATTGGCTAAAGCCAGTGTGGATACGATCGAAAAAATGGCAATGATTGTTTTCATTAATCCCTCAACGTTCAATTTTAGGGAGGCGATATTGCCTCTCATAAATTCTCTTCTATCGAAAAGGCCCTCTCTTGTGAAATCGATTGATTTAATATAGCTATCGATTTAATGAATCCCTATGCTCTCTTCTCTCCAAATCGAGGCCTTTTTAGCGGTGGCACGAACCTTAAATATCTCCCAAGCCGCCAAAAACTTGCATTTGACGCAATCGGCCCTTTCCCAACGCATTCTCAACCTCGAAGCGGAACTAGAAACAACTCTGCTCCTCCGGCAAAATTCCGGGCTTCAACTCACCGAGACCGGAGAGAAACTGCTCCGTTACTGCCAACTAAAAGAAAATGCAGAGCAGGAATTTTTAGAAAGTTTGGCTGTTAAAGGGAAGGAACTCACCGGAATTTTGAGGATTGGAAGTTTTTCGACTCTGACCCGTTCCATTCTCATTCCCCTTTTGACCGATTTTAGGAAACAAAACCCCTCCCTCCAGATTGAAATATCGACTCGAGAGTTATACGAACTCCCCCGTGCTTTCTGCCAAAATCAATTCGATTTTATTTTTACGAATCAAATCATGGATCGACAAGATGTGATCTCGGTTCAAGTAGGAATGGAGAAAAATGTACTCGTGGAAAGCGCGAAGGTAAAAACGATAGCCGATTGCTACCTCGATCATGATCCAACCGATCGGACCACTTTCAACTACCTTAAATTGCAAAAGAAGGATTCTAGTAAAATTAAAAGGTGCTACTTAGATGAGATCTATTCGATCTTGGATGCGGTAAAAGCGGGCTGGGGACGCGCCGTGGTCCCCAGCCATTTGGTTCATAAATCCAAAGACTTTAAAATCGTTCCAGGTCGAGTCGCCTTGGAACTGCCCATCTTCTTTCACTATTGGAGACAGCCTTACTATACTCGGCTCCAAAAGGCTTTTATTTCGATGATTACGGGGCCCCTTTTTGCCAATTGTCCGAGCAAATGAGGTAAATATCCATCGCTTTTTCTTCTAATCCCTCAGCAATCGGCGCACCGCTTTTTCGGAAGATTTTCACTTTTTGGGCAAAGGTATGCCCCCCACTCCACATGTCTCCATGAGTCTCTAGGATTGAAGCGGTACGAGGATCAATATTATCCATGATATCTCCTCCTGCACCTGGATTTTCAGGGGTGCCTGTAATGCGCTCGAGCTGCATCCCGTCATAACCCCAATACTTCCGATAGGTGATCATACAGGGATTGGGAGCCGCTCCCCCGTCATAGGTCCAAACTCGGTAAACCCATTTCCCGAGAGCATCGGAACACTGGAGTGTCCCGGCAGTTGATATCCACGGTAAAAAAAGAAGTCCTAATAGAAATTGGTTCTTTCTCATGTTTATTCCCCCCCCTATTTCACTGTATCAGATCTTGCGCTTCGATCCAAAAAAGCCCTGGCCAAAAATGTCCTGGCCAAAAATGTCCTGGCCAAAACGGATCGCCGGCAA
>CAZRZK010000027.1:0-42613 GCA_964604555.1 uncultured Pseudobdellovibrionaceae bacterium | reverse complement strand
CCTGGCCAAAAATGTCCTGGCCAAAAATGTCCTGGCCAAAACGGATCGCCGGCAACTCCACCCACCGATGCAATCCATCGGCAAGAATCAATGAAATGAATATCGATAAGAGCAGAGCCTGCCAAGGCAAGAGTAGGATTGTACTATTCTAAGACATTTTCAATCCCTGCTAGCCTTGCTGCGATCGGAAGGTAGGGGCTTTGGTTAAGGAGAAGCTCTTCATTCCAAGATTTGCCAGCCAGTTTCCTCGCCTGGTGCCACTCTTGGGTTCCCTTCCGAATGTCTTTTTCAAAAAAGGAAAGGGTTGCCAGATTCGCATAGATATCCCAACGTTTTGAATCTGAAGCCCTTGCCTCCTCCAAATAGCGGTGCGCGATTGAAAGATGAAAAAAAGGGGGACGGAGGGCAGTCAATGCATTGGTAATGAAATATTTTGTCTTCAAATTGCCTGTAAATCCCGCCTTCAGAAGTACTTCCGAAAGAGAAAGAAAGGCGGTTTGTGTTTGTGAAATCAATCCCAACTTTTCAAATCGTGCCACTAACACACGCGCAATCAGATCATTTCCCATGGGATTAGGATGACTATTATCGGCCATGAGATTAAATCCCACTACCTGATGGGGAGATTGAGATTCAAACAGCGTTTGGGTATCGATCACCTGGAGTTCAGGTAGCGATTCACGAATATAGTCATTAAAACTATCTAAATGCCGGGTGGGAAAGGGATCCCCCTCTCTCGCTAAAGCAAAGTTTCTTTTCGCATCTTGAAAATGGCCCATTTTCCATTGGATCTGACCCATCAAAAAATGGAGCGAGGGATCCCGGGGATAAATCTCTAAACCCGGTTTCAAAAATTTTTCCGCTTCGACTGGATCTCCATTCTTTACTTTGTTCTGGACCTCCAAGAATAGGGCACGGTAACTCCCTGGAGTGGGCGCTTCAAAAGAAGGGACCAGTGCATCATTCACCGGCGGCCATTCCAATTCATTGGAGGGGGCGGTTAGCATGAAAAGAGGAACTCCTTTCTCCTTGGCTAGCCGAACCATGCCGTCCACATTCTTTTGAAAGTTTTTTTCTTTTGCCAGGAAGGCAGCGGAGCCTCTTTCATAGACCGGACGTCCAACAGCGAGCAGGTTTTCTTTTTTTCTTAAATAATAGATCTTGTCGACGATTTTTTTAGTCAGTCTTACGATCGCAAAAGGATAGAGCCTCTCCTGAATGGCATAAGCAGCCAATAGATCCGACTCCGACGCCTTCCTCATAAATTCATTGGCGGTGAAAACAATGGCTCCATCAGCATCGGAACTCAAAACATCGGACATCACCTTTAATGTCACCGAGGAAGGCTCAGAAGAGGTAGCGAAATTGATCAAGCGAATCTTGCGATCGGGATAGCGGTGCTCCAACTGCAACCTGAGCTGTTCCGCAAAACCGACCTCGGGAATGGGTTCCCCCTTTACCAATGACGCGCCAAACAACAAAATTCGTAGCTCGCGCGACTCCTTACTAGGAAGGGCTTTAGAAATTTTAGGGGTCGGCTTAAAAAAAATCCACTCCACACCACGTGCAATCCCTTCGATCAAGAGAAAAGAGATCGAATAAAGGAGAAAGAGCAAAAATGTTTTTTTCATTTACTGCAGAGTCCTCAACCGTCCTTCTTCCATTATGCGATGATATTTAGGGGCCGTCATGACACGTCTCCTATATCTCCTCTGTTGGGTTGGTTCACCCTCTCTTAACAAGACTGAATTGCATGATAAATTTACTGTCTTACTTTAAAGAGGATTTCGAAACTGGCCCCCTCATTTTCATCATTCATCGCAAGTGGAACCGGCTCAGTTAAGTATTTAAAATCTTGCGCCTGCTTCAAGTAATCCTGAATATCGGTGTGGGAACTGGCAATTCCTTTAATTACGAGTGTCTCCCCCTTAAATTGAACGGCATGAATCCGCATTTTAGGGGAAACTCCCGAGATCATCTCTTTCATGGCAACACTCAGAATTCTTTTTTTCTGTATCATCTGCTTGATCAGCTCGACACGTTTTTCATATTCCTTTTCTCGGGTCTGTCCTTTTTGAATCTGTTGCGTATAGAGCGCCGATTTCTCATATTCCCGCTTTACCACAGCCAGCTTATCGCTGGCCTTGTTACGAAGGTAAATGGGAATGCCAAACAACAACGCTAGAGCAATTCCCCCAACCCCAAGCCAAACAAACCCGCCCATCTTCTCGCTGAGATTGAGTGAACTGAAGGAAGGCAGGTTGGAAGGGTTAAATCGGAATCGTTTCAACCCTAAAAGAAAGGAACGCCAGAGCATTTTGCGTCGACTCGGGAAGAAATTAAAACGGACCGAACTCCGTCGCTGGACCATCGCCCCCACCGCACCCGTGGCGTCATTGGGAAAAAGCCCTTCCGAAGTAATCAAATTGAGCCCGAGCTCATTGGCAAAACCCTCTTTTAATCCAGAAAAAGTAGCTCCTTCGCCGAGGAGAAGGAAATGAGTCGGCAAGGGGATCGCATATTCATTGCAGGTGGCGTAGAGCTGGGTCTTCACCTGATGGTACAAAGGAAGGTAGAAATTAGGATCGGGTTGCTCTTCAAATAGCTCGACCCCCATCGCGAGTGTAGTGCTTAAAAGTTGCCCTTGTGAACTGATCGTTATGAGCTGGCAATTTTCTTTTCCCAGAATAATTAAAAATCGCGTACTCTCATCCGATTGCGACTTTCTCCAGAGCAGATCACTCACACGATAGTAGGCCAATAGATCGACATCCCATCCACCCATGTTGAGTTGGTGTTTTTTGAAGAGTTGAAAGACCTGATCACGAAAAGGCTTATAAATGCTTGCTACTACATATTCTTGCAAATCCCCTTGATCGGTCTTCTGATTCCAGATGGGAACATGTGCCAAGTGAGTGGGCTCTTCCCCCATCTGTTGTTTCATCTGGAGTCGAAAGGCTTTCAACATCAAGGCCTGACTCATTTTAGGTGTTCGGATCAAGAAATGCTGGACGGCGGGTCCACTGACGCAAAGAAAAACAGGTAAACCCGAAAGCCCCTCCGAAGATAAAGTATCGGAAACACGCGTGAGGCAATTTTCAATATGATCAATTCCCTGCTCAATGGGAACCACCCATGGCTCGGTGTATTTTTCTGAGATCACAACCAACCACGACCGATTCAACGTAATATGGAGCCCGACTCCGTTTTGCCCCCAATTTTGGCCCCCATTTTGTAATGGGCCACTCACCGCCCCACCTCACCCTTGGCCGGGCTCAATTCCAATTCCAAATCCTGCGCTGCGCGACCCAAAATGGAATTTCCCAGTTGCTCACTCACCTTAGAACTGTTTTTATCGACTATTTTTGGTGAGAGAAGAATGACGATTTCAGATTTGGTCATCGATTCAGAACTCCCCCTGAAGAGAAGTCCTAAAATGGGGATGTCTCCTAAAATCGGTACTTTATCTACTTTTTTCTCTAGCCGATCGCGCAAGAGCCCCCCTATCACGATCGTCTGTCCATCTTTAGCTAGGACTTTCGTTTCTGAACTGGTGGTGTTGGTCGAAGGCAGACGGGTGGTAGGATCGAGAGAGCCATCGCTGATCTCTGGACGAATATAAAGAAGCATGTCATTGGATTGAGTGATATGCGGCTTGATCTTGAGTTGTGTTCCTACCGTCAAAAACTTCACATCTTCGACATTTCCATTTTGGGTCACGGTGATCGTATGGTAGCCAATCTGGGAACCGATCAAGATAGAGGCCTCTTGATCATTCAGTGCCACCACCCTTGGCTTCGCAATCACGCTCAGTTTTCCATTCCGGGCTAAAATTGAAAGGATCCCTTGAACACTTCGCCAACTTAAACCGACAAACATCCCTTTGGAGGAATTTAAATTGGGGTCAATAGGAGAAAGATTTTCAGTTCGGATATTGCCGGATACCTCCGTCCCGCTGAAAGGTCCAGAGAGCCGTGCCCCCATCTCCAAACTTTTACTACTATCGAGCTCCACAATCGCCGCTTCCACCTCAACCTGTCGCGGTTCGTGATCCAAGATTTTAATCATACTTTCGACGTTACTGAGCACATCGACCCTGTCCATCACAAATAAGGTATTCGTATGGGTATCGACGCTGATCTGACCATCTTTAGAGATGACATCCTGAACCGTTTTAAGGATTTGATTCACGTCGATGTAGTTGGCTCGAAATGCCCTTAACGCTTTACCTGCTTTATCGGAACGCACAATCGTTACTTCTCCATTGTGTTCCGCCCGGTAAGCAGTAGGACGCAGAATATTACTAATCGCATCTTCATATTCCAGATTGGTCACATTCGCCGACACATTTCCACTCACCTCATTCCCAAAAATCAGACTCCGTTTACTTTCCGCCGCAACCGATCGCAAGACCTTCGCCAAGGGTGCATTTTTAACATTCAAGGTTATCCGAGGAGCAGAAGCTTTATTCCCCCCCACTTCAGGAAAGGCCAGGGCTAATGTGCGCGCGTCCTGACTCTCGAGTTGTGGATGATACCCCGCTCCGCTCCAAACAGTGATTTTTCCTTTTTCATTTTTAGACTGGGTACGAACCTGAATTTTCTGCAAGTCACCGGCCTCTCCTTTATATTCCTGCTGGAACACCTGTTGAGATCGATTTTTCCAAACAAATTCGGTGATTCCTTTTTTTGGATCGTGGCGCATGAAATAGACAGGGGCTTCCGGTAGAAAATAGAAAAATAACTTTCGATTCTCCCCACTCCCTTCCACACTGATCTTTTTCAGTTCAACGAAGGAACTCTCTTCTTCAGCCCCAAGTAGTAAGGGTAATAAAAATAGATAGATTAGGATTTTCATGGAATGGAAACCCTCCTTTTAATGTCGCCTTGCTGTAAAATCACCGATCGCTTTAGATTGTCCACCTTCAAAACTCTCCACCCCTTTACCCAGTCCCCCTCCTCGTAGAGGTTCTCATCCACCACAATGCCGTTTCCCATCAATTGTTGGATCTTAAAACGGATGACTCCTGCATCTGGATTTACTTGGCTGATTTCACGCGATTTCTTAGCTGTTGTGGCCCCTTCTTGGAACCAGTTCTGCCATTGATTGGGATCAACAGGGACGGAATTCTTATCCTCAGCAGTCAAAACCTCTTCCGTCACCCAATTTTTCGGAGCCAGATAGGCAGCAATAACCACCTCCATCTCAAGGGGAAAATCCCCACTCTTGGTGAGATTCACCCCTACATTTTCCAAGTGATGGAGGGTGGCAAACCTTTCGAGATGTTCTAAGTAAGGAATCACTCTCTCCTGTTCCATTTGAGTGCGAATTTTATAGCGACTCACCCTAGGACTGATCGTCTCCTTTTTTTCCTTGATCTTAAATTCGCTCGCGGTGGAGGCCTGGTAACTCGCAGAAATGAAATTTACTTTTTTCGGGTTTTCCTTTTCAAATTCTTTTACGAGATAGTCTAAGTTTGCGGCGGAATTGACGGTGTCAGGCAGTTGCTCCCGAATCTTTTTCTCCTTTGCTGACATTTCTTTATCCCAATTAGCCCCATAATCGGCAGCCCGTTGCTTGAGTCCCGTTAGCTCTTTTTGAATTTTAATTGCCTGGGAATTGATCCGACCGGTCTCTTTCAAGTAGGGCAGACCATAGGTATAGATGAATGCGAGTAGCCCCCCAATCAAAAGTACAATGCGCGTTTTGATTGAACTTAAATCCATCTTATCCATTCCCCCGAATGGTCGAACCCAATTTAAAGAGCGGAAGAAAGAGTGAAATCGCGACCATTGCAATGAGCCCGGCAGCCATAAACATCAAAACGGGTTGAACGATTGCAGTGAGAGTAGTGAGCAATTCGCTATAGCGTTTGCGATAGAACTTAAAAATATTCTCCATCATGCCATCGATTTGTCCGGTAGATTCCGACACCAAAATGAGTTGATACGCCATCTCTGGAATGAGCGGGGAATTCTGCATTCCCTTCGAAGTCGATTCCCCCTCCTTTACAAAGGAAATGACCTTATCGAAAAAATCCTCCTTGAATTTCCCTTGAATGGTATCTTTGCAAATCATGAGGGCGGTCAAAATCGGGATTCCCGCTTTTAAAAGATTCCCAAAGGTTTTAGAAAAGGTGGCGACAAACATACTGACAAAGACATCCCTCACCACTGGAATCTTAAGGAAGAACTGATCCCTCATCCCCGAAGTCGATTTACTAAACAGAAAATGGACCGTGCCCACCATAGATAACGCCAATCCACCAACGATCCCAATCGCCTGCCCTCTCATGAATTCACTCACCGAAATAAAAAAGAGGGTGATGGGAGGAAGCGTGACCTTAAACGAGGCAAAAATACGTTGGAACTCGGGAAAAATAAAAACCAAGAGCCCGACCACCAAGCAAACCGACAACACCAATAGGAATACCGGATAGGCAGCGGCCTTAAATAGATTTCTTTGGATCTCTAATCTCTCCTTCACTAAATCAACTAAGTGACTGAGAGCCTCATCCAAATTCCCGGAGGTCTCACCCACGTTGATCAAACTGGTATGAAACGAAGGAAAATGTTGGGGATATCTTTGTAAAGCCACCGAAAGCGGGTAGCCTTCGGAAAGCACGAACAAGACATTTTTCAAAATTTTGGAAAGATTTTTATTCACGAACATTTCTGACAGCATTCGAACCGCGGTGTAGATAGGAATACCGCTCTTGAGCAAGAAGGAAAGTTGTTCATAAAAATTGAGTATGGCCATGACAGGCACGCCCCCGACCTTCTCTGGCTTGCCGTTGGGAGCCGCCCCTTTGCCCTCTTCCCCTTTCCTGACCTCTTTCATCTCGATCAGGATGAAATTGCGCTTGCGAAAATGTTCGAGCGCCTCGGCTTCGGAAGCCGCTTCGATACTTTCATCATGTTTTCGCCCACCTTGATCGTAAGCGATACACTGATACCGACGCATTAAGTCACCTCATCCCTGAGAATCCAAATATAAAAGGCACTACGCTTCCCTATCTCATCGGCAACAAACGGATATGGCTAAAGGTATCCGTTACATTCTGCCAATTAATAGACGCTTGGCAGAATGTAACGGATACCTTTAGCCATATCCGTTTATTGCCGATACGAAATATGTGAACCCTACCCTCAAAGAAGGCTTTCTCGAAGAGCAGCTCACGGCTCATTTCGGCATCACTCCCGAACAATTAAACGAGGCGCGCAAGTTGAACCTCAAGAATCACTTTGGAATCCTGATTAATCTCCAACGCCTGGGAGCTATCTCCGAACAGAAAATGATTGAGGTTCAAGAGCAGTGTTTTAAAACCAAAGCACTTCCCATTCGTGAGCTTCCCCTCTCCGTTGAAGTGGTTCACCTCATTCCGGAAGATCTCCGAACTCAATTTTTAATCCTTCCCATCTCTATCAAAGATAACATGCTCACCATTGCCATTAGTTCCCTCTTCCAGGGACAGCATGTTTCCCAAATTCTCAGTAAACACACCTCCCACTTTATTCACTTTGTTCTCTGCCATCCCACTGAAATCCGGGATCGCCTGCAAGAATTTACCAAGACTCCTGAAAACATCGATCTCCTGCTAGAGGAAAGAGCCAAAGAGCTCTCAAGCAGTGAAAATATCAATGATCAGAAATGGATTGAGGATCCTCACGGGCCAGTCGCTCAGGTTATCAGTTACCTCATCAACAGTGCCGTTACCCGAGGAGCCAGCGACATCCACCTCGAACCGCTTTCAAATAGTTACCGAGTTCGTTTCAGAGAAGATGGTTTTTTACGAGAGGTAAAAAGTTTCGACAAACTTTTTGCCCCCCCGTTTAGTGCCGCCCTAAAAATCATGTCCAATATGGACATTGCAGAAACTCGGATGCCTCAAGATGGCACTTTCCGATCTCCTATTGCCGGCAGGATCGTTGACTTCCGCGTCGCCACCTACCCCACCGAACACGGGGAAAAGATCGTCGTCCGTATCTTGGATGCCAACAAAAGCGGCATCCGCATGGAATCCATGATGCTGCCCGCCCAGGAACAGCAGAAATTAATTAAAACAATCGAGAAGCCCTATGGCCTGATTGTCTGCGCCGGCCCCACCGGATCGGGAAAATCGACAAGTCTTTATGCGATCCTTTCCCATCTCAATTCTACCAAAAGAAATATCCTGACTATTGAAGATCCGATTGAGTATCGAATGACAGGTATTTCCCAAGCTCAGGTCAACAACAAAAAAGGATTTACTTTTGCCTCGGGTCTGAGAGCCATGCTCCGCTTGGATCCAAATGTCATTTTAGTGGGAGAGATGCGGGATCTCGAAACCGCCTCGATTGGTGTTCAAGCCGCACTGACCGGTCACTTGGTTCTCAGCACCGTTCATGCCAACTCGGCAACCGAAACCATCTCCCGATTCATGGACCTTGGGCTCGAATCCTTTACCGTTGCCAGCGCTTTGCAGGCCATTATTTCCCAACGCCTCGTAAGAAAAATCTGCGATAAGTGCAAGGAATCGTACACTCCCACCCCGAAAGAATATAAGGATGCCGGATTTCCAGAACCCTATCCCCCGTCCCTCTTTCGGGGAAAAGGTTGCCAACAATGCCATCAGGAAGGATACCGAGGACGAGTACCCGTCATGGAGCTGCTGATCATTCATGACGAGATGAGAACCTTGATAAAAGACAAAGCAAGCCCATTTGATATTTTTCAGCTGGCCATGCAAGAAGGCATGATGACCATTCGCCAAAACACAATTGAGAAGATCAATCAGGGATTAACCACGATTGAGGAACTAGTCCGTGTGATTGGCCCTGCGGAAAGCGTGGAAAAGATTGCCCCGGTCGTCCCCATCAAAAAAGCCGTTTGAATCACTCCAATTTACTGGGTTTTGTTCAAAAATCTCTAGATGCAAGGAATCAGAGTGAAGCCGAGCGAAGGCGTACTTACCAGTACGCTGGAGCGAGGATGAGCTCGATGACGCTGCAGATAGGGCTTTTTCAACAAAACCCAACAAAAAAAACAGGCTGCAGGGTAGATAACCCAAACAGCCCGTAAATGTTTTGATTGATATTTTTGCTTATTATTCGGCTGGAGCTTCCTCAACGGCTTTTACAATTTTCGCGTTACTCACCACACGGCCACTTCCGGAATAATTCACGACTTGATCATCGCCACTGAATTCAGGATCAGTATCTCCTTTAGGCCCTTTGGAATAGATGATGAAGTAATCTCCAAACGTTGCATCATTTCCAGTTTTATACCCATAGGTTGAATTGTCAGCATCGGTGACCCATGGATCATTTAAAGTGTTGCCAATAATATTGGGAGTCGTTCCAACTAAGGTGGAGTGAATATTATCGGGATAAGCGTTACTATTATTTCTCCAATAGGAGGTCACTGCCGTTTTCAAAGTCTGCAGTTCAGACTCTGCTTTGGTCAACTGACCTTCTTGTTGCATACCCCTTAAGCTAGGGATAACGGCACTTAAAATAAGGCCAATTACAGACATCACGATAATGAGTTCTACAAGCGTGAAACCCTTGTTTTTATTATGTTTTATCATTATTACCTCCAGTAAACGTTCAACTTGATTTAAGTCTACCGGATCTGCCTCCGTCCCCATATCCCCTGTTCGGGGGAGCCATTACTCCTCCACTTCAGGCATCAAACAGGCACCCCCGACAATCTGGCCGGTCGAATAATTTCCATCCTCTAATAATGAACAACGAAGATCTTCTCCCTTTTCCGCATCCGGCAACAGTCCTGTCCCTGAAGGTTTCCAACCCTGCTCCCCCAAGACAGCTGGAGTAGGACTAGAATTTGGCAGAACCTGGCCACAGAGCGCGCTCGAAGCAGCTCCCGAAAACACCTGCAATGTGGAAACCTCATTTTCAAGCACCTCTGCGCGGCCCCCGCTCACCAACTGGTTGGCCTGCTGTACCGCCTCTTCGCAACTCGCTCCCGTCCCCACGAAAACGTAGCGAAATGAAACCGCGGTTTGTTCGGCAGAAAGATTTGGAATTAAAAATAAGAGTTGAATGATCCACATACGTACCTCCTCACCCTTAAAGCTAGTCCTCAATGGTGGAGGAAGTATGCCGGTCACAATTTTTCCTCCATATTTGAGGAGTGAAATAGAATCGAATGGAAGGAGTACGTTTGTGGAAAAGAAAGGGTTTACACTCATTGAACTGATCTGCGCCATCTCGATCCTCGGCGTAGGGATTCCTGCCCTCTCCTATCTCTATAACGTGACCTTCATCACTTCAGCCAGCAATGCCATCACCGTTCAAGAATATTATTTAGCGAGTGGTCTTCTCAATGAGATCTCTCAGCGGCGATTCCAGGAAAGCACCGATTTCCCTGGAAACAGTCCAGAGAATGGCGAAGTCATCCAATATGATCGTCGCTCTTTTAATGATATCGACGACTATAATCAATTCAATCTCAGTTGGGGAGAGCTCTCCCCGCCACGAGATGAATCAGGGAACCCGATGAACTCCTTTCCCACATTTTCTCAATACGTGGAAGTGGTCAATGTTAGCCCCCCGACTATAAACTTTGATAGCCGAAATTTTAACCCACAGGCCGATGGGAGTACCAGTTTCAAATTAGTGACCGTGACCGTCAAAAACACCCGTACGAACCAAGAGATCTCTTTGTATAAGCTTTTTGCGGCACCCTAAGGAAGATTTTATGAGGAATGGATTTACCCTATTAGAATTGATGATGACGATGACGGTGAGCTCCATCCTGCTCGTCGGAATGCTGGCCTTCTTTTCACCCGCCATGGCCGCCTTTACCGCGGCTCAATCGGATGAAGAGATGCGGGTCGAGGTTTCATCCACTCTCGATTTTTTGGAAAATGAGATCGCTTCGATGAAAGGGGTCTATGTCGATGACAACCTCTGCTACAAGCTCTGCATGACCGATGGAAACAACAATCGGATCTATTACTATTGGAAAGATGGAAATAAACTGTACCGAAAACAGGAATCGACTGCCGGCCCCATCGCTTGCACTGGAGGGAAGACTTTATCGACAGGACTCGATCCCACTCTCACCCAATTTAGCAGTTCACGCAATCTCCTCAATGCAACGATTGGAGCGAAAGGCAATAACGATCAACAGCAATTCCAGCTCACCAACACTCTTTTACCTTCGTTGCGAGAGAGAGATTATATCCTCTATGAAGGATTCGAATGTGCATCTCTCAGCAATGGTTGGACTATCACTGCTGGCAGCTCCAGCACCTGGTCGATCACCTCGGGAAGTCAAATCGGGCTATATGAGATCACCCACACTGCCACAACCAACATTTCCGACACCAGTTCCATCTCGATTCCTATCGATCTCTCCCGCATTTCAACAGCCCGCCTAAGATTTTACTATATGAATAGTGGAACCATCTCTTCACCCAATACCTTCACCGTTTCCTTTTATGATGGAAGTCAGTGGAGAACTGTTTTCAGCGATACTCGAGCGCAAGCGATTCCCAATTTTCGTCAGGTCGACAGCGATCTTTCAGGTTACACTTTAAGCAACACAAACCAGCTTAAATTTACGACATCACTGAACCACACCAATGCCCATTGGTATATCGATGGGATCAGTGTGTATGTCCCGTAAGGAAGGAGAACGTATGTTGAACGCAAAAGGAATCATCGCCCATTATCTCCTAGCTTTATTGATCCTATTAGAAGTGACGGGGCTAGCACTGCTGAATGTGCAAAACAGCTCCATCAATGACAGTCAAAACCAGCAGGCCCGAGTCCAGGCAAAATTCCTGGCCCAGTCGGCTCTTCAAGAGGCAAAGTATTATGTCAAAACCGTCTCACCTGGATGGACCGGTAGCAGCCCTGAACAGAGTGTGACGATCAACAATCATGTCGTTGGAAGTTATGAATATACCGTCGCCGCGGTTGGAAACCTCTACACCATCACCGCTAAAGGATATGTCCCCAACAAACAGGTAGAAAATGGAGTGAGCCATCTGGTAACCACTTCCTATTCTTATCCAGTCGCCGCCAATCCTGGATTATTGGTGCTTCATCCCACCGCCTCTAATGCAATCGATGCTTCCGGCAGTGCAAGCTTGGTTGTTTATGGTGGGAAGATTGGAGTCAATTCCTCCGCTGCTTCGGCAATTACCTTAGCCGGTAGTGCGGTAATCACCGCACCTGAAGTCGGAATGGTTGGTAACTGGACTCACGGAGGGAGTAGCTCCATGACTGCCAATATTAAAACAGGAGCTTCAGAAGTGATAGACCCCTTGGCTTCCCTCAGCGCCCCTTCAATGGCTGGACTCACGGTAAGAAGTAATACTCAATATGTAGTGGCTAAAAACACAACAGCTGTGATGAACCCCGGCCTCTATAATGGAGGAGTTTCCATCGCTGCTGGAGCTACCGTAACAATGAACCCGGGGCTTTATTACATCAATGGCGGTGGGCTTACCAATTCTGGAAACTCGGTACTCACCGGAAACGGGGTATTGATCTATAACGCTCCTAGCAACGCTTCAGAAGGAATTAGCATCAGTGGAAATGGAAGTGTGAGCTTAAGTCCGATGAGCTCAGGCCCTTATGCCGGCATCACGATTTGGCAAGATCGCAATTCCACTGCTGCTGCCAGCTTTTCTGGGAACGGAAGTCTCATGGTCAGCGGGGTGCTTTATTTCGCGGGAGCGCCTCTCTCGATTGGCGGATCGAGCTCCGTCCCCAATATTGGGTCCCTCAACATCTCCAGAACATTATCTGTCAGTGGAAACGGGGGGCTCACGATTAACAATTATTAAACCGATAAGATCGCGTACCCATGCCCAAATCGACGCGCCATCCCATTTTTCAACGGTTTCGACAAGTCCGGGAAAGCTTTGCAATCGGTTTGGGGCGTATCTGCTATCTTTTGGCACTGGGACATTTCATTTGTGTTGGGATCCTCTTCTATTTCCAACAAAAACTGAGCTGGCACCTTCATCAGACCTACCAAACCTACACCTATACAGTGCTTGGGATCGGATGCGCGCTTATTCTCATTGCTTACTTAGGAAAATATAAAAGGTTCCGCCCACTCCTTCCACAAACATGTCTGGGACTGCTCTTCCTCCAAGTGCTTTACCTCACTTATGAAACACGCACTGTATTTCATCCGATCACCATGTTGATTCCATTGATCACGGTTTTTGCGACACCCATTTTAGGAAAACGTCGTTCCATAGCCATGGCGGGGCTCAGCATCGTCTCCTTAACAGCCATTTGGTATACAAGCACCCCCACCCCGACCCTTCCTTTTATCCTCTTACAAATTTTAATTTTATTCTCAGCGGTACTAGCCGAGATTGTCTGGAATGAGTTAATTGTGCGAGAGGAAGCGCTCAGTGAAGCATTGAAAGAAATTGAAAAAAGAAACTGGGAAATGGAAAGTTGGATCCAGCGCCTTGGGAAAATGGGATCCCAAATCAATGCAGGAAACTATTCTGCCCCCATGCCTCATCTCCCCTCCGATGCCGTCTTTCAAGAGCTCACGCAAAGTCTTGAACTCATGCAGCAGAAACTGAATCAATATCTGACGGATCTCCTGCTCAAAGATCGATTATCCAGCATAGGAACCCTTGCCAGCGGCATCGCCCACGAACTCAACACCCCTCTCACCACCCTCCAATTCATCTTGCATTCCGATCCGTCGATAAAACTGGAAACTCGAAAATTGATCTTAGCGGAACTGGATCGCATGGGTAAAATCACGCGGGATCTCCTCTACTTCGCCATTCCTAGTCCACTCGAAAATTTTGAACTCAACGAAGTGATTCGCAAGATGCAGCCACTGCTTTCCGCAGAACATCATCCCAACACACAAATTCTTTATACATTCTGTAGCGAAGAGATCTGGGTGGAAGGGATTGCGAACCAAATCCAACAGATTATTTTCAACTTGGTTCATAATTCTTTGGATGCCATAGAGGATAAAAAAGGAGAAACAAAATCGGGCGAGATCCACATCCAAACCCGACTGGATTCCCACGGTTCAGCTTTCTTAATGGTCAGTGATAATGGATGCGGCATTCCACAGGAGCATATCCCCAAAATATTGGATCCTTTTTACACCACGAAAGATCCTGGACGAGGAACAGGGCTAGGCCTATTTGTGGTGCACCAGATTCTCAAAAACTTCCATGCTGAAATCATCATCCAAAGTGAAGAAGGAAACGGAACTCGCATCGAGATCCGAATTCCCATCAAGCAAACTATTTCACTCCCAGAGGCAGCCTAATGTCCGATATCCTGCTCATTGAAGATGATCTGAACCTTCGAAAACAGATTGAGCAGTTTCTCGAAAAAAATGGCCATCAGGTAGTGGTGGCTACTGATATCGAAGAAGGGTTAAACCTACTCCTCAAATCTCCATTGGATATCGTTATTACTGATGTCAAACTTCCCGGCCGACCGGGAACGGTCTTTCTCCAGGAGATGGCATTGGCCCTACCCGTCTATCCGCCGGTCATTGTAATCACAGGACATGCCGACAAAAACATGGCGATCCAAGCTTTACGTTACGGCGCCTTTGATTTTATCGAAAAACCTTTAAGCCCCCCTATTCTAGAGCGCGCCATTCAACGTGCTCTAATGGCAAAACAGCAAGAGATCTTAAAATATAAGGCCTACCTTTCAAATTCCGAGACCACCGAACTCACCGAAAGGGAAAAAGAGGTGGCCTACTTGGCGGCCGAGGGGCTCTCCAATGAAGAGATAGGAGATCGACTCACTCTCGGGACCGAGACCATCAAATCACACCTAAAGAAGATTTTCCGCAAACTCGGAGTCAGTAACCGAGCCGCCCTTTCCAATAAGTTGAAGGACAAATCAAATATATCTTGAAAAGCCCCTCTCCCTTTCCTACTATTTGCCGCATTAACTAGTCGCTGTCGGGAAATCTAAAAAATTAGCCCCGAAGGGGCTCACATTGATGTTTTCCCGAAAGCGGCGTATCCCGAGCGAATGCGAGGGATCTCATCGTAAATGCTTGATATGACGAGATCCTTCGGACTTCGTCCTCAGGATACGTTCTTGTCGGGAATATATTAATGAAGGCCCTTCGGGCCCACCTTTTTGATTTTCCCGACAGGAACTAACTAAGGAGAAGAACTCATGTTTAAACTCATGCCATTTAAATTTATTTCCTGGATGAACATCCTCGCACTCACACTTGTCACCGTTGCCTGTTCAACTCATCGGGCCCATTTTAAGGTTTCCGAATTTAAAGAGATGACACTCTCTAACGGATCTGTTTCAGGCCAAAACTTAGGAGCGATCAGCGGCGAAGATGGCGGCGCGATTTGGAACAACTGCACCGAAAAAGCTCGTGGCTCTGTCACCGAACTCATCGAGGAAGCAAAAATCAAAGGAGCCAATGCCATCGGAAACATCACCTGGCATGCTTCAGGAAATGATCAGCCTTCCTGTAAAAAGGGATGGGGATACCTGATTATTTGGCCTTTCATCTTAACTCCGCTTTTCATGTCAACTCGGGTGGATGGAGTAGCCTATAAAACTGCAGGCAAGTTGAAAACCGGTATGTATCCCGTTCCATCGACTCCAGAAGAGCAAAAGCGACTCGTGGATCAATTAGTGGCTCAAGCCGAGTAATTCGGAATACTTGAGAAATAGGAATAGAAGTTAAACCATTGAGTGGGATATCTGCGGATCATCCCACTCAATCGATCTGCAAACTCCTGGGCGTAGGCCTCTGCACTGACTCCCTCATACCGTTTCGCCGGAAAAGCATAAAAATCGTAGTTCTTGCCTTCCCCTTTAAACCCAAACGTCATCAACAACGGCACTTTTAATAAGGTTGCAATCCGAAAGGGGGTAATATCGACGGCAATCAACTTTCCCATAAAAGAGGCCAACTCCAAGCGATGGGTGGTTGGTCGATCGGACATTAATGCAATCGGCCGATTTTCTTTTAACATTTTTTGAATCTCAAGGACCGCAAACTGACCTTGATTGTTATAAATCGCATTGGCTTCTTTACCGGAGGCTTCGGGTAAAAACTGAACTGTGTAGAAATCCCCCTGCATCCCATCCCGTTGCATATTCTGGGAGGCCATGTCCCAGGAACCGATATGACCACTCACCAAAAGAATGCCCTGCTTTTGTTGAATGGGATCTAAAATATGGTGAAATCCATTGGGGTTGGAATGAAAGGGACTGACTCCTCGAATGCGCCGATATAATCGGTCAAGCAATACCTTTCCAAAAGCATGGTAATGCACGAGCACCTGCCAATGACGACGGAAAAAAAACCATTCCGGATGCAACACCCTCCAGTATTGTAAAGCCCCCCGAGTCCCTTTCGGTGCAAACAAATAAAAATAGGGGACTAAAAAATAGAGGAGAAAATAGGCCGGCTTCAATCCAACGTGGGTAACCACCTGTTTCAGGATCCAATTGCCAAAGGAGCCCCCGCGCGACCTTCCAGTCCAATTTCGTTGAGCGTTCTTCTTTCGAGAGCGAAGAAAGAGATAGGTCATGAGTCCAAAGCAAAGCCCCAGAAAAGCCCCTAAAATCAAAGAGCCCAATAACCACTGCATAAAAAACGGGACCTTAAAAAACCGAGTTCCAAGTGCAAGGGAACCTCCGGCTAAAAATGGGGCGATCGGGGGAATAGAAATTTGGGTCCCAACCCAAAGGATGGGAAAGTTAAGTCGAAAGAGAAGCGATAGCAGCACTCCAATCGGGGTGTGAAATCCAAAAAACGGGGTAGTTCCCACCCACACCCCTATTGCCAATGCAATAGCCGATTTCCGGGGTTCGGTGTGCCGATGCAACAGCGACAAAGAGACCAAAATAGCATTCAGGAATGAAATTCGAACATTGTCTTTCCACTTATTGAAGTGACTCACACGATTTGCTGGATAGGCCACCGAAATCGGAACCTCTTCTACCTTTACTCCTCTCCAGAGAAGACGAATCATCACCTCAATTTCAAAATCATATCGACGGGTCAGAAATCGCATCGTCTGGAGGTGAAAGAGCGGATAGATGCGAAAGCCAGTCTGCGAATCTCCGACCTCCGTCCCCGTTTCAAACTTGACCCAGAAGTTGGAGAAACGACGACCAAATCGGCTCACCGAAGGAACTTCGGTCGCTTCAAAATTGCGCACCCCCATCACCAACGCCCAAGGATGTTGGTGTGCACGCTCCACCATCGGTGCAATATCTTGGCTGCTGTGTTGCCCATCGGCATCGATGGTCAGGAGATGGGTGAATCCTTTCGACAAAGCCCAAGCGATCGCCGTTTGTATCGCAGCTCCTTTTCCTTGGTTTTTGCCGTGGGTCAACACAGTAACCCGTTCACCCCAAGTCTTTGACACCGGAGGAATAGAACCGTCGTCAATAACACAGATCGAAAGTGGACTTGCTTTTAATAATTCTTCAATTACTTGAGAGAGAGTAGAAGAATTATTGTAAGTGGGAACAACAATGCAAATTCTCAGCTGCATAGTTCCCGCTCAAAAAGTTTCTGGACTGCATCTCGAAAAGATTGTGCCGACTCAAATTCTGTTGGATCAATCGGCTCCAAAGTTCGTACATGGATCGGCCGTCGAAAGGAAATCCCTACTTTTCCTTTCGGCCAACTCCGATCGGTATCCCGAAACACAATGGGAACCACCTTTACCTTTTCCTTCAACAGAATATGAAACGGAGCCAACTGGAAAGGTTGAACACCACGAAACCCTTCTGGAGAACGGGTCATTTCCGGAAAAAGATGGACCGGATCCCCCTCTCGCACCGCCTCCCCTACTTTTTCCATGGCCTTTTGATAAGAAGCGATGTCTCCCTGACGGATGGGAATCGATTTCAATGCCCTCATCATCAACCCCAAAAAAGGGATCCGAAACAGGGTCTGTTTTGCCACCAACCGGATATTCGGAATGAGCGTCAGTAGAATGAAAACATCCAGATGGGATCGATGGTTGGAAAGGGTGACATAGGGAGCTTGAGGCAGACGGAAATCGATTTCCGCCCGGTACCACGGCTGGCACTTCATCAAAACATCCACCCCCCTGCGTAAAACACGCCCCCCTAGTAACCAACATGGACGGAAAAATCTCCCTATCCAGAGCAGTGGCATCGATAGACCATAAGCAAAAATTCCCCCTACAATCCCGATAGTTATCAAAAAATAGGCGAACCACATCTCTTTGACTTCTACCACAATATAGCGGTACCTTCCTTCGTTTCATGAAAAAAAAGCTGGCATTAGTAACGGGGGCGTCGTCAGGTATTGGAAGGGCGACTGCAATTCAATTAGCAAAGGATGGCTATTACCTTTTGGTTCACTATGGGCGAAATGAGGAAGGGGCCAAAGAAACCCTTTCGCAAATTGAATCCCAAGGGGGTCAGGGGGAATTGATCGGCTTCGATGTGAAAGATTTTCCTTCCGTTGAACAGGCGCTCGACAGACAATTTGCTACCACCGAAGACCGGGTTCCTGCCATTTTAGTCAACAATGCCGGCATCCATAAGGACAACATGGCCGGGCTCATGAGCGCGGCCGATTTTGATGAAGTGATCTCCACCAATCTCAATGGCGCCTTTTATGTTTTGAAGCCCTGTATCCGACGATTTATTCATCAACGTGCGGGCTGTATCGTTAATGTCAGCTCTTTAGCTGGCCAAACCGGCAATGCGGGCCAAATTAATTATGCTGCCGCAAAAGCGGGGCTAATCGCGATGACCAAAACTTTGGCTATGGAGATTGGCCCGCGAGGGATTCGTGTCAACGCCGTCGCTCCAGGCTTGATCGAAACCGAAATGATTCAGAAGATTCCCCATCTGGAGGAATTTAAAAATCGCATCCCCTTAAGGCGATTCGGTACAGCCCAAGAGGTGGCAAAGGCGATCGCCTTTTTATGTTCCGACTCCGCCTCCTATATTACCGGCCATACTCTGAGCATCAATGGCGGCCTCTTCCCCTCATGAAACCAAAGTGAAAACAGACATTCTCATTATTGGTTCCGGCATCTCTTCTCTCATATGTGGCGCGCTCCTTTCCAAAAAAGGGAAATCGGTTACCGTCGTTGAACAGCACGTCAAACCGGGCGGCTATCTCCACTGCTTTAAACGCTTTGGTCTCCAATTTGATACGGGTGCCCACTATGTCGGCCTGATGGAACCGGGGGAGACCTTCCACACTTTACTTTCCTACCTCAACGCCTTTGATTCGGAACAGTTCATTCGCCTCGATCCGGAAGGCTTTGATCAATTTAACTATCCCGATTTCAGTTTTGATTTTCCGAAAGGTTATGACGCTCTTACTACCCAACTCTCTTCCCTTTTTCCGAATGAAAAAAACGCGATTGAGAGTTACTTCCAATCGATTCAAGAAACGGTCACCCAATTTCCAACCTACGCCCTCAAAGAAGAAGTAGATGAAACGGTGATTCAAAAAACGATGGAGGTAAATCTTGGCTCTGTCGTCGAGTCCCAGTTCCACAATCCTCGCCTCAAAGCGCTGCTCTATGCCCATACCATGATCCATGGCGTAGCCCCCTGGGACATGTCCTTCGGGTTGCACAGTTTGGTTTTCGATTCGATGGTAAAAAGCCCATTTGGATTCAAAAAAGGGGGAGATCCCCTTGCCGATATTTTGGTGAAGGCGATCGAAAAAAATGGGGGAAAGGTCATCACCCGCTGCCAAATTGAAAAGCTTCTGACCTCCGGCAAAACCATCACCGGCGCACTTACTAAAAAAGGGGAAGTCCTAGAAGCGGATCAATATATTTCTGGCGCACACCCCAAGGTCACTTATGGCTGGATCGATCCCGAAGCCCTTAGCCCGGCACTTAAATTTCGTCTCAATCGTTTAAAAGAGAGCACCGCCATCTTTGGTGTTTATGGTTATGCAGAAAAGGAACCCTCTCTTCACCCCCTGAAAAACTACTACTTTTTAGAAACCCTAGATGCCAAGGAGCTTTTTAGAGATCGCACTCCAGACGATCCGACCGCCGTGATCTTCGCGACCCGGCCCGATCGAGGCCAAAACACCTCCTCCCGCTATCCCGTAACGCTGCATGCTCCCGGTCCGATAAAATGGTTCCAAGACTTTGAAGGCTCCCGACTCCTCAAAAGACCGGAAGCCTACCTTCAACTCAAAGGAAAGATGACCGGCAAAATTTTCCAGTTGCTCGATTCTTTTCAGCCCGATTTGAGTCCTCAAATCAAGGATTTTGAAACCTCCTCCGCCCTGACCAACCTTCATTTTAACGGCTCCCCGGAAGGGTCTGGCTATGGTATCTATCATTCAGTGGAAAACACCGGCATGCGAGCCTTTGGGCCTCGGACCCATTTTAACAACCTCTTTTTAACGGGCCAGAGCACCCTTTGCCCCGGTATTTTAGGGGCTGCTATTTCAGGACTCCGAACTGCTGGTCACCTCATTGGAATCAAACCCCTCATCCGGGAACTGAATCTCCATAGAGGCTTGGGAGGAATTCCATGAGGGTATTCATCACCGGCATGGGAGCGATCAGTTCGCTTGGAAACAGTCCAGAATCGATCTTCCAGGCTCTCGTCGAAAACAAAACTGGTGTCAAGGCGATGCCGGAATGGAAAAACTATAAAGGGCTGTTCACCCACGTCGGGGCTCCGGCGCAGCCTTACGACGAAAAAAAAATTCCGCGCACCACGCGACGGAGCATGTCCCGCATGTCGGAAATGGCCCTCCTCGCCACCCAAGATGCCTTGACCCAATCCCGATTGCCCCTTCACGAAAAAAATCCGCGCGTTTTATTAATGATGGGTTCCACGAGTGGCAGCCCCGATACGATGGAGACCTATTTCAGAAAATTGATTGAAAAGGGTGGGCCTGAAGGACAACTCTCCACCTCCTTCTTTAAAGTGATGAATCATTCGGTTGCAGCGAATGTTTCAGTGGGATTGGGGATCTCTCTTCCACTTGCTGCACCCTCTTCGGCCTGCAGCACTTCGTCTCAAGCCATCGCGATGGGATGGGAACTGATCCAAACCGGCATCTATGACGTCGTGATTGCTGGGGGTGCTGATGAACTCCACTATACCAGCAGTGCCGTCTTCGATATCGTTCTCGCCGCCTCCCGTGGTTTTAATGATCAACCCGAAGCCACACCAAGACCTTTTGACAAACGTCGGGACGGGCTTGTGGTTTCAGAAGGCGCCGCAGTCGTCATTTTAGAATCGGAAGAATTTGCAAGGCGACGGGAAGCGATCCCACTCGCGGAAGTCGTTTCCGGTGCCTATCTCTGTGACGGGACTCATATGAGCCAGCCCCAAGCCGCTTCGATGGCTGAAACGATGCTGATGTCGTTAGAGCGAGCGAGCCTCCCTGCTCATAAAATCGACTATATCAATGCCCATGCCACCGGCACCCAGCTTGGAGATATCGAAGAGAGCCAAGCGTGCCATATTCTCTTTGGCAATTCGGTTCCGATATCTAGCTTAAAAGGCCATTTCGGTCATAGCCTTGCGGCCTGTGGAGCCTTGGAAGTCATCAGCTGCGTTGAGATGATGAAACACAAACTCCTGATCCCAACTCGTAACCTCGAAGAATTGGACCCTCACTGTGCACCTGTGAAACTCATCCAAGAAAAGGTCGAAAGCCCAGTACAGCGAGTGATGAGTAATAATTTTGCTTTTGGGGGTATGAATACCAGTTTGATTCTCTCCGCAGTGTAAGGTAAAACATTAGCCCATATGGAATTAGCGCAGATCACGGAACAGGTGAACAACACCTTCCACCAGGCCTTTGAGATCCCGATGAAGGATCTGAAACCGGAGGCCAATCTCTTCACCGATCTCCACTTAGACAGCCTCGATGCGATCGATTTAATCGTCTATTTAGAAGAAAAGATGGGCATTAAAGTAGATGGCGATATTTTCAAAGAGGTCCGCACCCTCGACGACGTCTATAAAATGGTCCACAGCCTACGCCAATAACAGGCGCAACTCAGCCTTTTTTTCATTCCCCATTTTCCAGACCAATTCCCACTCTCCTTTTTCCGTTGGGGTGACTTCGATTTGGAGCTGATCACCCGGGTGGATCACGGCAGTAAACTTAGCCACCGGAACTCCCTTTAAAGCCCCCGCATTGGGATTGAGCAGATGAACCGCCACTATCGACGCATCCAACACTGCCACCGCAGGCAACACCGGAAACCCGGGAAAGTGCCCTTCAAAATAGGGCAAAGTCGGATCCACTTTCAGAGCAAAACGATTCCCAGAAAGTTTCTCGAACTTAAAAAGATTGTGGGGTTCCCAGTTCATGATGACGCTGGAGATGGTATACTCCACCCCACTTAAAATGGCTATTTGGATTAAAAATCAGGCCTGTCTATCAGCAGCCGGAATGGGGACGGAGGTCCTTTGGGAAGGACTATTAGCTCAACGAAATTACCGGGATCCGGAAGGCATTTGCCGAATTCCTATCCAAAACCCAACCCTTTCTTCCCTGAATATGCTGACCGAAAGACTCCTTCAGATCACCCGACCTTTTTTTCCATTGAGTCCTCGCTGTGGTGTGATCTTGGCCTCTACCAAAGGAGCACTGGAAGATAAAATCTGGACCGCTCCGGAAGATGAACTAACTCTGGATCCCTTAACCCCAATTCTAGATCTTTTTCTACTTCGCGCCGAAATCACCCCCATTCACTCTATAGTAGTGAGCAATGCCTGCGCTTCCTCCCATGGCGCCCTTTACCTCGCACAAAGGTGGCTCGAAAGCGAGAGAGTGGATGAAGTTTTGGTTTTAGCAGTCGACGAAGTCGGAAAATTTATCCGTCAAGGCTTCCGATCTCTCGGAGCCCTGTCCCCAAGTCGGGCCCGTCCTTTTTCTAAAGATCGCGATGGACTGCAACTGGGAGAGGCGGCGGCAGCGGTCTTACTCTCCCGAGTTGAACCGAGCCCTTTTCGCTTAGGCAAAGTGGCCATCTGTTCGGAGGGGCATTCGGTCACCCGCCCTTCCCCCACCGGTAAAAGTTTAAAGGCGGCGATTGAAGCGACACTCTCAGAAAATCAACCCGACGCCATTATCGCCCACGGCACGGCCACTCCTATCAACGATGCCACCGAAGATCGCGTCTTTGCCGAGCTTGACCTCCAGGCACCGATCACCGCAACCAAGGGAACGATGGGACACACGCTGGGAACCAGTGGGCTAGTCGATTTGATCGCCGCCATTGAAATGTTGAAGCACCAGACTATTTTTCCTATTCCGGGAACGACTGAAGTGGATCCTCAATTCAAAAGTCGATATCAAGTGCAACAACCTAAAGAAACCCCACTCGAACGAATTTTGATTACTTCCTTGGGATTTGGCGGCACCAGTGCCGCATTGGTGGTGCAAAAATGAATTGGACTATAATTAGATTCACATTTCCCGATCCCAAACTCTCCATCGAGCCGCCCCCCTGGGCCTCTCTGGTTGATAGATGGTATCAACTCGATGCCTACTCATTCGGAATGGCAGAAATGGGGTGGCGGCTGCGAGAAGAACCAAAACCGGAGTTAATTATCCTGGCCTCTGAAAAAGCTTCTAATGCCAGCGATCATGCCTTTGCTGCAGATGGTGGGATGAGTGCCGTCAAATTCGCGCATACTTTACCCAATGTACGGAGCTCGCCCTTTTGCCAAGCCATGAATTGGCAAGGACCCATCCTCTGTTTGCAGCGAGATCCCAACACACTCCGTTCTGCCGTTGAACAGGCCAAGCTGTTATCGAATGGAAAGCCGATTTGGGTCGTAGGAGTGCAGAAACACCCCCGATATTCTTATTACCGCTGTTATCTCAGATTAATCAGCCAAAGAGGCTGAAGATAACGGAAAATATTGGCGCTCCATACAGCTCACTCTAAAACTCGCCATCTATTGTCATTGCGAGGCATCGGGACGAATTAAAATTAAAAACCGAACTGCCGAAGCAACCCCAACATATGAAGTCTGGGATGGCTTGAAACTTCGAGCTATCCCAACTTTCGAATGTAACGACGTCTTGACGGTGGGATATTTATTTCCAACTCAATGGCGCCGGAAAGCTGCTTTATCTTCTTGATTTTATTTCTCCGAATTAGCTCTCGCAATGAAAAGACAATGGTATCGGCTTTCGATTTAAAACCAAGTAATTTCCTGGCTTCTTCCAGTAATTCTTGTGGCAAGTCTAATGTAGTTCGCATTCATTTATTCTACTCTATTAGCATTTAAGGCAATCATGGTGATATAAAACCATGCAAAATAGCACTAAATCTAAAGTCATTCGAAAAGGGCTTGAAAAACTACAAGATGAAGTAGGAACAGAAAATCTCAAGACTAAATTCAAATTAGCATCTGAAAATCTAAGAGAAATAACAAGGAATGAAGTCTTAGAACTGAATTTACCTACATCTGAGAGATTGAAAAATCGATAAGCTCGCGCCCTACCTCTCCATCAGAATATCCACATAACCCCCATGATCAGGGGGATCGATTTTTCGAAATCCCAGTTTTTCATAGAGTCGAATGGCATCCACCATCTTGGTGTTGGTTTCGAGTTGGAGTTTGGGAATCTGAAGCTCCTCCGCTCTTTCGATGATGTATTTTGCTAGAGTGAAGCCGATCCGTTTCCCTCGCAAGCTATCGTCTAAGTAAAGCTTACGTAGCTCTGCTCTGTCTGGGGAAAGAATAGCAAAGGCCACTGTTCCCACCAGTTTTTCACGATCAAATAGCAGGAGAAACTCCCCGGTATCGGGATGATTATAATAGCCTGAGAACTCAAGAAGCTCGGGATCGGTGCTGACGATATCGTCCTGCAGAATAATCTCCACCGTCCGCTCACGCACCCGATTCATGAAGTGGACAACTTGAGGAATCTCCCCTGCACTAGCAAATCGAGAACTTAGGGATAGGGGAACTAAAGATACTTGCAATCGATCCATTGCAGGGGAGCCAAAGTTCCCTCGCAGCCTCAATGAGAGTTTTTCCGCATAGGAAGCTGGCTTGGACAGAAGACAATAAAAGGTTAAAGATAATTAATAATTTTAAAAACATACGAACTCCGTAATTAAAAAAAAGAACTGATTGGAAAAAGAATGGTGGTGGGCGCTAAGCCCAGTGAGTAGGATTCCAGTAAATGAACTCAAGGAACATTCTTTTCATGTAACAGAAATACAAAATGGAAACAAGAGGACAACCGATCTTTAACATAATGATATAATAATTCCGTGCTCCATCTTGTCCTTCTCCTCTTGTCGCCATTCCTCATAGCTACCAACCTTCCTTGGGATCGTGTGTGTCGAATTTTGCTGATCAAACATCAAATCGATTCCGATCATTTTCCCGCTGTATTTCATTTTGAAGGAGGCGAAAAAAAATTAAATGTTCATCTCAAAAAGCGGAAACAATTTGAGGAAAAACTAAAAGATATCGAATATGCCACTGATGAAAAACTAAACCAGCTCCTCGATGAAGAGGTCCCAAAGCTATTTCCAAATGCCTTTAAGAGCGAACAGACGAAAAAATTCTGGGCCCTTGCACGTAAACATGGAATCCGCGTGGGAGCCACCTATCCCGTTCACATCCCAGGACTCTCGGTCTCCCATTCACTTCGAGTGGGAGCCTTATATGACGTCAAAACAAAAACGATTCAATTCCAGCCCTATGAGCAAGAGCTCGATCTCGACTCCGCTTTTAACCATGAGTTGATCCACGCGATTCACCTCACGATATTAGGCCGTGGCTATTTATTGGAAAAACTAACTCCTCGCATCCCTTTTTCTAAACCGGTAGATGAAAACACACTACTCTTTGCCTTTGGTGAAAAAGAAAGCTTGCGTTATGAAACTGAGATGCACATGCAACGAAAAGGGCAAGCCCGGGATCCGGTGAAGGTTTTTGAAATCGTCTCCAAAAAAATGAAGGATGAGTATGGTTACGATCTCCCCTTCATCCGCCACCTTTTTGATGTCACCACCGAAAAACTACTCGAGCAAAAACCCAAATAGTCGGATTCCACAATCTAAAGAATCCCTTGTACTCCCCCCTTTCACAGGGTAATTTTTGGCGTTTATTTTGGAATAGATATCGTGGAAATGCGCCCCCTCCATATTAGCGAAAACAGCCTCTCTTTGAAGCAGTTTTCCGAATTCATCTTTCATCGCGATCGATTTTCCGAGATTACCTTCTCCCAAACCTGCGCCAAAAGAATCACGGCAAGCTACACCCAACTCTGCAATCTCCTCGAACGTCGCGTGCCCGTTTATGGGGTAAACACCGGTTTTGGAGACAGTCTTTTTAGGACGATTCCCTTAGATAAGGCGGCGGAGTTACAACGGAATCTCATTGCCTATTTAAGTTGCGGCACCGGCCCCAAACTCCCCCGACATGCGACCCGTGCCGCCCTTTTGAGCCGGCTTTATTCCCTTTCCCGAGGATATAGCGGCGTCTCCTTCGAACTCATTCAGACCATGGCCCAGTTCCTGGAACGGGATTGGCTGCCGGTCGTACCCGCTCAAGGCTCCTTGGGGGCCAGTGGGGATCTGGTGCCCCTGGCCTATATCGGGGCGATGCTTCAGGGACAGGGGGAGATCGAGACCCCACAGGGAGTTCAAAAAGCATCCGATCTCTTCCGAGAATATGGCGTTCAGCCCTATTCCTTTAAACCCAAAGAAGCTTTGGCGATTGTAAATGGTACCTCGATGATGAGTGGTCTGGCCCTTTTAAATTATCGCCAATCGCAAGAATTGCTCCGACTCAGTGGCATTGCCGCAGCCTGGCTCTGTTTAGCGTTGCAAGGTAGGGTCGAAGCCTTCGGAACGCTGATCAATGAATCGGCCAAAAGCCATCCCGGTCAGAGTGAGATTGCCCGACAGATCCGTGAGATCTTAGATGAAGAAACCCACTCCGCGATCCCATTTCATGAGATCTCGGTTGAAAAGAGCACCACGAGCCACTTGATTCAGGATCGCTATTCCCTGCGCTGCACGCCTCAAGTATTAGGGCCGATTGCCGAAACATTGCAGCTTATCGAAGGCTGGCTGGAACGGGAGATCAATAGCGTTTCTGATAATCCCCTCATCGATGGCGAGGGGAATCTCGCCACCGGCGGAAATTTTTATGGCGGCTATTTAGGCCACGGCATGGATTACCTCAAAATCTGCTTAGGACACATGGCCGATTTGATGGACCGGCAATTAGCCTATGTGATCGATGATAAATCAAACCGCGGTCTCCCTGCCAATTTAGCCAACTGGCCCGGCCTCCCCGAATCGGAACGTTTTTTACACCACGGACTCAAAGGGCTGCACCAATCGATGTCGGCGATCACCTCGGAAGTGTTGGCGAAGACACTGTCGAATGGAATTTTTTCCCGTTCCTCTGAATCTCATAACCAAGACAAGGTCAGTTTAGGAATGAGTGCGGCGGTGCAATGTTCTGAGGTGATCCAATCGGTCTATACCCTCATGGCCATTCACTTGACCTGTTTAGCCCAAGCGCTCGATCTCCGTGGCATTCAATTAAAAGGGACTACTTCACAACTGTATCAACAAATTCGCCGCTTCACCCCCTTTGTCGAACGTGACATGGCTTTAGATCAAAATTTAGAAAGTTTACGAACCTATTTACTGGAGCGATCTTATGCCAAACACCTTAATTGATGTTGCAATCATAGGCGGGGGCCCCGGTGGAAGCATGCTGGGCTCCTTGCTGGCAAAAAAGGGAATCAAAACAGTTTTATTCGAGAAGGAAACCTTTCCCCGTTTCCGCATTGGCGAATCGCTCCTTCCCTGCTCGATGGCGCTGCTAAAAGAGATCGGCATTTTTGATTCCATCAACTCCGGAAAATACATTCAAAAGTTTGGAGCCTGTTTTATCGATCATAAAACCAATGAACGGATCCGTTTTAATTTCGAAGACAATCCCAATCCTGATCAACGGATGGCTTTCGAGGTTCCTCGCGGAGAGTTTGATAGCGACCTCCTCGACCACGCTAAAAAACTAGGAGTGGAAGTCCGGCAACCGGAACGGGTCGAATCGATCACTGAACATGACGATTTTATTCAGGTGAAAACCGATCAAGGGGAATACCGTACCCGTTTTCTCGCCGATGCCTCGGGCCGGATCGCTTTTTTGGGCAATCAAAAAAAGATGCGGCAACCCAACAACGATCTCATCAACAACATCGCCGTTTTTTCACACTATGAAGGGGTCAAACGGGAAGCGGGGAAACAGGCAGGAGACATTATTATTAGCGTTCTTCCCAATCAGGCCTGGTCCTGGGTGATTCCCTTCCAGGGAAGTAAAACCAGCGTGGGTTTTGTCACCCACACCCGCCACCTCCCCCATCGCGATGACTTTGAAGGTTTCATGCAAAACTCTATCGGTTCGAGCCCACTCTTTACCGATCTCATGAAAGATTCGAAGCGCTTGCTCGAGATCCAGGCCATCTCCAACTATTCTCACACTTGTGAATCGATGGTGGGGCCCCGTTGGATTCAGATCGGAGATGCTGCCGCCTTCTTAGACCCCATCTTCTCTTCGGGCGTGCATGTTTCGATGACCTCCGGCAAATTTGCGTCGGAGCTGATTCATCAAGCGCTTAATGAAACCCGCCTCTTGAATGAACCCGATCTCGGAGGCCATTATGAAAGCCAAATCCGCAAAGGGGTCAGGCGATTCCATCACCTCATCCGTTTGTTCTATGACACCGATTTCGTGAAAGACATGAAGAAACTTTTACTTCTGGAAAACTCTCGAATCGCCTTCACTTCGGCTGTCGCCGGCGATGCCTGGAATGATAACAACATGCTCTTTAAGATGGCAGGGAAGTGAAACACTACCGTGGATACCATTCCCCGGCCGTTCGCGATCTCATCGCCAATGCTTGGGAAAAGAATGAGCTGCTCATTCTTGAACCGCCGCAACCAGTCGAGTGGAACTACTCTTGTTATTTACCAGGAGGAACGAAGGCCCCGGAATACCCCGATACGCCTGTACTCGGAATCTTTTCCTCCGGGACGAGTGGCTCAAAACTGATCTTATATTCTAAAAAAAATATCGAAAGTTCTCTGAAGGCAATCCTTTCTCTATTTGACACCTCTGAGATCCACACCATCGCCTGCTACCCTCAGCCCTACCACACCTTTGGATTGATCTTGGGCTATTGCCATAGCCTGCTTTACGGCAAAAAACTTTTACCACTCGAAGGGGAATATCGTCGGGAATGGCATGCGCAATGGCTTGCCCACCCCGATTCTAAACTTTTGACTTTAGGTACCCCTACCCACTTTAAAGATCTGATCGCCTTTGCTGAAAACAAAAAGCCCCGTGAGACCTATTCTTCCATCATTGGAGCCGCGAAGGTAGAAAGAGCACTTTGGTTATCCCTCCGAGATATTTTAATGATCCATTCCCCGAGCATCGGATATGGCGCCACTGAGGCTTCGCCCGGCATCACCCACCTTCCTCCTGGCAAGGAGCCGCTGGAAGATGGTGAAGTAGGGGAATTTTTACCTCATCTAAAATGCGAACTTCTTCCGGATGAAGGAGTGCAATTTGAAGGGCCTTCGGTCTGCCTGGCCGTCATTCACGCCAATGGAATCGAATTCCCCCAAAAAATCCTGATTCCTGACCACCTTGAAAGGCGCAAGGATCAACAACTTGTCTACCGCGGACGCTATGAGCTTTTTATCAATCGCGGTGGCGAAAAATTCTATTCCGAGCAGATCGAGAGTTTTATTCGAGAAAAGGCCGGAGTTGAGGTAATCTGTGTGTCGGTTCCGGATCCCAGACTGGGAGAGGAAATAGGACTCCTCGCGAAAGGAGAAATTTCTCCCGAACCGATCTACCAATTGCTAAATGACCGCTGGGGGCGGGAATTCAATCGGAACTGGATGACGGTGAACGACTTCCCGTTAAACGGTAGCTTTAAGGTGGATCGGCCAGAATGCCAAAGGATATGTCAGCGGAGGATGTTAGAAAATGCTTAAATTCCCCCTTTCAGCTCGTGAACTGGAGCCGTGGATGCCTCACCGCCCTCCCATGCTTTGGGTGGATGAAGTGGTAGAGCTCCAACCCAAAAAGTCCATCTGCCGGACGCTGATCAGCCCCAGCCGCCCTTTTTTTGATAGTCATGGCTTTCGCCCTTCTGTTTCTATGGAACTCATTGCTCAGTCTTATGGACTGGCCGGCATTGCCGAAAGACTCATTAAAGGAAAAGGGAAATTGGAGGCGGTTCACCAAGCTTTTCTTGCCGCCATCACCCAGGCCGAAATTTTGGGCAGCCCTGAAGTCGAAGAGTGGGTGACAATCGAAACCTCCACCACCCGAGAATTTGGTCCATTGATCCTCTTTCAAGGACAAGTGATAGGTAAAAATGGTAACCTCATCGCAACGGCCCAATTAAAGGCCTTTCACCAGTAAAAAGGTATCCGTTACCTTTTTGCTATTGCTAGGATACGAATGACCCTTTTTTTCTGGCTCCTTAAAAAGACCTGGCTTCCCGAACGGAAATCAATATTAAGCTTTGCCCTATGGATTGCTGTTTTTGGAGTTACTTTAGGAGTCATCCAACTCACCGTCGTCCTCGCCGTCATGACGGGTTTTCAAAATCTTCTCCAACGCAACTACACTCGCATTTCTTCTGAGATTGTGGTTATTCCAAAAACAATGCCCGATTCCAAACCGGACATGATTCGATCCCTCTCCGGTGTCCCCAGTGTCCAAGCGGTCAGCCCCTTTTTGATGGCGGCTGGCATGCTGATCAAAGAAGGCGTCGCGGGAGCAGTATTAGAAGGGGTCGATTACGACAGCTCCAAACGCGTTACTCCTTGGCAGGAGATCTGGCTCGAAGAGCCACTTTGGGATCTCCAAAAAAGCAATCCGCAGTGGATCTGGGTCGGCGAACAATTGGCCCGCAAGCTCAACCTCACACGGGGGGCTACCGTCGATCTCCTCATCGCCGAAGGAGAGGAACGCCGAACCGTTCCTTTCGTTGTCACCGCCATCACTAAATTTGGGATCTACGATCACGACATGCGCTATGCCCAAATCGATTTTTCGACCCTCCAGACCCTTTTCAAAAAGCAGAAGCTGGAACCGATGTATAAGGTCCTCACCACTGGAGAAGTGGACTCGAGCGCCCACGAAATTAAACAGATGCTCGGGCAAGCGGCCGCGGTGAAAAAATGGAGTGATATCAATCAGAATATTTTCCTCGCTGTCGAACACCAAAAAGGGATGCTCCATGTTATTTTACAATTGATCATCGCCCTCGCCGCCGTAAATGTGATGAACCTCCTCATCATGAATAGCCAGAGCCGCAAGAAAGAGATTGCGATCTTGAAAGCACTCGGCGTTCGGGCCAACACATTGGTTATCTATTTCGTAGGTCATGGCCTTTTGGTCGGAGTGATCGGGATCACCTTAGGGCTTTTCTTTGGCACCCTCTTCTGCCGATTCGCCGAATGGCTTCAGCCCACCCTCCTTTCGGAATCGATCTACAATGTTTCGAAGCTGCCATTTCAAGTGAATGCGATGGATAGTTTATGGATTGCCATCGGCTCGATGCTAATCTGCGGAATTTTTAGCGTCATCCCGGCCCTAAGAGCGGCCTATGCGAAACCCATTAATACCCTGAGGGACGATACGTGAATACCGACAAGCCACTTTTAACCGCGCAAACACTCTCTAAAACTTTTCAGAAGGAACGGGGATTTCCCGTCGAGGTCCTGACCAAAGTGGATCTAACCCTTCAACGCGGCGACAAAGTGGCCATCCTCGGAAAGAGCGGTGCAGGGAAAAGTACTCTCCTTCAAATTTTGGGAACCCTTGAAAAACCGACCACCGGAAAATTATTGTTCATGGGACAGGACACCGCACGCCTCGATGAAAATACCCTTGCCCGGATCCGTAACCACCACATTGGTTTTGTTTTCCAATTCCATTATCTCCTCCCCGAATTTACCGCCCTTGAAAATGTGATGATGCCGCTGGTGATCGGGAATCTTTCAAAATCTGATGCAAAGGAACGTGCACGGAAAATATTAACCCAAGTGGAACTGCAACACCGACTGGATCACAAACCGAATCAACTCTCTGGGGGAGAACAACAACGGGTGGCGATTGCCCGGGCACTCGTCACGCGTCCAAAACTTTTGCTGACTGATGAAATGACCGGAAACTTGGATCCGGCAACGGGACAGAGCCTTTTTGAGCTAGTCATGCAGATGCATCAGGAATTTGGCATGGCCCTCGTCTCGGTGACCCATGATCACCAACTTGCCAAGGCCTATTCGACGGTGATGCGATTAGAAGGTGGCGCCCTCATACAATAGTCCACCAGCCGTTACGGGAATAAACCACCTCGGCCCGCTACGAAGGAGCGACCGACATATAGATCCAGTGGCCATTGCAGCGGTAGGAACGCTCCTTGCCCATAGAGGAGCATAGAAGGTGGTCATTTCGGTCGCTACATTTTTTAAAAACAGGCCAACCGAACGGGGAAGGGTAATAGGAATGCGTAAAAGTTTTCGAGTCCTTTCGCTCACTTTTTTCAACATTTCATCATGAATGGGCAGCCGTTTTTCGGGAGGAATCTTTCTCAACAAGCGCCTCACATTCCAGATGGCTATTCCCTGCGCAACCGGAATCGACAGGAATAACGCTGCTGTGCCAACATCTAGCTTAACAAAAGGGAGTATTAGCCCCGCGCCTACCAATCCCAAATATTTAAAATTGAACATGATAGGTTCCAATATCCACTGCTCGAGCGCATTGGCTTTGGAAATTTTGGGCTTCATTTCAAAAAGGGTCCATCCAAAAAAACGGAATGGGATAGTAAATTCATAATGGCCGCTATTGGTTCTCATCTCTGATTGGGCAGTGCTGATGAGTCGCCAACTCCCCCGGGCGATATTATGCAAAAAAGAGTTGATGAGAATATTCCCGTGGGTAAAAACGCGTGTCATCGAGTCCCAACCAAAACGGACAATCGTCGCAGGGTAGGCAAACCCAAAGCTGATCAGCGTGTGTTTCAAAAGCCTGGGAATAGCGGCCGCATGATTAGGATCGGAACCTAAGTTGATATAGTTTCGATAGACATCGACGAAAGTGCTAATAGTCATTGAAAAGGTAATCGCCAGAGCGGCATTCAGACGTCGGACATCCATGTCATGACCACCTATCCAGCCCCAAAGATAAACCAATCCAACCTGTGCTGCAGTAGCCGGGATTCCAATAATGAGAAAATTATTGGCTCGATTGATTCCATTCCCCCGCACTGCATTCCCCCAATGCCCCCACCAATCTTTTGAACCGGGCGTTGGCCGGGTAATGTGATCCATTTCCTTGATTTCCCCGGTCTCTGGATCTCTTTCCAACACCACTACATCTCTTCCCAGTCTCCTTCCCGCGGCATTCGTAGGTCCCGAATCCAGCAGTTGGCGGGCGATCATTTTTTTATAGGCACTCGATTCCTTATCAACCTTGCCTTGATCAAAAAGAATATAGGAACGACCCGATTGCTCATGGACGACCCGGTAAAAAACCTGACCGTCTACCGCGCGAACAATTCCCTTCCCTATCTTATCTTCTCCCTGGATCTGATCTTTCTCGAGTATTTTTTTCATTTCATCGGCAGAATGACTTCCCATTTGATCGGTAAATGTGCCTTGCAGCTGATTAAAAAGAGGCGTTAATTCCCCCGCTTCGGATCTCAACTGATCTGCAGTAGCCGGATCGATGAGCGAGCCAACTGAAGGGCTAAAAACGAAAGGGGTGTGAAGGTGTACTTCAGGATTGGGATCGGCCCCCTCTTCAATATGGGTAACAACCACTCCAAGAGGGACTAAAATCCCTGGCGCCGACTCTTTATCGCCATCGGCCGCAAAAAGCCCAGTACATATAATAGTGGAAATCCATAGGATGAAAAAAAGGACAGGCAGTCGGTTCCCCATGGACGCACCGTATAACATTTCCATCGTACAAAACGCAACCCAACACAAAAATAGGAAAAAGATTTCTGGGTATGATAGATATTGTCCATGAATTCCAAGCTCATAGAGCTAACGCCTGAAACCCATCCTTTATGGGATAAATTCATCGATAGCCACCCCGAAGCCAATGTGTACCACCACCGAGGCTGGGAACGGGTGGCCCGCAATGCCTATCGGCTCGAAACCCGCTTCTTAATGGTCCAAAATGCGCAGGGAGAAGTCACCGGCGCCTGCCCCTTTTTCACGATTCCGGGGCCTTTTGAGGGGCACATCACGACCGGTCTTTTTGGCTCTTACGGAACGATTTTGTCCACCGAATCGGAGGCCCGAGATCTTTTAGTGAATGCCGCCCATGAGATGCTCCAAAATTCCAAGGTGAAATTTTTCATCCTTAAAAGCACCCGCCCGGAATCACTCCCCTGGCACGGGGTGCAATCGCCCCCGCACTGGGTGATTGCGAAACTGCAACTGGGGACCGATCCCGATGCGCTTTGGAAAGGGTTTGAAAAACGGATCCGCAATCGGGTCCGCAATGCCGAAAAGTTTGGACTCGAGATCAAAATCGGGCACGATCAGGTAAAACCATTTTACGCCGCCCTCTCCGATAATATGTACCAAAAAGGGGCACCGCTTTATGGACTCCGCTTCATGGAGGAGATCTTAGCGGGCTTTGGAGATCGCGCTCAGATCGTAACGGTATGGAATGGGAAAGAGGTGATCTCGGGAGCGATGTTACTCTTCCATAACAAAGTAGCCACCGTTCCCTTCGCCGCTTCCCGGCCCTCCAGTTTCAACATGAGTCCCAATAACCTGCTCTATTGGGAGATCATTAAACTTTGTTACCAAAAAGGATTCGAGACTCTCGATTTCGGAAGCTCTCTCAGAGAGTCGAGTTCACTCGATTTTAAGACTAGCTGGGGTGCTCAGGTTTTTGATCAACACACTTACGTCTTGAATCGATTGCCCTCGGCGAAGGAAGCGAAGCTGGATCGGGGCGATCCCTTTATTGAACGCTTCGTGGCGGTTTGGAAGCGCACTCCTCGGTTTATTACCGACCGTTTAGGTCCGGTCATCTGCCGGAGAGTATTGGCCTAATTCCGATCACCATATTTCCATCACAATTCCTCCTTATATTGGACTGATTCGCTTAATCACTTAGGAGGAACGTTGGATGCCAATAAAGTCTCTTTTTCTTTTCGCCTTACTATTATTCCCATTCAATGGAAATGCTGAAACCACTGCAATCACAGCTCCCGCGCCACGCGAAGTGAGTACGACTGCCCTTGCTCCAATGCCCGTGGTGCGCGCTTGTTCCAATCCCACCACTCTTTTGTTGTACCGCTGTGTATGTCGAATCACGGTAAGGATCCGTGGAGGAGGATATTCCAGCGAGCCTCTCTTCATGAATGGAAGTTCACTTACCTATAGCACAAGCAGTCGTGATGGCGAAGCTTGTAGCGGCACCTTCCGAGCGGACGATTGTCGAAGTGCACTGAATGGAGCCACTGCTACCGGCACTCTTTCCTGCGCTCTCGTGGAAGTGAGTGAAGGGAACGAAACGGTGGTTCGTTAATCCCAGAAAAATAGTTAAATGCTCGAAACCTTTAAGCCTCCGAAAAAATAGGGTATGATTATTTTTTCGGAGGCCAAATGACTCGAACTTTCTGCTTTAGTACCCTCGTTATTTTTTTGCTGCTATCCACTTCTGGAATTGCCAATGTAAAATCGAAAGACATTTTAAAGCGGGTTGTCGCGGAGAATCAAAAAGTTCCCAAAAAAGGAAAAGGGGCAGCTAAAACAACACCGCCTCCAGTTGAACCCTCAGTTCCCGCCCCTGCTGCTACGGAACAAAAGCCGGTTGCAACACCAGAGCCCATCGTCACTCAAAAAGAGGAGACGGTGGTGGATGTGCATAAAGAGCCGGCCTCTGCCAAAGCGCATCTCTTGGGCCCGGTCAGTTTCGGACCTGAAGTTACCTTGCTGGGCTTTCCAACCCCTTTCCGATTTGGGCTAGACACTCGTTACGATGAATTAGTCGGCCTTTCTTTTGATTACGGCTTTTTCCCTTCACTCACGTTGAGCAACATTAAAGTGAAATACAATTCTTGGCGTGTGAATGCTCGGGTGTTTCCATTCCGGGGCGCTCTCTTCGTTGGGTTTGGTTATGGAAAACAGAGTTTAGATGCGACGAAAGCTGAAGTGATCTCCGGCACCACTGTCAATTTTGCCTTGAACGTAAACACCACCCTGTTGCTCCCGCATATTGGATGGCGTTGGGGTGGTAATAGTGGGTTCTTCTTCGGAGTTGAGTTGGGGGTTCAGTTAGCTTCCAATAGTACCGCGGCTTTCTCCAGTGACACTACAAACGCTACGATTTTGAGCTCTACGGAATACAACAACAACAAGAACGACATCGAGAAAAAGGGGAAAGATTTGGGGCAAACCACCCTCCCCCACTTTGGTTTGATCCAGATGGGTTGGATATTTTAGAAATGCTCCCCTCTCGTTCTTGACCCTTCCGCTATTTGATTCTTAATGTGGCCTTCTGAAAAAGGAGAAGGCCATGAAACTATTTTTAACTTTATTACTCACCCTATTGCTCATTACCCATTGCGGAAAAAAGAATACGCCCCCGAAATCGGATCTTTTTAACGACGATAATGCCGACGAAACAGTCGAATCGACCGAAAAGATAACGGCGAAGGCCGAGGGAGTGGAAATCGCACGCCAGCTTGCCGAAAAGATCCTGGAAGTAGCGGTAGAAAACACCAAAGATCCCCAAACTAAAACCCTCTTTCGCATGGTCGAGGCGGCCCTCAAAGCGGCCAAAATCAATGCTCCTGCACGCGGAAAAGATCTCAAAGGGTGCCAGGAGGATCTCTCGATCCTGGCATTTGTAAAAGTCAAATCTCCAAAAACGATCCACCTTTGCAGTCGAGCCGTCAAAACAAACAAAAAGCAGTTGGCGCAAGTACTCATTCACGAATCGGCCCATGTGATCGGCATTCACGATGAATGTGAAGCGACGCGAGTAGAGGTGGCGGCGATGCGCCTTTCGGGCGCTACCTTAGCCTTTGAGAATGGATACATGGAGCATTGCAACCTGACACCCTAACTGAACGCGATTATAAAATAAACTCGGAGGAAAGAACTATGCCCTATCCGTGTCTAATGGATCAGCTATCCTAAGAAAGCGGAACCGGTGATGTCCTCACTCTTAAAGATGAAGAAATTGGACATCGAAAAGTTAAAACAGGCCTATCTCCACTGATTCACTTTACGGAGAATATAGCCACCAAAATAGAGAACCGCCCCTGTGATTAAGAAACAGAAGACACGCACCAGCGGTGCGGCAATGGAAACATCATAGAGGAAGAGCTTGGCACAGGCGACGCCCAGAATGAAAAGTGCGGAGCGGGCCAACGTCACATCTTTTTTGGACTTCGCCCATAACAAGACGCCGATCCCCAAAATCCCCCAAATGGAGGAGATCACAAAGGACTTCACATCTCGGGTTAGAATCTCCTTGTCCGCTAAAAATCCAATCAACCGATAGGTTCCGACCAGGAGTTGAAGGTGCGCAAAACTCAGGCAAATTGCGGACCATTCCTGCTCCGATTTATTGGAAAAATTTCCATACCCGCCCAGCAACAGGGCGCTGAAAAGGAGATTCAATCCGATAATCGCCTCCCAACCGATCGTTCTATCGCCGATTAAGGATCGGAGATAACTGATAATACCAATAAGCAGAACAACCCCATAGATCCCCCAGTGGCGTTGAAAATTTAAAGAAGAGTGGGCCAATCCTAACCCCACCAAAAGTAATGGACCGATCCAGATCTGAGCCACTGATGGCAAAACCCCTAAATAGAGGGCGTGGAAAGTTACGATCGCCAAAAAAACATAGATCATCTCCCCGCTGTGTAGAACCTGATCATGGACCTGTTTCTGCGCTGAAGCATAGAGGCCATAGACAAGCCCACCAAATGCGATGGCGATCCAAGGAGTGGTGTCAGGAGCAATCCGATGCAGCAGAGAATATTCGATCCCATAGAAAAAGAGTAGAATGGGAAAGAATAGCCAGGACTCATTCCGAGTAAGGGCCTTGTTCCGCTTGGCATAAAAAATAAGAGAGGTGGAGAAAATTAAAAATTGAACCAGCTGCACCCCAATCACAAAAGGAATATTTTCCCCGGTGCGGTGCAATTCGATGGTGGATTGAAAAACTCCTAAACTAAAATAGGAGGCCAACATCAGCATTGCTCTACTTTCCAAGGAAACGGCCAGCACAGCAAAGGTGATGTCCCAAATTAGAAAATAGGTGGTGAACAAGGCCGGATCGAGATACTCAGGCAGCAGGTAAACCGATCCATAGGTTCCAACGGTAGCCACTGCTACATAGGCTTCGGTCCTTAATTTCGCGAAGAGAAAAACTGAAAGCACCGACACACAACTCATCAGCGCAATGGTGAAGGAGGGGGAATAGAGATCATAAAGACGATTTCCCGCCACCGCCGTTAAGTAGAGAATGATAACGCCCGCAGCGGGAAGCAGACTGAAATAGGATTGATCCCGGTGACGGAGTTTTAAGCCAGCAACAATCAATGAAAGCCCCAACAGTGCAGCTGCCATAATTTGCCGAGCAGGGGTCAACCAACCGGAGTCGATCGCCAATTTTACTAGAAAACCGGCGGCTAAAACAAAACAGAAAATTCCAATGATACCTAATAATCGACTGGAGTCGCTTGAGGTAGATGATTCTTCAAAATGGACAATCGGTTCGTTCATGGGAGGAACTTTCGGCTGAATTGGCGTTGGAGAGGGGGATGAAGAAACCGGTTTCGGAGGCGTGCTTTGTAGAGTCGGTAATCCGAAGAGTTTTTCTTCGATTCGCCGGATGCGCAATTGGAGGTCTTGGAGTTTTAAGGAGAGCGTATCAAAGTTGTGGTCCATTCATTTATTATATCAAAAGGGAACAATGGGACCATCAAAGCGGCTACGCCGCTAAAGTTTAATCTTTATCTTGAGTTTAATCATTGATTAAAGATTAAACTGAAGATGAAACTTAAAATTAAGTGGCGCCCCCAACCGGATTCGAACCGGTGTCTACGCCGTGAGAGGGCGCCGTCCTAGGCCTCTAGACGATGGGGGCAAAGAAGAAAAAAATCAGGCGTTGTCGAGCATCGTTTTAATGCGATCTTTGGGTTGATTCCCCACGAGCTCGTTCACCTTTTGGCCCCCTTTAAATAAGATCAAAGTGGGAATGCCCCGGATTCCAAATTTCGCCGGAACCTCTTTGCACTCATCCACATTTACTTTCGCGAATCGAACCTTCCCTTGATATTCGGTGGAAAGTTCTTCAATGACTGGTGCTAATGCACGGCATGGCATGCACCACTCCGCCCAGAAATCGACCAAAATCGGAGTGTTGTCTTTCTCAACCGCACCGGAAAAAGTATCATCGCTCAATTGCAGGATCTTATCGCCCATTAGGACTCCCTTCAAAAGTGAGGTTACTAATATAGGGAATATATGAAGGGTTTCAAGTCTTTTCCGTTGTAAGGCTGGGTGAAATGCACTAGAACAGAGAGTCGAGTGTGGGTCCGTAGCTCAGTTGGTTAGAGCGCTACCTTGACATGGTAGAGGTCCCCGGTTCGAGCCCGAGCGGACCCACCATTCGCCACCTTATATAATGTGAAACAACGCCAAATAAATTGATAAATAAACAAATGCACACCTTCCATACGACTCGTGAAATTGCCGCCCCCATTGAACAGGTCTTTACCGCCATCAGCACGCCCGAACGCTTAGCCCGATGGTGGGGGCCCGCGGGATTCACCAACACTTTCAACCTCTGCGAATTTAAAGTCGGGGGCCATTGGACCTTTACGATGCACGGACCCGATGGCAAAAACTACCCCAATGAAAATCGGTTTATAGAAATCGAAGTTCCCAATAAGGTGGTGATCCAACATATCAAGGGACATCAATTTAGTTTAACAATTGCCTTAGCCCCATCGAAAAGAGGAACACTCGTCTCTTGGAGTCAGGCCTTTGAGGATGCCGAAGAGGCAAAGCGCATTGAATCGATCGTCGTTCCTGCCAATGAGCAGAACCTGGATCGGCTAACGGCTGAGGTTTTGGGAAAGTAAAAACTAAAAGGCTTCTCTCATCTGTTCATGAGGACGCGTCACCCAGCGCCATTCTTCATTCCCCGTCAGCAGGGAATTCGCACTTTCAGCTTGTCGCCATCCATAAAGCTGGCCATCACTGCCCATCACCAACACCCTTTGAGCGTAAACTCCCTTCGGAGTTAAATGATAGTGTGTAAAATAATTAAACCCAGAATCTTTTTCCGCTACCTCTCCAAGCACCGGCCTAGGATACCCAGTGCTCGCGATCGATACAGGAGATACTTTCTCCGGTAGCTGTGAGTCGAGCACCTTGAAATTGGGTTCTTTACTTTGGGAAGTCCAGCGATAGATATTCTTATCTACTGCATTGATTGCCCAGACCTGGATCTCATCACCGATTTTATGAGCGGTGATGGAAGAAAGCCAGGCCAATCCTGGAAACTGGGGAGTGGCAACAACCTTATTTTCTTTTATATCGATGATGGAAACCGCACCCGACTCATTCGCAATCATAAGATGACTGCGATCCAGCACGACGAGATGATTGATGGAATCAACCGAAGCCGAATTCTCTAGGCTGTAAACCTTTTTGAAAGGAGAGAGATTAAGAGCTAGTTTCGGATCCAAGGTTTTAATCCATAAAGCGCGATTTTCCGCAATCCGATTGAGATCCAATATCCCCTCTTTAACGGGAAAGGGAGTGAGACTGGGAGCTGTTCCTTCAACTCTCACCTGATTTCGAATTTCGAAAATCGGTTCATGCGACAAGAAGGCTTCATGTTCGGGGATAGGAACGGGCCGCAGATACCCTCGATAGACATCTTGACCAAAAGCCACATAGATTTCAATTGGCCTCAACGCCGCAATTTTTAGGAAGTTCGCTCTGTTTTTCTTCGGATTCTGTTGTTCCTCAACGGCATGAAGACCATCCAATCCGACCGACATAATATCCACTTCCAGGTCACGAATGGGAGTCCGATAGAGAGCTACGGCACTCGCATGCCTATCGATATTTTTAAAGATGAAGGGGTGAGAACGCTCTGGAGAAATGCTCAAACGCACATTCCCCTTCCCATCCAAAGCAACCATCAATGGATATCCGGGAGAATTCTTGGAAGGATCGGGCCCTTGCTCCACTCCAAAATCCACTACCATCCCTGGACGGAACGAAGGAATGACACGGGTGTATTGTTTCAAAGCAAGGGGCTCAATACCATTAATTTTATCGGTCCACAGCTGGAGAGTTCCATCTGTCGTCGTCAAAATGGTAATAGGGTCTCCTGGAGTCCCCACCGTAAGCAATTTTTTACAGAAACTTGTCTGACTTCCAAGAACTTGGAATGAGAAAATACCCACCGCAACCCATAGCCTTGTCCACACCCGCATTTTTTTGTCGTATCGTGTTAGGTCTGGCCGGTCAAGTGCCTCTTCATTCGGTCTTCAACAATTTTTGGATCGCATCCCACGTCCGGCTGTCATAATCGATCTGAGAATGGGGGCCGCGGTATTGGAAATAATGGTTCTCTGCCTCATTAATCCCAGACGAATGGAGAAAGCTGTCTTGATCTTGATAAAAATTAAGCCAATGCCCCACTCTTTTTTGAATGGCCAGATTATCTAATTCTTTTGGCGCCTGTTTGCAGACAGCATTCCCAGTCACCACCTGAAGCGGGCCACAAAGCGGGCTGATGGGATCGATACTAAAGAGACCTCTCACCGGAATCGTTGCCGTCAATTTTAACGTTAAATACATCGCCATCCATCCCCCATAAGAATGACCGACAATATAAAGAGGGGCATCGGGATGCTCTTTAGAAAGCGCTTCGATCTCTTTTTGAACATCGAACGTGTTGCCAGTCACCGTTTGGTTCGGAGAACGGCTGGATACGAAGAAACCTTGCCCATTCGGGGGAGCATTCCCTTTTAAACACCCCACCACATAATGAATCGTTCTCTGATCTTCTTTCAAGTTTTGGGTCAACTGCATGAAAGGACCATAGAGATTCATGGTCGTCAGACCATCGGAACCACAGGTGTTAAAGCCACCCAATCCTATGACAATCATTTCTTGGGAAGCAGCGGATAGTTCAGCAGCGGAAATAAAAAGGGCCAATAAAATGTTTTTCATCGAAATGATTGTGATGCGGCAGTAAATGGAAAGCCAAGCCGCGCCGGGTTGTCATTGCTTTTGCAACGCGATTGCTGCAATGACAGCACTCTTGAAGAAGTAGACGACCCTCAGGGGATCGTGTAGAAAAGAGCTCTGATTAAGGTGCGGGCGTAGCTCAGTTGCCCGCGAGCGAAGCGAGCCAGTGTAAATGGAAGTCAGCTGCAAGCTGACGCTCGAAAGTCGTTTCGTTAGAAATCACTGGGCACTGAAAATTTGGTTAATGGTGCGGGCGTAGCTCAGTTGGTAGAGCGTCAGCTTCCCAAGCTGAATGTCGCGAGTTCGACCCTCGTCGCCCGCTCCAAT
>CAZRZK010000026.1:0-51452 GCA_964604555.1 uncultured Pseudobdellovibrionaceae bacterium | reverse complement strand
TCAATCCCGGGAATTTTTAAATGTAACGGCCGCCGTAAGGTGGGTCGCCAAGATGGAATTCACAAGAGACCTCGCTCCAAAACAGAAACCCAAAACCTGGGTTCTCTTCCATCCCGTGGATCTAAGCCGGACACCCAGTGATGAAGAGAGATTAAAAACGCAACTCTATTCCCAAAAAGGAACTTTGATCGTGCGCACCCTCAATTCAATGGAACCGCTGCGAATTCACACCGAATCGGGAGTGGAACAGTTGCCTCAACGTAAGGTTCAATGCAATGTCTCGGCACAGCTTTCAACGCCGTTCACTCCAGAGGAAAACTGGCTCAAGGGACAGATCGAGTTTCCTGTGTTTTCACTAGAGAACCAGACGAAGTCGGAAAAAATCGCTAAAGCGATTTTCGAGCGCCTCAACGAACACAATCAGTTTTAGAGATTGTATATAAACTTACTCTAGGGATCGACTCACCACCGCGAGCCAGGGCTGTTCGGCCCGCGGCAGACCCGCCGGACGGTAGTAATGTTGCAAAGGCTCAAATCCAGCGGATAACAAAATCTGCTGATATTCCTCAAATTCCATATAGGTACCGTAGCGTTCACCGGACCAACCTTCCGCATTTCCGCGGGGATTAGACGAAAATAAAATCCCATCAGGGACAAGTGCGGCTTTAAGGTCCCCCAAAACACGCAAGAGCTCCTGTTTGGGGACATGAAAAAGAGAGGCATTTGCGAAAACCCCATCGAAGGAAACGGGAGCAAGTTGAAGATTGAGAAAGTTTTGATTCAGTACCTGGCAGCCGCTTAATTCTCTGGCCATTATACAAAAGGTAGAGCTGCCGTCGAGGCCTGTAGGTTCATGTCCCATCGATTTAAAGTAAACAAGATCGCGTCCCGGTCCACAGCCCAGATCCAGAATGCGGAGCCCTTTTTTTGCCGGAAGAGCGCCGAGCAGGGCCTGATAGTTCTGAGAGACATCGTGGTCTTTGGTGCCTTCCCAGAATGCAACAGCGCTCGATTCGTAATGATGAAGGGTCGTGGAGGTGATAGTCTCCAAATTTTCAGGTGTGAGCTGTTTTTTCATGGTCACCGATTCATTAGATATTAAACCCTTTCATAGCCTGTCCGCCATTCAAAAGACAGCGTGGAATCAATTGGATGGCATCGATTTTCCTTTTGCCGACTATGCTTATTTGCTTGCAATGGAAAACAGTGGATCGGTGGGAAAAAATACCGGTTGGACCCCTCTCTATCTCACAGCTTTTTCCAAGGGAGCTCTCCAAGGGGCTTCCTATCTCTACACAAAAGAGCATAGCTACGGAGAATATATTTTCGATTGGAACTGGGTTCAGGCCTATGAGAAATTCCAAATCCCTTATTTTCCTAAGCTCCTGGGGGCTGTTCCCTTCACCCCCGCTACGGGACCCAAGTTTCTCTTTGCTGCAGGAGCCGATCGCGAATCGGTTGCAAGTGCACTCATCACCGCCGCTTTGCTCGAAATGGAGACTCTGAATTACAGTTCACTCCATTATCTTTTCATTACTCCAGAAGAGATTCCTTCTTTTCAAAAGGCAGGCTTTCAGATCCGTCACAGCTTTCAATACCATTGGAGCAATCCAGGATACGCCAATTTTCATGATTTTCTAAATTCCCTAAAACCCAGAAAACGGAAACAGATCGCACGAGAAAGAGCGCAGCTTCAAGATGCGGAGCTCACGTTGCGCACCGTAACCGGGGATGAACTGACTCCCGATCTCGCCAAACTCTTTTATCGATTCTATCTGGCTACGATCACCAAGATGGATGCCTTACCCTATCTCAGCGAGGACTTTTTTGTAGAGGTGTTCGGGACGATGAGGGAACAAATCGTGTTGTTCATAGCGGAAGAGAGAGGAGAAGCGATCGCCGGCTCAATCTGTTACTTTAAAGGCGACACACTCTATGGAAGATACTGGGGTTCGAGTCGTGAGGTACGCAATCTCCATTTTGAGCTCTGTTATTACCAACCCATCGAATGGGCGATCGCTAAAGGCATTCGACGATTTGAGGCGGGAGCTCAGGGTGAACACAAAATCGCCCGAGGATTCCTGCCCACTTTGACCTATAGTGCCCACTGGATTCGGCATCCACAATTTCGAGACGCCATCGGTCGTTTCATCGAAGAGGAAAAAAGGGCGATCCGGGACTTGTTTGAGAAACTGAAAGAACACTCTCCGTTACTTCGGAATTGACTTTAGCTAACCACTTAGCTATAATCTAATTTGATGATTAGAAGAGTCACAGTTCACCAGGCCAAATCTCAACTGTCGCGACTTCTCCTTGATGTTTCCAGTGGAAAGATTGTTGAGATTGCGCGCGGAGGCGTCCCAGTAGCTCGACTGGTCGCTGTGGAGAGAGCTCCAGTTCGCAGAAATCCAGGTAAATACAAGGGTAAAATTAAAATATCCGATAACTTTGATGAGCCGCTTCCCGTCGAGATGCTGAAAAGTTTTAAATGAAGGTATTAATCGATACTCATTGTCTTTTGTGGTGGTTATGCGAACCGCAAAAACTAAATGAAAAAGCTAAAGAGATTTTCTTAAGCACAGAAAATGATCTTATCTTATCAGCAGTGGTTTCCTGGGAAATTGCGATCAAAGCCAATTTAAAAAGACTTCGATTGCCTAAACGGCCGGCGCTTCTTTTTAAAGAGTTATTTGAAGAGGAAGGCTTTACGGGACTTCCCATCGATCATGGGCATACATTAATGAGTGCGGAATTGCCTAAGCACCACTTTGATCCTTTTGACCGGTTACTCATCGCCCAGTCCCAAGTTGAAAGAATCCCTATTCTGACAGCCGATAAATCTTTCAAACTTTATTCTCTAGAATTGGTTTGGGCGGGTTAACTGAAATTCGACTGACTCCTCCAAAATTGGTACTATTATTCCATGGCAAACCTCGAGCCGACCTCCCTCAACGAACTGCAAAAGTTTTTAATCGATGAACTCTCCCCCACCGATAATCAGGTGAGCATGGAGCGGGCCTTCACACCGATAACAACAGGCCTTGGCTTGGAAAGTCCCCATCGAACCTCTCCTCCCGTTCCACCCACTCCCGCCACCAAGAAAATAATTCCGCGCACTCCACCCGTGGTATCGCCCAAAACCCCACCCCCGATGCCGATCTCAACGCTCACAACCCCTCAACCGACTGCCGTTACGTCACCACCGCCTCCCCTTCCCAATGCTTCTGCTTTTAGAAGGTTTTTTGCTACCTTCTTAGATCAAGTTTTTGTTTTGGGCATTTGGCTCGGTTCCATCCTCATCACCTTTAGAACCCAAAATCAGCAAGGGTTCTGGTCGCTGGAAGCGCTGCAACAAATCCTCCTGACTCCATCTTACCGCAGGTGGTTAATCTTAGAATTTGGGGCCATCTGGTTTTGTTACTACGCCCTATGCCTCGGAATGCTCAACATGAGTTTTGGAATGTGGGTTTGGGGGTTAAGAGTGGCCTATGGCACCCAATTGAGTGTGGTCAAACGGCTCTCCCGGGTGATTTTTAGCACTCTCTTTTTTGCACCGATTATTCCCAGTCTCTTTTTAATTCCACGCATTCACGGAAAAAATCTCCTCGACTGGTTAACCGGTAGCCGTGTATACCGCACGGTGTGAGAGATGCCGCTTCCAAATCATTGCCACTCAAGCAGATCATTGAGTTATCCCAGGGGAAAAAAGTGGTATCAACCAATGGCTGTTTTGATCTGCTCCATTGGGGCCACTTAAGTTATTTAGAATCGGCAAAAAAACTGGGCGACCTTTTAATTATTGGTATCAATAGCGATCGATCGGTCAAGGCATTGAAAGGACCGACTCGCCCAATCTTTCCCGAAAAAGTACGCGCACTACAATTGGCGGCTCTCGAATCGGTCGATTTTGTTTTTATCTTCGATGAAGACACTCCCGTCACTTTCTTGGAGCAATTAAAACCCGCGATTCATGTCAAAGGGGGAGACTACGATCCCTCTCAACTTCCGGAGCGGGAAGTGGTCGAGAAAAACGGGGGAAAAGTAATCTGTCTGCCCTTTATCGACGGCTATTCCACCACTTCACTTATCCAATCACTGCTGCGCCATCCGTAGTTGCCGACGCCGTTCCGCTAATCGAAACTTTTCTATCTCTTCCGATGTTCTGGGGATAAATTTGGGCACCTGCATCTTCTTCCCATTTGGATCAAAGGCGACATAGGTCAGAAAGGCATGGGCCGCTTTTGTAAAGTGGCCGGCGATTGTATGATCAATCTCAACCGTCACCTCGACCTCCATCGATGTATTGCCAGTATAATTGACATACCCTTTTAATAAAACCAAATCGCCAATATTGATGGGTGCGATAAAAAAGAGCTCGTCAATTGAAACGGTAACTACTTTCGCCCTCGCATAGCGTTGCGCGGCAGCCACCCCCGCCACGTCGACCCAGGAGAAAATCGTTCCTCCAAAGATCGTCCCATGGCCGTTGGCATGGGTGGGCAGAGCCCATTCGGTAAGGGTCGATAAAGGCGTACGTCGGGGGCAGAACTCGTCCTTGAACACGGGTTGTAACATTTTGACTCCTGATATGGGATTTAGCTTATTTAGGTAGAGCCATTTATACACCCCTTTCGTTAGGAAACGTTTTTGATAAGGTCCAAAGATCGATTAAGATTGGTTTTGAATTGATTCTCAAGGAAACATTATGGAACAGCTCCGCCTCCGCTCCGCAGTCTCCGAACCTAACTTTCCGAAATTATTGGAACAGTTTGCGGAATACCTCAAAATTGAACGCGGTGCGAGCAAATACACCTTGATCAATTACCAGATCGATTTGCGCCATTGGTGGAAGTCGTTGTTTTTGAAAAATTCCGGAAAGATCGAATGGAGTCATTTAGAAGACCTGAAAAATCTTCGCCAATTCATCACACAACAACTCAAAAAGCACAAACGGACCACCGTCCATCGGCGCCTCTCTTCAATGAAGACTTTTTTAAAATTTCTCCACCAAGAAGGATACATTAAAAAAAATGTGGCAAAGCTATTACAAATCCCGAAACTTCCGACGACTCTTCCTGTGGTTTTAAAGCCGGAACAGGTGATCCAACTCATCGAATCGCTCCCCAGTGCCACCCTCTCTGAAAAAAGATTTCATGCCATTATTGAACTCCTTTATTCCACCGGAGTGCGGGTTTCGGAAGTGGCGGCCCTGACTACCGATCGAATCGATCTCAAGCAAGGGATCATTCGAGTCAAAGGAAAAGGCTCCAAGGAGCGCATCGTTCCCATTGGGCGCCATTGCCAAACGGCCATCCGTTACTATATTGAAGCTAAGCCGAGAGGAAACAAGGTTGAAAAGGGCCCGCTTTTTGTCGGTGAAAACGGAAAGGGTATCTCGGTGCGTTCAATTCAAAGAACCCTGAAGCAGCAGGCGATCCAGATCCTAGGACCGATTGGTGCGAGTGTGACTCCCCATACCCTGCGGCATAGCTGTGCTACCCATTTATTATCGAATGGAGCCGGTTTAAGGGAAATTCAAGAATTGTTGGGACATGTCAGCCTGATCACGACTCAGAAATACACCCACGTCGATACCGAGCGGCTCAAGACGGCCTATTCAAAAAGCCATCCGCGCCAGACCCTTTCTTCAAAAAAGGAAGAGAGTAGTTCGTGAGAAAAGTATTAGGCGAGCCCATTCGAGCAACAACTATTTTATGTGTCCAGCATAATGGAGCCACCGCGATGGCCGGGGACGGACAGGTCACTTTAGGAACCACCGTCATCAAGGGATCGGCCAAGAAAGTCCGCACCCTTTACGATGGAAAAATCATTGCTGGATTTGCCGGTGGAACCGCCGATGCCTTTACCCTCTTTGAACGGTTTGAAAAACAACTCGAAAAATATAACGGCGACCTCGTGCGCTCAGCCGTAGAGCTTGCCAAAGATTGGCGGAGTGATCGAATGCTACGCCGATTAGAGGCCCTCTTGCTAGTAGCGGACTCGAAACGGCAACTGGTTCTTTCCGGAGTGGGAGATGTGATTGAACCGGATGAGGGCATCTCTGCTATTGGAAGTGGCGGCCCCTACGCGAAGGCCGCAGCCCTAGCCCTCAAACGACATTCCAATCTGAGCGCGGAGCAGATTGTGCGCGAGGCGATGAAAATCACCGGTGATATTTGCATTTACACCAATCAGGAATTAACGATTGAAGTGTTAAAAGGTGAAAATAATAGGTAACCATTAGGTAAAAATATGGAACAAGATTTAATCCCTTCAAAAATTGTCACGGAACTCAACAAATATATTGTGGGTCAATTGGAAGCGAAACGTGCGGTGGCCATTGCTTTGCGCAATCGGTGGCGCCGCCAGAATGTGGCCGAAGATCTCAAAGAGGATATTCATCCGAAAAACATTCTAATGATTGGGCCCACTGGAGTCGGGAAAACTGAAATCGCGCGACGTTTGGCAAAGCTTGCCAACGCCCCTTTCTTGAAAGTGGAGGCTACCAAATACACCGAGGTGGGCTACGTCGGAAAAGATGTGGAGTCGATGGTGCGGGATCTCGTCGAGATCTCGGTCAACATGCTGAAATCTCAAGAGACCCAACGGGTAAAAGAAAAGGCGAAGGAGATTGCCGAAGAGAAAATTTTGGATCACCTCGTCCCGTTAAGCACCCCACCTGCCCCTGGTGAAAGTCTGACCCCTCTTAATATCGAAAATTCGACGCGTGAAAAATACCGTCAGATGTTGCGCATGGGAGAACTTGAGAATCGCGAAATCACACTTGATGCCAAGGAAAAGCAGGCCAGCTTTGAGATTTTAGCCATTCCTGGAATGCAGGACATGGAGCACCACATCCGGGACATGCTGGGAAACATTGCCCCTAAAAAATCGAAACGGCGCAAGATGAAGGTCTCTGAGGCCCGTGAATACCTTGAAGAGGAAGAGGCCCAGAAACTGATCGATCTTGATAAAATCATCCCAAAGGCGGTCCAACTGGCCGAGACCAATGGTATTATTTTCCTCGATGAGATGGATAAGATTGCGGAGAGCAAGGACAGCTATCGCGGGTCCGCTTCGGTTTCCCGAGAGGGTGTCCAGCGGGATCTTCTGCCGATTGTAGAAGGCAGTCGAGTCAACACCAAATATGGCATTGTAAAGACCGATCACATCCTTTTTATTGGGGCAGGCGCTTTTCACCAATCGAAACCCTCTGATCTCATCCCTGAATTGCAGGGGCGGTTTCCGATTCGGGTAGAATTGAAGAGCCTTACGGCGTCCGATTTTGTCCGCATTTTAAACGAGCCTAAAAACAGCCTGATCCGGCAATATCAAGCCCTTTTGGCCACCGAAAAGACGGTGCTGGAATTCACGCCGGAGGCCATTGAAACCATCTGTAGGCTGGCCACGGAGGTCAATGAACGGATGGAAAATATTGGGGCGCGGCGTCTCCATACTATCCTTGAGCGTATATTGGAAGAAATCAGCTTTTCAGCTAGTGAGGCGAGTGGACAAACGATTACCATTACACCAGAATATGTGAACCAGAGAGTCCAGGATCTAATAAAGGATCAGGACCTGGGTAAATATATCTTGTAGATGGAATGTTTTAGGCAATTCAACCAAATCGAAGTCAAACTCATCGGGGCAATTCAAACCCCCTATGAGACCGCTGTCGCCAGTGCTCGCACCTGCTATTCGGGCCGCGGCATCATTCTTCCCGAAGAGATCTCGAAGGATGAAAAAGCGATTGCCCTAAGGGATCGCATCGCCGCTTCCACGATGGAAGCGGGCCATCTCACCACCCGGCAACATGCCCATTTTGTTTTTGCCATTTCCGGAGTCTCGCGCCACTTCATCTGGAACTTTCTCCACAGCCATCCTTTTTATAATTCGGAACAGGTGAGCCAACGCTACGTCCGGATCAAACGGGGCGCCTTCCTCATGCCTCCACTGCCACCCGAGGCGACCGACATCTTTAGCAGGACCGCCGATCTCCAAATGTCGGCTTATGAAAAATTGATCGACCTTTTAAGAGTGCCGCTCTCCGAAGACTTTTACGATCGTTTTAAGGCCCGCAAAAAGCAGCCGGAAAAATGGCAAGGCTCCATCGATAAGCGCGCCTTCGAAGTGGCTCGCTACGCTTTGGGAGTGGGAACCACCAGTTATCTCTACCACACCATCAGCGCCCTCACCCTTTTACGCTACGCCCGACTCCAACACCATTTCGACACTCCTCAAGAACAAAAGATTGTCATCGAACAAATGTTGCAAAAGGTTTGCGAAATCGATCCCCTGTTTACCAAGGAACTCCAGGATCCGCTGCCCCTAGATCAGAGCCCTGAATTCGCCCTCCTGCAGGAAAATCGTTCTATTGGATCAAACGCTCGATTTATTGCGGAGTTTGATCAGCAACTCGAAGGAAAGATCTCGAAACTAGCCAACTGCACGCCCAATGCAGAAAAGATGCTCGCCCAATCGGTCCGTATCGCTTTAGGCAAATCTCATTCGGAAATAGGAGATGAAGCAGCCCTCGCACTCTTAATCGATCCGGCGCAAAACCGAATCCTCGGTGAAAATTTAAACAGCTCGGTGATGGATCGACTGAGCCAAAACCTTCACCATGTCCACTTCACCTTCTTGAAAAAAATCAGCCACACCGCCGATTCCCAAGATCAGCGCCACCGTACGGTCATGGCGAGTCGCCCGATTCTGCAACTCCATTACACCGGAAAACCGGACTACATCACCCCATTCGGAGTCACTCAAAGTCCAGAGGCGCTAGAGCTTTACCAAAAGACGATGGAAGCCTCTTACAACGCCATCAACCAACTTTTAGATTTAGGAGTGACCACCGAATCGGCTTACTATCTTCTACCGAATGCCGCCAGCATCCGAATGGTATCGAGCGGGGATCTCCATTCCCACCTTCACAAGTGGAAACTACGTTCCTGTTACAACGCTCAAGAGGAGATTTTCCGCGCGACCGTGGAAGAGATCCAGCAGGTGGCGAACCTCTATCCCAAACTCGCAGAACACATCAAAGCTCCGTGCTATTTGAGACAACGGGCCGGCATTAAACCCTATTGCCCAGAAGGAGATCGCTTCTGCGGCCTCCCGGTGTGGAAATACGATCTTTCGCAGTACCAGCGAAAGAGCCTTTAATGACGGGATTACCCCCTCTTAATCAAACTTATAAACCATCGTCCCCGTCAATTTACAGTTCGTATAATCGTAAGTAGCACCGTTATGCTCGGCACAGACCCAACAATTTTTTACATAGACCTTTGTCTGAACGGTGATGGTGTGGCTTCCCGCCGCAAGATCGAAATAATCATTAAGTGCCGTTCCTCCATTGTGAATATTGCTCGTTCCATTGGTATCGATCCGTTGCCCGTAAGTTGCATCTCCCCGGGGAACTCCATCTATATTAAACCGATAAGCGACTCCACATCCGGCATCTGCAGCGGCTACCACTCTCTGATGTCCTGTAAAATTCAACACCAACGAAGCGGCCGCAACAGGAGTTACCGTCAGTGACATGCCTGGAATCGTCGTCCAATTGGTATTCGTCACACCAGCGGCACTCGTCAGCCCAAAATTTTTCGGCATATAGGCGATTGGCACCAATAGATTGACTCCAGAGGCTCCGGGCTGACCAAAAATAAAGGGAGAGATTGAAGCGGTGGTAACGGCTCCTGCGGGACCCTGCGGACCAATCGGACCTTGCGGACCAATCGGACCTTGCGGACCAGGAGGGCCCTGCAAACCTTGAGCTCCATTTTGCCCTGCCAAACCCGTCTTTCCTTGTTCATCCGGATCACCGACCGGACCATTCCCTCCACTGACCTTAGGATCGGTACAGCTGATGATCGTGAATGCAAACAAAAGAAGACTTAAAGAATGTGTAATTATTTTCATTGGACCCCCCTAATATGATCGGTATGATCAGCGCGAATAGATACGCCCCCATATCAGTGCAACCGATGTACCAATGGTTTTTAAGCCTAAATAAACAGGAAGTGAGCGATCATTTATTAGTCGATTTTATTAAATCGGGAAGTTACTATTTTTCCAGGAAAATAAGTGCTCAAATTGACATTACAAATTGTTACTTATCCAAACTGACTAAGAATCATCCAGCGATTGTTTAGAGATCGAGCTTCCGGTACGACCTGGAGGGGAAAGCTTCAGCATCCCAACGGGGAAAAGGAGAAGAATGATCCCTAGGTCGAGGAGACGGAGCAGCCTCCTTGGCTACATTCTGGCAGATAGGGGGTTTCGGCTGTCTTTCTGGAACAATTGCATTTTCTAAGCGATCTCTTAACTCACGCCTCCAAAGAATTGTTCCCCGATCTTTTCCATCATCCTTCCTGACCCAGAAATAGCCCTCTCCAATATGCATGTAAAAATTGGAAACTCCATTATAAAAGGTTCCCCTATCGGCTATATTACTTCTTTCTTGGGCAACTATAATGGGTTCAAAAACTCCCTTTTCTACTAAGATGGTTAGTAACTCATCTCGACTGATCACTTTACCCAACAAATCCTTTTTAGAATTTCGAATCTGGTAAAGATCAGGGGAAATCTTATGAAAATAGACCGTTTTATTTTTAGCAAAATACTTCCCTTTGATTGGCATCTTAATTTCAGAGTTTGATTTTCGCTCCGAATACAAGCCAGGGATTAAATTTCCGCTTTCGACTAATTCGATAAAAAGCTCTTCATCGGTTCGCATTTTAATCTTTCCATTCTGGGTGGTAACTCGATAAACCCCGGTTTGGCAATGCTCAAAACCGGTTCCCATGTATTCATATCGATACTGCTTCCCACTCTTTTGATAAGTACCGATCTCAGCCATCGGGAAATGCGGCTGTTTCGATTCAATATTGACCGGATCAACATACCCAAGCTGAATTAATTTCATGTATAGCTCAGTATCGCTTAATACGATTGAGTAACCTTTTTTATCTACCCCTTCTATCCGCCATCTACCCTCAACATTAATTCCACCGGCAACTAGCTGAAAAGTGGAATAGGTTACATCCCGCTCCTTAAAATAACGAGGTATCTTCACGTCACTTTCAGCCATCAAAAAGAATGAAAAGATGAACCCTAATATTAAAAATCGAACAGCATTTTTCATGCGTCGTTTTATATCAAAAAGCGATGTTCAATTGCGATTATTCAGCTGATTGGGTCGCCAGCTCTAAATAGGGGGGAGTCACCTTCGCCCACTCCTCTGCGATATCGAGTGTAGTATCTAGATTATTCAGCGCTTTCTTCGAATTGAAGCGCGGCAACTCTAAAATGGAAGAAGCCCGCTTTTGAAAAACGGGGGCCGATTGGCTTAACGCAACTAAACGGTCTTTTTCTAAAACCGCATTCTCTTTTGGGAGTGAGGGCACTTCGGAACGGTTTTCTTTGGCTTTCGACAGAGTGAGGTGAGGAACCATTCCTAATTTATTGGGAGAGGTTCCAAGCGGGGAATAATAGGTGCTGGTCGTTACTTTAATCGCTCCCGATCCCATATTTTCTAAAGGCGATTGATCGAAAGAGGTAATCCCCAACGGAAATAATTTCTGAACGCTCCCTTTGCCATAGGTGTGGGCATCGCCGATCACTAAGGCTCTTTGATAGTCTTTTAAAGCCACTGCCAAAACTTCGGCAGCGCTGGCCGTTTCATCATCGACCCAAACCACCAACGGCCCTTGATACTTCGGTTTCAATTCACGGGAATAGAGCACCCTCCGTTCTTTCTTCTCCACCACCTGAACAATCGGTTGGTTGCCTAGGAAAAAACCTGCAATCGTCACCGCTTCATCCAAATAACCGCCGGGATTCCCACGCAGATCCAAGATCAATGAAACCAACGTTCCCGATTTTTTTGCTATTTTTAAACGAATCTGATTCAAAGCCCGTTCGACATCGGAGGAAACAGAGGCTTCTAAGCGATCGGTTTCACCCACTCCATAAAAATTAGGAATCGTGAGCAGCGCAATCCATTGGTTCGATTCGCCGAGTACCGGCTCTAACCGCCAACGAACGATCGAATCGGCCGGTTGAAATTCTTTTCTGACTAACACAGCAGAAAACTCTTCGCCTTCAGGCTGCCATACCTTCAATTTAACCCGGCTCCCCACAATCCCTTTCAAGAGTTGCCTCTGTTCACTATAGGAAAGATTTTTTAATTTTTGATCTCCAACTTGAGTGATCACCTGCCCTCGATGGAGCTTTCCATTTTTAGAGGCCGGTGATTGAGGCAATACCGTCTCGATCATCAGCCCTTTCGCTACCGGAATCACCCTCACTCCGATCCCTGCCACGCTGCCTGAGAGCTCCTGCACGAAATCCTCATACTCAGTGGGTGGAAAATAGGTGGAGTAAGGATCGATCGCTTCCAGTAATCCTTTGGCCATCAAAGAATGGGGATTGGAATCCTCATCAAACAGCCATTCTTTCAAGGTATCGGAAACCAACTGAGCCACATCCCCTGAATAAGCGGCCAGAATGGGAGCGGTGATTTGTGTCACCACTTTTTTTTGGAGTTGGTGAAATCGGATCTCCTGTTCATGAGTATTTTTGGGACGGGATAGGAAAGGATCGGGAGCGAGGAGTTCCCCTTTGTTTTTTATTTTCTCTGGCGCCTGCACATCGACATGTACCGATTGCGCGCGACGCTTCAGCTTTTGCAAATGAATCGGTAGCCACTTCTCAAAATGGCGGCAACTTTTTGGGTGCAGATTCCACTCCTGGAGCCCTTCATTGATAAAGGCATCCTCTTCCGATTTTAAAAGAGTGACCCGTAAGGGATCGATCTTATCTAGGAATTTTTGGAGACCTCTTTTATCAACCTCTTGTGAATGGGAATAGTCCTCTTTGCCGAATCGATTGAGCTGGTTACCCCATTCCACAACCTTCCAGACCTGATCACAGGAAAGTGGACCGGTACCAACATTAATAGGAGAAAGAGTGGAAGGCGGAGAAAATCCGCGCACCAACACTAATAGAATGTAAGCGAACTGCAGGAACCCCATTAACCCTACCTAACCCAACAAAATCTCTAAAAGAAACAGGATTTTAGCATGCGATCTCATGCCTTATAAGGTGCAAAATGGGGCACCTCCGTTTACACAATCATATTAACCATTTACCAAAAGGGGTCACTCTCCATTTGGTAACAAAAGGTGCCGGGTGTTTATCCACAGGGACCTGGCACCTTTTGTTACCAAATGGAGAGTGACCCCTTTTGGTACCTTTTGGTAGTAACTCGCTGAATCACTAAGCAAAACGCTGATTGTGCCAGGATTATGAAAAATATGCTTAAATTTTGGTGCAATTGTGCCGATGAAGACATTGAGGGTGTACGAGTTGTGTACAGAAATTATTTATTAATTTCAAATACTTAACTCATGACGCGCTTTGACTAATTTTGATGGAATTGCTACAATCATAAGAAATAGCGGCCCGTTCGAGTGGAAACACATGACTAAGGAGACTCATCAATGGCAAAGCATTTCCTTCGGAATCGCAAAGGGCAGACGACGGTAGAATACTTACTGATCATCGCTGTGATCGTAGTGGTCATCAGCGTGTTCGGACGAGTAGCTCAGAAGCGTATGGCGACTACTGTCGAAGCCGTGTTTAACGGCATCGACAAGAAGATCAGCAAGCTAATGGGCTCTGCCAACTCTGATTAATCGCACCCATTGGAACGGAGAAGCTCATTTGAGGCACATCGGTCGCCAAGGGCAAAGTACCATTGAGTATATCTTGATGGTTGCTTTTGGTGCAGCGCTCTCGGTGCAGATCGCAAGTTTCTTCAATGAAACTTTCGTTTTAGGTCTGCAACGTTTGGAGCGGAACATCCAGCAAGAAACCTCAACCGGGCAACGTTTCCGTCCCTAGCCGTTTTTGGGGGGTGGTTCTTTTAAGAGAACCGCCTCCCCCAATGGCTTAAAATTTTAGGGGGTTCGGGGGCTTGCTTAATACTTTCCGCATTTTCTGCCGCCTACACAACAATCAAGGCCAAACTACGCTCGAATATATGCTCCTTTTAGCCATGGTCGCATTCCTGGCTTATTTACTCGTAAACGGTCCATTTTCAAAAGCAACCAATGACATGTTAAGGGGCGTGGCCACTGGCCTGCGCAATGGAGTCAAAAGTGGCTCCTGGCAGGAACAAGAGGCACCTAGCCCGAGGGATCCAAAACGCTTGAAGCCATTACATTTATGAAGAATCGAAAAGGACAGGCGGCGATTGAGTTTATTCTAGTATCGCTAGTCGTGTTTTTCTTTTTGCTCTTCTATTTGAGTCTCTGTGTGCTGCTCGTTTCAAGTGAATACATGGATTACGTCACCTTCATGACGGCGAGGACCATGAAATCAGCTTATAACTCCCAGGACACTCAAAATGCCAATGCGCGAAGAGTTTTCGATAAATATGTCAGCAAAGTGGATGGAGTTGTGCGGAAATTTAACCTTGAATTCACACAGGGTGCCACGCCAATGGAAGACGGAGTCCGTGTCAGCTATGAGGCGGATCTCTTTTACCTTCCACCGATCTTTGCGGGAGACTCGATCCAATCCCGTTTGCCACTCACCAGTGAAACAAAACTAGGCCGGGAACCCAACTTCGATGCCTGTGATCCCACCAAACCGAATAGCTTCTTCACCGGTTTTATCAATAAATTTGGAATCACGGGAATGGAAAATCTTTTAGGGCAAATGGAGGACAATGGCTGCTAAACGCACATGGAGCAAGAGTGGGCAAGCGGTCATCGAGATGGCCCTCTTCATGCCTTTTGTGCTGTGGCTGATTTACTACATCGTGAATGGGTTCATGATGCTCCACACCGCACACGAGTCACAAAAGCGCGCGGCCCATAGCCTATGGATGCGAGTCAATTTGCGGTCGAAATTCATCATGGATGACGTAGCCCAACAGCTGCATAACCGAGGCTTTATCGCCGTGCAGTACATGGATGCGGATGGCAATCCGCCAAAACGGAGGATTGTGGGAACACCTTTGCAACTCAGTAATATTATCGGCGTCTGCCGAGAACCGGACTGTGAGTGAACTATGGAAAATAAAAAACCGATCTTAATCACGATTGTCTGCGCAACCATTTCCCTCATCTTGGTTTCGGCCTATGTCTCGGTCCGCCGGGGTGAGATGACGAAAGAGTTCGGGGAGGAGATGTCGGTAGTGGTTGCGGCCAGAGACATTCCCGAATATGCCATCATCAAAAAAGACGATCTGGAGGTGCAAACCACTTTCCGTAAATTTCGACAACCCCAAACGGTTACTAACATCAATGAGATCGCCGGCAAAGCCGCCTACATTCCCTTTTATAAAGGGGAACAGGTCACGATGACCAAGCTGATCAATACCGATGGAAAACCGGTCCTGGACCGACAGCTCGACAAGAAAATGCGGGCTGTTACCATCACCGTCTCTCCTCATACCGGTGTCGGGCGTTTGGTTCGGCCCGGCAATCACGTCGATATTTTGTCGATCCCGAACTATGACAAAGATGGCGTCAATACCTACGAAGTGAAAACGTTGGTCCAAAACGTGCTGGTATTGGCGACGGGGAAAACGATTCAGAACTCCGTCCCCACCCGCATTGACAGTGAAGTGCTCGAAAAAATCGAGACGGTTTTTGAAAAGAATAAAAGGAAAGATCTCGGGACGGCAAGCCGTGAAGGGCTTCACACCTCTCGGCCCGATGATAACTACAGCAACATCACTCTGCAGCTCTCTCCCGAAGATGCTCAACGCATTTTATTTGTAAGCCATTCTTATGGTGATGGAAGGCTCTATTTTACGCTCCGGAACAGCGCGGATCAGCAGATGTTCGATCGAATCCCGACGACTCTCCTAGATGAGGTGATGGGACCGGATAGCAATTACGGATTTAGTAAACAGAAACCACCTCCCACTCCCCCTCCAGGGCCGCCCAAGTCGTTTGATCGGGATGGGGGTAACAAGGTGAACTTAAGATACTGATACGAGGAAACTATGGAACGCAAAGCATTCATGCTGAGTATTGGATTGTCGGTGCTGGCGATGTATTTGGTGTATCAATATATCGACGGAGAAAACAAGAAGTTAGAGGCAGACTACGGGAAGTTCTGGCCGATTGTGGTGGCCACTCGCGACATCCTCCAATATGAGACGATCCGTCCGACCGATCTCGAGGTCATTCGGATTCCAAACGCCCTTCTCCCTTTAGGGGACATAGCAGATCCCAACGATGTGATCGACGCAATTGCCGCCGTTCCCATCACTAAGGGCGAGCACCTTATCGATAACAAAATCATTTCAAAGAACGTTTATTCCGGTTTGGACACCCAGATCACCCAAGGCCGAAGGGCAATGAGCATTCCGGTCAATTTGAAAAGCGCCGTCGGTTTTCTCATCCGTCCTGGGAACCGAGTGGATCTAGCCGCGCACTTTGACTACCGTTCCCCGAGTTCAAATATCTCCGAAGTGAAGGTCTTTATGCAGGACCTTCTAGTGTTGGCCACCGGGCGGACGATCCAACCGGAACCTCCGAAGGCAGTGGATCAAGGGATTGTAAGAGAAGTTCTGAGTGCCAAGGACCTAGAACGAACCCCGACCCAACAGGAGCTCCGTGAATCGTTGAATCATGCGAAGACCGATCCCAACTACCTGACGCTGACTTTGGAAGTTACGCCGGTGCAGGCCCAACAGATTTTATATGTGCTCACCGTTTACGGAGAATCATTGACCTGTTTTTTGAGGAATTCAGACGACCGTCAGCTTGCGCGGATATCGACGGTGAACCTGCGGGATGTGTTGGGGGCAGACTCTTTCTATGCGAAGGGGCCAAAACTGCCCCCCTTGCAACCCGGACCTCGAATTCAAGGGATCGACCGTAAAGGTGGGGTGAGAAGTCCCTATTATTAAGGAGTATTATGATTTTACATCTATTGCTGACATTTTGTTTCGTCTTTTGGACATCCGTGGGACTGGCTGAATCAAAGCCGACCGAACTTGAGGAGGAAAAACAACTCGAGAAAGACGGCATCGCTACAATCAAAGGGAAAGAGCGGAGCCTCACCCTGCCCTTGGGAATTTCAAAGGTTTTAGATTTCCCCTTTGAAGTCGGTCCGATTTATGTCACCGACAGCACTCTTTTTAACTACCAACGGCTCGAAGAAAAGGGAAAAAGAAGCCTTCAACTGATCGCCCAGAAGCCGGGTATCACCGACATGACGATTCACGATACCAAGGGTGTACCGCAACTGACCTATATCGTCAGGGTCACCCGTGAAGATCTCGGTCAGGTGATGTCCCAATTGGAGGATCTCCTAGGAGATATCGAAGGGCTTAAGATCCGGCCTTTAGGGGGAACGGTCGTTCTCGATGGAGACATCCTCCTACCCAAAGACATGCTCCGAATTATCCGGGTAATAGACGCAGTGAAGGACCGGGATCCCAAGGCGGCAAAAGAGGTCCAGATCCGCAACCTCGCTACCGTCAGCAAAACGACACTCAATATTATCGCTGAAAGAATTGAAAAGGAGATCGGCTCTCCGGAAATCACCGTGAAGGTAATCAACGGAAACCTCTTTATGGAAGGGGTCGCCGAAGGGGATTATGAAGCGCAACGGGCCTTTGAAATCGCGAAGTCTTTTCTTCCTGAGGCGCTAGTAGAGCAAGCATCTGGACCGGGAAGCCCGACCGTCCGGTTGAAGGCCTCTGGAGGAGCGGGTGGACTTCCCCAGATCTTTGACTTTCTCCGCATCCGGCAAGCGGCCGCGAAGCCCCCTTCTCAGGACATCAAGATCACGATGAACTATGTGGAACTGAAAAATGACTACCTCAAAAACTTTAATTTTAGCTGGAAACCGCTGGTAAGTGATCAGAGCTCAGTGGGATACAATTCTGCGGCCGCCGAATTTACCGCCAGTCTCGTGGCCACCATCTCTTCCCTCTTCCCGAAATTAAGCACCGCTAAAAGCCATGGCCATGCCCGTATTTTGAAACAGGAAACGATCATCGTGAAAGATCGTTCTCCTGAAGTTGCGGTGATTGAAAGCTCGATCCAGGTCTATTCCCCTGTCACCAACGAAAAAGGGGAACGAAGTCTGCAACCCATTGACGTACAAAACTTCACGAAGGTAAAAGCGGCGATTCTCCAAGGAACCGATAGTATTGATCTCGGCATTCAGATCTCGCTCAACACCCTTTTAGGAAGCGATCCGCCACAGATTGCTAAAAACTCGATTCAGACTCAAGTGACGATTAAGAACGGTGATTCGGCAGCATTAGGGGGGCACGGAATCGACGAAGCTCTTGCCAATTATAACCGCACTCCGACTGGCACCACCGGCAGTGGCTCACCTATTTTCAATTTACAACGCTCAAAAGATTACGTTCATACCAAGCAACAATATGTGATCTTTGTGACCCCGGAAATCATTCGGACTGCCGCAGCGGGGACCGAAGATATCACCCGGAAATTCCGTTTAAACGCAGGGGAGAAATAACTTGGCTGGATCTCACGTCATCGCGGTCGTAGGTGGAAAAGGAGGGGTGGGGAAATCCACCTTTGCCGTGAATTATGCGATCGCCACCGCCATCGACACGAAATCGAAGGTATTGCTCATCGATCTGGATCCGAAAGCCTGTGGCGACCTTAGCATGTTATTGGGGATAAAACCCAAGAGAACACTATTGGAATTGGGCAATCATGAAGGTCGACTCGACGCCAACGGAATGCAAACCTTCATTGCGCCTCATTCAAGCGGCATCCATTTTCTACCCAGCGTGATGGAACCCGAGCAACTCCCCAATTTGGATCCCTCGCATGTGGGAAAAGCATTGGCCCATGCCAGTCAATTTTACCATTATATTATTGTCGATTTAGGAAATGATCTTGAAGGGACCAGTGTCAAGGCATTGGAAACCTGCTCCCTGATCTATGTACTGACGATGCCCGAGATCATCGTCCTCCATCACACCCGAAAGATGATCGAAAAGATCCAGAACCTGCTTTTTCCTCCCGAGATGATCAAATTGGTTTTGAATCGCTATAACCAAAGCAAGGGAATTGCACCCCAGGTGGTGCAGACCAACCTTAAAAAACCAATTTTAGGAATTATCCCGGATGACGAAGCGACCGCGATCCGTTGCATGTCGAAAGCCCAGGCGATGGTGATGGCCGCACCCAGTGGGGAAGTTTCCAAGGCCTATTTTACACTCGTCAGAACAGTCCAACAGCAGCAGCTCCTCGATAAGCTGGCGCAACTAAAAAAACCTTCCGATGCGCTCGGGAAACTAGGACAAAACAAAGCCGGTAAAGGCGGAGGAGACAAACCTGCCCCCTCCCAAATCGTCTTTGACCGCAGCCAGATGAAGGATGAGAAACCGACCGATCAATGGTCGGCCCTCAAGCAACGGATTCACAAGCAGTTAATCGAAACGATGGATTTGAAAAAGGTCGACACCGAGACCGGAAACGATCCCAAGAAAAAGGCGGTATTGCGGGAAAAGACCAAGACGGTGGTGGTCGAGCTGATCGACAAGGAAGAACACCCTTTCCGCTCCCGCGATGAGATTCAAAAGTTGGTCAAAGAGATCCTCGACGAAGCGCTTGAATTAGGACCGATCCAAGATCTGCTCCAAGATGACTCCGTCACCGAAATCATGGTGAACCGTAAAGACCAGATCTTTATTGAGCGCTCCGGAAAAATGGTTTTAAGTAATGCCACCTTCTCCGGTACGACTCAACTTCTCGGAGTGATCGAAAGAATTGTGGCTCCATTGGGTCGTCGTATCGATGAAAAAACCCCATATGTGGACGCGCGATTACCGGATGGCTCGCGGGTGCACGCCATCATCCCACCCCTGTCCATTCAGGGGCCGATGATCACCATTCGAAAGTTTTCGAAACACCGACTGACCCATAAAGACCTGGTGAAGTATGGGTCGATGACCGATGAGATGGCCGATTTTTTACGTGCCTGCATTGAAGCCCGGCTGAACGTGATTATCTCCGGGGGCACTGGCTCCGGAAAAACGACGCTTCTCAACGTTATGTCCTCTTTTATTCCGGCCGGGGAAAGAATTTTAACGGTCGAAGATGCCGCTGAGCTCCAGCTCCCGCAAGAACATTGGGGACGATTGGAGACACGACCTGCTAATATTGAAGGTAAGGGAGAGGTCACGATTCGCGATCTCGTGAGGAATACTCTGCGAATGCGACCCGACCGGATTGTGGTCGGAGAGTGCCGCGCCGGAGAAGCGCTGGACATGTTACAAGCCATGAACACGGGACATGATGGCAGCATGACCACCGTCCACTCCAACTCCCCTCGCGATTGCATCGCCCGTTTGGAAACACTGGTGATGATGGCGGGAATGGATCTCCCGGCAAAGGCGATCCGGGAGCAGATCGCCTCGGCGGTGAACTTAGTGGTGCAACAGACCCGACTCTCCGATGGATCCCGTAAAGTGATCAGTATCACCGAAGTAGTGGGGATGCAGGGGGATGTGGTCACCATGCAAGAGATTTTCTGCTTTAAACGCACCGGAATGGATAAAAACAGAAAAGTGATTGGGAAGTTTGTAGCGACCGGATTCATTCCTAAATTTGTCGACGAATTGGAGGCACAGGGGATCAAGATTCCACGCGGAATCTTCTCCGTGACATAAGATGCTCAACTTCAACTGGTCACCGCTATTGCAGGTCGTCACCATCCTTTGGGTGGGGGGTGCCATCCTGATCGGACTGCTCCTGAACGGAGACAAGCTCTACCCTTGGATCTGGGGCAAACTTGTCGATCAACGAGATCAGATGGCCATCCGATTGGATCTCATGTTTTATGAGATCTCCCCGGAAAAGTTGATGCAATATTATCTCGGATATCTGATTGGACTTTTCCTGTTGGGTGTTCTTTTACTCTATCCTTCTATCGGAGGAGGATTCTGCTTTGGCGTGCTTTTTGTTTTAGTGGGCTGGAAAATCCCTGGAAAAATCTTGATGGTGATGTGGAAACGCCGGATCAAAAAGTTTGTCGTGCAGATGGTCGATGGACTGAGCCTGATGTCGAACGCGATGCGATCGGGACTCAACGTGCCACAGGCCCTTCAGCTAGTTTCGGATGAGCTGGCAAATCCCATTTCAGAAGAATTTGCCCTCGTCCTCTCCCAAAACAAACTGGGTGTGACATTAGAAGAGGCCATGACCAATTTAGGGGTACGCATGCCCCATGATGATATTGAAATGTTCACCACGAGCGTCAACATCTTGAAGGAGACCGGTGGTAACTTGGCTGAAACCTTCGAGACAATCGCCAACACCGTCCGTGAAAGAATTAAAGTGGAATCGAAGATTTCAGCGATGACCGCACAAGGCGTGATGCAAGGAGTGGTCGTGGTGCTGATGCCTTTCGTGTTAGGAGCAATTCTGTATGTGATTGATCCCGAACGAATTGGCCCCATGTTTACGACGATTCCGGGATGGATCCTGCTGACTATCATGATGACGCTTCAGGCAGTCGGAGCCTTCGCCATCTGGAAGATCGTGCAGATTAAGGTGTAAGCATGAAAAATTCCCCTGGCATGAACCTCATCAATCTACTGGTTGGATTGAGTCTTTTGAGCATCATTCTCGTAGGGTTGTCTCAATTTATGACTTCCTTCAATCGCTCTCTGGATACAAGCCGGACCACCGCCTCCCGGGATCAAGCCTTTAATGAAGCGATGAGCTTACTGCAAAATTCGAAAGCAATGAAATCGAGCTCTCAATTGAGCACCAACACAAGTCTTTTCGCTTGCACTGATCCCGCGGGAACGAATGATTGTGATCATGGGATCCAGAAAGAATTTGTCCTGAATAACCTATCCGGAATTTCCTTGGCGGGCACCTCATCCCATCCGGTACGTTATTCGAAAGATGGAATCCCTTGTCCGGCTGGAAGCGCGGCGAGTGAAGCGTGCCCCATGGAAGGAATCGCGCAGTTCAAGGCTTTTTGTCCCTCCAATGCCGCCCAATGCAGCCAGGCCCACTCCATTGAGTTTTCCCTGATACTGCAACAATCCCCCTCAATTACCAAGCTTGGTGGCGGGGTCTTAAAACAACTCAAAAAACGAACTCAATCTCACACTCTTACGGTTACCGCAATTAATACTGAGCAAACCGGAGGCAGCGGATCTGTTTTGGAAATGGGGAGTGCGATCTCAACTGCGGGTACGGATCGAAACGTGAATGGGGTCATTACTCATTCCATTAGCACTCCTAATGGAGCTTACCTTATTTTTAATGCCCTCGCTAAAGAACGTTGCAACCCATCGAGTACTTCCTTACAAGCGGTGTACCTTGAAATGTCAGTCGATGGAATCGTTTGTGAAGAGGCCAGAAACTATGGCAATATCGATGCCGCCACTCTCACCGCTACGGCTACTTGCATGTTAGAGCTTTCTGCCTCACCCACTCCGCACATCTTAAAAGCTGAAAATGTCGGTGGATCCTGCGGAGGTTCCTATTCGGATAAATTCGAAACCAAGATCAAATACACCCTCTTCAATAAATAACACATAGCAACACGACCCGTTTTTTATGGCGCAGCGCTTATTTAATAACCAAAAAAGAGGGGAGAAGAGAGGTCATTAAACAGGTATAATAGAGATCTCATGTCTCACACACACTGGCTCCTCACCTGCTTGTTTTTATTTCCTTTTTATAGTGTTTTCTCCGCGAATGATCGCGCAACCGAATCGATCTTCCGGGCCTTTATTGTCAACCACTTAAATGGGAGCGGCAGCGTTCGCTACATCGATTTTAGTTTGAATCAATCGAGCGTTCCCCTTGAATTGGTTCGCACCTATAATTCCATTACCGCCCTCAATGAAAACACCGGGTGGTTAGGGGCTTTCGGCTGGGGATGGACCACCCCCTTTGAAACCACCTTGATCGCCACTCCCACTGGAGAGATCCTGCTCCGAGATGGCGGCACGGGAAACACCGTCATCTTTCGTCCTCAAAAAGAAGATCCCAAACTGTTTGAAACCTTTCTGACCAATCTCAAGAATGAAGCGATGAAACGAAGTGGGAAAAAACTTTCCGACGAGGAGATTGCGAAGATTAAGACCGATCCAAAGTTTCGCACTGAAATAGCGCGCCGCTTTAATATCACCGGAGTCCCCACTACCGGCCTGCTTTTATCGACGGAATATGGCTATCAAACACTGCAGTTTAAAAACAACCAATGGCTCCGCGAACGGGACGGAATGTTCCAGGTCTTTGATCAGCAGGGGCGTTTGATCCAGCAGGTAGAACGCGGTGGCTCTCCTTTTACTTTTAAATACCCCAATGCTACTTCGACTCACCTCTCTGAAATCAGCGATGCCCTGAAAGGGGAAAGTCTGAAATTCAAATGGCAGGGGGATCGGATCGTGGAGGTGGTCGATAATAAAGGAACGAAGGCGACCTATCGCTACGATGCCAACAACAACTTGGTCGGCAGTAATGATTCATCGGGAAAGTTCTACTTCTTTAAATATGAAAATCCCAAATTCACTCACTTGATTACGAAGATAGAATACCCCTCAGCCAAACCTTTCGAGACCGCCTCTTCACGCGAGATTCAATATGATAATAATGGTCTCGTCGTCTACATCAAGGATCGCGACGGGGTAGAAACCCGCTACCTCTATGGGCGTGGGGAGGGGGATCCCGACAATAATTTCTGGACTAAGACCGTTACCAAAATAAAAAACATCTCCTCGGAGCAATACGAAGAGTTTTTCGTAAAAAACAGAACCGATGGATCCCGCTACCTCTACAAGCAGGATCTCCGCAAAGGGGGGCAGGTCACCTCCACTATTTTCACCCCTTGCTGCGCAAAACCCCTTCAAATCACCAAAGAAGGGAAAACAACCTATTATAAATATGATGAAGCCGGCCTGTTAAAGGAGAAGTCGGGCCCCGGAGAAGAGCTCAAGATGTCCTATGATCCCGTTTGGAAAAAAGTTAGCAAAGTGAGCATCAACGGGATGGAGTCAAACTTTGAATATGACAATCGCGGAAATCTCGTCACCGCCAGCAATAACAAAGGGGAAAAGATCTCCTTGAAATATGATAAAAAAACCGGCCGGATCAGCAAAGCAACGGATCCAGACGGGAAAGAACTTTCCTTCGAGTATAACGAACAGGGGCGTTTCGGATCCATTACTCAGAAGGGATTGGGGAGCGTGAAAATCGATTACAACTCAGAAGGCACTATCGAGCGCCTCACCCCGATTCAAAGCTCCATTGCTGGAAGACGCCCCACTCAGTCGGCGGAACAGGTGAAACAGATTATGGGTGGTTTCCAACGATTTTTAGATATTTTGCGGCCTCTCGGTGCGCAATTCTCAAGTTTTTGACAAGAACCCATTAACAAACCTATAACTCGGTTTACATTCGGACTACAACTATGACTAGAGCTCATTTCGAAACTCCTTTCTACTTCAACCGGTCAAAATGGATTGATTCTTCGTCCTCAGTCGTCGTCATGCTCGACAGCCCTGCTGGGCTGCCTCCGCGTGCCTCCTCCTTGTGTCCTCGATTCAATCCATTTTGCCACGGTTTCGCAACGAAAGGAGTTTCGAAATGAGCTCAGCAGAAAACAAAGACTTTCCCCTTGGTGTATCCGGCTTTCAATTCTCCGATCTCTACCAACCGAAGCGGTTGAAGGATCTCCATAGCCTTTTCTGGACGGAAGCCGAGGGAGCCGCCCCCGGAATCCTATCTCGATTCCAGAAGGTGGGGACTCAAGAGGTCAAGCCCCCTGAAGAGGCCGATATCCTGATTGAGGTAGGTCACCAGTTCGGAAATTTCATCGCCAAACTTTTCAATATCACCACCCACGCCGCTAAAATCAAAGCCACGACCGATGAATTGGCTCCCATCTTCAAAATGAAGAAGGAGTTCCTCAATATTCGAGTCTATAAGCGACTCGAAGAGCCAGCCGTTGCGGCAGCTCAATTCGATCCTCTCCACCATCAAGTTCACCAGATTACTTCTCACGAAGTGCCAAGCTCCGCTGGAGATAAAGAGGCGCAATTTGCCAAGGTGGTCACCTTCCTGGTCGATTGCGAAAAGACGTTGCAGAAAGAAGAGCTCGAAGCCGGCACTTTGAGGCATGCCCAGAACCTGCTCACCCATATCCACGGTTCTTCTATTAAAGAGAAGATAGTCCTCGCCTTAAAAACGATCGAGGACTGGTGTGTGCAGGCCTATGTCGATCCGAAACGCCGGGAACAGCACATGCCGGGATGGGTTTCTTTTATCCGCCCCCAAAAGCTCGATTTTGAAAACCTGGTTCCGATTGAACGCAGGAATGCCTCCTTCTCCGAAAAGATAGACGGCCATGAGCACCACTACCGGTTCCGTGACGGTTTTAAACTGACCGATCCCCGGATGAACAACAAAGAGGTGATGCGCGAAATCGATTACTGCATCCTCTGCCATCAACGGGAAAAGGACTCCTGTTCCAAAGGTTTCGAGGAGAAAACGGGGGGGTATAAGAAAAATCCGCTCGGCATTCCGCTCAATGGCTGCCCGCTCGATGAAAGAATTTCGGAGATGCACCAGCTCCGCAAAGAAGGCAATGCGATCGGATCTTTGGCGATGATCATGCTCGATAATCCGATGTGTCCCGGCACCGGCCACCGGATCTGTAACGATTGCATGAAGGGCTGTATTTTCCAGAAGCAAGATCCCGTAAACATTCCCCAAAATGAAACAGGGGTGTTGACCGATGTTTTAAACATGCCTTATGGGTTTGAGATTTACAGCCTCTTGACCCGCTTCAACCCGCTTAATAAAGCACGCCCTTATGCGCTTCCTTATAATGGTGTCGATGTCCTCGTGGTGGGACTCGGACCCGCAGGATATACACTGGCCCATTACCTCGCCAATGAAGGCTTTGGCGTGGTGGGAATCGACGGCCTGAAATTGGAACCGGTCGATCCGATGTGGACCGGTAAAGGAAAGCCTTTCCCCAAGCCTATTCTGAGTTACAACGAAATGAAAAAGGATCTGGATGAACGGATCCTGATGGGGTTTGGCGGCGTTTCTGAGTACGGGATCACCGTTCGGTGGGATAAAAATTTCCTTGCCGTGATCTACATGAGTCTTCTCCGTCGGAAAAATACCAAATTTTATGGTGGAGTACGTTTCGGCGGCACCCTCAACCTCGATGATGCATGGGAATTAGGCTTTAAGCATGTGGCCATCGCGACCGGGGCCGGCAAGCCAACGGTCATCGACATGAAAAACAATTTGTGTCGTGGAATCCGAAAGGCGAGCGATTTCTTGATGGCACTCCAATTAACGGGAGCCTTTAAGAAAAATGTTTTTGCCAATCTCCAGATCCAACTCCCGGCCCTCGTGATTGGAGGGGGACTCACGGCGATCGATACCGCGACCGAGATCTTGGCCTATTACCCTATTCAGGTGGAAAAGGCGCTGGATCGCTTTGAAGTTTTATCCCGTGAATTTGGGGAAGATACTGTGTGGGGAATGTGCGATGCCGAGGAAAAGGGAATCCTCAAAACCTTCCTCGCCCAAGGAGCGATCGTCCGCGAAGAACGCAAAAAGGCAGAAAAAGAACACCGTGCTCCTAATTTCATCAAGATGATCCGCGAATGGGGAGGCGTTTCGATTGCCTACCGGAAGCGGATGGTCGATTGCCCTGCCTATCGTCTGAATCACGAAGAGGTGATGAAGGCCCTTGAAGAGGGAATCTCCTTTATTGAGAATGTGAGCCCAGTTGAGGCCCACAAAGATGAATTCGGCGCTTTGAAGGCAGTAACCTTTAAACGGAATGACGGCACTCAGATCGAACTCAAAGCCAAAGGAATGTGTGTTGCCGCCGGAACCTCGCCCAACACCATCTACGAACGGGAATATCCGGGAGTCTTCCAACTCGACGATAAAAAACAGTTTTTCAAACGACACAAGGCGGTCCAGCTCCCTGACGGCAGCTGGCAACCCACTCCGGCCGATCGGGGCGAACCCGGTTTCTTCCTGTCTTATAGCAAGGAAGGAAAACTGGTCAGCTACTATGGGGACAACCATCCCGACTATGCCGGCAATGTGGTGAAGGCAATGGCTAGCAGCAAGCATGGCGCGAAGGAGGTCTTTAAACTCTTTACGAAAGAGATCGCCAACGCCGAAAAGACTCCCACCGATCTGAAAAAATACGAACAGATGACCGAATTTTTGGATCAAGCATTGGTTCCCAGAGTCGTCAGAGTGGAACGCTTGACTCCAACCATCGTCGAGGTGGTGGTGAAAGGGCGATATGCCGCCCGTAAATTTGAACCGGGCCAGTTCTATCGCCTGCAGAACTACGAATCGACCGCTCATTCTATCGACGGATTAAAACTGACGATGGAAGGGATCGCACTCACCGGCGCCTGGGTAGAAAAGGAAAAAGATCTCCTCAGCATGATCGTGCTGGAAATGGGAGTCAGCTCCAAACTCTGCGCGACGCTGAAACCGGGCGAGCCGGTTGTCGTCATGGGCCCCACCGGAACCCCCAGTGAAATTCCTAAAAATCAGAATGTACTTTTAGTCGGGGGCGGACTCGGAAATGCCGTACTGCTTTCTATTTCGAGAGCGATGCGCGCCAACGGATGCAAAGTGCTCTACTTTGCCGGCTATAAAAATCCAGAGGACATCTTCCGACAAAAGGAGATCCAGGAAGGAACCGATCAGGTCATCTGGGCCTGTGACCGGGCTCCAGGAATCAAGACCCAACGGCCTCAGGATATCTCCTTCGTTGGAAATATTCTTCAAGCAATGGAAAGCTATGCCAGTGGAAAACTCCAAAACCCACCCATGATCCCTTTCCAATCGATCGATCATATTATCGTGATTGGATCGGATCGGATGATGGCGGCAGTCGGCGGAGCGCGACATACTGTATTGAAGCCCTACCTTAAAACCGACCACCTCGCGATTGCCTCGATTAACTCTCCGATGCAATGCATGATGAAAGAGGTGTGTGCGCAGTGCCTTCAACGGCATGTGGATCCCAAGACTGGCAAAGAGGAGTTTATCTTCTCCTGCTTTAACCAGGATCAAGCGATCGATTGCGTCGACTTCAAAAACCTCAATGAACGGTTGAAAACCAACAGCCTTCAGGAGAAATTAACCGGGAAGCACCTTGAGTATTTAATGAAAAAAGGGAAACTGGAAAGAATATGAAAAAAGCCGACGCCAATGACTGTGATGTCCAGGTTTTAGTCTGCACCAATGAACGCCCCGAAGGAAAAAGCTGCTGCAAAAAATTCGGGGGCCAGGAATTTTACGACAAGCTGAAACGCACCCTCAAAGAGACCGGGGAAAATAGCCACATCTGGGCCACCCGCACCGGCTGCTTAGGCTTCTGCAATGACGTCGGCACCGTTGTCGCCATCCACCGCAAAGGACAAACCCCTGAGTGGTACGATGAAGTCACCGCCGGCGATTTCGACGCCATCTACTCCAAACTAAAATCTTAAAAGGGGTCACTCTCCATTTGGTAACAAAAGGTGCCGGGTGTTTATCCACAGAGACCCGGCACCTTTTGTTACCAAATGGAGAGTGACCCCTTTTAAGATGTGGCTAATTGATTTGCCCACAATGAATCGTCCTACCTAAAACCACTTCTCAGCTCTTACGGTTCTACTTCCGAAATCTTTGGAAAGGAGAAAACAATCATGAAAAACTTACTGCTTTGCTTTATTGGGATCATCGCGTTATCGACGGCTAATGCCGAACTACCACCACCTAATCCCAATCCCACCCCGACACCTATTCCGACGCCAATGGATCCGGAACTACAATCCTGCATTACCGATCAGGAAGTTGTGGTTAAGAACTTGTATGGAGATATCATTGCTTCTTATACCTGTTGGGATGTATGTGGTCACAACACCCCCATGCCGCCACCTCCATACATCAATCTCAACTGGGCCCAAGTCGAGGCTCAACTTCGCACCAGCTGCAAAACCCGGGTTACAGAGCTTTGTGAAGCTTGTCCAAACTGTTTTGATAACTAATCAACTTTGAGATAGTCGCACAACGCCTGGATCTCGCGCAGTTGACCCTGCCAGGTGTGCTCTTTCACTTCGATGACCAGTTTGTTATCGGGGGTCATCGCATAACGGTCATCGGGGTCTTTCTGGATCAATTCAACGAGTCGTTCTACTCTGGCCGGGGTGGTCGCAGCGAATTGGAGTGAAGTCTTCTTGGGCCCGCATCCCATCCTAAGCACATGGAGTTTCTTCAGATAGATGCGAATCCGCATCAACCCCAAAAGGTTGGTGACCGGTTCGGGGAGTTCACCGAAGCGATCCCGGATTTCACTTTCAAGATCAGAAATCCCCTCTTCCATTTCACAGCTCGACAATCGACGATAAAGTTGGATCCGCTCAGTCACATCGGGAAGGTAGTTTTCGGGAAACAAAGCTTGGATGGGAATGCTGATCTCAGGCTCGATCTGAACCTTCTTTTTCTGTCCTTTTAAGAGCTGTAGGCTCTCCTCAAGTAATTCAAAATAGAGGTCCACCCCTACGGCATTCACATGCCCCGATTGGCTCTTCCCTAAAAGATCCCCTGCCCCACGAATCTCGAGATCATGGCTAGCGATGCTAAACCCACTGCCGAGTTCCGTATAACGCTGAATTACCTGCAGCCGTTGCTTACCATCATCGGTAATTTGTCCTTCAGCAGGAATAAGGAGATAGCAATAGGCCCGTTTCTCCGAGCGCCCTACTCTTCCCTTTAATTGATAAAGCTGTGCGAGTCCCAAATGATGGGCCTGATCAATGATCATCGTATTGGCCCTTGGGATATCGAGACCCGATTCAATGAGTGTCGTCGTCAAAAGGAGATCACATTCCCCTTGATAAAACTTCAACATCCGTTTTTCAAGCGTCTCCCCATCCATCTGACCGTGTACCACCTCCACGCGGAGTTTGGGCAACCATTCTTTGAGTTGATCAGCTAGCTTAAAGATGGTCTCGATCCGGTTATGAACAAAAAAGACCTGGCCTCCTCGGCCAATTTCATTGGAGATCGCTTCGGTAATTACTTCGGGATGGAATCGGCAGACAAAGGTCCTCACCGAAAGCCGATCGGGAGGGGGCGTCGTCATAATGGAGATCTCTTTAATGCCGGCCATTGCCATATTCAGCGTGCGGGGAATCGGAGTCGCTGTGAGCGTGAGCACATGCACCTGCGAGCTCATTTTTTTAAGGCGTTCCTTGTGGACCACCCCAAAACGGTGTTCCTCGTCGACAATCAAAAGGGCCAAGTCTTTAAACTGGATATCGGAGGAAAGAAGACGGTGGGTGCCAATCAAAATATCTACTTTACCCTCTAAAGTATCGGTGAGGGTCTTTTTGACCTGGGCTGTGCTCCGGACCCTTGAAACCATTTCGATCCGGGCCCCTGTTTGTTTGAATCGTTTCGAAAAATTTTCGTAATGCTGCAATGCCAACACTGTCGTGGGAACCAAAACCGCTACCTGCTTCTTCTCAATGATGGCACGGAAGGCGGCCCGCATCGCCACTTCGGTCTTGCCGTATCCCACATCGCCGCAGATCAATCGATCCATGGGATTGGGCTTCGAGAGATCCTCCATCGTCTCAATAATTGCCTTCATCTGATCGGGAGTTTCATCATAGGGGAAACTCATCTCAAATTCCCGATAGTCCTCCCCGGGCATGGCAAAGGCGAAGGCAGGAATCAATTTCCTTTGGGAATGGATCCGAATGAGCTCCTCCGCCAATTCCGCCACCGCCCGTTGGGCTTTCCCTTTGGCCTTGATCCAGCGATCGGTCCCAAGCTTATCGAGCACCGGCGAAGCATCTCCACCGACATACTTTTGGAGGATATTGAGTCGATAGACTGGAATATAGAGCTTGTCGCCATCCTTATATTCGAGCAGCACATAATCATTCTCGATGTCGAGAAAGTTCATGCGCTTTAAGCCAAGATATTTCCCAATACCGAACTCTTTGTGGACGATGTAGTCATTCACATTGAGTTCGCGGAAAGCCGCCAATAATTGGGCCGTCTCTTTTTGTGAAATCGCTTTGGTGCTGGCCTGAACCCGCTTCTTTTTTCCGAAGATCAACTCTTCAGAAAGTAAAACCATTCGAAGATCGGGATAAACACGGCTTTCGGCTAAGTAGCCCTGCCAAAGTTGCAAGGTATCGAACTTCGATTCAAAGAGAGCTGGTAATGCCGCCCCTGCCTCCCCTCGCCAAGCGGTTCGGACATGATGCGGTTCCATCAAAGCGGTGATGCTATCGGCATGCGTATGCGTATGGCAGACAATGTGGATCGTATATCCCTTATCTTGCCATTCCCCCACCTGTCGACGAAGATTCTCAATCAAACCCGCTTTCGACTCTCCCGGATTAAAGGTACATGGAAAAGTCGAGAGCGTGAGTCCCGCCTTGCCCGAATCGAAATCGACGAAGGTGATGGGATTGCGTTCTTTTAAATTTTTTTCTAACTCCGGTCCCTCTAAAAAGAGGGAATCGAAGGGAGCAATGGGCACCCCTTCCTTCTCAAAGGCCTCGTAACTTTTTTTAAGTTTTGGAATTTCAGTTTCGTTCAGTTGCTCTTTGATTGCCTCTGGAAGATCCCAAAACAAGTGAATTGGTTCTTCGCCGCAATAATCAAAGAGAGAACTGGACCCGTCGTTAATTAAAGGAAAAAGAAGAGCAAAATCGGCCGCGGTCTCTCCCAATTTAACCTTCTCAATGAGATCTTCCCGGTCGCCTTTAAGAACTCCCATCTCATCGAAGCGTTCCTTCAATGCAAGTGAAACGCGCTCAAACTCAGCTGGCTCCGGAGGAAGAGCCAAAGCTACAGGTAAAACTGCGGTCGAAGCGACCCTTTCTTGGGAGAGTTGCCCCTTAGGATCGAAATAGCGCATCTCCTCAACCCAATCTCCAAAATATTCCAGCCTTATAGGACGTTCCTCTTGAGGAGAAAAGAGGTCTATCACCCCGCCCCGGACCGAAAAATTCCCTTTATCAAAAGTGGTCGGTTGACGCTGATAGCCCATGCGCGAAAGTTTCAAGATCAAATCTTCTCGGGCAATCTCCCCTTCCTCTTTTATTTCTAAACTCCGGCTTCGAAAAAAATCGGGTTTGGGAACCTTCTGTAAAATAGATGGAGGAGTAGTGACAAAGATCCTGCCCTTAGGAGACTGTAGAGCATAGTGCAAAAAAACATTCCGTTCGGCGATCAATTCTGGGTTGGGCAAAAGCCCCCGAAAAAAATCAAAGGGATAAGGAGGCAGATAATGAATTCGATCTTTAAACGCTGCCCCTAAAAAAAACTGAAGGTGGTCTATCAGATCCCGAGCATCATGACTCTGATGACTCAACACCCAGATCGATTGCGTGGGATTGGCCTTCAAGGCTTGAGCAATAACGAGTGCCTTATCGAGACCGCTTAGGCCATAGATCGCTCGCGAATGGGTAAATGGGCCATTAGATGATGCTGGTGTCGGCTCCCGTAACCAAGATTCAAGTTGCATTGTGTTCTGATTTCAAATCGCGGCTCATCAGTTCTGTCAGAGCTTGCTTTGGCGGCAACCCTTCGTAAAGAATCCGGTAAACATTCTCCGTAATCGGCATCTCCACCTGTGCCTTTTTTGCCAAGAGGTAGGCCGACTGAGCAGTATAATACCCTTCCGCCACCCCTCCAATCAATGCCTTCACCTCTTCAAAGCTTTTTCCTTTGCCAATCTCGATCCCCAGCCGTCGATTACGGCTCAATGGGCCGGTGCAGGTGAGGACCAGATCCCCCACTCCCGCAAGCCCCATAAAGGTCATCGCATCGGCCCCTAGCTTCACCCCTAGGCGGGTGACCTCGGCTATGCCTCTATTGATAAGAGCTGCTTGAGCATTGTGCCCCAGCCCCAACCCCGCCGCCACTCCCGTGGCGATGGCGAGCACATTTTTGAGAGCGCCAGCCAATTCAATTCCCACCACATCTTTACTCCGATAAGCCCTGAAGTAAGGGGCTGAAAAGGCGAGTTGCATCTGCTCCGCTAAACTTTCATTGGTCGTTCCAATCGTCACCGCCGTTGGCAGCCGTTGAATGACCTCTTGGGCAAAACTAGGGCCGGAAATGATCATATAAGGAGAGTCCGGACAGATATCCTTCACGATCTCGCTCACCCGCTTCAGACTATTCTGCTCAATCCCTTTGGAACTATTTAAAACAGACTTGCCATTTAATATTGAGGCCACCGGCCCCAAAGCACTGCGGATCTGTTGCGTCGGGATTGCGCAGACAATCACATCGCTTTTCAAAATCGCCTCAGGCAATTGGTGGGTCGCTTGAATAGCAGGAGAGAGGGCTAACCCAGGCAAATATTTCGAATTGAGGTGCTTCTTCTGGATCTCATCTACTACCTGGACGTCTCTGGCCCAAATTCGAGTCGTCATGCCTGAATCGGCCAGAACATGGGCCAAAGCTGTTCCCCAGCTTCCGCCCCCCATCACTAAAAACTGAATTTCCATGCCCAGTTTTTTACATCCTTTCGCAACCTTGTCAAAAACCGACTCACCGCAATTCCTTGTCATTGCAAAAAGGGGGCGATTGACCCCTTATTAGAAAGTATAACGGAGGGAGGCGTAAGTGATGTCGGGATCGGCCGAGTTTAGGTTGAAATAACTTCCGATGAGTAAGTCGAGATTTTGTTCCCAGGAGTATGAAAAGGAAAGATGATTCAGGCTTGTCGAGTCCGAAAGATTGGCAATGACTGAGAGGCTCGATTTGAGACGGGCGGTGGTATCCCAAGTGAGAACGCTGCCTAAATAATATTTGCCACGGGAAAAAGTCGCAGCTCGATGCATGAAAGGGAGAAATTCATTGTAGAAACTTTCGATTCGAAAGCTCCAGGTGGAAGAAAGTGCGTGGGAGAGGGCTAAAAGGGCCTGTAGATATCGCTGATTGCCCTGAAAATAGGCGACCCCTTCGCCAGCGATGACCGCCTCTCCGAGGCCACTCGCCAATTCCAATCCGACAAAGCGTTTATCATCCGATTGTCCCCCGGTAAGGGCGCTGTCCACTCCTCCCCATTCCTGTTTCAGACGGCCATGGAAGTTATTTTTTTGTTGTCCGGGAGTTTTAAAGAGATATCGGGTTTCCAGGGATGTCTTTCCTTTTATCGAGAAGGTGATTCCATCTTCGGTGGCGGAGTATTCTGAGTCGAGTTTGAGGTAGGAAACCAAAGGCGTTTGGTTCACAGCATGAAAGATCTGCCCTACCCCCATCGGCACCACCTGTTTCCCTAGCGTAAGCCGGAAAGACTCATGTTGGGCTTGCAATGTCAGTCGGTTGATCTGATGGATGAGGCGGTGGTCTCGCTCATTATATAATTGCCATTTTGCTTTCCAGGCCGGTGGAGGTTCAATATCTTGGGAGAGCGGAGAATAAAAATAGGAGGTCTCTCCTGCATATTCGAAACGAACAGGACTCCAATCTCCGACGAGCTCGGTCCGCAACCGTTCTTCGTTCTGGAATTGGCGGCCAGAGGAGGTGTAGTCGCCAATCGACTTTAAAGAGCCGCCAATTGAAAGATCAGCAGCTGAGAGTGGAATCGAAAAGAGTGCCTTTAGTATCATTAGAAATAGTACCGTCAGCAATTGAGATGACCCTCCTGGCGATGTTGAGCACCTTCGGATCATGGGATGAAAAGAGGAAGGTGGTTTGGTATTGTTGGTTCAACTTTTGGAAAAGGGCCAAGAGGCTTTCTGCGGAGGCGCTATCCAAACTAGCAGTGGGCTCATCGGCAAAGATGATCTGCGGCCGGGTGACCATGGCCCTAGCGACAGCGACTCGTTGTTGTTGCCCGCCGGAGAGCTCCTTCGGAAAACGGTCGGCAAACTCTAACAGACCGACATCCTTTAAAGAATGCAGCGCCTGATCTCGGCGTTGACGGAAACTTAAACCCCGCAACGCTAAAGGGTATTCCACATTTTCAATGGCGGTGAGCACGGGAAGGAGGTTATGGGCCTGGAAAATAAAGCCGACCGATTTCCGTCGCAGGGCCAGGGTAGCTTCGCGGCCAAGCTTGGAAAGGTTTTTTCCAAAGAGGGAAACCGATCCCGATGAAGGGTGGTCAAGCCCTGCCGCTAAATTGAGTAAGGTCGTCTTCCCGGAGCCCGATGGACCGGCCAGAGCGGTAAACTCCCCTGCGGCAATCGAGAAGGAAATATCCTTCAATGCAATGCTTGTCCCGTGAGTCGTGTATTCTTTAGAAACTTGATTGAATTCTATCGATGGCATCTCTTAGCTCCTTAAAGCCTGGACGGCGGTGAGGTTAGCAATGTAACGGGCCGGGATAATGGAGACGATAAAGGAAAGGATGAAAATAATGGCCGTGACAAGCAAACAGGTCTCCCAATGGACCGACGGGAAGCTGACGGTTTGCACAATCGCTCCATGAAGCATCAGTTTTTTGGAGGTGAGCCAGGCCAGATCAAAACCGGTCTTGCCAAAAATGAAGGTAACCAAAATTCCCAGCCCATTTCCAAACCCGATTCCGACGAGCGAAAGCAGCACCGTTTCGCCAATCGCCATGCGGATGAATTCCCATCGCGAAGTGCCAATGGCCATCATCACCCCAAACTCCCGGGTGCGTTCCATGATGCACATTAAGATGGAATTAGCGACTCCCAGAGCGGCGACTAAAAGAATGATGATCATCAACAGGCGATTAATGGCCCTATCGAGTTCGACCATCGCCATCACGTGAGGTTGAACCTCCATCCAGTTGTTCATCTGCGCTGCAGGTGTGTTGGAGAAACTCTGTTGGACAGTCTTTAAGTCCCGATCCGATTTGAGCAGCACTGCAATTTCATGGACTGCATTCGGGGAGAGGCTTAAGAGCGCGCGAGCATCGGCTATCCCGATAAAAGCAACGGATCTATCGGCGTCCGACTGAGTATTAAAGATGCCCACCACCTTAAAGAGCTCATTTCCAATGGAACCATCGACCCCTTGGGTAAGGGCCACCACTTTAGAACCAAGCATCACTTCCAATTGCTTCGCCAGTTCGCTTCCTATCACGATCTCATGATTCGATTGGGTATCGATGAATTTTCCTTCAGTAATATTTTGGGCATATCGGGTAAGGCGACTCTCCTCACGGGGCTCCACGCCGGTAAAAACAATATTGGAAGAGCTTCTCGCCGAGGAAAGCAAGCCTTGAGTCAGTACGCGCGGGCTCACCACCTCTACTTCAGGACGTGCATTCAATGAAGTTACGATACCCTGGGACTCGGCAATCGCGAGACTGGAAGCATTGCGATCCAGAAAGCCGGGAGCGGTTACCAGTAAGTGCCCTGCCCGGAAGCGGATTGCGTTTTGGATGATCTGTTCATGAAATGCGTCGTAATAGTTTTGGATGCAGATCAGAGCCATGACACTAAATGCAATCGCATGCAAGGTGATGAGCGTACGTCTTTTATTCCGCCAAATGTTCTTCCAGCAGAGCTTTAAAAAATAACGGGTCATCTATTCTCCTCGAGATGCAAGAAACCAAAGGGCCGACGGGTTTTTCCCCTGTTGGGAGACATTGGGCAGATTCTCCCGTTCAAAAAAGGAATCGGCGATAGTGCGATCAAATAATATCTTTTCATATCGAATTGTCGTCTGTTCCTGAGGTGAATCGGCTTTTTGGATCCGAAACTGAGCAGGGAAGATACGGTCATCCATCTTTTTGAAATCGGATAGAGAGAGGGTTCTCACCAACTTCCCACGATCGTCATAATATTCTTCTCGTACCGGCAGCGAATCCACGGCGCGTGCCCAGTAGAGGATCTTGCCCCAAACGACAGGTCGATTGGTTTTGGGCGTGCATTCAATAAGCGTGACCGCGTGCCCCTCCATTTTATCCTGCTTGACCAGTCGGTGATGGTAGTCACGAGTGAGATGACTCATTTTCATGAGATCATCGTTGGTAAAATCGCTCCCCATCCAGGATTGAAGCATCAGGGAGGTGGGGATCCGGACCACCTGTTCTGTTTTAGGTAAATAGTTCCACATCTGTTGATCGACTCGGAGGGAAGAGATGCCCAGTTCCTTTAAGGGTTCTAATATTTCTACCAAAGCGCGCTCCGTTCCCGAGGCCCATGACTTCACGCGCAGAGTACGCACAAAAGCAGGCCTTTCGATTTTCATTTCAAAAAGAGCTTGGTTTGTTTTCCCTCGCAGATGATCTTCGCCCCGCTGGATGATCTGCGTAGGATTTAAAGCCGCAGCAGGAAGCGCAAGCATAGCCAGGGAAAAAAATAATTCGAGGAAATAGAATATCATGGGTTGTTCTCCAGCTGATTATTTTATTTCGATTGAGTATAAGAAATCTGTTCCAGTTAAAATTACTGAGATCAGACGATAACAAATATTTAAAACGGGCCTGTCACGTTTTAGTTAAGCTTGCAAACAGGGGCTCTGCATTGCCATACTTTGCACTACGTTTAATTGAGAGTCAGTTTCGTTTCGGCGTAATAGGGATTGCCTGGATCGAGGTCCCGGGCCTTTTGAAAATGGATACGAGCAGTCTGCTTGTCTCCCTTAGCCGCTTCCACCACACCCATGTGGTAATGGAATCGTCCCATGAAGATTGGACGATAAGCAAAACGCTCTTCCACCTGAGCAAAAATCTTCCGCATTTCCTGCAGATCTTGGTTGTAGAAAAAATAAAGAAAGCGAGCGGAGATCACATTGGGATGGTCAGGAGCAATTTGATAAGCCTTTTCGAGTAACGGAGCGGCGAGCTTAAGATGTTCCGGCCCCTTCTCCATCACGGCAATCGCAAGATCAGACCAAGTGGAGGGAACAGTCGGGTAAAGCTCCGCTTCACGGGCATAGAATTCGATCTTGGAACCCATGATCCGAAGACGAGCATAGAGGCCAGTCGACAAAGAGAAAATATAGACTGTCAGCAGTAAAGTAGCGTAATGGCTTTTTTTGAAGAATTTAAAGGCCAAAAATACGATTCCCATCACAACCCCAATCGATGGGAAATACCAATAGTGCTCGGAACCCACATTGAGATTCGGCAGGAAAAGATAGAATGCGATCGCCGCCCAAGTGGCCAGCACCCAAGGATGAGCCCGGTATTTCCATGGAAAGATAAAAAATGGAATCAAAAGGGCGAATGACATCCCAAAAGAAAATGCCCAGTGGGGACGATCTTTGAGGCGGTGGATCGAAAGCATCTGCCCCGTTACTACCTTATAAAGTCCTTCCACTAAACTGCTCGCGGCCCACTTTACCTGCGCGATTGGGTCGATAAGGTGTATTCCAATGACATCTTGATAGGGGAAATCACTTTTCGAATCGAGTTGCAGCAGTGCGATGATTAAAATTGAAAAGACCAGCCCAGAAAATCCAACAACACCTGTTTTACGAACACGATTGGACATTGAGGTGAGCCAAATAAAACAGATCAGCGTGATCGGGGTAATGATAGCGAAGCTCTCTTTGCTCAAGGCGGAGAGGATGGTGGTGATAAACGTAACCCCGCTCCATAAAGCCGACTTCTGATAAAGACTCCATACAGCCAGCAAACAGAAAAAGGTGGCGACAATCTCCATCCGAAAGAGGATCACCCCGAATGCCTCGGAGTGGATGGGAAGAAGACCGTAAAGAAGCGCAGTCCAAAAAGCAGCGGGTGTACATTGAAGGATTAGGTAAAGCAACATCACACATCCCAAGTGAAAAAGAAGAGAAAGAATGCGATGGGGAACGATCGAACCTTTCCCAATCCAATGGCCAGTAGCGATCAGGAAATTGGTGACCGGTTTCGAAGGCTTCAACTGAAAATGGAAAATGTCCTTAAAATTTTTCACCGCCTTTAAATGGCGATTCGATTCGATCACCTGGATGTCATCATAAAGATAGTTCCCGGTGAGGCGGGTCAGATAAGGCAAGGAAACCAAGACTAAAAGGAGCAGTAGGCGGTTCATGGGCTATTTGCTAGTATACCCGACATGTTTATTTACGGCACTGCCTGGAAAAAAGAGCGCACCAAGGGTCTGGTTCAACTTGCTTTGGAGAATGGCTTTCGAGCGATTGATACCGCGAACCAACTCAAACACTACAATGAAGTGGGTGTTGGAGAGGCACTGAAGGAATGGTTTCAGAAGGGCCATTCCCGAGATGAACTTTTCCTCCAGACCAAATTCACTCCTCGCGATGGACAGGATCATCGCCTTCCCTATAATGAAGATGCCCCGATTGCAGAGCAGGTTCTGCAATCCTTCCAAAGCTCGCTTGAACATTTAGGGGTGGAAACTCTGGATAGTTATCTTCTCCATGGCCCCTACAACTCCCCTTCCTTAGGGGATGAAGATTGGGAAGCCTGGGAGGCGATTGAATCGCTTTTTCAGTCGAAAAAAACGAAAAAGATCGGAATCAGCAATGTTAACCCGATACAATTGGAACTGTTGATCGCAAATGCAAAAATTAAACCCCAGGTGGTCCAAAACCGTTGTTTTGCTCAACGCGGTTGGGATGATGAGGCGCGAAAGATTTGTCAGGCCCATGGAATCATGTACCAAGGGTTTTCCCTGCTCACGGCAAACCCTTTTGTCTTGGAAGATCCCTTTGTTTTGAAACTGGCAAAAAACTACGACGCCCTTCCCACCCAGATCGTCTTTGCATTCTGCCATCAAGCGGGAATGACGCCACTCACAGGAACCTCTTCTGCGCAACATATGCAGCAGGATTTAGCAGCAGAAAAAATTAAACTGAGCACTTCCGAGCTCGACGCGATTGCCACCGTCAGCATTCGCTGACCTTGCATGACAACAAGCGTTAACAATTATTTCCTCTATTTTTGCCACCATGAATCATAATTGCTAGTCATGGATCATGGGTAAAGGGGCGGTTTTTCTTTTGGTCTTTTGGGTTTCTCTTGGGATTGCATCCACTCCCACTTTGCTTTGTCGCGACATTCTGAAAGATGCCGTTGAGCAATCACTCGATACTCGAATCGCCACTATCCCCTGGTACCGTTTTATTAAACGCCGGACGGAGAGACTCAACAAGGTTCTCTTTTCCAATTTGATTGTCGAGGAGCTGGAGCGCAGCTGCCCTAATTTTGGGGCCTGTTCTGTTTCAGCACAACAAGAAGCGGTGACGAAAGCGATCGATCGGGTCTATGAGCTTCATCACTTGCCTCCTCCCTCGAGAAGAAATCTCGCCATTTTTTTGGGGGCCATTACCACGCAATCGGTGCTCACCACAATTTTTGTGCGCTCCCTCCCCCCCATTGAAGCCACCGTCTTCTCGAGTCTTACCGCTTCTCTTGCGATGGTAATCGTGAATTCGTTGAGCAGTTCCATCTTAGAGCGGATCGCGAATGCCGGCGGAAAACAATCTTACAGTGCGCGTGACAAACCCCGTAACCCAATGGAGTTGCGTTATGAAGCGCTCGGACTCTCGTTAAAACAAACCCTCTCCAATTATGGAATGTTGGGACGCACGAGCCATCGAGCCGTATTGAATAATTTAATCGGCTTCTGGCTGCAAAACCGCGCCGACATGAAAGAATATAAAGGGAACTCGGAAGGGCTACGCGAAGTGGCTCTCTTTAATGCTCTGTGGATTTATGATTTCAGCCAATCCATGTTTGAAACAGAGCTCAGAGATCCCTGGTTCCGCCGACACATCCAGCGTATCTTTGCCAAAAAATATATTACCGCCGAAAACTACGCGGAGTTTTTAAAATATTTTGAAGAGGCGATACGGGAATATGTCCCTGAAGGATCGATTGAGAAGTATATGGGAATCATCGAATACTGGTGCAAACCAAACCTATCCGAAACGATACCGGATGGCCCGCAATTGGGAGAGCAAAATGTGGAGGAGATAGGCCCCTCCGACCCCTCCCCCTAACCAAACCCCGAAGTAATAAGGATCAAAAGCGGGGATTTCTCCTAATCGCAAACCTTTAATCACCATCATTAGGGCAACGGAGCCCACTCCTAACACGGCAAACTGCCAGATGCCGGCTCGATAAATAACCCGGAGCTCCTCTCGCCGCAAAAAGAATTGGGCCAGCAAAGCAGATGTTCCTAAGAAAATACTGCCGCAGAAAAGGGCGCAGGCGGTGTAACCATACCCCATCACAAAATGCATGATGCCATCTCCACCGCCTAACGGCCCGATTCCATACTGGGGGCAGACCAAAAGGGTGAGGAATCCAGAGATGAGATGGACTCCCATTAACTTTCTAAAAACTAATGCGGCCGAAGGATGGAGTGATTTTTTAACTACCTGAAGGAGGTGCTTGGAAATAGTCACTGGCACCGGCTTTGATTCCGATTGCATGAATTTTTCAAAATCGCTCATGACTCTCCTCCTTTCCTCAAACGCGCTAAAAGTCGACTCATCCGCTTTCGCAATGCAGCTGCAGAAACTTTAAGTTGGGATGAAATCTGTTCAAAGCTGAGCCCCTCTTCATAGCGGAGCAAAACCAACTGTTTTTCCTCTGGGGCCAGTGAATCTATATCAATCGTGGGGGCAGCAATCGTAGTGGCAGCATAGGCCGGTGTGGGAGCTTCGATTTCGGGAGCAGCGATCACCACCTCATCAATTGGGGTGAATTGGACTTTGGAATAGACCTCTCCCTTACGAATGGCATCAATCAAAACCGACCGGCAGATAGAGAAGAACCAAGGGGCAAAGGGCTTAGAGCTTTGATATTGATGCCGACTCTGATGGAACTTCAGGAAAATCAGCTGAAATAGCTCGTCGGCTTGAGCCGATTGGGGAATTCGTTTGTGTAGATAGCCGTACACCTTTTCACTATACCTTTCATACAGAGCCTGGAAGGCGGCACTGTCCCCCTCCTGGTACCGTTCCATTAAGGCTTCGTCAGTTAAGACTTCTTTGGGCAAAACTGCTCCTATTTCTTCTTACGTATAGACTTTAAAAATGTGACCTGTCACAAATATGAAGATACCACGTACCTGACTTTGAAAGGAGTGACTATGAAATTAGCACTATTAAGCCTGTTGACCATGCTGTTTACCGCAACCCCTACCTTCGCAGACAAACACTGTACCTGCGATAAGGATTGCCAAACAAAATGCGCCAGCAAAGAAGGAAACAAAGACGGTCATAAATGCAATTGCAAATGCGATTGCGCCAAGACCGGGAATTGCAAGCACCACAATTGCCATAAAGGCAAAGAAGAGGCTGCTAAAGAGGCACACTAATCCCCGATTAAGTACCCACTTCCTTTACAGAAAATTCTTTGAATTTTCTGTAAAGGAAGTGGGTACTTAATCCATTGACTCAACGAATTAATTCCCATAGCGTGGCCCAATGGAAAGGCCCTTCAATCGTCGGGAATTCTTACGTCTTACCACCCATAGCGGACTCGCCCTTCTCCTCAGTCGGTGCGCAAACCTCACGCGGGAGCCCAGCTCCAATCTCAACGCTTCCGATTTTCTGAGTCAATACAGCCCCATCGATCGCACCCTTGGGGACAAAGTTCCTCAAGCCTTTTCCGGAGACAGTTTTGCTCGTCCCCATGAGATCTTATGGGATTTATCCAACTTCTATGCCACCCATCAGGTGGAAGGAAAAGTAGAGGAAGCCCCTCTTGTCATTATTGGCGGTGGAGTCAGTGGCCTCTTTTCCGCTTTTGAATACCGTGAACATCGACCGATTGTTTTAGAACAGGCTGCACGATTTGGGGGAAATGCCAAAGGGCAATCCTGGCGTGGGCTCGACTATGCGTTGGGCTCCGCCTATATTGACCGCCCCCACCCCGGCACCCCAATGGCCCATTTCTATAACGAATTGAAATTGGATGAGATCACCACCGAACGAAAAACCACCGATCCGGTCGCCTATAAAAACAAACTCTATTTCAGCTTCTGGGATGGCGAAAGCGATCCCGCAAATAAAGCGAAATACCAAAAGATCGGGAAATTTTTCTCCGATCTCTATCATGAAAAAGAACGGGCCTTCCCTCTCATTCCCTCGCTGAACGCAGAGGAACAGGCCTCGGTCCGATATTTTGATCAATGGGATCTCCACACCTTTCTTTCAAAACTGGTGGGCGGAAAGTTACCACCTCAGCTTGAAACCGCCTTCGAACACTATTGCTGGTCCACCTATGCCGGCTCCGCAAAAGAATTAAGTAGCGCTGCTGCCCTCAATTTCTTAGCGCAAGAGATTGAACCGATTCGAGTTTCTGCCGGGGGGAATGCCCGAATTGCGGAGCGACTCTTAGAACGGCTGACGGCTGAGCTCCCCCTCCAAAATTTAAGGGCAGGATGTTTAGTGGTGAAAGTAAAGGTCGAAGGCAATGGAGTTTTGGTTCACTACCTCGATCCACAAAACAAACTCCGAGCCATCCGAGCTAGAAGCGCGATTTTAAGTTGTCCGAAATTTGTGGCCAATAAAATCTTGGAAGAGATAGAACCGGAACGGGTCACGAGCATTGAGAAACTCCGTTACCGGTCTTATATGACCGCAAATCTATTATTGAAAGGGAAAAGCGCCCGCCATTTCTATGATCTCTTCATGATTGGAAAGGGGAAGATCAATCTGAATGATGTGAAGGAATCCCAGCAAAAACAGAATGCCACCGATTTTGTCATGGCCAACTTCGCCTCACCCCATCCCGATGCAACTGTGCTGACATTCTACCGCGCCTTCCCTGCTGATGGCATGCGCAAAGAGTTGATCATGCCCGATTCTTATAATCATTATTATCGAGAATTCGAACAGCAGATCGATCGGGAAATTCTTCCCATGATGAACTTCAAGAAGTCGCAAATCGTCGACCTGCGCCTCACCCGTTGGGGCCATGCCCTGCCCTTGGCCGAAAAAGGGATCTATAGCGGTAATACCATCGCCAACCTGAGAAAGCCGTTCCGAGATCGCGTTTTCTTCATCGAACAGGACAATTGGGCTTATCCTTCCCTTCAGACCGGCGCCACCGATTGCGTCCTCATGAAAAAAGAGATTACGAAGGCCCTCAGCCAATATTCTTAGACTCGTTCTCATTCATAACGAAGTCGGCTGCGGAGTAACGGGGGTTGGATCGATTCCTCCAAACCCCACACCGCAGGGGAGTCCCGGTGACGATGGCTGTTCTGGCGATGGCACTAAACTGCTTCGAAATGCAGCTACACACAGTTGCCGCGCAATCATATCCTGAATAGTTTGATTGCTCTGTTTATAGGTATCTAAACAATTTTGAAGCGCGGGCGGGAAAGGTTCATATCCTGGACTGAAAAGGTCGTTCGACGTTGGAACTGAATCTGTAATTGGAGTAGGATTTGCATTCCGCATCGATTGTTCCAAGGAATAACACCGAGCTAAATTAACACTACAACGTGGTCTCTCGTTAAGGGCGGGTTCAGCGGTGATACAGCTTTCATAATTCGCTTTGCATCCGAGAAAATCTCCAGACATATCTAATGCCATTAATGTTGAGGAAAATGAGAAAAGGAATAACCAAAGATGTGATTTCATGTTGCCCCCCCAGAGTTTATTCAATAGCAAATGCAAAAACGAAACCACTCTTTTTACGCACGTTAGGTCCTTGTACAGATGTCTAAATAATTGTCAGTTCTAAACATCTTTCAAAGTAAATGAATGTAATAGATTTAAACTCCACAAGAAAACAGTCCCGACTAGAAACTGATCCATATCCTGAAGCCACCATAAGTATTGATTGGAATGTGTACGTAAATTGGGTAATCGTGGAGCAAATGCACCGATAAATCTACTGCTTATGGACAGGATCCTCCGATCGTTTATTTTCTATCTCGTCTTGGCGAATACCAAGCCCCGCTTTGGATCGGGTCAATGCGGTTTTCGATTGCTCACAAAGAGGGTGCATAAAGTGAAGGCTCTTATAATCCGGAACCATTGTCATTTTTCCAGCTGCCTTGAGATCCTGTTTTTTCTTGGAGCCTGAAGTCCCTGTGACATTTTTTCCATCGACATCAAACAGGGTAATATTTTCATCTCCTTTAGGCGGCGGTTGTGATTCCGGAGAGGTTTCCCCGCTCACCATCTCCGTTTTCCTGCCTAAATATCTTTTCTCAAAAGAGATCGGGTGATTACTAGCAGGAGTGAAAGCGGGTTTCTCGGCCGGATTCGATGGTTCCTTCACAACAAACTCAGCCCAAACTTCCGTTGGGCTCTCAATGAGCCTGCATCCCTTCTGCGATCCTATCAATTGATTAAAACGAGCTTTAGCTTCATTCAGGTTCGGGAAATACCCGAAATCAGATAGCCCCTGCCTCACGCTCCTTTCCGATTCAATCAGCTTGATGGTAACTGCATTCTTGCAATAAATACGGTAAGAATAGGTGGTCTTAATTTCTAGTTTTGAGTGGGTGGAGATGAAATCGGCACTCTTTCGGATCTTGGCTTCATTACTTCGCACTTCATCTCTAAATTTGCTATCAGCACCGGCGGCCCTGGGAATGACCGTGACTTGGCCATTATCCCCGACTTTCAATTCATTGAGATGCGCCCCCGTCCAATAACGAAACTCCTCAAATCCGATGGTGTCGCGCAAGTATTTTTCAAACTCTTTTTCTTTCATCACACAATTGTTTGCATATTTCTTAAAAAGCTCGGGATTGCACATGAGATTGACATATTCATCCATCACATATTCTCGCATCGCCCCAAAAGGTCCTGCCGGAGGCCGGAAGCTGGCTAATGAATCACTTCCGGTAACACTGCCTACCGAACAATTGGCCCCCCAACAACGACAATCTTCACAAAAACCACCCGACGCACAACTGCCCGAAATAAACGTCACCCGAGGATTCGATATCTTAAATCGGTTCGCCAAACTTGCGGTCAAAACAGCCGATCGTTCTGATTCGCCAGTCACCACCGTGTGGTGCACTCTATCCGATTCAAAACATTCTCCATGCCCGATTGAGAGAACCACTGGGGATTTGCTTTTCTCGACCCGCTTAGCCTCCTTATCCAATTGCACTGGCTTCGCGTTCACCAACACATTGACGTCATAACCACATCCCTCCAACCGCAATTTTTGATCGAGGCAAAGTTGTTCGACAAAAAGCTGATCCTCATTCCAACCGATCAACTCTTTTGCCTGTTTTGGAAAATGACACAAGATCGTTGCAGGAGGTTTCCCATCCCTCGCCCATGACTGGAGTGAGATGAATAGCCAACCGATGAAGTAAATAAAATTCATTTTAAGTTATTTCAGATTCAGCCACAAAATATTGCCATGGCCCGCCTTTTCGCGGGCCACGGAATGATAAAGACTACTTAATTAACGCAGGTGACGGAGGCCCAAACTCTCCACTCACTGCTGCACCGGTTGCCAGTCCAACGTTGCGAAGCGAAATCGTAATCGAATCCCCATTCCTTACCCACAACACAAGGCCGTTTCGACATCATGCTCTTATCAGGATCACAGGTTAAGTAGCCCAAGTTTCGGCAGATGAAATAGCAGTTATTATCCACAATCCCGAGCGAATTATTAGGCACGACATAAGGCACCATCTGCTTCAATTCCATGTAAGGATTTTCAAAAGTTCCAGCTCCCACGATCAAAGGAGGATGGAAGGCCAACACGGGCTCGACCACATAGGCCATCTCGTTCCCATATTTGGGATCCTTCATCTTCGAAATTTGCCGCGCCGTCAGGGTGACGGTCACCCCTGTCTTTGGAATGTCTTTATCGACGATAATTCCATTATCGGCATAAAGGATGGCGTTAATAGCTAGAATTGAAAAAAGAATAGGTTTCATAAGACTCCTCCCTAAAGTTGGAAGGAGTCTTACGTAAATGAATAGGCTCGTCAAAACACGGCGTTACATATCGCCGTAGTCACCGCCGCCCATACCAGCGCCAGCACCCTTACCGGATTCTTTTTTAGGTTTTTCGGTAATGAGTGCTTCGGTGGTGAGCAGTAATGAAGCGACGCTCGAGGCGTTTTGCAGCGCGCAGCGCACCACTTTCGTGGGGTCGATCACGCCCGCCACCATGAGATCTTCATACTTCTCGGTGAGGGCATTAAAGCCATGATTGGCCTCTTTCAATCCCCGCACGTGATTCACGACGACCGAAGCTTCTTGGCCTGCATTGCCGGCAATCTGCCGAAGGGGTTCTTCGAGCGATCTCCGAACAATGTTGACTCCGGCCTGCTGTTCAGTCGAATCGAGTTTCAACTTCTCAAGCGCGGGCAACACTCTTAAGAGCGCTGTTCCACCGCCAGGAACGATTCCTTCTTCCACAGCTGCACGGGTTGCATGGAGTGCATCTTCGACCCGCATCTTCTTCTCTTTCATCTCCACTTCAGTCGCGGCACCCACTTTCACAACCGCCACTCCGCCGGCAAGCTTCGCCAGCCGTTCTTGGAGTTTTTCGCGATCATAATCGGAGGTGGTCTCTTCGGTTTGTTTCCGGATTTGTTTCACCCGGGCTTCGATGTCAGCTTTCTTTCCAAGTCCGTCGATAACGATCGTGTTGTCCTTATCGATCGTGACCCGTTTCGCACGGCCGAGATCTTCGAGCTTCGCAGAATCGAGTTTATTGCCGAGATCTTCAGAGATCACCCGTCCACCGGTGAGGGTGGCGATGTCCTGCATCATCTCTTTCCGTCGATCGCCAAAGCCTGGAGCTTTAATGGCGGCCACTTTTAAAGTGCCACGCAATTTATTGACGACGAGAGTGGCAAGGGCTTCCCCTTCCACATCTTCAGCGATAATCAAGAGCGGCTTGCCGGTCTTCACCGTTTTCTCAAGCACCGGGATCAGATCGTGCATCGCCGATAATTTTTTATCATAGAGAAGGATGTAAGGCTCTTCCAACACCACTTCCATCACATCATTATTGGTGACGAAATAAGGGGAGAGGTATCCGCGATCAAACTGCATTCCCTCTACAACTTCTAAGAGAGTTTCCGCTGTTTTCGACTCCTCAACAGTGATCACGCCTTCTTTACCAACCTTTTGCATCGCCTCAGAGAGGAGTTTTCCAATCGTCGTGTCGTTATTTCCAGAGACGGTTCCGACCTGTTCGATCTCTTTAGGATCTTTAATCGGCCGGCTCAGTTTTTTGAGTTCTTCAATAGCGACGGCAACCGCTTGATCAATTCCACGTTTCAATTGAATGGGATTAATCCCCGCGCTCACAATCTTGGAACCTTCGCGGTAAATCGCTTGCGCCAACACCGTCGCGGTGGTGGTTCCATCACCGGCATCATCGTTGGTTTTGCTCGCCACCTCTTTCACCATCTGCGCGCCGAGGTTTTCAAATCTTCCTTCGAGCTCGATCTCCTTCGCCACGGTGACACCATCTTTGGTGATCATGGGGGCGCCCCAGCTCTTTTCAATCACCACATTGCGACCACGCGGCCCAAGGGTCACCTTCACCGCATCGGCCAACACATTCACGCCTTTTAAAATAGCGCTTCTTCCCGCTTCATTAAAAATAATCTCTTTAGCAGCCATGATTTCTCCTTATTAATTACTTAAGCAACGATTCCTAAAATATCTTCTTCCTTCATCATGAGGTAATCATCGCCATCGATCTTCACCTCTGTGCCGGAATATTTTCCAAATAAAACCTTGTCCCCTTTTTTCACTTCGCAGGGAACCACTTTGCCATCTTCCAAAAGTTTTCCGGAACCCACAGCGATCACTTCGCCGGCCTGGGGTTTTTCCTTGGCCGAATCGGGGATGATAATTCCCCCTTTAGTGGTATTTTCTTCTTCTAACCGCTTCACAATGATGCGGTCCCGTAAGGGTTTAATGCTCATAAATCGCCTCCTTAAAATATAGGTTTCACCCCTTTTTTGGGGATGAATTCATAAAGGTCAAGTCGTTCAGGTTGCTAAGATTAATAGAAACACGGAGATAAGAGCAAGGAGATAACACAAAGGTTTCACCTCGGCTTGACGCCCCGCCATCAAGTAGAGAAGCACATGGCTAATAAAGCCCCAAAGCAGCCCCTGGGTGATGGAAAAGGTGAGTGGAATCAGGGCTATCGTTAAAAAGGAGGGGAGCAGGTCCTCCAGACGGTCTAACTTCAGGCTCCCCGCCGACCGAAACATCAGGGCTCCTACTAGAATAAGGACCGGCGCGGTGGCAAAAGCAGGCACCATAGCTGCCAGAGGAGCGATGAAAAGACAGGGCAAAAAACACAAAGCCGTAACGACCGCAGTCAGGCCGGTCCGCCCTCCGACCTCCACCCCGGCCGCACTCTCTATATAAGCGGTCCCGGAGGAGGTGCCCAATAGACCTGCCCCCAGAGTGGCCCAGGCATCTACGATCAACCCTTCCCTTAAATTTTTAGGTTTCCCTTCCTTATCTACCAAATGGCTCGCCTGGGCCAGGCCTACAAAGGTGGAGATCGAATCGAAAAGATCGGTAAAGGCGATGGAGAGGATCGCCGGCAGGACAGAAAGCTTCAGGATGACCATTGGGTCTAGTTTAAAAAGGACCGAACCAAAATCGGGCAGGCTAAAAATGTTTTGGGGCCAAGCGGTTAATCCGAAGAACAAAGAAAGGGCGGTAATCGCGGCGATTCCGATAATAAAGGCGGCCGGATTTTTACGGCGCATGAAAAAAAGCATGAGCAGCAATCCTAACAAGCTCAAGATCTGTGGTGTTTTTAATTCCCCGAATTTTACCAAGGTGTTGGGATCCGATCCGATGAGCCCTGCATTTTTAAAACCGATGAAGGCGAGGAAAAGTCCAATCCCGATGGCCGATGCTCCTCTTAAATGTTCCGGGATCGCTTCGGCTAATGAACTGCGAAATCGGGTGAGAGAAAGAATGAGGAAAAAAATACCGGCCCAAAAGACGGCGCCGAGGGCCTCTTGCCACGAGAGCTTCTGCCCTAAAATCAGACTAAAGGTGAAGAAGGCGTTGATCCCCATTCCCGGAGCGACGGCAAAAGGGAGTTTTGCGTAAAGCCCCATGAGTAATGTCATTAAAAAGGAGAGAAGGACGGTGGCAGTGGCGACGCCACTATAACTCATTCCCGTTCCCGGGGTGGAAAGGATCGAGGGGTTGACGACGACAATATAGGACATGGTGAGGAAGGTGGTGATGCCTCCCCAGATCTCTTTTTTACGTTCCATACGGTGCGGCAACTTTAAGGCTCTTATCCGAGATATTCAACCTATTGAGGGGTACAGACCATCGAATCCCCCTTAGTGTGTCGCATGTGACTTCGGCCCGCTCGGGGGTTGTGAACGAAGGTGAGGATCTGTTGCCAGCCGCAGACCTGTGCCTTCTGTTGAGGAGAAGAGAGCGCTTTGGAAAGTTCAGTCAAAAGGTTAGGACTCTTATTTCTAGCAAATCCCTTTCCGGTACAACAGCTGTGAAATTCCAGCCGCTTTACCATTCCTTTCACCCTCTCAAAAGTGGCCGATTCCGGGTTTTCTCCGGTGAGAGCAACGCGAGTAGCTCCCCTTCCGCTGAAATGGTAACGATCGTAGTTTCCATGGGAATATAAAACCGCGGTTACTGCTCTTTTCTGTTCATTGTTAGTGACGGCCAACGAAGTCATCACTCCTCTGGCATCGGTAACCTGAGTCTGAGAATTAAAAAGGGCAGAACAGTGGGTGATAATCTCCGGATAGCCCTGAGCACAGATCGAGACATCGGCACTGGTCATCTCATAATCTTCCGAACTCCCCCCTTCGCATCCTGTTTTATCGTCATTTAAAATTTCGGCATCGACGAAATAAAGTTCAGTGGTCGAAACTGTATCCCCGACTGCGGCTCCTACTAAATAAGGCTGGTACTGGTATTTAACGGCATAAACCCCACCCGATTCGGCCGTCCAACTGAGGTTGAGCGTCACCAAATCATAGAGCTGTCCAGTCACGAGATCGGCCACGGTGCAGATCTCCGCTTTTCCTTTAATATCTTTTTCAAGTTCATAGGCATTTCCTGCAGAATGGGGAAGATCGACGATAAAATTGCTGAAAGAGCCATGCGCTACCATCAAAAACTTACCCTGAACGGCGGGTGAGGATAGCGCGATCTGGGGATAGTTATCGGCAGGAATGGAGCCGGTTCCGATTTCCACAGTTGAGCTTTGAAGACATCCAGCTGGAGTCGTCGGCGGAGTGACAATCACTGGAGAAATGGGCAGGAGCGGAGGCGCCGTTGTTTGCGGCAAGAGCGGTGGGATGACTGTCGGTGGTAAAAAATTGGGTGCCGTCAATTCGGCTCGCAATAGACCGCTTGCTAGTGCTATCCAGAAATAGACTTGGATTTTCACAGAGGCCCCCTTCCCTTTCATTGTCACTTAAAATTGTGTTGCGATCATGGAGGGAAAATGGAGAGCTTGTAATCGCAAACCCTCGAATTTCCTCATTGAAAACCGCACTATCGCTGTCGTGTGTTAATGGAGTGATG
>CAZRZK010000025.1:44716-53436 GCA_964604555.1 uncultured Pseudobdellovibrionaceae bacterium | reverse complement strand
CAAACCCGACAAAATTGGATAAAAAGCGATGATTTCAACAGAGCACGGCAATCTCGTCAGGCGATTACTTTTGCATCAGGAATTTTCCGAAAGTCATTATAAGGTTTTGGCCCTGGTTATTCTGGCTTTAAGCCGGTCAGATTCCGTTTTTCATCGAACAACAAGGAATAATCTTTACTTCCATTCCCCTCTTCTTGCCAAAGAGTAGCTCCGCTTTTGACGCTACCTACATTATTGAACCTTCGATTGCCGATCCAAAGCGTCTCTTTATTTTTAAAACTGGGCATCTCTAAGGTGCTTTTCAAAATGGGGCTGGCATCCTCCGGTAGCATCTCAAATTTTCCCGTTTTTAAATTCAACATTCCGTGAGTTTTCACATTGCCGGTTTGCCAATCTTTTAATTTAACCAAAACCCCATCCTTGAAAGATTTATCGAATTCTACATCACTATCTCTCCTACCGATTAAATCCTTGAGTTGTGATTCGAGCTCATTTTTGCTCTCCGATGATTCTGATTTTATCTTACTGAGCTTTTCCTTGTTCTTCTGTGCCCAGGCTTGGATTCTTTGCTCACTCTGACTCTTCGGAGTTGCATTGATACGTCTTTCGCCCCCTGCGTTATCAGAGGTCTCTTCCGACGCCTCCGATCCTTGAAAGTGATTCGGAGTTTTGGCCTGAAGTTTAATTCCTATCAAAAAGAAAGCGAGAACGATTTGAAGGTGAATTTTCATAAATCCTCTTTTTCTTAAATCGTCACAAAAATTCAAATGCTTAAGTGGTTATTTCGCCATCAAATAGGCTTCAATGAAAGGCTGTAGCTTCCCATCGAGTACTGCCTGAACATCACCGACCTCAAAATCGGTGCGATGGTCTTTGATCAATCGATAAGGGTGAAGGACATACGAACGGATCTGGCTACCCCAGGCGATATCCATTTTCGAATCCTCTAATACTTTTTCCTCGGCCTTCTTCTTCTCCATCTCCGCTTCATAGAGCCTGGCCTTCAACACCTTCATCGCCACGGCTCGGTTCTGGTGCTGGGATCGTTCGTTCTGACACTGCACCACAATTCCGGATGGAATGTGGGTGATACGAACGGCGGAGTCGGTCTTATTCACCTTCTGCCCACCGGCCCCACCCGCACGGTAGGTATCCACTCGAAGGTCTTTTTCCAATACTTCGATTTCAATCTCCTCATCAATATCGGGATAGACAAAAACCGATGAGAATGAAGTGTGCCGGCGGGCATTGGAATCAAAAGGGGAGATCCGCACCAATCGATGCACACCAATCTCCGCTTTCAGGTGACCATAACTATATTGTCCCGACACTAAGAAGGTGGTCGACTTGATGCCGGCCTCTTCTCCCACCTGCTGATCAATAATTTGAGTTTTATAGCCCTGCACTTCACAGTAGCGCAGGTACATGCGCAGAAGCATTTCCGACCAGTCCTGAGCTTCGGTTCCGCCCGCTCCTGCATTGATGCAGACGATGGCATCGGCCATGTCATTGTTGCCTCGAAGCATGAGCTGTAACTCTACCTCACGGACCGCTTGGCTGAGTTTGACGAATTCCTGATTGAGTTCATTGAGATTTTCGGCCGAGGCATCCCCCTCCACCAATTCAATGAGCGCACCCATATCTTCGCCTTGACGGGCCACCGCCCGATTTTTCTCTAGCTGAAGGTTCAGAGCGCTTTTTTCCTTGGTGATCTGTTTGGCAAGTTTGGGATCGGCCCAAAAGGATTCTTGGGTCTCTAACGCTTCGATCTCTTTTAAGCGGAATTCTTTTTTCTCGACGTCAAAGACGCCCCCGAAGCATTTCAATGCGGGAGCTCAAAGTCTTGGTCTGGGATTTAATCTCTTCTAAAGTCAACATGCAGCCAAATTACCTTGAGGCCGCTTTGCTGTCAAAATTCTTAGAATTTCACTATTTTCAGGCCGAAGAAGAAATTTCCGCATCGACTGCCGAAACTTAATCGGACGGAACACCCATGTCGACGGCGACCGCATCCACCCCGGCATCCCCGATTGCAGCGGTTGCCATGCCCGCGTCGATACTGCGGATAATAGGTCGTATATGAACTGTTGTACCGATAGTTATAACCAGATCGGGTATAGGTACTCCGATAGCTATAGTTGTAACGATAAGAATTATAGGAATTATAATAATTGGAGTGCTGTCCAGCCGGTGGCAACGGAGGATAATACCCATTGTAATAATCGGCTTTGGCCTCAGTGACAAAGAGGCTACACAATAACAAAACTTGAGTTAGCATCCACTTCATCTTCATCTTAACTCCCACAACACATACAAGTTCAATCTCATAAAAAGCAATCAACATGCCAACTGTTTCAGCCTGTAACAAAGGGTAACGGGCCCAGGTTGAGATAGATGGAGACAGAAAGTGTCACGACAGACGTCTGTGTTCTGGACGAATACTCAGTGAAGGGAATGAAACAATCGAATCCCGTGCAGTGTAAGGTTGGGAAGGTATTGAGTCACTCCTGCGAGCTTCCCTTCGTAAATAGCAGCGCCGCCACCCGTCAACACGACATCCTGAATTCCCGGAGTCGCTTCTTTAAATCGTCGAATCAGCCCTTGAAGTGCATCGGCGTAACCAAAATAGACCCCCGATTGGATGCATTCTACGGTATTTCTGCCCACCACCGATTTCGGTTGTTGGATATCCACAATCGGAAGTTGTGCCGTTCGGCCTCCTAATGATTCGAGGGCCAACCCCAATCCGGGTAAAATAATTCCGCCGACATAGGTGGGCCCTTTTACGATCAGATCAAAGGTAATCGCCGTGCCGATATCAATGACGACCGCAGGCAAGGAAAGTTTAAAAGCTGCATAGGCCGCATTGGCCAAGCGATCAGCCCCCACTTCAGCGGGATGATCCACCTCCACACGAAATGGCATTTTGGGCTGAATAGCTACCCGCGAGAAGGAGCATTGAATGATCTGTTGAGCCAGCTTCTCATAGGTTTGGGAAGCTGCAGGAACAACGGAACAAAGGCTGACATGGCGGATGGAAGAAAACTGAAGTTGATGGCGAGTGAGTAACGCTGAAAGGAGCCCCTCTAATTCATCCACCGTTCGTGTCCGATTGGTCGAAAGGGTCCACTGATGGAGCAACTCAGAGCCTTGGAACAGTCCGAGTGAAGTGAGCGAATTTCCGATATCTATGGCCAGTAACACGTGATTTCACCACTCAAATAGGAGTGGCGCTCTCCCGTGGTGTTCGATAACACGATTGCCCCCGATTCATCAATCCCTTCCATTTTCCCTTGGGTCGCGCCGACCTCCCCCTCCTTATAAGAGGGGTTATCCCGCCAGCCTGACTCCCGCAGCTCCACCTTCTTCCCGATAAAGGCACAGTTCTTTTCCCAAACATATTGAATGGGGGCAAGTCCTTGAGTCTGGTAGATCCGATAAAGTTGGAAAAGCTTATTCACCACGATATGGGCCGTTTCATCTAAAGGAAACTGCCCTCCGGTCTCCCCTAAAAACGAGGTGGCTCCAAAGGGATTTCCTTGGAACTTTTTGAGCTCCTCATCGGCCACATTCACATTGATCCCGATCCCCACCACACAGAGGTTAAAGTAGTCTTCTCCCAAAAATTCACAAAGGACCCCAGCGACCTTTTTCCACCCCACCAAACAATCATTCGGCCATTTCACCGTGACATCTTTCGATTTGGGAAGGAGTTGTTTAACTGATTGCGCCAGAGCCGCGCCCGCCAAGATAGAGAGATCGGAGGCCCGACGTTTTTCCCGAGGATAGAGCAATGCGGAGAGATAAAGCCCTCCCTCGGGGGAATGCCACACTCGACGGTGTCGCCCCCTTCCTTGGGTTTGGCTCTTTGCGATCACCACAATCCCTTCACCCCCGCCATCGGCCGCCAGCTCTCGCGCCTTATTATTGGTAGAGTCGACCGTATCAAAAAAATGGAGTTTAGGGGCCAATCCTTCAGGCGCCACGGATCATCTCCTCTTGAGTTTTTAAGAGCTCATCGAGCCGCTCTTTAACAAGCCGCTCCACAATGGGCGGCACAATCCGACCCAACACTTCATTCACCACCTTGTCAATGTCGCTTCGACTCAACGTGTCTTCCACTTTACTCGCAAGGGTTGCCTTATAGGCTAAGGAATCGCTCGCACTTAAAACTACCCCGGAAGTACCTTTACCATTCGGACTCCAAAGATCGTTACCGCCCTGCTCCTTTTCCCCTGCAGACCAGAGTTCTATCCCTTCCCCAGCGGTGTCTGCCGTTGCGGCATGAGTTTGATGGTGCTTGAAAGTCTGCCTCACTAACGACTCTTCATCTTTAAATTTCTGATGGAAGCTCTCCTGAATCCGATCGGCCGTATCAGATTGAATCGCGGAAACCGCTCCCTTCTCTTCTTCTAATTGAGGGAGCGCCGCACCTAAAGCGGTTTTTAACTGATCAGGGGTGAAAGGCTTTTTCAAGACCGCGTGATAATGCTTCGCAACAGAGATATTCTGACTGGTAATTAAAACCACTGGCACCGGATTGGGAATTCCCAACCAAGACTCTATCTCCTTTGGAAGAGAGGCCCAGGGAAGCTCCTTCAACTGATCACTGGCCAAGATGAGATCCGGCTTTTCTGTCCTCACCTTTTCAATCGCCTCATTTCGATTCGTCGCAAAGAGGACCTGGAGCGGTTCTCTCTCTAAGGAGAGAGCCACTACCTTTTGCACTGTCACACTATCGTCAATGAGCAGAACTTTTCTCTTCATTACTATAAGTATAACATCAAGTGCATTTTTTTCGGCTCAAAGACAGGATAACGCGAAGTGTAATGTAATTGGAATTCCTGTGGAAAACAAAAGATGAAAAAAAAGTGTCTTTTTTTGAAAAAAATTTTCATTTTTCCCTCAACTTTCCTCCATAGTCTGACGATCGAGTAAGTGGACGGAGTAGTTACTCCAGTCCAAGAGTATCATATACTCCCGGGGACACGAGGACTTCCCCACTGCGGTAAGGAAACCGCTTCTGCCAAGAAGGCTAGGGATTCAAGGGAGGAATCTATGGGCCTTCGTATCAACACAAACGTTCAAGCTTTGACCGCTCAACACCGTCTCGCTAAATCAAGAGATGGTTTGGAACAAACACTCAATCGACTCTCCACTGGCTCACGTATCATCATGGCTAAAGATGATGCGGCTGGGTTAGCGATCTCAGAAAACTTGAGAGCGTCGACTCGGTCAACGAACCAAAACATCAAAAACGCCCAAAACGGCTATTACCTACTCCAAACGGCGGAAGGTTCACTCAACGAAATCACTAACCTGGTGATTCGGATGAAGGAGCTGGCCACACAAGCCGCTTCCGATACCAACGGAGATCGGGAACGTTCTTATATCGATAACGAATACCAAGCACTCAAGTTAGAAATTCAACGTATCTCCGATACCACTCTTTATAACGGTCGCCCACTCTTAAACGGAACGGGAGGCGTCGTTGAGATTCAAGTCGGGCCCAACAACAATCCAATTCAAGATCGCATCATGATTTCCAGTAACTTCCATGTCGATCTTTCGACCTTAGGAATCGCCGATTTTAGCGTCGCAACCGCAGAATCGGCTCGGGAGACTTTAGAGCCGACCGAGAACGCGATTGCAAAAATCAACTCCACTCGCGGTGAAATCGGAGCCGGTGAAGCCCGTTTGGAATCGGCCATCACCAACTTAGGAGTCTATGAAGAAAGCCTTTCATCGGCCTTCTCTCAGATCCGGGATGCCGACGTCGCTCAAGAATCGTCGAACATGGCTCGGTTTAACATCTTAACCCAAGCCGGAACGTCGGTTCTCGCTCAAGCGAATGCCGCCCCCCAACTCGCACTCAAATTATTAGCCTAAGCAGTTTTTGTCGGTCTCGACAAAAACGTGTCCTGAGGACGAAGTCCGAAGGATCTCAACGATTCCAGCTACTTAACACTTCGCATAATGAAATGTGGAGGAATTGTGAAAATTCCTCCACTTTTTCCTAAACTTTCAAGATTGAAATGACGATGGGTTGATTGAACAGGGAATTTTGTCCCTATTCATTTCCGTAAGATACCCCCTGCTCTCGAGAGAGCGCAGATGCCAGGATGGCTTAAGGGGAATCATGGAGGATTCTTATGGGTCTTCGAATCAACACAAACGTTCAGTCATTGACGGCTCAACACCGTTTGAACTCATCTCGCTCGAACCTGGATCAAACCCTCAACCGGTTGTCCACAGGATCGAGAATCATCATGTCGAAAGACGATGCGGCGGGATTAGCGATATCGGAAAGCTTAAGGGCCACGATACGGTCGACAGGACAGAACATCCGAAATGCACAAAACGGATTCTTCCTGCTCCAAACCGCAGAAGGGGCACTGAACGAAATCACCAACATCGTTATCCGAATGAAGGAATTGGCGATTCAAGCCGCTTCCGACACCAACGGTGACAAAGAGAGAGGCTACCTCGATCAAGAGTATCAAGCACTCAAGAGTGAGATACAGCGGATCTCCGACACCACCCTTTACAATGGTCGCCCTCTTCTCAATGGAACCACCGGTTCAATTGAGATTCAGGTCGGACCGAATAACGATCCCATGAAAGATCGCATTCAAATCTCTTCAAACTTCCACATTGATCTCGCAACATTGGGATTAAGTGACTTTAGCGTAGGAAATGCGGAAGGAGCACGGGCGACTTTAGAGCCGGTCAACATGGCACTCGAAAAGATCTCGGGCGTAAGAGCTGCGATTGGAGCGGGTGAATCTCGGTTGGAATCTTCGATTACGAACTTAGGAGTGTATGAGGAGAGTTTATCGGGAGCCTACTCGCAGATTCGAGATGCTGATATGGCGGCGGAGACTTCAAACTATGCGAAGTTTGGAATCTTAAATCAGGCTGGCGTAGCGGTACTTGCTCAAGCTAACAGTGCCCCTCGACTTGCCCTAAAGCTCCTCGAGTAACCCTGAGAGCGGCAAACTCCGCTACACTCAGCCTCATCAAAAACGAAACTACTTTCTTTTGGTAGCCCGTTTTTTCTTCTTTGCTGTCTTTTTCTTTGCAGGTTTTTTCTTAGCACGTTTCTTAGCGGCCATTTTACTCCCCCATTATTTTTCTAGTTGTGATTTTAAGTTTCCTATCTTCATCAGATAGCATTTGGAAATTGTGAGCGGTGTTTCCTCTGAAGTTGATAATGCAATGCTCACAAATTAAAGTCTGACGTAAATTTCCTATTGAATCAAGTAATTAATTCACTTTTCGAAAAAAATCCTTCAGCGTGTCATCCGCTCAAAGTTATGTTTTTTTGTCCACAACCCTGCTCTTCTTGCATTTCTCGTCGATAGATTACATTCTCGATCTGTTGAAGATTCATTTTCTAATCACAAGGCTTGGAATCGATTTTTTCATCTCTTCAATCATTTTTTCTGGCACAAGGGTGTTTTTCAGATTCAACTCGTTCAATTTCGCAAGTTTTACCAGCGGAGTAATATCCATTACCCTTGTATTTTCCAAACGCAACTCTTTCAACAGGGTCAACTCCTTTAACGGAGAAAGATCCACAACTTGAGTACCTGATAGATTGAGCACTTTAAGCTTCATCAACACTTTCAAAGGCTCTAGATTCGAAATTTTGCACTGACCAAAATCCAAATGATTTAGATCTTTAAAGTAAGCCAGACAGGCAATATCCGCAGTAGAGGAATCGATCGGGCTATAATATTCAGTTTTCTTGGAGGGATCGAGTCGATCGGCCCCTACCATCAGCGAAAGTTTTGGAATCGTTTTCTTGTATTCCTCCACTACTGCATCCCCTTGAGAACAACCCGAACCCGTCAAAGTCACCTTGACGCGATTGCGAGCGCCATATTGCTTCCATAAATTTGCAAAACAAGCACGTTGACCCTCGCTCATGGCGTCAATCTGTATTTCTCTTAATCGATTCCCTTCCGATATTTTCTCCCAAAAAAACGGACTCCAGGCCATCTCCATCCAGTCACTTGCGTAAAGCTCCATCTCATTCAACCGATCGTTGAACCTTTTACAATACCCGGCCAATTTCCCTAATCTTTCTATTTCCTCGGGGTCCCTTCCCGTCTTATCCATCGCTGTTCGGACTTCTTCACAAAGATCGGGATCGATCAAAATCAATTTTTCAATCCATCGTGAAGCATTCTCTCTGACATGAAATTTCTTATCAGAAAGATCCCTTAGATTCTGAACCCAAGCCTGTTCCACAACCCTTTTTAATGCCGTTTTTAATTCTGCAGACACTTGCGTCAACTTCGCAACCTCTTGAAGACAAGAGAGGGGAAGCTGCCCCCCACTCTTCAATTTCGTTACCAAACTTGGAATCGATAGTTCCGCAACCCCGCAATCCTTTATCAGCGGCTCTTTCTGACCTACCGATGGATTAGGGCAGGAAAAGGATTTTTGAGAAGCCCCCCATTTTTTGAGCGCCTCCCCAAGCTGATGGCCCCCTTCTCCCTGAACTTGGCCCAAGCAAAGCAGCAACAGCAAAAGATGTTGATTCTTAATTTTCATCCCGATTCTCCCTACCACACCCAAAACTCCCAATACCAATAAAGAATAGAAGACCATTTAATCATTTTAACACTTACTCTCCGCGCGACGAGCTCCCCAAAAAGTTACGGGATAACGGGCGATGCACCTATATTGAGTCAATCAACCACTCACCGCAG
>CAZRZK010000025.1:0-44616 GCA_964604555.1 uncultured Pseudobdellovibrionaceae bacterium | reverse complement strand
ACCCCCAGCCCACTTCCAGAATGTCCAAGTGGTCAATTGAGAAACCAGAATGGGATCTGCGAATTCCCTGCCTGCCCTAATCAACAAGTCAGAAACACCAATGGTGTCTGCGAATTCCTTCCGTGCCCAAAAGGTCAATTCAGAAACCAAAATAATGTCTGCGAATTCCCGCCTTGTCCTAGTCAACAAGTGAGAAATACCAACGGCGTCTGCGAATACCTTCCATGCCCAAAGGGTCAATCGAGAAACCAATTTGGTGTCTGCGAATTTCCACCCTGCCCCAGTCAACAAGTGAGAAATGCGAACGGGGTGTGTGAATACCTTCCGTGTCCAACTGGCCAATCAAGAAACCAAAATAATGTCTGCGAATTCCCGCCTTGCCCCAGTCAACAAGTGAGAAATGCGAATGGCGTCTGTGAATTCCTTCCCTGCCCAAGCGGCCAATTGAGAAACCCATTTGGCGTCTGCGAATTCCCAGCCTGCCCCAGTCAGCAAGTGAGAAATACCCTTGGGGTCTGTGAATTCATCCCCTGTCCGAACGGAATGGTCAGGAATGCGAGCGGTGTCTGTATCACTGCAATTCAGAAACAAGAAATTAAAGTCACTGAACTCACCCGTAATTCGCCTCCTCCCCATCTCTTCTTTGTTATCGATAACTCGGGATCGATGGAGGATAATACAGAGAAGCTGAAAAATGCCCTGTTGGTCCTGAAAGATGAATTGAAACAGGCGCAAATCAACCCGATCTACCATTTCGTTACGATGGATGCAGTACGGGAACGGCTCACTGGATTTGGATCGGGCCCGATTAGCCACACACAGATGTTGATCGAATTCAAAGACGGCTTGGCATTGATTCCACCCAATCATATCAATCGAACCCGATATTTTTCGAACATTTACCAACAGGGAAGCACCGCTCTCCACATCGATAACTTCGGTGATTGGACTCAAGGGCTCACCCCTCTTCTCGCTCCGAAGGCCTTTTCAGAGGAATGGGGATTGATCACCGCTTTCGATTTTCTCTCCTCTACCCGTTCGAATGGCACTGGCAGTGCCAATTTTGATGTTCCTGTCGACGCCCAGGTAGAATTCATCATGTTGAGCGATGAGAACAATGATACGCGAGAACTCTCAACCAAAGCCTACACTTCGATCGATTCGGTTTCGATGCCAAAGCCGATGCACCTCGCCGCCTACGAGCCTTACCATTATGAAGGAACGATAACAGGAAATACTGCCCCACCCGCCTGCTTGAAAAACCGCAATTACCAATATAATGCCCTTTGCGCTACGGCGGAAGCGGCGGCCGACCCCAACTTCTCGTCCTATGCTTATCTTTATCCCGCTTACTATAAATACTACTGCAAGCAAACTCAGCCCGAAGCTCGAAATTATTTCAGCAATTCAAATGAAACGGCGACCACCACAGCAGATGTGATGGATTGCGATGTTTACAAGGCCTATTGCCCCAGGACTGTCACTACTATCGTCGATGGCGTAACGCTCACTCAAACCGTAGACGATGGGGGTTACAATACTAGCTATGTTAACAATCCCAATTGCAGCGCAAAAACAGATTCAGTCACCCAGAACATCAAAGGAATCCCCCTGCCCACCTACAATTTATTAATTTCCAAGTCTTACATCAAAGGAGCCTGTATCAGGAGAACAATCACCACGCAAAAAACCTGCTCACGCGCAGTAGAACAGCCCTTTACCGCAGTCTACAATACCAATGGAAAACTATCGAACATCACCAAATCGGCCTGTACCATAGGACAACTTGTACCTACCAAGCCAGGCAATTTGGTTAGCATCTGCCTTGATAGTGAAGTCCCAACCTTTACGCCGCCCAGTGGGATCACTTTCACCGATACGGTCGCCACCTCCACATCTCGGAGTGCAAACTTTACATTGGAAGTGGGCTTTCATCCCTCCCCTGCTACCCTTGCACAAAAGGCCGCCCCTTTTCTCATCATTACAACCCCCGAAAGTAGAATGGCAAGTTTCAGCATTGCCCCTTCAGCCAATAGCCCAGCTCCCATTGCTTTCAGCAATGATGCCAACGGGTTTGATGCCGCGATGAAAAAACTTCATCCGAACATCAACTACCGTTTTCATTCGATTGTGAACCAAGATGGTAACCAATGTCCGGGAGTCAGCAATGGTGGAGATTTCTCAAAGGGCACCCACTACATCGACCTCTCGATAAAAACCGGCGGGATCCGCTCGAACATTTGCAATCCTAACTTCTTGGGATTCAAGGATCAGATTAAATCGGTGATTATCCGAACCCTGGTTCGAAGCTACACCCTTGCCCTTGCCAGTGGAAAACAGATCCGCGCGGTGATACGAAATTCTGATGGCGCTGTCCTGCGACAGGGGATCGATTACAACATCCTCAATCAAAATACCGTTGTCTTCCTTCCCGCCTATACACAGCTCACAGTAAATGAGACCTATGCGGTGGAAGCCCAGTAGCCCCCTCTAAGTACATTAGTCCATTTAAGAACCTCCGCGAAATGGAGTTGCCTGTAGGGCCCATTTTCGTTAATCTTTCTCAGCACTTTATAGCCATTGGAGGTTCGATTGACCGCTGACAGCGTAGTCCTCACCAGTGTGGACGAAGTATTAAAATGGGGACGGAGCAATTCTCTCTGGCCTCTTACCTTTGGACTGGCCTGTTGTGCCATTGAAATGATGGCCACCGGCGCATCCGACTATGACTTGGAACGCTTTGGCTGCGGGGTTTTCCGAGCGACTCCCCGACAATCGGATCTCATGATTGTTGCCGGAACGGTCACCCTGAAAATGGCCTCCCGTATCCGTACTCTTTATGAGCAGATGCCCGATCCGAAATGGGTCATCTCGATGGGAAGTTGTGCCAACAAAGGGGGCCCCTACTGGCGCGAAGGTTACCACGTCCTTAAAGGAGTGGATCGGGTCGTTCCGGTAGACGTCTATGTCCCCGGCTGTCCGCCCCGTCCCGAAACCTTATTAGAGGCGGTGATGGTTCTGCAAAAGAAGATCAAGGTGCAGGAAAACGTTTTTAAACCCTTCGATGTCTTTAGGAAAAGCGCATGACCTTCAACGATGTTGAAAACCAGATTAAATCGCAGTTTCCAGATGCTATTCTGGAACGGCAGGAGCTCAAACCTGATCCCGCGCTGAAAATTGCGCCGGAGAAGATCCATGCCGTGATTCAGTTTCTGAAGGAAAAATGTAATTTTGAGACTCTGTCCAATGTCAGCGGAGTAGACTATCCGGCGGTTCCCGCCCTGTGCGTGGCCTACCACCCTTTCTCCTTTAAACACAAACTGACGGTTTGCTTAAAAGTTTACCTTCCCCGGGAAGGAACTCCTAAAATCAAGTCGGTCACCGATCTTTTTAAAGGGGCCAACTGGATGGAACGGGAAACCTACGATCTCTTTGGAGTGATTTTTGAAGGGCATCCTGATATGCGACGCATTTTAATGCCCAATGACTGGCAAGGGTTCCCGATGAGAAAAGATTACGAAACACCGGACTATTACAACGGCATGCCGGTACCGCTCTATTTTGAGCCCAAAACAGCAGGAAAGACAGAAGGGCACGCATGACATCGGAATCACTCAAAACCGACGAGCTTTTAATCAACATGGGCCCGCAACATCCGAGTACCCACGGGGTGCTCCGGGTGATTATTAAGACTGACGGCGAAATCGTAAAGGAAGCGATCCCAGAGATTGGGTACCTCCACCGTTGTTTTGAAAAGCATTCCGAAACGGCCGATTGGGGAGGCGTTTCCCCGTATGTCGATCGCTTGGACTACCTTGCATCGATGAACAATTCCCATGGCTATGCCATTGCAGTGGAACGGATGCTTGCCCTGGAGATTCCTCGACGAGCTGAATATATCCGGGTGATCATTGCCGAATTGCAACGAATTGCCAGCCACCTCATGTCCTTTGGAACTTACGGACTGGATATGGGGGCCTTTACCGCCTTCATGTATGGATTCCGCGATCGGGAAATGATCCTGGACATCTTTGAATCGATCAGCGGCGCGCGCCTCCTTTATAACTACATGTGGATCGGTGGCACCTACCGGGATATCACCCCGGACCATGTCGCTCGCATCAAGAAGTTTGTCGACTATTTTGAGCCAAAGGTGGATGAGTACAACACCCTGCTCTCTTATAACCGCATCTTCGTCGAACGGACCAAGGACATCGGAGTGATAGACTTGCCCATGTGTTTTGATTACGGCCTGACCGGAGTGATGCTACGGGGAGCAGGCTATAAATGGGACCTACGGAAAGACATGCCCTACTCTATCTACCCCGAAGTTGAATTTGATATCCCCGTCGCAAGCGGCGAACAAGGAACACTCGGAGACTGTTGGGATCGTCATATCGTGAGAATGCGCGAGATGAAGGAAAGCGTGAAAATCATTCGCCAGCTGATCGATGGCATTCCGGAAGGGCCTCACCGAGCTAAACTCGGAAAGGTGATCAAAGTACCCGCAGGAGAAGGCTATTCCAAAACCGAATGCCCCCGCGGAGAGCTCGCCTTCCACACCATTAGTGATGGTTCAGGGAAACCGTTTCGGGTTCATGCCAAGAGCCCCTGCTTTTTGAACATCAGTACCATTGGGGAATTGGCGCCGGGACAGATGGTTGCCGATCTCGTGGCCACCATCGGGAGTCTGGATATTGTTTTAGGAGAGGTAGATCGATGAACTTCGTCGAATATGTCGGCATCATTAAAGATGTAGCAGTGACCACCGCCAAGGGGATGGCCATCACCTGGAAAGTTTTCCTCAAGGTGAACACCGATAAAGCGATCACTATTCAGTACCCAGAAAACCGAGATACTATTCCCATCGGATCGCGAGGCCTTCTTTTTAACGATGTGGATGATTGCATCTCCTGCCGGCAATGCAGCGCCATCTGCCCGGTCGATTGCATTCACATTGAAGCCGATAAAAAAGAGGCGGGCGCGACCCCTGACTTCACTCGCGGCGGAGTGAAAAAGACTCTGAATCTAAAACGGTTCGATATCGACGTCTCTTTGTGCTGTTATTGCGGCCTTTGCAGCTCCGCCTGCCCAACCGATTGCCTTTATCACACGAAGGAATATGAATACTCGGTCTTTGATCGCGATAAACATGTCTTTGATTATCTTAACTATCAGCGATAATCGCATCGTGATAGCGACGCCCATAAGCTTCCCAAGAGAGCAATTCCCGTTCTGCTGAAGTGATCTGTGCTTCGCTTTCCAGGGCCTTCTCAATATTCTCTGCTGTGGGTTCGGTCCAAATCAAATCTTCACGCCCCACCATCTCTAGCAAATCGGGGCCACCCGTATTTTTTGAGGTGACCAAATTCAATCCCGATGCAAGCCCTTGCGACAACGTCATTCCAAAACCATCCTGCCTTGAAAAAAGCACCTGTGTTCTAGCCTGTTGATAGATCCCCGACATTTTTTTCTGGTCGACACTGCCAAAACTTCGAAACCACTCAGATTCCGGAAAGGGAAGATCGATTCTGCCTCCCACATGGAGCAGCTCAAACCTTTTATTCCATTGTTCGACTAAGAGATCACACCCTTTTTGATATGACCACGCCCCTGCCATCAGCACTTTTTTCCGTTGCTGCCGCGGAAAAAAGGGAAACATCTTAAGATCGACCCCGTAAGGATTACGGAATAGCTTTTCGTCAGCAATTCCTTCCCGAATAAAACTTTCATAAGATCCTTTGGAGGCCACCACAATCTTATCGGCAAGAGCATACCCTGCCAGCTCCCGCTCAATCGTCCAATCGGCAATTTTCCCCACCAGTTTTTGTTGGGCCAGCACATGCTGACTCCCCCGTTCCACCCAAACCCTGGCCCCATATTTTTCTTTGGCTACGAGAGCAGTCTTCACCATCAACCCCGACATTCCGATCAGCAGATCACAAGGGCGCAGAAGGTGGCACATCAAGCCATCTAAAATGTGGTGACGCAGATAATCCATTTTAGGGTGGAGCAGCAGCGGAGCCATGAAAGGCAGCAGGCAATAATTGCAGGAATCGGGCAGGCCAAATTGGCGCGTCCGCCACTTGGGAACATAAGAATAGAAGGTAACTTCATGCCCCAATCGATGGAGCTCTCTTGCCAAATCACAAACATGAAAGCGCCCCGATGCAAAAATCGCAATTTTCATATGGCTAAAGGTATCCGTTACCTTCTGCCAGGGCAAACAGCCCTGGCAGAAGGTAACGGATACCTTTAGCCACCCTATTTGATAGTAGCGCGCTTAGTGGGATCCTCCACCAGAATTCCCTGTTTAACTTTTGGTTTCTTGCAGAATTGATGACGACTCGTATCCCCGGGACAATACCAATGATCGAGGAGCTGAATGCTCTGAATTTTATAACCCCCATGGTAGTTTTGATATTGTACATGGTCCAAAATAGAGAGAACCGTCTCAGAACGGACCTTATTTACTTTCGTTTTGGCATAAGTCACCTTCAACTGATGAACTCGGTAGCTTCCCCACACTTCCACCGAAACAATGCATAGCATCAAAACAACTGCAATCCTCATGATATCCTTATCGGATAGATGAAAGTTTTGAATGAAAAATCCCCACTCTCTGATTTTGAGAGCTCCCTCCCCGGTTTCACTCAGTTTTTAAGTGACCGGTTCCAAGTCCCGCCAGAAGCCTGCAAAAAAAACAAGCGGCTTCAAGATCTCGTGGTGCAATTCGGATTGCCCCCTGCTCCCATTTTATACGCCGAAGCCCAACTGGATCGGGCCCACACCCAAGTCAACTACCTCACCGCTGAACAGGTCGCGAAACGGGAGGATCTTTTCATTCTCGACGTGCGAGAAAACTGGGAACTCCAATTTGGAAAAATTCCAAAAAGTATTTTGATTCCTGAATTAGAAGTAGAAGAAAAATGGGGGCAACTCCCAAAAGACCAACCCATTCTCTGTTATTGCCATCGAGGGATGCGAAGCTTGAATGTCGCCCTTCGATTGAAACACAAAGGGTTAAATCTTGTGTATGTCCTTGAGGGGGGAATTGAAGCTTGGGGACGCGAGATCGATCCCCAAATTCAAAGTTACGATTCCGGTTGCTGTTAGAGACTAAGCCGAAGCCGTTGCTTTAGCCATCTGCTTGCTGAGCCGTCCAATATGGCGAGAAGCATTGTTCTTCTTAATAAGCCCTTTAGAAGCGGCTTTCATCAATACTGCCTGAGTTTGATTCAAAAGCCCGGTTAACACTTCTAAATTCTTACTTCCCTTTGCTTCAAGCGCTTCCCGGAACTTCTTTACCGTCGTTCTCATATTGGAAAGCTGGGAACGGTTATGTTCGCGCCGTTTGTCTGATTGTCGAGCCGCTTTGAGAGCGGATGCATGTCGTTGAGCCATCTCAAAATTCCTTTCAAAGTACCTGTCTAAACTGCCGTAATTTAAGCGTGAAATGGGTAAATATCAATGTATTTAACCAATGTGCTTAAATAGGACACCGCCTACTTTTTGGTCAGGGCTCTAAAAACCAAAGAAGTGCTTTGAACTTAGCCACTTACCGACCACCGTCCTCCAACCCAGCCTAAAAGTCAGTCAGGAAAATGCGATTCAATCAGCCTTAAATTTTGGCCGTAGACTTGCAGTTTTAAGGGGTGTGAAAGCCTTTTTCGCTATCTTCTACATCACGGCAATAGGGGGGTTGATAACCTTCCCCTCCTATGCAGATGACGACTCCTCTTCGAGCCGGAAAAAGAGCTCTGAAACCGCTCAAACTGCCGCCCTAGTCGCCTCTGGAATCCAGATGGCCCTGTGCTTGGAAATGATGCGGGAAGGGATGGCAGAGAACGATACCACTAAGCAAATGATGGCCATGATGCTTTGTAAGCAATCCCAAGAATCGGCCAAAAACTCTGATGAAAATGGCGAAGGTAAAGACAAAAACACCGATTCTGCCGATGGCCAGAAAAAGGATGATTCTGCTCAGGCAAAACCGGAGCAACCCAAACAACAAGAGGATAAAGATTCCAGCCCTTCAACCCCGCCCCCTGCCACTAACACTGCGAGCACAGGATCGCTTCCCTCTTATCAATCTCAAGTTCCGACCTCGAACGCTGCCGTTGCCGCTAAAACCGAAGAAGCGACCACCACCGCTGTACCCGAACCTAAAACTTTTGAAATCGATTACGGAAAAGTTCCAGACCCAATTGAAAAAGCCCGACTGGGGTATGATGAGACTGGAAAAGCCAGTGAAAACGCCACCCCGGATCGCGCCCTCCCTGCAGGATCTACCCTCTTAGCTTCTAGCTCCGCTAAAGGCGCCACTGACGCGAACGGAAAAGGAGCAGCCGGTGGTGATGCCGCCGCAAATAAAAAACAGGATGGCCAGCGGAATAAAAATGAAAACCACGAGGGAGCAGCCGGTGGTGATGCGCCCAAACCCGCAAATAGTGAAGGGGGTAGTGGCGGAAGCCCGCTCGATAGTTTAATGGCCATGTTGAATGGAAATAAGCAAGGCGATCCCAATGCCCCGGCCGGAGGATTTGGAATCGACATTATGGGCCCCGGCGGAGCCTCTGCTGGCGGAGGAGAACCCAAATCGAATATCTTTGAATATGCCTCATTCCGATTCCAAAAAGCGGCACATGAAGAGGGACGCGTTAAGAAAAATGGAAATATCCCTTCTGCAAAAAGCGCCCAAAATGACCCACAAAATGCTGACGACGGCTCTAAAAATATTCTGGCGTTGAAAAGCCAGCTTTAAATTGTTATCAAATAGGTCAATTGAATAGGCCTGGATGGCGGAACTGGTAGACGCGTTGGACTCAAAATCCAATACTCGCAAGGGTGTGAGAGTTCGATTCTCTCTCCAGGCAGAAAATTTTGCCTTGCAAAATTTTCCACTATCGTCTCATTCTCGATCTCACTCTCATTCTGCGACTTAAGAGGTCAACTCCTTTATTTTGAACAATCGGCTCAATTGGATCCCGATAAGTAATTTCCGAAGCTATGATAAAATGAAAAAAAAGAAGAAAAGAGTGACCCAATCCCATTGAATATTTATAAAGCCCACCTGCGATCTTGCCAAATAGCTTTTCTACTTCTCTGTCTTTTACTTTCATCTCCAGCGGAAGCGGGAATCGCTACCATTTTGGGCATATGCGCAGGCATTACGCGCAGAGTCGCGCACTCCTTCACTCAGAAAAAAGGGCTCGATCCCCTTTCCATTGCCAAATCGCTCCAACAGCCGGATCTCACAAACCTCAATATTTTTTCAAATCACGCCTTAGAACAATCTTTTTTGGAATACCTGAATTGGCGAAAAGCCCATTTTCCATCTTCTCCCACTCTCGTAACAGCTCAACGGAATCGAAAACTGGGTTACTTAGACTATATCCGACTCATCGAGGCCGATCTCCATGCTTTGAGCCCTACTGAAGCCACCCTATTAAACAAACAAGCTAAAGGGATGACTTTGGAACTGCTCCGGAATGGAGCGATTCTCATCCCCAACTTTAATTCCGAGCCTTTATCACCGCGCGAACTCATGCGCCATTTCGTTTCGGGAGTCTACCCTCTCCAAGTCACCTCGACTTACAGAAGAGCCGATAATACCACCTACTCCCCTCTCGGTTTCTTTCACCATGATATCACCCATGCATTCGCACAAGGGCTTTCCGCATTCACCACAAAATATAAACACCTGAAAGATCCCAAGGAAGTTGAGCTTTCTCTTCAAAGATTAAATTCGATCTTTAACCAATTAGACACCTCTTCGCTTACTCCCGCGGTCGCTAAAGAGGTCGAAGGAATTCTTTTTGAGATTACCCATGAAATCATTCGATACGAAAGCCCAAGAGAAAACGACGCTTCTGTTGATGTCAGTTGGCATAGCCCTACCCTGTTAACCAGCTTTAAGATTAAAACTGAATACAACTCTCTCCTGCGCGAACTCCATCGAGTTTGGGCAAAGAGTAAAGAGCGCCCACTGACCGACGAGGAGGCCCAAAACCTCAACCTCGCCGCCGAATGGCTCCGCGAGAATTTAAAATGAAAACTTAAGCGACTTTTGCCTTGAGCTGACCATCATTGGCCTGAATGAAGGCCTTGATCTCTTCACTCATTCCCAAGAGCTTGGTCCACTGTTCTTTATAAAGGGTCACTGGGAATCGTCCCAATCCATAGACCGACAAGGCCCCTTTTTCACTCACTTTGAGCGACAATCCCTTTGAACTCGTCTTCTTGAGCGCATCATTCTCTTTTCGTAACCGCTCCAATTCTGCCATCATTTGATCATCGGCCATACTTTTCTCCTTTTTCAACAAAGCTATTTTCGGGAATATCAAATCAGAAGGAACCAACCTTGGCAAACGGGTTGTTTCTCGATACCCTTTTTTCCATGTTTAATTGGACACCCGAACAAAAACTCCTCATTCAATCGATTGAACGCTTTGCTGACAAAGAGATTGCCCCCAGCGCAGCGGAACTGGATGAATCGGAAACCTTTAACGAGAAGGCCTTTAGAAAGTTGGCCGAACTCGGCATTTTAGGGGTTACCGTCCCCGAGAATGAAGGGGGAGCAGGTTTAGGAGCCCTTGAGTCCACGCTCGCCATGGAACTCATCGGCGAACGTTGTGCTTCGACTGCTCTTTCTTATCTGGCTCACTCGATGCTCTGTGTAAACAACATCGCCCGAAACGCATCGGAGTCGCAAAAGAAAAAATACCTTCCCGGCCTCATGAATGGTGAAAAGATTGGCGCGATGGCGATGACCGAGCCAGAGGCCGGCAGCGATGCGCTCGGAATGCGCACCCAAGCGATCAAAAAAGGAAACAAGTTTTATCTCACCGGTTCGAAATGGTTCATCACCAATGGCCCCTATGCCGATGTCTTCGTGGTCTATGCCCGCACCGGAAAAGAAAAAAAGGATATCTCAACTTTTATCGTCGAAAAAAACTCTCCAGGTTTTAAAGTGGGAAAGAAACTCCACAAGATGGGAATGCGCGCCTCCCCCACCTCCGAGCTCATTTTTGAGAATTGTGAAGTCCCTGAAGAAAACTTAATCGGAAAGGGGAACGATAGCGTCTCCCACATGATGAAAAACCTCAACATCGAGCGGATCACCATTTCCGGCATTTCACTTGGCATTGCCAATGCCTGTCTGAAATATTCCTGTAAATATGCTTCGGAACGGAAACAGTTTGGCGTTCCCATCGCTCAGAAACAGATGATCCAGGAAAAGATCTCGGAAATGGCGGTGCAACTCGATGCCGGCAAAGCCCTCACCTACACCGCTGCCAGAGCGTATGATGATGGGGCCGACACCATGAGTTTAGGAGCGAAAGCAAAACTCTTTACGGCTAAGATGGCCACTCAAGCGGGACTTGAGGCGATCCAGATCTTGGGCGGATATGGCTACATGAAGGAATATCCGGTGGAACGCTACATGCGCGATGCGAAGTTAATGGAAATCGGCGCGGGGACCAATGAAGTGATGCGGTTAATTATCGCCCGTGAATACCTTGATACGCCAACGGAGTCGTAATGGGATTGCAGTACCCCCTTCCCCCTTCTCCATTCCAACAAACTGCCAGTAACTTTTGCCGGGATATTCTCGCTCCCTGTGCAGAGGAAGACGACCGCCATTCCCAATTCCAACGAGAACAATTTAATCAGATCGCAAAATTGGGTTTAAGTTCCCTCCTGATTCCTAAAGAATTCGGTGGCGGAGAACAATCCCACTGGGATCACTATCTCGTCATTGAAACTTTGGCCCGTACCTCTCCCGCGATGGCCATCGTCATCGGAGTTACCAATCTTGTTCAAGGTGCAATCCTCCAATTCGGAAATGCCGAACAGAAAAAGGAATACCTCCCTAAATTGGCGAAAGGGGAAATGCTAGGAGCCTTCTCTCTTTCCGAACCGAATGCAGGATCCGATGCCGCTTCTCTCGAGACGAAAGCGGTTAAAAATTCTAATGGCTACGCCATCACCGGAAATAAAATGTGGTGCAGCAGCGGAGGCTATGCCGATTTATATTTATTAATGGCCCGCACCGGCGACGATAAATCGAAAGGGATCTCCGCCTTTTTAGTTCCCAAGGATCTTCCAGGATTTAAAATTGGCAAACAGGAAAAAAAACTGGGACTCCGGGCCTCGTCACTTGCCGAACTGATTTTTGAAAGCTGCCAAATCCCCCAAAAATACCTTTTAGGTTTGGAAGGCCAAGGGCTCCAAGTGGCCCTCTCTCAACTCGATGCCGGAAGGATCGCGATCGGCGTGGTCGGAGTGGGCATTGCGAAAGCAGCGCTCGATCTCGCCGGAAAACACCACCAAAAATCTCCCATTGCCCTTGAAAGTTTGGCCGATATCTATGGAGAGATCCAGGCCCTCGATAGCCACCTCTACTTTACCGCCACAGCCAAGGACAAAGGTGAGAAAATCAAGACTCTGGCCGCCCAGTTGAAATTATTAGGAAGCGATCTCGCCATGCATGCGACCAATCGAGTCTCGGAACTCATGGGATTTGAGGGCGTCCGGCCATCTGGCACAGTAGAGCGGTTATTGAGAGATGCGAAAGCATTGCAGATAGTAGAGGGGACCAATCAGATCCAACGCCTGGTCTTGGCCCGAGAGATGGAGCAGATGTGGAAAAGTACGACTTAACCTCTTTTCAGATCGATCTCACAGGCTTATGGAACCACCCTAACGGCCCTCAATGGAAAGAAGGATTTGTTCCCATCTTAGAAAAAGCGACACCCAACCCACCTGCTGGATTCTTCAACTATCCTTCTCCCTCTCATTCTCACCTCGCTGACGTCGACAAAATTGCAACCGAACTCAAAAATTCATTTGATCAGGCGATCTGTTTTGGCATCGGAGGATCCCATCTTGGACCAGCCGCGCTGATTGAGGCCTGCGGAGCGAATGAGAATTTTCCTCTGCATTGGGTCCATAATATCGATCCCGCCTCCATCGAAAGGGCTGAGAAGTTCCTAAAAAAAGGAAAGACGGCCACCCTCGTCATTAGCAAATCAGGAGGCACATCCGAAACCCTCTCCGCCTTTTTCCACTTTGCCGACCGACTCGATCGCAAAGGCTGGGTATTCATCACCGATCCGAAAAATGGAGAGCTCCGACGCCTCGCAGAGCAACTTTCTATTCCATCACTCGAAGTCCCTCCGCAAATTGGAGGAAGGTTCAGCGTACTGACCCCCGTCGGACTTCTTCCCGCCACCCTTTCCAATCTCGACCCCACCGAACTGATGAAAGGAGCTGCGGCCTTAAGAGATTCCCTTTCACCACTCCCGGTCCAAAAAAATCCGGTCTATCTTTTTGCCCTTTCTCAATTCCTTTGGGATCGCCAGTTTCAACACCCACTCCACTATTTCATGCCTTATGACTCACGGCTCAAACTTTTTGCCGATTGGTTTGTGCAACTCTGGGCCGAGAGCTTAGGAAAAGTGAAAAGCAGCCCTCCTCGGGAATCGGTCGGCCCTACCCCGGTCACCGCCTTGGGAACCCAAGATCAACACTCCATCCTCCAGCTCTTAAAGGAAGGGCCGGCCAACAAAATCGTCGGCTTCTGCCATGTACGCGATAAAGGCGCGAAGTTACAAAAGCCCACCACCTTTGAGGTCTCCCCCGCCTTTTCCGGTTTCTTTCAACACACCTTTGGAGAACTTTCCTGGAAAGCGATGCAGGCGACCGAGAAGAGCCTCCAGCAAAGGCCCTTGCCCACTTATCGAATTGAAATTCCAAGCCTCACCCCCCAAACCTTGGGCTCCCTCTTCTTCTTTTTTGAATGGGCGACCGCGATTGCCGGCGAACTCTATGAGGTGAATGCCTATAACCAACCGGGGGTGGAGGAGGCAAAACGTTATTTTCAGGAAAACCTAGTCATTTGATATAATTAATTTATGTCAGATCCCAACTCCAACAAACCGGCCGAAAAAACGGCGGTAGCCGAAAGCGATACCCTTAAAATCCGACTCGAAGAGGCTAAATCCTCTGCCTCTGCCCTGGTGATCATTTCGGGCAAGCCTCTTGGGAAGTCTTTCTATCTCAACAAGCCGAATATGATCTTAGGGCGGGACCTTGCCGTGGATATTTCGCTCGGAGAAACGGCCATCTCCCGTAAACACACCGAATTTGTCACCACAACCGAAGGAACCGTTTGCAAAGATCTCAGCAGCACCAATGGCACCTTCGTGAATGACGCCAAAATTGAACAGATCGATCTCAAAGATGGTGACCTCATTCGCTGCGGCAATACCATCTTGAAATTCCTCAAAGAAGGAAAGATCGAAAACATCCATTACGGCAAGATGTACGAACTGGCCTCCACCGATGACCTCACCGGAGCCCTTAACAAAAAGGCCATCTCCGAAGTGATTAATGAAGAGTTTGCCCGCTCTCAGAGCAACAATATTGCCCTGACTCTCCTGATGCTGGATATTGATCACTTCAAAAAAATCAACGACCAGTTCGGCCATTTGGCGGGAGACAACGTCCTGAAAGAATGCTCCAGCCTCATTAAGAACAAAATGATCCGTCAAAAGGACGTCCTGGGAAGATATGGCGGCGAGGAATTCGCCCTGGTCTTAAGAGAGACCCCGCTTCAAATCGCCGTGGATGTGGCTGAGCGTATCCGCAGCGCCGTTGAGAAAAATAATTTCGCCTTCGAAGAAAAACCGATCCCGGTCACCATCAGCATCGGAGTTGCAGCTTATGACTCCACCAGCACCAGCCCCGAAGATCTCATTCAACTCGCCGACAAAGCCCTTTACGACGCCAAGAACCAAGGACGCAATCGCGTCTGCGTCCGCTAAGTTGGTTTTGTTCAAAAAGGACCAGATGCGAGGAAGCAGGAGCTGAGTTTCACAAAGGTACGGCCTACCTTTGTGAATGACGCTGTCTTCACAAAGGTAGGCCGTACCTTTGTGAAACTCGGCCGATGACGATGCAGATGGTGCTTTTTCAACAAAGCCACTTGAATACACACCGTTGTCACCTCGGGTGACAATAATCGTCCATTCCAGACACTTTTCTTTGCACTCCACGCCTAATCTCCGCACACTTTCCATGGCACCATCCTTGCTCTTTCTATCTGCTCTCCCAGTAAGAGGCTGGGAGAATACAGCGGTAGTGGTGGAAGTTGAATACGCAGACGTTCAAGTGGTTCGGAATCGGTTTAGCTCTCTTTATTTCTTTCCCTCTTTTAGCGCGATCCCAAAAAGAGATCATGAACGATCTCAAATACCCAAAAATTCCCGTCGAATTGGAACATAAAATCCGCGATCATCGGGGAGAAGCCTCCTTCTCCGCAAACTCAATCCCTGAAGTATTACCGAAGGACAATTGGTCGATCACCAACATCGGCCTCCTCGATCTTTTCAAATTAAAAGTTCCCAGCAAATTACCCCCTAAAAAAGTTTGCGATCCCAGCATTATCGTCGCCGTGGTCGACACCGGAATCGATTACACCCATCCCAACCTGAAAGAAAACATTTGGGTCAATGAGGGAGAATCGGGAGCTTGGGAACCGGCCGCCGCACTGAAAGACAAAATCAGCTGCCGCGACAAAAGTTGCAATGGACTTGATGATGACAATGATGGTTTTGTCGACGATGTCGTAGGATGGGATTTCGTCAATGAAGTTCCCCTTCCTTATGATACCCACGGACACGGAACCCATATCGCCGGAATTATCTCAAGTAGCGCTAACGATGCCATGGTGGGCGTCTGTCCCAAAGTGACCATCATGCCTTTGAAATATTATGATACCGGTGCCGCCGGTTCCAACAACCTGCTCAACACCGTCCGGGCCATTCGATTTGCTATTCAGCACGGCGCCCAGATCATCAACTATAGTGGTGGCGGAGCCGATCCCAGCCCCAGCGAACGACTTGCCGTTGAAGAGGCCCGTAAACAGGGAGTTCTCTTCGTGGCTGCTGCCGGCAATGATGGACATAACAACGATACCGTTCCCTACTTTCCGCAAAGCTATCGCCTCGACAATATTATTGGAGTGGCCTCGATCAACCGATTCGATTCCCTGCTCCCTTCCAGCAACTACGGCAAAACGGTAGAAATTGCCGCTCCTGGATTAGGCATTGTCAGCACCCTCCCCGATGGCAAGATGGGCACGATGTCAGGCACTTCACAAGCCACCGCCTTTGTCACCGGCGCCGCTGCATTGTTAGCGAGCCAAATGAAGGCCAATGGAGAGAGTTTCAACTATTCCCGTATCAAGTCGGCCTTACAGGTCAGCGCGAAGCCTTTACCCGGACGTAGCCGCTACCAGATGGTAGGCTCGGGCATCCTCCAGGTTCAGAAAGCGGCCCTAGCCCTCCAGCAGCTTCCCAAAACCGGGATTCCAGCCATTGCTATCAAGCCTGGCAACAAAACCTCCTTTTAAATAAAACCTGACTAACTCCTAAACAAGCGCTTTCGGCTTAAATAGCCATCACTTGATGTCTACACCTAAATAGCTGTATTCTCAGCCGGATTCACTCCTTTACACTTCTGGAACACAATTTGCTCAGTAATGTTTAAGGTAGATATGGTATAGGGGGACCTTATGAAAAAGCTGTCCAGACACATTTTGGCCCTTTTTGGGCTATTGGTATTTTCCCATACCCCGGCATTTGCCGAAAGAACCCCCGAAGAATTTAAGGCTGCGATCGAAACTGCCTCACCAGACGCTCGAAATGTATTGATAGATAAAATATTGGCCTTTGAAAGCGTTGCTCATACTCCCGGACTCAGACTCGGAGGCTACCCCGAAGAGAGCAGACGTTATGAATATTTAACCCTTCTCTTTTCCGAATCAATCCTGAGCGATCCCCAATCGGCAGCTCGAGTAGGAAATGGAATTTTGGAACAAATCAGAAAAGACAGTAAATGGGCCAATGTCATCGCGAAAGAATTTAAAAATGCAAAAGGAACAAAAAACCTGGCCGCTCTCAAAGCGTTGATCCCCCTTTTGAGCTTTACTGAAATGCGCCATTCCGGCCAATTGAATGAATGGGCGATTAATCTTAAGAATGATTTTAGAAAAAGCGGAATGGATGCCAAAGATTGGCCCAACCTCATGGCTGCAGGATTGATTGTCCGGTTAAGCATCACCTATGGAAATTGGATCCATGACTACCGAACCGTAGTCCAGGACATGCTGCCTTATAAATTAGATACCAAACTCGAAGCCAATCTCAAGAAACAGGTCGGACTCAACAATCCGGTTCCCGCTCCGAAAGTGGAAGCAAAACCGGCTCCCACACAACCGATAACCACTCCAAAACCTCCCGTAGGTGGTATTGCAGCCACCAAACCGGTTCCCGTCCCCCCTCCCACTACCAATGACGGCAAGCCAAACACAGCCACTCTTCCACCGCCTCTCACTCATTCTAATTCTCCATCTAATTCTAATTCTAATCCGAATCCCACTCCGACACCTCCTCCAATCAATACAAACCCAACGCCTCCGCCTACTCCTGCCACCGTTCCCTTCGCGGATCGAACTCAAACGGTGCAAGAATGGGTCGAGCTGATGACCAAACTCCAAACCATCGAAAAGCAGATCGGAAGAAGCTCTGATGCCGGAAAAAGAGCCGACCTTCAAAAAGAGGCCGATGAGCTTTTTGATCGCGGTATGAAAATGGGCAGAGCCGTTCTTGCGAAAATTGATAAAGAAAATATTTCGCTTGTGGATCTCAAAGCCTATGCGGCAGAACGCAACCTCTTTTTCGATATGGCCCTTGAGAACTTAAGAAAACAATCTTTTCTTCCCCTTCTCTATGGTTATCGAATCGGTGAAGCACTAAAAAAAGGGGAACGCCCTTACGGAAATCCCCGTACCTCAGCCCTTGCCTCTATCGCTTTAGCCTATGCTGGCCCCCGACATGCCTCTCCTGTCAACGCCCCCAAATATGCCGAAGCGATTAAAGCCACTCGGGAACATTACGATACGAATGCAGAGGAGCAGGAGCAATGGCACCCTAAAAATCCAAAAGCAAAAGAGACCTCCTTAAAAGCATTAACCGATACCGAAAAGCTCTACCGAGATGGAGCCGAAAAAGGAATTATTGCCCAGTTGAGAGGCGGGCATAACGGCCGATTTGAACCGAGCCCATCCGATCAAGTTCACCTTCAGAAATTAGGGATTCCAACGAGTGGGGAATTTACGTTGGATGAAAAGAAACTCACCGAATTTAGAGCGGCTCTTAAAGAACTCAGCACCGGTCAAAAAGCCTACTCCGCTGAAGCCTATTATGAGATGCTCGTCCGGCTCGACGCGATTGAAGCCCAGATTAAAAAGATTGGGGCCGGTGACGCAGAACAACTGAAACACTTAAACACCGCAGCCGATGAACTCTTCACTGCTATGAAAAAAATGTCGGCGAAGGGGCTCGACATCAACGGAGTCCGTTCAAACCATTCCCATTCGGGAACGGCACGGGAAAACTTCCGTGCAGGGGAAATCAGAATATTTCTTTCTAACACCAGCTCACCCCGAGTGCTTGCTGCCACCCTTCATGGGTTTAGCGGAACCGCTCTGCGAAAGGGAAATAGCTCAAAAGATGTGTTAGATGCCGAGAAAAAAGCGGTCACGGATGAGCTCGTAAAACTCGATCCCAATTTATTAAAGGATCCAGTGGTGAATCTGGCCAACCAAGCTTTTGATAAATCTCACAGTTGGACACCAAAAGAAAAACCGATCCCTTCCGGCCCCATTCCATTAAAGGATCCGAAAGCACAAGCGGAGCCTTCGAACGCCGGAATGGCCGATAGGGCACGACAAGAGGGCGGAGCCCCGCGGCCATTCCTGGATGTCGAATGGTGGAAACCCAAATTCATTTCACAGGTAACCGATCGCGATACTCAAGCAATTCTCAAGAACCTCGCGGTGCTCCTGGATCCCAAGACAAATGTAAAAGACAAGGTAGCAGCCGTTCAGGCGCTAAAAACCGCCGATCCCAAAGATTTTGGGCTATTATTAGCCGCCACTGATGTATTGCGTGAATCACGCGACGCCTCTTACAAAAGGAATTCAAACTCAGCGCAGACTGGCCAAGCCCCTCCAAAGACCTACCTCCAACGCAGCCTGGTCGACTTGCTCGATAAGTGGAGGCAGAGCTACACGAAGGTACGTACCTCCGGCACCCCCTCTTTTGATCTCGCTCGACAGTTATTAGGCGAAGAAGGGAGAGATAGGAATCACGAACAGATCCTAACCATTGCTGGAGACCGTTTACTCCGCCTGCAAAGAAGTGGGGATCCTATTTTAATTGGAGGTGCCGCTCGCATCGCCCATGCAGCCCATAATTATCAATTTGCCAACTCCACCGAAAGAGAGGAAGCGGCCAGTTTTTTCCGAAGTCTATTCAACAATGAAGACTCAGAGCTCGCAGAACACTTCAAAAAATCCCCTAAGATCTTAGAGTTCTTGCGACGGATCCACACTCGTTTGAATCCACCCGATCTCACAGCACAACCTCCCACTCAGCCAACACCTCCGCCAGTTGTCACCGAAGAGGATGTGAGCGATAAACCTGTCCCCCCTCCGACCACCGGAGAGAAGCCGCTTGAAAAACCGGCAGAGGAAAAAAGGAAAGTCGAGATCAAAGAAACGTCGCCCACCGATCCGGAAATCATTCTCAATAACCTGGAACTTCTTGCCGGGAAAAAGAAACTGTCGACTGCAGTCAGAAATAGCATCTGGGAAGAGTTGCTCATCGAATCGCTCGATCATGGCATGACCGATGAAAAGGTGGTTGAAGCCCTCTTGAAATGGGCCCAAGACACCACCCAAACCGATGCCGAACGGGCCAAGGCGCTCCGACTTTTGCTCCACAGCTGGAACCGCTTGCCCGATATTTTCAAAGCGAAGCAAGCCCTGGCTGAACAGATGGATGATGCCATTAGCGATATTCGAAGGGAAATCCGTAAGCGGGGAACCACTGTCGATCCTCTCTTGGCCGACACTTTCGATATCCTCAACAAAGTGAAGTTAGGTGGGATGGGGTATGAAGCGGGAGTCAGGGGACTTGCCGAGAAATTGAATTGCACCGTCGTGCTTGATCGAATGCCGAAGTAAATCCATACTAAAGGGAGATGCCTCGATTCCTCTCCCTTCTTTTATTTAATTTAGCGGGCCAGCTGCTGCTGGCCTCTTTTCTCCACCGTTTCCACCTCCCTCCCGCCCTTAATTTAATTTTGGTCGTCATTATCCCCACCTTCCCGTCGTTGCGAAGGTTCCGAAGGAACCTGATGCAATCCTTTCCCTTTCTTATTGCCTCCCTCACCCTCCTCTGCTCTATCGACGACATCTATATTCTTTCTAAGCAAGGATGGAATGCCGATGGGGTTCCCTATTTCCGCGGCCCCTTCAACAACGACGCGGAACGGAATGTAGTGCTGGTGAATGCCGCAATTCGAGGTACCGCCTCCCCTTTCTTTCCCAATACGGTTCCGATCTATCAATCCTTATGGATTCGCTGGGCGGCGGCCTATGTGGCGCCATTCGACTCGATTTCGAACTATTCCCTCGTCATGGGAGCGCATTTGATTACGGGAATGCTGCTTACTTTTGTGCTGCTCTCAGCGATGGTGCACTTAAGGCCTTCTTTATTGAATCAGCCTTTGCTTTTTTGTGGATTGGCTCTGTTCCTCTCCTTCCACACCGAATTGATGAATTTAGTCGTTTCGCTGATGAGACATGGAACGTGGGGGATTGAACCACCCTGGGACAATTTGAGTTGGAATCCCTTTTCCTATTATTCGTCGCAATTTTTGGCGTTGGTTTCGCCGCAGCATGCCCTCTTTTTTATTTTTTTGATTCCTGCTCTGCTTTACCAAAATTTATTGACTGTCTTCATGGCTTTTTTGGCTTCCCCGGTGTTGGCTGTTTTATTTCTGGTTCCCTGTTTATTCACCTTTCCTAAAAAGAAAGAATTGTTGGCAATCGCATTGGTTTTGGGGATGGGGTATCTGGTTTATCACTTTTTGTTTGGTTACTCTCCCCTGCTTCTATTTTTACGGGATTCGGCGAGTACGATCGAATGGGGGTGGGGTTCGTGGACAACGTGGCGCCTGCTGCCATTATTTCCCATCGCCTCTTTTGGAGTCATGGGGCTAACGATCTATTTTGGTTTTTTGAGTAAAGAGAGTTGGCGATCTCCTTATCTCAGAATGATCTTCGTGGGAGGGGTCCTTTTTAATCTCTTTTTTACCAATCTCGAATTGGCGCGCCATTTTTCGATGATCGCGGCGATTTTGTTTTCATTGTGGTTTGCAAAATACTTTCAAGAACAGAAATGGGTTTATGGACTTCCTCTTTTTCTGATCGGGCTTGGGATGCACCTCTATTTTGTCTATTTCCTAACGGTGCCACCGAGTAATCTCAGTCCTCAGGCGGCTTGGAAAGATTATTTTCAGATGAATAAAACGATCCGAAAACAGTTTCCACAGCTCAACGTATTTTCAGCACCCAGTGAGCGGTTGGGGTTGATTAAGCCGATTGTCATGGAGGCCACGACCGGCTTCTGCCATCCCGAACAGGTCGAGATCTATACACTCATTCCTCGGACCAAGAAGGAGCTTTGGAACAAGGTCTGGGAAGGGGGGCCTACCCGACTTCCACTTCAAGCAAAAGCACTAGGATATCAAGCACTTGAATGGGGCCCCGTAGAGGAGATGGAGTGGGGTGAACCGATTCGAAGGCTTCTGGTGGATGAGAAGAAGTTGATGGCGGTTGAGGGGAATGTCAGGCTCTACCGTCTTGATTGATGGCGACTGTCTAATTGTTACTAATTGTAACCCATTTCGTTAGGCTCAAAAAAATTGGCCACCCTCTTGCAGTATTCAAGATCAAGGGGGGTCTATGCGTTATCAGTTATTATTTCTATTCACTCTCATCTTTAATTTGAATCTCATCGCCGGCCAAGCCGAGTATGATGAGGCTTATCAAGATTGCAAAGATGGCAAGGAACAACAACAAGAACAAGCCGATATGTTCATGATGATGTCCTTAATGAATCCTGTCACAGCCGTCATTACTTTACCCATGTCACTCATGATGAAGATGCAGGCAGAGCACTCGGGCGATTGTGAACGCAGCGGGAGCGAAGGTTATGCTTCGACGACCGACTCGTCGACTAGTTCCGGCAGCTCAACTCAAACTTATTCCGCTTCTGGTGGCAGTTCCTATTCGAGTGGCAGCAGCAATTCTTACGGTGGTGGAGGTTCTTATTCTAGCTACTCCCAACCGCGTGGGGCCGGAATCCCAAGCGATCAGCTTGTCTCTTTGAGGTAGATCGGGCAGTCTCTTAAGGTTGTGATTAAACTCGTAACCTGGAATGTGAATTCGATTAAGGCCCGTCTCGAAAGAGCGCTGGCGTTTGTCCAAAAAGTGAATCCGGAAATTCTCTGTTTGCAGGAATTAAAATGCATCGAGGAGAATTTTCCGCTGGAGACCTTCAAAGGGCTGGGATATCAATGCGCGATCCTGGGTCAGAAGACCTATAACGGCGTCGCCATTCTCTCCAAAGAAAAGGTGGAGAATATCCAAAAAGGGTTTGGCGTGCCCGCTTGGGATGTTCAAGCCCGCTGGCTAGGGGTCACAACCTACGGCATTCGGATCTATTGCGCCTATGTCCCCAATGGCCAGGCGGTCGGGACCGAAAAATACACCTACAAATTAGGCTGGCTGGAACAGGCCAAGGAATTCTTAGTAAAAAATAGCTCGACACTGCCCACTGCAGTGGTTGGCGACTTTAATGTCGCCCCCGAAGATCGGGATGTCTATGATCCCAACATTTGGAAAGATATCATCTTGGTCTCCAAACCAGAACGTCAAGGATATGAGGCCATTCTCGCCCAAGGATATCAAGACATTTTCCGGAACTTTGAATCAAAAGAGGGTTTCTTTTCCTGGTGGGATTATCGGCAATTGGCCTTTGTGAAAAATCATGGGTTACGGATTGATCTTATTTTAGGGAATGAAAAGTTGTCCAGCCTCAGCAAGAACTGCTGGATCGAACGGAATGAACGAAAGGGGCAGGCCCCTTCCGATCATGCTCCGGTAGTTTTAGAACTGTCTATTTAACCTTCATTCTTTGATCCCCGTTAGAATGAAATAAGGGGGAATATTGCGGGGCTCAAAGTCGATCTGCACATTGCCAAAATATTGCTCGAAATAACGCCGCCACTTCACCGAGACCTGATAGACAATAAATCTTCCGCCGGTCCGAAGCCCTGCATGGGTATTCTTAAAAATAGTATGGAGCTCTTCTTCAGAATGGAAAGTGAAAGGGATGCCGCTAATTGCGACATCAACTCCTTGCGGCGTTTCCTCCCTTAAGTGTTGGGAAAGGTGGACGACGTTGCCATGCTTCAATTGAAACCGCGGATCGGTGATGCTTTCCAGCCCCTTGGCAAAGTCGGGATGAAGCTCAAAGCCAATCAGTTTGCCATGCTGCGGAAGCAAAGGCAGGAGCTCGCGGGTGATAGTGCCGGTCCCACATCCATATTCTACAATGGTGTTAAGAGGCGTGGGCAGACGTTTAATGACCCCTTCAATAATCCACCGTGAACTTGGGACGATGGCCCCAATACGAAGAATATCTTTGACGGCAACCTTCCAAAATGCGGGCTTCTTCATAATCTCTTTTTAGTATTCATACCCCCCTGCTTCAATCCATTATTTCATATTTCCTTCATAATTTCCGATTAAGATTAAAGTAGGGAACTAGGCTTTTATCTAGACTAATGGCTTTGTTGAACAAAGCCATGGGAGGACGTATGCTGCAAATTCATCTCAATAGGCTTGTAGGGGGGCTGTTTTTATTTAATATCCTCTTACAACCCATTGCATTTGCAGACACAAAAGATGCTTCCACGCAGGATCCAACTAACCTGGATCCCGAGGTCTACAATTGCCTCAAAGTCTGCACCGATAATGGACAAGATGCCTGGGACTGCGCCTATGAGTGCAACGACGTCGGCTGAGCGAAAAGGTAACGGATACCTTTTTACTTAGCATTCAATGAGGGCCAAAGCGCCCTCTCTCATTACAAAGGCTCGTTTGCCATTGAGTAACGCTTCCAGTTCCTGACCGATCATCTGATCGGCAAATTCACTGATCCAGTTCTCACGCACCCAACTCTCCCGCCCCTTTTGGTAATTCCGCAAAAGGCGTGGCAACACATCGGTAGAAATCAAAAACCTTCCTGCAATGCCATGTTGGGCACTCATTAAAGTAATGAAGGTCTTGAGCATCGCAATGGCTACTTCTTGCGATTCCTGCAATCGCACCGGACGGATATCCTCCATCGTCCCCTCTGCGCTCCCTTTCAAAATCGCCGCGATAATAGCCTCCCCACTTCGGGAAGCCTCTTTGGAACTTAACCCCCGATAGTGAGTGAGGTCTCCCGCCGAACGCGGTTTAGAACGGGCGAGTGCGATGAGGACTTCATTTGAAGCGACCCAATTACGCGGGAGATCCACCTCTCTCACCCGTTTTTCCCGCCAGCGGAGGAGCTCTAATAAAACTCCGCGGGTTTTACCGTCGTAATACCCACTGCGGGTCATTTTCACTTCAAGCTCTTCGGGCGTGCTATCAAAAGCACTACTATCGACTTGGCTCTCCTGCACTGCCCAATCCCAGCGTCCTTGAGCCATGAGTTTATTTCGAAGTTTATTCAACAGTGGAAGAAGGTACCGCACATCATCGGCGGCGTAATTTAAAAGCTGCTTTTCCAGGGGACGTTTATCCCATTTGGTGCGGGCCAATCCCTTTCCTAACTTTACCGACATCTCCTCGGTGAGAAGCGCATGAAGGGCGATCTGATCCCCCATTCCCAACATCGCCGCCGCCACGGCCGTGTCTAAGATCGGCTCCATTAGATAATGATAGTTCCAATAGAAACATTCCTGATCGGCATAGGCGCTGTGGAGCACCTTTAATACCGTGGGGGCCTTCAGTACTGTCGCCAAAGGGCGCATCTGCTCTTCTGAAATCTTGATGGGATCAATGAGAAAAATCTTTTCTGCGCTGGCAATTTGAATGAGGGCGATTCGGGGGAAAAAGGTGCTCTCCCGGATGAATTCGGTGTCGACTGCGATTTCGGTTTGGTGGGATAGGTGATGAACTGCATCCAGTAGGGCCGCTTCCGTATCTATCCATTCGTACATTAGGCCATATTACAGCAGTTCGTGGGCCGCGGGAAGTGTGCAGGTTGCCGAACAGACCATTAAAAGTTATAAATAATCCCTTAATGCAAACGACCCAGTCCCGGCTCCGCTTTATTACCGCCGCTTCGCTTTTCGACGGCCACGACGCTTCCATTAATATCATGCGCCGAATTTTACAATCTTCGGGCGTGGAGGTGGTCCACCTTGGACACAACCGTTCAGTGGCGGAGATTGTCACTGCAGCTCTCCAGGAAGATGCCCAAGCGATCGCCATCTCAAGTTACCAAGGCGGCCACGTTGAATTTTTCAAATACATTGTCGATGAATTGAAACGTCAGAATGCCCCCCATATCCGGCTCTTTGGCGGAGGGGGCGGAACTATTACTACGAAGGAAGCCGAAGAACTCCACCGCTATGGGGTCAGTCGCATCTATTCCCCAGAAGATGGGCGACTTTTGGGGCTCCAGGGAATTATCGATGACATGATTAAGAGGGCGAAGGAATGCCCCTTCCCGTCTATTGATTGGAAGCAGATCGAAAAATCGCCCCAGGCCTCCCACTCTTTGGGAATGGCCCTGACCGCCATTGAAAACAAAATCGCTTTTGAAACCGTTCTTAAAAAAAGCACCCGGCCTTCCATAGTGGTTGGTCTTACAGGCACCGGGGGCGCGGGAAAATCAAGCCTCACCGATGAATTAGTATTGCGGGTTTTAGAAAATGAACCTAATTCCCGCGTGGCACTCTTAGCTATCGATCCCACGCGCAGAAAAACCGGTGGCGCCCTCTTAGGAGATCGGATTCGGATTAACAGCGCCCACCATCCCCGATGCTTTATGCGATCCCTCGCCACTCGCGACTCAGGAGTGTCGGTGAGCCAGGCGACCCAAGATGCGATTGCCTTTCTCAAACAGGCCGACTTCGACTGGCTCTTTGTGGAAACGAGCGGCATTGGGCAATCGGAAACTCCGATTGTCGATTGGGTCGATTTTAATCTTTATGTGATGACCAGTGAATTTGGAGCCCCCACCCAATTGGAAAAGATCAACATGCTCGATTTCGCCGATGTGGTGGTTCTCAATAAATTCGACAAAGCAGGGGCCCTCGATGCGATCCAGGATGTGCGCACTCAATTGCGCCGCAACCATCGTCAGCTAGAAGCCCTCTCTCCCACTTTATACCCCGTCATCGGAACGGTCGCCTCCCGTTTCCAGGATCCGGGAGTGACCATGGTCTACCAGCATCTCTGTCACCTCAAATCGGCTGGTAAAGGGATCAAACCCTTGTAGCAACCATTTATTGTCGACGAGAAAAGCTTTACGACCGTGGTCCCTAAAAATCGCGTTCAATACTTGGCAGAGATCTCGAAAACCGTAAAGACTTATGAAGGCAAGGCCGAGCGTTTTTGTAAGGAGACTCGTCAGCTAGAGGGAATTGAAAGCGCACTCACCGCCTCTCTTTCTTCCGCCACCCAAACTGAATTAAAAGCACTGCAAAAACAGACTGTCGATGCCCTCGATCCCGAATTAAATCAATCACTCAAAGAGTTTGAGGAACGCATCCCCCAATACGAAGGGGAGAACTACAGCTATCAGGTGCGGGACAAAACCCATTCGATGCCCTTGCGGATAAAAAGCCTGAGCGGCAAGAGCATTCCTAAAGTAGCATTGCCCCGCTTTTATTCTCGGGCCGATCGCGCTCGTTTCGCCTTTTTAGAAAATTTACCGGGTTACTTTCCCTATACGGCTGGAGTTTTTCCCTTTAAACGCACCGAAGAGGATCCCAAGCGGCAATTTGCCGGCGAAGGAACCCCTTCTCGAACCAATCGACGATTTCACCTCCTCTGCAAAGGAGAAAAAGCGAAGCGGCTCTCCACCGCCTTCGATAGTGTCACGCTTTACGGTGAGGACCCCGATGAACGGCCCGATATCTTTGGAAAAGTGGGCGAGAGCGGAGTCAGCATCTGTACTGTGGAAGATGCCAAAAAGCTCTATGCTGGATTTGATCTCTGCGATCCCAACACCAGCGTTTCGATGACTATCAATGGTCCGGCCCCCATGTTGTTGGCTTTCTATTTCAACACCGCAATCGACCAGGAAATTGAGAAACTCGGAAAATCTCAAGTTTCAGATACCGAACGTGAAAAGGTAGCTCAAGAGACCCTGAAAAAAGTCCGCGGAACGGTCCAGGCCGATATTTTAAAGGAAGACCAAGCGCAAAACACCTGCATCTTCTCGATTCCATTCGCTCTCCGGATGATGGGAGATATCCAGGAATTTTTCGTACACCAACAGGTCCGTAATTATTATTCGGTGAGCATCAGCGGCTACCACATCGCCGAAGCGGGTGCGAATCCCATTACCCAACTGGCTTTTACCTTAGCTAATGGATTTACTTATGTTGAATATTACCTGGCCCGCGGAATGAAAATCGACGATTTCGCACCCAACTTGAGCTTCTTCTTTTCCAACGGACTCGACCCCGAATACACTGTCATTGGACGGGTGGCCCGTCGGATCTGGGCCCTCGCCATGAAATACCGCTATGGCGGCAATGATCGCAGCCAAAAACTGAAGTACCATATCCAAACCTCCGGACGTTCGTTGCATGCCCAGGAGATCAGCTTCAATGACATTCGCACCACGCTCCAAGCCCTTTTAGCCTACTTTGATAACTGTAATTCTCTCCACACCAATGCCTATGACGAAGCAATTACCACTCCAACTGAGGAGAGCGTGCGCAGAGCGATGGCAATCCAATTGATCATTGCAAAGGAATTAGGTTGGGCCAAAAATGAAAACCCCTTGCAGGGAAGTTTTTATATCGATGAATTAACCGAACTCGTAGAAGAAGCGGTACTGGCCGAATTTGAGCGCCTTTCATTGAGAGGCGGGGTACTGGGTGCCATGGAAAGCTACTATCAACGGAGCCAGATCCAGGAGGAGTCGCTCCTCTATGAACGGCAAAAACATAGTGGAGAGCTTCCCATTATTGGCGTGAACACCTTTCTGAATCCAAGTGGGAGCCAATATGCCGAAATTCCAGAGAGCCAACTGGTCCGCGCCTCTTACGATGAAAAGCACGAACAGATTGCAAACCTGAGGACCTTTCAGAAAAAAAATGAAGCCCTGGCCCAACTCTGGAGCGGAAAATTAAAAGAGGCGGCAAAGAAAGGGGAAAACCTTTTCCCCACCCTTCTCCAAACGGCCCGTTACTGCAGCCTAGGACAGATGAGCCAAGCCCTCTATGAGGTGGGCGGCAAATACCGTCGTGCGATGTAGACGAAGCCTAGGAAATATGATTTAAGTAATCTTTTAAAAGGTGCGGGAGTAGCTCATTTGGTAGAGCATCAGCCTTCCAAGCTGAGGGTAGCGGGTTCAAGCCCCGTCTCCCGCTAATAGAAAAGGCCAACCCAACGGTTGGCCTTTTCTATTAGCGGGTTTGAGAGATTAAAGCGCGCAGCGATTTCACTTTAAAAGGGGCGAGAAGCGAAGGCGGTGGTGAAGTTCCGACCCTTAGGGAAGAACAAGCCAGAAAAAATCCACATGGGCAGGCCACTCCTGCCCATGTGGATGTCTATTTATCTTTCCACTGAATAATTTTGCACACTGTCCACTACTAAGTGCGGACGGGGCGGACGAGGTCTGGGCGGGTGAGGCCTTCGTCTTGCCTCTGCTTGTTCCGCGAAGGTAAGGCAGAAAAAGACCGCCAGGATTACACTGAGTCTAATGAATTGACACATAACACTCCCTTTATACATATTTTATTGGATTAATTTGGACCGACGGACTGTCTTAAACTTTAAGACGTCCGAATAGCGAAAAAAGATCGGTCATTCCAATCAAACCCATTCTTGAGAGTGGTGAATTCATGCGGGCAATGGTATTTAGATTTTTATGTTAAAAGCATTTCGCGCAATTGGATATTTAGAAGGTTTTTCACTCCTCGCATTGCTCTTCATCGCAATGCCACTAAAATACGCCTTGGATCTCCCCATGGCGGTAAAGATCATAGGCTGGATTCATGGCCTTCTTTTTATCGTTTACATTGGGGCTCTTGCCTCAATGAGGACGCAATATAATTGGACCGGTAAAAAAACCCTAAGGGCATTTATTGCAGCCGTGATTCCCTTTGGCATCTTCTATTTCGATAAATTCCTGACTCAAGAATCCCCGACAAAATAAATCAGAAGGGATGGCCGACTTATTCAGCAGAAATGAACCTGCTGAATTGAAAGATCCATAATCTAATTGTCAATCTTAGCATTCTTAAATTGTACCACTCTGTCGATGGAAAGATTACTCACTCCGATTAAACTTCACTTCCACTCTTCTCATCTCCAACAAGTCCACGCCTTCCGCTTCCAAGTGCGCAACCAATTCCCATTTGGCATTCATTCCCTCAAATTGGGAAGCAACCTTGATAAACGAATGGGCTAAGTGTCCCATGGTTCCCGTCATCTTGAGATGCTTTTCAATCTTTTCGAAGGCACTGTCTACTTTTGCGGGAATCTGAAAGCTAAAAGGTAACTGCCGACCGGTTCCCGCGGGAATATCCACTTCCCCCAGTAAAACCTGGGTGTCCTTATAGGCCACATGGTTCCTATTGCTGTTACCACTTCCCGACGAGTGGTAAACACAACGAAGGGTAAGTGTCATTCGGCGGCAGACGATCGGTTTCTTGGCAAAAAGCTGGAGGTGTCCCTGAAGCGTTTCTAATGGACGGTATATTTTGGGCTGGAAAGAGAATTTAATCGCCCCTTTTCGTTTACGGGCGAAGGCGTTCAGAAAACCCAGGCTTATCAAAAAACTGATAAACCCAATGATTCCCCAAAATGCGATCGGCCCCATTCGGACCGAGAGATCACTTCCCACGCCCTTAAACATTTGGCTGAAATGATCCCAACTGAGAGCTGATCTCACTCCGGGGACCTTTTGAGTAATGCTTGAAATGGCATAGAAAATGGAGAGACCATAAAGCGAAACGACAATGATTGTGAATTTGCGAGGCATCTCTTCTTTTTTCGGTAAAAATGGAGATTTGCTGAAGAGGCGTTTATGCACCGAATCAACCCAACGAGATTACCGCGTCTCTCGCTGCGCTCGCTCCTCGCAATAAGGGGGGGCCGCTCTTAACGTTTGATCATCGATTTTCTTCGGTTTTTATCTCTTTCTTGGTAAACCCAGTCAAAATAAAGCATGCCCTTCCTACTTCTGTTCTTCCTTTTCCTGTTTCTATGGCCCCTCCAGGCCCAGATCCGTATCCTGCAAAACAACACCGACGGGCTACAGCTTCACCTCTCGATTAAAAAGCCCCAACTGATTGCAACATCGAACGCGACCCAGATTGAAATTCCCAATGGAATTGAGGAGTTCACTCCAGGATATCCAATGATTCCCTTTTATCGTCTGTATGTTCGGATCCCGAATGGGAATAAGATGGTTTGGTCGATCGATAAACTGCGTTACTCCTCCAACATCCTTCCTGCTCCAATCGCCGCGCTTCGCTCACTTCCTATTCATGATGGCAAATCGCACCCCGTTTCACTGGCGAAAGATGCCTATCGTAAAGAAAGTGGAAAGGACCCGATTGTTTTAGATGAAACGGGAACCGTAGGTCCCGACAGAATTGCAATTTTCCGTTGGTATCCCATTCGATATGAACCGATTCATCATCGCTTCTCGTGGACCCAGTCCCTTCAACTACAGATCCAATTTGTTGAGGCTAAAGAAAAACGGGCGCAGGTGCAGGGGGCAAGTCTCTCTTACCCCTTATTCCTAAACCCCGCCCCTTCCCATCGCCCCGACAGCAAAGCGATCGAATTGATCATTGCCCATGACAGCTTCCGCACCGCCCTTTTTCCTTATTTGGAATGGAAGCAACATGCGGGACGGGAGATCCGAACCTTCTTTATCAAAGGAAAAGCCGCTTCGGAAATTAAAAAGATCATTGAATCTGAATATAAAAAAGCCAGCCCCCCCACCAGCACCTTATTGATTGGAAGTATCGATCAGATTCCGGCTTGGCGTGGATCAGGGGACAATACCTGGACCGATTTCGATTATCAGGTTTTAGATGGCGATAAGATCCCCGATCTTGCTTTAGGAAGAATTCCCGCACAAAACAATCGCGAACTGATCACCTTTTTTGAAAAAGCCCAGGCGAGAGAATATGCCGAGCGAAATGTCGATGAAATCATGCTCACCTCTGGGATGGATAGTTCCCTGGGCTGTCCAGCCAATATTCTGCAAGTGGGGAATCGCTTCCAATCCCACGATCACAACTTCCAGTTAATCAAAAAACTGCGAACCGAGGTATCGAGTGAATCGGTGTGGGAGGGATACAATGGCAATCCAAACTTAGTCGTCTATGACGGTCACGGAAATCGGCAAGGAATGTCGGAGATCCCCCTTACCATCAGCAACCTGAATCGCATTTCTAACACCGCCTTTCCAATTTTGCTCGATATCGCCTGTCTCAACGCCAATTGGGGAAGCCAGGGGGCTAGCTCTCGGAATTTTGCCGAAACGATTCTACTTGCCGAAGAAAAGGGGCTAGCCGGGATTTTAGCGTCTGGAGGAAGTGGTTATGGTCATGATTTTTTCAAGAATATGGCCGACCTGATGGGAGCGGCAAGGAAACAGATTCAGTCTCGACCTTTGAGCAATGAAATTGGCCAAGCGATCTGGGCGGCCAAAATAAAAGGGAATGCTCAGGACAGAGGTTATTGGAACTATTACGGCGACCCCGCCTCTAGCATTTGGGAATCTACTTATTAGCTTTGGGCTTATATTTATCGAAACGTCGTTGCTCTTTTGGATCCATGCAATCCCACCCACCGGGCCAGCCTTGACGAACTAGCTCCCTTGTCTCCGCGAGAGCTTGATTAATGACTGGATTAGTCTCCTGGATCGACTCCACATTGGTGATGACCGTTCGACCGGGGTCTTGGCTATGCGTTCGTTTGATCGCCTTGAGTGTAAGAGTATAATCTCCCAGTTGAAGGCAATCATCAATGGTTAATCTTGCCGCTTCAACCCTCTTTTCATTGAGGTAAAGTCCATTTCGACTTTGGAGATCCCGAACCTGTAATTTTCGGCCTGGCAGCACCACGATAGCTGCGTGCTGACGAGAGATAAAGGGATCATCGAGTGTGAGATCACATTGATCCCGCCCAATGATGGCGATATTCTCGTAAACAATCACCTCCGATTCGAAGATGCTATTGTTCTTCTTTGAATGGACTTGAAATACCAGCTTCACCATACAAGCTGCTTATCGTAAGAAACCGATTAGAGTCCGAGGATGGAATTTTGAAACGATTGTGTCTTTTTTCTCACATTCAAGGCAGGAAGATCCAGCTCCTGAATTTGCGACAGCAGAAACGAGAGTCGTTTTTGATTAGCTCCACTCTTGGCCGCCTCTTCCATTTCGGCCGCAATATCGGTTAATCGCGCATCGGCTAGGGCTCCAATCGATCCCTTCAGTTGATGGGCAATTTCCCCTATCCTCGGCCAGTTTTGTGTTCCAATGCAGCTTTCTACCTCTTGAAGTTGTTTTGGATAGGTATCCTTTAAATAGGTATCGATAATGGATAGCGCGGTATCATCATAATCGACCGATTGAGTTGCTGCTGAGGATGGGGAGTGAGTCGGTGTTAATTGAACAATCGTCTCCAAGAGCTTGGCTCGATCGATGGGTTTGGTCAGATGTTCGTTACAGCCCGCAGCCAAGCAACGATCCCGTTCCTCTTTCAAAGCATGTCCCGTTAGGGCAATGATGGGTCCCGTGAAGCCATTTTTTCGGAGTCGACGGGTAGCTTCATACCCATCCATCCGGGGCATCTGAATATCCATCAAGATCAGATCATATTTTTTTTGGGCCGCCTTCTCCAGTCCCATCTGGCCATCTTCAGCCCAATCGAGTTTGATTTCGGTGGGGGCTAAAAAATAACGGATGAGGCGAAAATTATCGGGGACGTCTTCAAACACCAGAATTTGCAAGTGGGACAGCGAAGAAGTTTCACTCCCCTCCTCTTCTAATAATTCATCATTACTTTTTAAAGTCTGAAAATTAAGGTGGGGGGTAAAAGGAACCCCCCTGAGGTTACCCACATTCACCCGCACTGAGAAGGTGGTTCCTTCTCTGAGCGCCGATTTCACCAACCGGAGGTTTCCTCCAAGTAACCGAGCTAATTTTCGGGAAAGCGCAAGTCCCAACCCGGTTCCCCCATAATTTCGGGTGTTGGAGCTGTCGATCTGAACAAAAGGCTCAAAAAGCCGCCCCTTTTCACTCTCAGGAATTCCACAACCGGTATCGATAATATCAAAGACAAGAAATCCAGTAGCGTTGCTACGGGAGGCGCGATACTTCACCAAGAGAGTAACGGTTCCTTTTTGAGTAAATTTAATCGCATTGCCAATAATATTGATCAAAATCTGCCGCAAACGAACAGGATCGGTTTCGATCTGGGCTGGAAGCTTGCCGGAAGTCAGCACCCTGAACCTGAGCCCTTTACTGCGCGCCAATGGACGATGGAAGAGTTCAATCTCTTTTAAAAAATTCGCGAAATCAAAATTGGAAACACTCAATTCAAACTTCTTGGATTCCACCTTTGATAAATCCAAAATATCGTTGACCAACTGATGGAGGTGACGCCCATTCCTTAAAATGGCGGTGATGCACTCCTGACGATCGGAAGCGGACTGATTCGGATTTTGCAATAGCTCCGCAAAACCGACGATCGCACTTAAAGGAGTCCGAATCTCATGGCTCATATTGGCTAAAAATTCCGATTTGGCCCGATTGGCACGCTCCGCAAGCTCTTTCGCCTGGGTTAAATCGCTCGCCATGAGCGAAAGTTCTGCCTCAACCATTTTCCGATCCTCCAATTCATTCGCCAAGGAATTGGCTTTCTGCTGAAGATCGGCAATGAACCCCTGTTTTGTTTCTTCATCCCTCAGTTCACTATAACTTTCGGATGGAAATATTTTTTGATGCCTACCACAGACCCGAACAAAATCGGGCATATCTTTGGCCTTAGAAAACCCGGTTAAGGAATAGCCACATAGTAGGGTGAAGTCATAGGTTTTAGAAAGCTCCTGCCATTCATTTTCAACTGCCAGTGCCATCTCCTTTTTCCCCTGGCACCACAATATATCCACTATCTCTCCATAGACCCGAATCCTTCCGAATCCATCTTGGAGATCACTGAGTCTCTTTCCTATTTTAAGTTGAAAAACTTCGGAATCGATTTGTTCCTCTTTAAAAATAGAGGGCATCAATTCCTCAGCCGCTATCAATTGAATCTGACCGTTTTGAATGGCTGAGCTCAGCGCTTCCGCTCCATTTACAGAAAGGGCCTGGACAAGTTTATCCAGACGGTTTTTGCGCAATACAGCTAAAACCCCTTCTTTCTGCTGCCACCCTGCTGAAATAAATTTCTGGATCTCCTTCAGGATGAATTCTTCTCGATCGTAAAACTGGACGGCGTGGATGGGCTTCTTGAAGTTTAGCGGTATTTTTTCAGTAGGACTAAACTCCATAAATACTAACTTACCTGCAAGCAAGAAAAATGCCACCCTTAACCGGTTTTTTTTTAACCGCCAGCGCCTTGAAACGGAAAAAAATCTATATATACGGGAATTTTTCCCATTCACAAGAGAAAAAAATACACAGGCATGCATATGCCACGTTGGCATCTATCCTGCATTATGGGGACTTTGTAACCTCATGATTAAGGAGATAAAGATGAAAAGTTCGAAACTATTATTAACCCTCGTGAGCCTGATGACCAGCGCTGCTCTCTGTTTTGCTCTCTCCTCATCTGCGTTTGCGGCAGAGGAAAAAACGGAAACCTCCTCCGATCAAAGCAAGAACCCCATTACGGGAACCGTAAAACACACAAAAAAATATCGGCATAAGAAAGCAGAAGCGGACGGCTCAAAATCGGAAACGAAAGAAACCGTCACCCATAAGACAAAGACTGATGGCAGCACTGAAACTGACGTCGAAAAGGAAAGCTCGACCGCACCAGCTGATAAGTAATTAGCTTCGAAAAGGGCCCTCCATCCGTGTAGGGCCCTTTTCTTCACCAAGGAGATCGCATGCTAGAAGATAAAACTCAGGAATGGATTAACAAGGTGAAAAAAAATCCGCTGACCGCAGTTGGAGTAGTTGCAGGTGTTGGAATTTTTATCGCCTATGGCTGGAGAAAACAGCTGTGGCGAAAACTCTACCCAGTCGTCACCAAGGAGATGGCTGCAATCAGTCCTATTGTTTTAGGTTACCTTTCGGAAAAGCTCTCTAAAAAGAATGTGAACTAGGAATTTTTACTTAAATGGGTATAAATTGGACTTAAATGGATTAATTTAGTAAGGGATTCCTATGCAAAAGAATGGCAAAAATAGACTTTTAGTCGTGGAAGATGACAAGGACCTGGCAGAACTGATCCGTGCCTACTTCAAAACCCGCGATTATCAAGTGGATGTCAGCTTAGATGCGCTCGGCCCGTTGAGCCGATTGCGGAAGTGCCAAGGCCAAGCTTTGCCTTGGGATATCATTTTGACCGACATGAAAATGCCTGGTGTCGATGGCATCCATTTTATCCATGAGATTAAAAAAATCGCCCCCTTGCTCCCGGTAGTATTAATGACTGCTCATGGAGGAGTCGAAACAGCGGTCGAGGCAGTAAAAGAGGGAGCCTATGATTTTGTCGTTAAACCACTCAAGTTTCCAGAGCTCGCCGTTTCTTTAAGCCGCGCTTTATCCCATCGGGAATTGCAAGAGGAAAATCTTTCCCTGCGAGCCGTGTTAAATGAAAGCGAAACCACACCAGGAGTCATTGCAAAAAGCCCAGGTATGAAAACAGTCTGTGATTTAGCGAAAAGGGTTTCCAATTCAATGGCCACTGTACTCATTCAGGGGGAAAGCGGGACGGGAAAAGAGGTGATTGCTCGAACCATTCACGATCTCAGTAATCGAGCAAAGAAGCCTTTTGTGGCAATCAACTGCGCCGCCATCCCGGAGAACCTCCTCGAAAGCGAGCTATTCGGATTCGCTAAAGGCTCTTTCACCGGGGCTTTTGAAAAAAAGGTGGGATTATTCGAAGAAGCCAATGAAGGAACCCTTTTTCTGGATGAAATCGGTGATCTCGGAGGAGCCCTACAGGCAAAACTTTTGCGCGTGCTACAGGAAAGAAAGATTAAGCGGATCGGGGAAAATGAAGGGCGTCCTATTGATGTGAGAATTTTGGCCGCTACCCATAAGGATCTCTCACTGGAGGTAAAAGAGGGTCGTTTCCGGGAAGATCTCTTCTTCCGGTTGAATGTGATCCCGCTACGCATTCCACCCCTTCGGGAAAGAAGGGAAGATATCCTGCCGCTCGCAGAGCATTTCCTTAAAAAATATGGCCTTGCCAATCAATCGAAAGTAAATGCCATCTCGAAATCGGCGATGGATGAAATGCTGCGCATGCCGTGGCGGGGAAATGTGCGGGAACTGGAAAACACGATTGAAAGGGCGGTGGTTTTAGCGGAAGGGACCGAAATCGAACCGAAAGATCTCAAAACCTTTTCAGAACTGCTTCCTGAACCGCAATCGGTAACTAATGTCGTTAGCAGTGAAGACCACTTCTTGGGAATCAGCAAAGCGATTCCTGAGGAACAATTACCTTCACTCGAGGAACTTGAGATTCGGTATGTCCAATGGATCTTAAAAAGAGTGGGCGGAGTAAGGGAAAGTGCCCGAAAGATTTTGGATATTGACCGTAAAACGCTGGCGAAAAAGGCGGAACAAGGGGTCGCATTACTCTCCCCTCAAACCTTCGCCAGTTCCTCTGAAACCACCTTTTCAAATTGAAGCAAAAGGGCGTGGGTCCTCTTTCTATTCTTTTTTTCAGCCGCACGCTCTAACCTGTGGCCAAGTTGCGACAACCTTACGAACCCAAAGGTCTCTGCATTTCCATTCAGGTTTTCAGCCGCGCGAAGAATGGGGGCCCAATTGTCCTTCACTAGATTACTTCGACAAGAGACAATCTCCTCTAAGCGGTGAAAGAGGTATTGTTTCCTCAAATCATTCGATGCTGTGAAATGAAAGGGCTGAAAATGCCGGGTAGAATTTCTGGGATAAACACTTTCCATACCGATCTTAGTTAAAAGCAAATAGCATGCCTATTGGGGAGGTACCCACTTCCTTTACAGAAAATTCTGAAAAATTTTCTGTAAAGGAAGTGGGTACCTCCCCAATAGGCATGGTGCTTGCAGTGGAAAATAGGCGGAGGAACTATGAAAGCATTAAAAGCAAAATTAGAGTCTGAAAGTGGAAGAATCGGTTATGTGATTGCATGGCTTTTAGGAGTCCCGGCATCCCTACTGTTTATCGTATTTCTGATCCGTGGGCACTAAACCTCACCAGGTGGTGGGTTGGTAATCCTTTAGGAACTTCCCCCAGGTGTGTTCGCCCGTGTTGAGCCCCGAGAAAAAGGGATCGCATACACGGGCTGCACCATCGACAATATCGAGGGGGGGCTGGAAATCATGTTCTTCCTGTTTTCTTAAGGATAGTTGCATCGGATCTTCATCCGTAACCCAACCCGTATCAACTGCATTCATAAAGATCCCATCTTTGGCGTAATCGGGTGCGGAGGTGAGGGTCATCATATTCAACGAGGCCTTGGCCATGTTGGTGTGGGGATGTTTATCGGTTTTCGTATAACGGGTGAATTTTCCCTCCATCGCCGAAACATTAATGATGTGCTTATCCCGATTGTCGCTTTTCATCATCAAGGGCTTTAACTTACTGCAGAGAATAAAAGGGGCAATGGTATTCACCAATTGCACCTCCAATAATTCAGAGGTGGGAACATCTGCCAATTTCATGCGCCAGCTGTTCATGGGTCGTAAATCAACCTGTTGGAGATCGGCGTCCCGCGCCCCTTCGGGAAAAAATCCTACTTCGTCTGGTCCCAATTGGGAAAGAAGGGACGGGGCACATAGGCCGATCGCAGCCCCTTTTAAAGCCAGGTCGGTGACCCAGGAGCTTGAAACAAGGGCATCCTTTTGCGTTCCCCAGGTTTGATATTTTTCAAGCGTCGGTCGCATCAATTCGGGAAGTTGCGAATGGGCAATCGCCTCCCCCTCTAAAAGATGGTGATAAAAGCCAGGAGGACGCCGAACTGTTTGGGCTGCATTGTTAATGAGAATATCGAGACGGCTTTCGGTCCGGTTTAAATATTCGGTAAAAGACTCCACACTCGGGGCATGCCGAAGATCCAACCCATAGACTTCAAGCCGGGATATCCATTGCGGCGCATCTGCCTCTTTCGAAAAACGGAGTGCGGCATCTTGCGGAAAACGGGTCGTCACTATCACCTTCGCCCCCGCCCTCAACATCAACAAGGCCGATTGGTAGCCAATCTTTACTCGGGCCCCAGTGATGAGAGCGACTTTTCCTTCTAAGGAAGCGGTTTGGAATCGCTTTTCATAATTAAAATCTCCGCATGGACTGCAGAGATAATCGTAAAAGAAATGGAGTTCCTTATATTCTGTCTTGCAGACATAACAGGCACGTGAACGATTGAGCGTCCGTTTCGGTTGATTGGGGTCCGGAAGCAGTTCCCTTTGAGGGGCCACAAAGACCTTCTGTTCCCGCGCCATCCGAATGGCGGTTTGAGAGACCGCTTCGCGATCCCGCTTGAGCTCCTTTTTATGGCGGGTGCGACGGTGGGCTTTTGCCATTTTCATGATTTCTAGGCGATCGGGACGCGACACCCTTCCCGCTAAGATTAAAAGTTCTTTTCGGGTTTGGGAATTCAAGGTTGAAAGCAATCGACGGTCTTCCAGGATCGACGAAAGAACCTCTAGACAATGATCCACGGCGCCAGGTTTGAACTCTTTAATATCCATAAAGGCGGCTATTCTATCTGCATATTCTGGCTGCATACAGGGAAAAGTTACAACTTTGTTACACACTCTTACTTTTACGACACCACTCCCCTCCCCCCCATCCCTTACTATAGAAGAGTGGTTATTATGGTTAGTTGTATAAGGAGTAAGTGTGAATGTTGACCCAAAATAAACCCAGATTGATACCTTCTCGCCAATTATATTCTGGAGGGATCCGACTTTTCGTGATCGGAATGTTGACCCTCTCCCAATTATCTATTGCAAATCCCCCTCCTCCACCTCCAGGTGGTGGTGGGCATGCCCATGCCGGGGCTGGCGGTCATCCGCCTCCTGGTGGAGCTGGACATCATCCTGGCGCAGGCGGACATGGCTTCGGCCATCGACCACCTCACCCGGGTTATGGAAACGGCTCGGGGTATGGTTCTTATTATGGTGGAAGAGGACGGCATTACCGTAAAGGGAAGCGCCCCTTTCCATTGCATCATTTTGCGGCCTCAATTGGACTCTTGTTTTAATTGAAGCTGAATCACCCCTTGGCACCCCGTTACGACACTAGCACGATCGATAGATAGGCTGTGTATCCGGAACTCCCTCCACACAGCCTATTTTTATCTGTCTATTCTTTAGTCACCTTCAGATTTTCGGGAAACAAATTTTTACAATCATTTACGGCCGCGCAACCATCCCGTCTGCCTAAAAGCCTAATATCAAAACATAAGGATTTCTCACAGTGGGAAATCGACAACAAAAGGGAGAATATCCATGGCAAAGAACAAGATTAAATTAGGCCTCTTGGCCCTCGCTTTAGGGTTAGGAAATATTTTAATGGCTGAACCACCTCGTCCACCTGATCTCAAGGATTGTGATGCCGAAATAAAACAACTCGGCGGTCTTCCGGAAAAAACAGGCGATGAAGAATCGGATCGGAAACAAATCCATGAGTTCATGCTGAAAGTTAAAGCTGCTGCCGAGAAAAACGGAAATAAAAATTGCATTAACAAATTACATGAATTGAAAAAAAATCGTAGATAAATATTTTTAACAACTTACCATCACCGGGGCACAACTATGAAAACTCTAACTTCGATTCTAAAAAGTTTACTGATCGTAACGATGATCGTGGCGTGTGGACAACAGACGCCTGATAACTACCAACAAGGGCGAGGGACCCCCCAGACTCCTTATCCTCCTTGTGGGCAGCAATCTAATTACGATCAGTATTCCCAATATGGAATCCGTGGAAGGGGTTATTCACAGCCAAGTGCCCCACAATATCAGCAACAACAATGTAATCCTCAGTATCAACAACAACAGAATTATTATCCACAAGGATATTAGTCCTGACCGATTCACAACATAGGAGCTTCAGTCATGGCATCTCGATTCTTCATCTTCATCGCCCTTGTTGTCTTTCTTTTTGTCGACGATGTGTCGGCGAAATCGAGCCGGAAACCGGCCGAAAAATTTTCTCACCGCATGGAGGGCACTCGCCCTTCCATGCAGGATGAGGAATCCTGGGGAATTCAACTTTCTTTAACCCAAGCCATTACAAATTCCAGCGAGAGACAACAGCGTCAGCTCATTCCTGTCGGCATGCAGCCTGGAGGCGGCCCTGGAATGATGCAGGGGCCGACTCCTGAAGAAGAAGCGATGATGGGTGATGAAGCCCGTCCGATGCCTCCCGGAATGTGTCAATACATCGGTCCTCGTGGGGGAGGAATGGCGATGATGATGGGATCGCCCGATCCCTCAGGGATGGTTACCAGTCTTGGAGTGGCAGCGGGAACGCTGGTCACTGAGTGTACGGGGTTGTCCTTGAATGCAAAGGCCTCTTTTCCGAATCAAGCAGGTGGAGAGACTCAAAATCCGCCGCAAAACTCAGGAGGAACTCAAGGACAGCCTCAACAACCTTCCGGTCCCCCTGGAATGAATCAACAATCAGCAATGATTGGAGGTGGTGTTAGCTCTATCTTCTTCGATCGCTTGAAGTTATCGGCAGCGGCGCGCCATCGAATCGATAATTTTCAGTCGATTCAAGATCGCCCAGGACAATCTGGATCGGGCCAAGGGCCTAATTCAATTCGAGTTTCAAACGCACCCGATCCTTCCAATATTATGCAGGAGCAGACCGCGTTTCTCTTCGGAGCAGAGCTCGGGTTGATTCCACAATTGGCAGTGACGGGCTACGTCCCTGTCGGACTCCAGAGTGGTGTTTTAGATCCTTCAGCTGGAATTCTAGTGGTGCCATTTGAATCTCGATTCAAAAAAGGAACAGCCAATGTGATGTTGGACCTCGATTCGACGATTCCAGTTTCGCGAGGGAGTCAACAATCAGGTAAAATCACGACCACTACATTGCGGCTGAATCCAATGATCAATTATGATCAGATTTCATTGGGACTCTCTTCCACTTATAGCCGTTCCTTTTATCAACCGGGTTCACAGCAATTACAACCCACGCCTCCCATGCCCCCTGGACGTGCAGCTGTTCCCACTCCACCTGGAAACGGGGCGCAGATGCCTAAGGATCCAGAAAGCGCCGAGACTCAATTCATGAACACACTGACCTTTGGATATCGGTTCACCCGGGAGATTTCCGCCTCCACCGCGGGAGGTATTGGGTACACCGGGTATCAAGATGGAACGATGAGCTGGAACTCTCAGGCCAATCTTTTAGGTGTGTCCTATTCTCCTGGAAACCTGACTTTGGGAGCGACCGTGAGCTTCTTTTCCAACTCACAAAACGACTCACAACTTTCGATGCCCACTCAACCGGCATTGACCTTGAATCTCTCTTTCCTCTTTGGGGGACGAAGAGGGCTCATGGGGGGCATGTAAAGTTTTTGGACAGTATGGAGGACAACATGATTCGCAACTCACAACCACTGACTTTAATCTTCACCTACGGAATCGCTCTTTTATTATCTTTGGGCTGCACCTCTCGCCCTGGAAGCGGATTGGATTTAAATCTTCCCAATTGGGGACAAAGCGGCCAAGGTTCCAATTTTGGGACCTATGGCAATGGGAATGGCAACGAGGGCCCATTCGACTCCAAATCTCCACTACAGAAAGAAAACCTAGGGAATAAATTAGATATACTCAAACAATCAACCGGTACATTAAAGGATAAACTGGGCACCGAAAATTATAACAAACTGATGAATTTGATCGAAACTTACAAGAGTGCCTACGATAAACAGTACGAAGCTCTTGAAACCCAAAACGCCGAACTCCTGGAACAGTATGAAGACCTAGCGGAAGAGGCCGCGGAAGAGGCAGAAGAGATTGCCACGTCAATCGAAACCATTTCAGGACTGGAAACTCTGGCCGCTGCTTACCATGAAATGGCTAATAAACACGACGTGCACCTATTTGGACATGATGCTATGTATTTCTATGAAGTTCCAATGGGCAGTTTAGCCGAAGGTCATGCAGCGGAATTATTAGCCACTGGATGGACCTATTGGGGAGTGGTTTATCGTCTTTACAAGAAGGTCATTCATCCAGTCAAATGTGCCCAGCCTATTTATATTTGCGGCGGATACAATGCAACAGCCCCTGCACTGGACAGCGAAGGGAATGCGGTCGGGTATCATTATGGCTGGTGGAATGCTGCCAACAGTTGCGACATGGGAGGGCAAAATGCCTTAGGCAGTGGAGAGCCGATCGGTTATGCCTGTGCACAGCCCAATGAATTCTCAGTGCAAGAACCCATCTTGCGTTTTAATCATGGGTTCGTATTCGACGTGGGCGATGATCAGTGCAGCGAGGAGAATGCGGAGAATAACACCGATTGCAATGCCAACCTCTACCACAATTTCGATGCCAATGGAGACGGTGTCTTCGATCTCTATGTCTATTCTTCCGTCAGTGTCGTTGACTCAACTAGCATCTCAATCTCGAAAAGCCGAGGCTACAAAAATGACAAGGTTTTAGGCTATTCCGTCCCTTAAAACAGTACGGTTTACCCTTTGTTACAACTTTTAACCGGCAGGAAACCCCTGCCGGAGACCAACGGGATACACTGAAGATATCGATGGAGGACAACATGATTCGCAACTCGCAACAACTCACTTTGATCTTCACCTATGCAATCGCTCTCTTGTTATCTTTGAGCTGTACTTCTCGCCCTAATGATGGATTGGGTTTAAACTTCCAAAATGGATGGACCGATCCATTGGGATCCAATGGAGGAGGAGGCGGCGGTGGAGGTGGGGGCGGAAAAAATGGTCCCATCGATCCTAAGAACCCACCCCAAAAAGAGAATTTAGGAAAGAATTTAGAAGTTCTGACAGAATCGACCAGTTCTTTGAAAGATAAACTGGGCACTGAAAACTACGATAAATTGATGAGCCTGATCGAAACCTATAAAACCGCCTATGACAAACAATACGAAGCATTAGAAACCCAGAATGCTGAACTCTTAGAAGAATATGTTGAGTTGGCTGAAGAGGCGGCTGAAGAGGCGGAGGAGATCGCGACCTCAATTGAAACGATTTCTGGTTTAGAAACACTCGCGGCTAACTACCATGAAATGGCAAATAAACATGACATTCATATTTTCACCACTCTCGATATGAAGATCCTGGAAATTCCACTCACGTCAGCTGGAGGTGAAGCGAGCTCTCTTATCAGCCAAGGCTGGTACTATTGGGGAGTGGTCTACCGACTTTATAAAAACCCCATTCACAGCGAATGCTCACTCCCGCTCTATGCTTGCGGTGTGTATAACACCACTGCACCGACTGGAGATGGCGGCGGTTATCACTTTGGATATTGGACGAGCGTCAACTACTGCGATGGCGGCGGAAGCAATATTTATGGTGCTTACGGCGGCCCCATTGGATTCGCCTGCACGACGGCCAATAATGGCTATTCTGTCGACAAGCCCATTTTAAGATATAAAAGGCTCTATGCCTTTGATGTCGGCGATGATCAGTGCAGCGAAGAGTACGCGGAATATAACATCGATTGCAATGCCAACCTCTATGACAACTTCGATGCGAATGGAGATGGGCATTTTGATCTCTATATCTACTCCGCAATGAGCGTCGTAGATGCCGCGAATATTTCGATTCTCCAAAGTCGAAACTACTCCCTCGAAAGGATTCTCGGCTATTCTGTTCCGTAAAAATTCCGGTCCGTAAAATTCGGGCCTTAAATCTTCTCCCAAACACTTGCCTCTAATCCGCTTGTAGCCCTCTCGTTTTTATGCAATGCATAAATAACGGGAGGGCTCTTCATTTTCTGGACAATGGCGCTCACAGTCCTATCGATCCGATTAGGACATGCAATTAATTACGACACCTTTGTCGAAGCGCTCAAAAGCCAAAAGGTCCAGACGATAGAACAGGCCTAAAGGGACTTATGATCCGGTTCACGATCATTGTGAAGCATTAAAGCAGAGAAAAGCCTGAAGGCTTTGCACTAAGCGACGCGATTGCCATTTATCTGATTTTGACGGTCTCGGACTGGCTTGAAGTCTTGGGCAGTTTCACAAAGGTACGGCCTACCTTTGTGA
>CAZRZK010000024.1:23656-53780 GCA_964604555.1 uncultured Pseudobdellovibrionaceae bacterium | reverse complement strand
TTTATCTTCAGCGCTGTCATCCGCAAAGCTTGAATGAAAGCAAACTAATCCAGTTACTATCAATGAGAAAAGTGTCTTTTTCATGGTTGTCCTCGGTCATTATTAAAGTTTAGGCAAAGTTCGGTAACAAATAGTCCGTTCCGTCAGGATTGAGCATTTTCCCTCTGAGACGGAATATTTGGGATCTTGGGTGCGTTCCACCGCCCGTTTAATCGCTTCATTTTGGGTGCTGCCGTAATCCCCGAAAGTAGTCGTGAAGTATTCTTTGCTGGAGCCACCTGCACTTCCCATTTCGCAACGGTGGGTGACGTTGCAGAAAAACCAAAAACCCGGGACCGACATGCAAATCGTGTTGGCTTGGGCTTCCTGGCTGTTCTTCCACTCCACGGTGTGGAAGACTTTGTCATTTTTTTTCAGTGTGACGAGGACACTGGAATAGATGTTCCCATAGGTGCCAATATCGGCCGATTGCCACAACAGATTCATTTGAGTGTTTCCGACCTGATTTTCCCAGTGGAGATGCTCCAGTTCAGGGGATTTCAAAAGATTAGTACGTTCGCTGTCGGTGAGGAAACGGAGATCCATCGTCACCATCCCCTTCTCGGCACAAACCTTTTCTTGTTCAAACCACTTATTTTGGCTCTCTATTAAGAGGTATTCCCTCCCAGATTCGGCATCGCGCCAACTTCGCTGAGCGTTGGCAATGCTAGATATGAAGACACTGATGACGAGAATCGATACCCATGATCGTTTCATTTTTCCCTCCCCCTTTCATTCGTTTTTTAGAATTGACAGTGTGTCGATTTGGGAAATTAAAGACACTGAACAGGATCGTCAATACCGCCAGTGTTGACCTAACCCATTTCTAACAAAGCTAACCGAGTGAAAACATTAGTTATCAAATATTGACGATAAAATTGAATATTTGAAAATCATTCTGGTACGGTGACGCTATGGGTTGGGGACATGTTCTAGTTTCACTTGCGTTTCTCAGTGTCATTCAGGCCCAAAGTGCAAAAGAGGGCGCAAATGAGAGCGCAAGTGAAAAAGTTTACGACGTCACTCCGCTTGCAACTGCTTCAGCTGAAATCCCTCTCCAAGGCGGAAGAATCCTTAAAATGAACCGTTCTTGGAAACGGGGGCGAGTTCTCTTTGTGGATAAGATGCCCGGAGCCAACTGGAGTCATCCGGCGGAGTTGAAAGTTTTCAATGCGGCAGGCGCCTTGATGGAAACTATTCAGGTTAAGCGGCCGCCTATTGGCTTAATGCTCGCCTCTGAGAAGGAAATTAAACCGGCCGAATTTTCACTCAACACCTTTGAAGGGAAATATAAAGTCGGTTCCCCCCAGAAATATTATGCGCTTCTAATCAACGGGATTTCAGAACAGCGCCATTGGAATGATTTTTCATTTTTATACCGAGTCTTAACCCAGGTGTATGGTTACACAAAAGAAAACATCTGGATTGCGGATAGTAATTCTTTAAAAGATCAGTCTGACCTTGATGGAGATGGCAGACCGGATATTCAATATGGCTCTAATACTCAAGAGATTTTGGATTTAATCGGTCAACTTAAAATGAGATTATCGGGAGAGAGTCAACTTTTAGTGGTGGTCAATGATCACGGTGATCTCAATGGATCGGAGAGTACAATATATACGATGGATGGCGAGATCAAAGCAGGGGAATTTGCGAAACTGTTGAATGGGGTTAAAGCGGAGAAGGTTTTAAGTCTATTTGCCCAATGTTTCAGTGGGGGATTTGTAAGGGGAGTCACGGCAAAAGGAAGGGTAGCGATGGCCGCTTCTCGGAATGATGAAGAGAGCTGGTCCAGCCCTGATTACCATTGGGATGAATGGCTCTACCAAGTGATCTCCGCCTTTGCCTACCAAACTCATCAAGGGAAGTTGGTCGATGCCGATCAAAATCGAGATGGCAAAATTTCTGCCTTGGAAGCTTTTACTTACTCTGTGGCCAAAGACCGTCGGCCAGAAAGTCCATTATTGGAATCGCATATCAACAGTGGAGAGGCGAAGGGCATAGGATTGTTTTAAGGTTGTATGGAAGTGCGCGGCCCTTCAATGGGTGCATTGGGGGGGACAACTGCTTCGCTTGAAGGAATTGGCTTTGGATACCGGGTGACAATTTCGGGTTTACAAAGTGGAGTCACCTTGAGCATGAGATGGCAATTGGTTTCGGAACAGGAATAACAATCATCCATTTTGAAACGTGAGAAGGCCATTCCTCCAGGTTTCGCTTCTCCTAAGTAACAATTCCCATCCTTCCCTTCGATGCAGGCACAGGCAACCGAATCCTTGAAATCGTTACGATGATGTTCGATTTGAGGAGAGTGGTCTTGAACTTCGTTACAGGAGCGCTCTGGGGCAAGCCCTTCTCCTATGGCAAGAGTGCATAAGAATAAAAGATAGACACTTCCCTTCATGAGTAAAGTATAGCTGGGTTGAAGTGCGCAGCGGTGATTGTGAAGAAAACTTCACATTTTAAAGGTCATTAGGTGGAGCTAGGTAAGGACTAAAACGAAAGCGAAGGAGTGTCCATAAAGCCTTTAGACCATCTGAAAATTGAATCTTTTTTCCTTCTTCACGCGTACGGGGAAAATAATGGATCGGAATTTCAACGATAGGAATTCCACTGCGAATCAACTTAGCTGTGAGCTCGTGATCGGTTTCGAATCCATGCGTATAGATTTGAAATTGCTTGATGACATGAGCAGGGTAGATTTTATAAGCCGTTAGGGTATCCGATATCCACTTTCCATAAAGACAAAAGGTCCATATGGAAAGAATGCATCCAGCCAGCCAGGGGCCTATCCCCTGTCTCGGATGTTTCCCAGGAAAAGGAAATCGATTTCCCTGCTGCAATTGTCCCAGTAGACGGCTTCCATAAACACAGACTTTATTTTGATCTCCTATCACTCGCAACATCGGCAAATAATCATGGGGATCATATTCCAAATCAGCATCTTGGACGATAATAAACTCTCCGGTCGATTCTTGAATACCTCTCTGAACAGCTCTTCCCTTTCCTTGATTTGGGATCTGCTGAAAGCATTTCACCTCCGGAAACCGAGACGCCTCTTGAAGGGTTCGATCTTGGGAGCCATCATCAACCACAATGATTTCTCTTTCAAATCCTTCGATTTCTATGGGAATAGTCAGGATTTTTTGTAACAAACGCCCCACAAATTTCTCTTCATTATAGGCAGGAATAATAATCGAAAGGCGCTTCATGTGCTCCACCGATAGCGGATCATGGCAAAAAGCGCACCTACTCCATCTAAGAAGGTCGTTTTTTTGCCATCTTTTTTGCGGCGAGGGGAATAATCAACAGGAACTTCCAAAATAAATGTCTGCCGCAGCGCCAACTTGGCGATAATCTCTGTTTCCAAATTTACTCCCCGTGAACGCAGTTTTAAACTGTGAAGGAGGCGGGCTTCGAACGCCTTGATTCCAGTAAGCGGATCGGAAATAAATCGATTGAATAGGAGCAAGCTCAGGACACTCAAGAGGATTCCCCCGTATTTGCCCATCAAGTATCCAAAATAATTTCCCCGATAGATATCGCGGGCTCGATCCGAAAGGCTCACGCATTTAATGGAACGACTGGCAAAAACGACAGGAAAATTATTTTGAACAATTTCTTTGACGACCGCAATCAAATCCTGAGGATTATACTCCCCATCACTGGGAAAAAAAACAATCACATTTCCCTGCGCCTTCTCTATTCCAAATCGAAGCGCCTCTCCCCGTCCCGATTTTCGCTTCAACTGAAAAGAGCGGATGCTTTTTTCGGTACAAGCAAGTTTAAAGGTGGAATCACTCGATCCCCCATCCACTAAAAGGATTTCCTTGGCAATCCCAAGCATTTGAAAATCGAGGAGGGCAAGATCATGCAATACTTTTTTAACCGTTTTCTCTTCATTCAAAGCAGGTACCACTATCGATACCATATATGGAAATGGTTTTAATTCCTGTTGCGCACTTGCATTAACCAACGAAAGCAATTCCTCAACCACCTTACCACCCAAATGAATCCCTTCTTCCCGCTCCCAATTAGAGGCAAGGCGTTGTCCCTTAGGGAGCGTCTCGAGATCACTTAATCGAACATAATTCTGCTCTGAAGAGAGGGGGGAGTCAGCTTGTTGAAACAAATAGCGAGTGACAAGATCGGAAATTGAAAAAGGCTCCTTGCCCTTTAGGCTAAGATAATAGACTAATTTTTCGATGAGGGTGTTAATCGTTTCACTTTGGATTTCATGATCCGGCCTGATATTGGCAATAAAGATCTTTTCAGCCTTTCGATTCGCAGCAATGGCCTCGCCGATTCCTTGGGTAAGGTAAGAAGGGAACAACGAAGAGTGTTGGGTCCCTGGGCCATAAATAATGAGATGGGCCGTTCGCAATAACTGATCGACTTTTGGATTAAGCTGGGGAATGGCAGTTTGATTCGATAGAAAAGCCTGCTTTTCCCTCAGGGGAAGAGAGGAGAGTGTGTTCACTTCCTGGTCAGTGAGATAACGGGGAAGAAGAAAAATATCGGCTAGTGGAACGGCCGTTTGCTTTGAAACAATTTCTGCTTCACTTCCCAGGAAGGTGCCATCCTGCTTCAGGCCCACCAAGACTAGATTTTCTCCTTGTGTTACATTCCATATCTGCGCCTCTATGGGGCTCAATCGACAGAACTCCTCAATGCTCCGATTAAAATCGTTATTATTGACGAGATAACAACCGGCAAAAAAGAGGTTCCCTAAAGAGAAGTCGGCAAGTTCCAACGTCGCTATTTTGCCCCCTTTTTTTATAAAATCGAGGAAATGTTTACAGTAACGTGCAATTTGGGTCGATTGCTTCAGGGTTAACATTTGGAAGTGGTCCTGAAGTTCCGGAATCGGAATAACCCTATCGAGCAAGGTAAGTGCTTCTATCGATTCCCAAGCCATTTGGTGGTCTATTTTCTGGGGGAAACGATATTCTAATAAAAAACGCAAGGCCTTTGTTGATGGATCGGTGGCGACTAAACATCGGGAAAAATTTTTTCGAATGTCGGAGGGTCCTAATATTCCGGGCAACCATTGGCGTAAACATCCCGTTGATAACCCATCGTCATAAGCATTTACCAACAGATGGAGGTCGATTTGTGGATGTCGGGCGAGAACTTCAGTGATCGTAGCGGTTCCTCTTCCTCCTGAGAAAATGGCAATTGAAATTCGGTCTGTGACCGTCTTGCGTTGCTTGAGAATGGCGGCTAATTGCAGAGCCTCTTGTGGGGTATTCAATCCCAGCGCCTCTTCCTCTTTTGCTATTTGCAGCGTGACCGTTTCGTCCCTTTCCCCTTCAAAGAGAGGTAAAATTGGTAATAGATTAAATTCTCCCGTACTTTTGCCCTTTGAGATTTGTGAACTTCGGGCCGTCTCCAATTGCAGGCGCAAGGCACCGGTCTCAAAAAGAAAAAAACCGCAGTCGTTTTCCCCTAAATGACGCTCAATCTCCTTCTCTCTCGCCTGTTTAACAGCCACAATTCTGTCCTGAGTGTCCCGAATGATATCAATATAAGGATCTTTCTTCATGAGAGTCGGAAACGTCAGTTTGGCATTGGGTCGTGCCGCGTGGGCTTGAAAGCAAGCCTTTACTGTTTTAGGAGTCAGTCCAATTTGATCTCCCCAAATGACCGCACAGTGGGGGGTTTCCACTTTTTCAAGACCGATGGAAACTGCATCGGCCATCCCTTTTGGTGTTATCTGAATGGCAAAGGTCATGCGATTTCGATAGGGATGGTATTGGATTGATTGACGGATGGGGGATTCCCCCTCCGGAGAAACAACGAGCACTAAATGCCGGCAATGAGGAATCAGGAGATCTAAAATCCAATTCAAGAGAGGTCGATCTAAAATGGGATAGAGCGCTTTGGGGAGGTGATAATCTAGCCGCGTTCCATTTCCGGCTAAGGGAATAATAGCCGTCCAATCATTGAGAATAATCGATTGCGATTCTAAGATGGAAAGATCATTTTCTTTAAGAATTCTTTGCATCGATAACTATTCCCAAAATTTCTCTCAAATCTGAAATAACAGCGTGAACACCGGAGGGAAGCGAGTTCTCGTTTCCTTTCCCCATTTTTATCACCGCCATTCCAGCTGCAATCGCTGCCTCTATTCCTCTGTCTGAATCTTCTATCACAAGGCAATTCTGAGGTGAAATCTTAAGAAGCTTTGCACAGGTGAGAAAAACCTCAGGGTCCGGTTTACTCCTTGAAACATCATTTCCTGACACCACCCCTTTAAAAATGGAGTGGGTATTGCTCAATTCAAGGAAAAGATCGACTGTATGGCGACTCGCTGAGCTTCCCAAAGCCAAAGGATAATTTGGGGCCAATTCTTGAAGGGCTGCTTTGCAATTTTTTGCGAGGGGAGAGAGTCGGCGAATTTCCTCGAGTGCTAACTTTCGTTTTGTTTCAACCGCTTGTTTAAATTCAGATTTTGAAGGTGTTATATTGTGTCCTGATAAAATCTGGGCCACCGCCTCTTCGGTGCGCATTCCAGCTATCGAAGCATAGTCAAAGGCGGCTACTCCAAAAGGGCTCAACACTCTATGAAAGGCGCGGGCATGCGCCTCTGAGGAATGCATGAGCACCCCATCCATATCGAAAATAAGGGCCTTTATCTCAGATTTCAAGCCGCCCCCTTTTTTTTGCAACCACCAAGGTTTGGCCCATCTGATAAGTCAGAGGGAACTGCCCGATTCCAATATCCCGGGCCATTTTTTCAAAGGTTCCTAAAATTGAAAAGTAGGCGGAAGCCCGCTTCAGGACATAAGCGGTTTCCAGAGTCTGCCAATGAGGTGAGAGTGAGACCACTTCAAATCCGGCCCGATTCAAAAGACGTGTCACCGTATCTGAAGTGAAATAAAAAAGATGAACACTTAAGAAAAATGGCCAGCGGCGCCCCAACATTCGGCGCGCAAGGCTTTGATAATCGGGATAGTTCACAACAAGAAAGCCCTCTTTTGACAGCAAACGGGCCGATTGTCGCAGGATCTCCAGGGGATCATAAAGATGTTCCAGCACATCCCATAAAGTAACAAATTGGAAGGACTCCGGCTCGAATGAATGATTCGTCAGCGTTCCAGATCGAAGATCCAGATCATAAGCTTTCTTTCCCTGCTCACAGAGCCAACGATTGGGCTCTACTCCAATCCCCTCGAACCCCAGGTCCCTTGCCGCCTTTAAAAAAGCACCTCCCGCGCACCCGATGTCCAGGATCTTCCCTTGGGGAACAGAAGTTCGGGTCAGTTGCATAACCTTTTTCCAGGATCGCTGAAAGGTCCTTATTCGAAACTCATTTTGAGAAATAAAGGTTGGATCTTCGGCCGAGGAATAGGACTCTAAGGCGATCTCACTCCGCACACGCGGGTTCAGGTAGACAAGGGAACAGTTCTTGCATTTCACCAGGGCATCCATCAACTGATGATCACTGGAAGAGCGGTAGACCTGAAGCAACTCTTCTTTTGATAAGTGGGTGGGGTAGGAAGAGGGATATTTCACCTCATACTGATCGCCATCACAAATGGGGCAGGAAGCATATTCTAAAAGATCTGCTAAGGAGGTTGAGAGACTCATACAGCTCCCTGCCAACGGGAGCGAATAACCGTTTGCAAAGCTCGATAAGGGGTCATTTCCATCTTTGTTTCAAAGTTTCTAAACAGAAAGTTGAAGGGTTGTTTTGCCAAAGCCATCGGCTGGTACCTCAGTTTCCACCAAAGGAAATCACGATAGAGTCGAACTCGAAATCGATTGAGCATTTCGTAATCAGAACGCCAGGAAGGGGAAAAATTTAATTGTGAATAATCGGAATAGCCTTTGATTTCGTCAAAAAGGGAGGAGCCGGGCACCGGAGTAATAATGAATTGCGCAATCTCATCCACGCCAACCTGCACCAACTCCTTCACCATTTTTCGTGTCAACTCACGATCGGAATCCTCTTCCCCTGGAAAACCCAATACAAAACAGGCCTGACTTCGTATCCCAACCGCTTTCATTCGACGGATCATTCGCACGGCATGAGCATAGTGGAAAGGCTTTTTCATCAATTTGACGATTCTCTCAGAGCCACTTTCTGGAGAGATTGAAATATAGGTGCACCCCGATTCTGCCATCAAATCGACAGTCGCTTCGCTCTTGATCGTTTCCACTTTTGTTCCCGAACAGATTTTCCACCTCAGCTTTAATTTTCGCTTTAGGATTTCCCGACAGATCTCTTGAGTACGCACATCATTGACGGTGGGATCGACATCCTCAAAATGAAACTCGGATACGCCTAACTTTTTTTGAAAGTGTTCCATTTCATCCACTACGCTTTGGGCCGAGCGCGCCCGCCAACGCACATCATTCATTTCCGGGATCACGCAAAAGCGACAGGGATAAGGACAGCCCCGAGAGGAAAGAACAGGTAAATATTTTAGGCTCGTTAAAGGACCATGGGCATAGCGCAGTTTCCAGTAGTTTGTTAAAGGAAATAATTCCCAGGATGGGAAGGGCAGTGCATCGAGGTTGGCAATTTTTTGAGCTGGAGGAGAATAGGTTACCTTCCCAGACACCTGAAGCCCAATGCCATCAATTGTTGCAATTTGAGAAAGGGGGACCTTGTTTCTCAAAGCCTCCAACAATTTAATCCCTCGCTCTTCACCCTCCCCGGTTACGATAAAGTGGGCACCTGCTTCAAAGAACTCCGCCAACACATGCCTTAAGGAATAAGAGGTCACAGCTTGGGTGTTTTCTAAGATGATAATGGGGAGTTCAGGACGGCTTTTGCGCAGTTGTTGAATGATATTCAAGAGAGAGCGGTGGTAGGTCACGTTAATCGCGTAGAGAACCACTGCCGAACAATCGGCAGGTATTTGAGTAACCGTTTCTGTGGCTGTTAATCCTCGATAAAAAAATGAACCTTCCGAAAAAAAACGATTCGGAGCCTTCCCGAAAGCATCAATGACTGTGCAGTGATAGCCTGCCTTTTGAAGGCTCGAGGCAAACCAACCTAGTCCCACTGGAAAGTAAACAATACCGGTCGTAAAAGGATCGTTCTTTTGCACCAGCAAATTCGGATTAATGAGTGCGATATTCATGAGCTCGCTGAGCCCATCGCAGGTTAGCAAAGAGAGGCATTGCCCAGTATGCATACCAACAAGGGGACAAGATCAGTAGGACCAATTCGGCGGGAACGCGGCAACGTCCATCGGTGTCCATATGGGTGAGCGCCGCTAAAAGGGCAAGGGGTAGCACGAGACAGAGCAATGCGATTCCCTCCAGCCGAGCTTTCGGAAACGAAAACAGGAAGCCTATACTGCCTGCCATCAATAGAATGAAAAAGAGTGAGTCTAGAATAAGGTGGGCGCTCGACCACTTTCCTTGATAAACCCCGGGTAACCAAAACGAAATAAAGCGTTTTACACAACCCTTCAGGTAAAATCCAGGTTGAGAAAAAATATGGTGAAGAGCATTGAGTGAGGTGAGCTCCCGTTTCTCCACTTCGGTCATGGACTGTGGCAGTGCTGACATCACCTTCTTCCTTCCTGAAATAGCTCGGAAGTAGTCTTCAAAGTTATTGCTATCGAGCCTTGCGGCCAAATTAACAAAATTAAAAATCGTTTCATCAGAAAGAACACGCTGCCGTAACTGAGGGCGTGATGCGATTTGAAAGCAGAGGAAAAGTAGGGCCAGTATTTCGAAAAATAAAATTCCGCTGATGATACGTCGCAGGTTTCCTCCCCAACGTTTTTGTATTGCTAGGCCCCCTAAGACCGTTGCGGCACTAGGAAGGATCACCACTGAGATGGGGCGTGAGAAGAACAACATGAGACTAGTGCCCAACAATAAAAATCCATTTCTCATTGAAGTTCGTATTAGGAAATGGAGATAACACAATATAAAAAGGCAAAAAACAAACAGAAAAAGGGTTTCCGTGAGGACATAACGCATCCAAAATAGAAAAGAGGGGTAAAAAGCCGCAGCAAGCCCCACCCATTTCGCATGCATCGGATCCACAAGTTCACATGCAATTTGATAAAGAAGCAAAACCGTGCCGACAGAAAGAAGGATATGAAATACAGTAATATAAAAATTGACATCGATATGCCAATAATAAGCCGGCGCGAGCAGGAGAGAATAGAATTGATGAAGCGGATGCTCGGCAATTCCTCCTACGCCTCCCTGGGCGAAACTTTCAGCCGCTTCTAAATAACGAGGAGAATCGCCCCCCATGATAGGGCTTTCAACCTGGGAAAAATAGCCCCAGCGTACCAAAAATGAAAGAAAAGCAATGCCTATCCAATACATCGGCCCAAGGTAAGAGAAGCTGTCAAGCTAGTCAATTTGAAAGGCTAGAGCTGCCGTTCGTGCCTACTACAGAACTGAGAAGAACCCACCGAATGGCGGAGGGATAGAGCTCCTACGTAGCTAAAACTCCACATTCGCTCCACATTTCTTACATAATCCTCTCAAAATCAGGAGATACCTTATGGACTAGGCTAAATGTTTTAGCCTTTTTTATTTGGAGGTACGTATGCGGAAAAGCTTGTTTTTGCCATCCATTCTTTTTCCTGCTTTAATCACCCTTCTTTCCGGTTGCGGCAGCAGCAACTCTTCGTCTGACGGTCTCGGCAACAAACTAACCGGACTTCAATCACTTCCTTCCGTTTCTGGCATGGTAACGACTAACAGTTCGTCGAGCGCCAGTCTCCAATTGGATATCGATGGCATGGGATTTCGCGGTGTCGGTCTGCAAACACTTTCCGGAACGCCTGAAACCATCGCTGAATTGGGCGCCAGCTCCACTCTTTTGGATACCCGCGTGTTTGGAGGTCTAGTTTCCACGATCCGAACCGCAAACTCCGCCACCTCCACTCAAGCTCAGGACTTCTGGAAGGGGCAAGGCCGTTGCATGCTGATGCAATCGGTAGGAGAATCCCTGGGACGCATGCTCGAACAGGGGACCAGCATGTGTTATATGCGGGAGATCCCGAGACAGACCGGCGCCATGACCGTAGTGTCGGGTGATTTAGCCGACCCGACCACCGTCTTTGATCAACAGAATGCTGATCGATTGGTGAAGGTCCAAATTGCCGATTCGGAATATGGCAGTCAAAATATTTTCATCCGGGTTCACGGCAAAAGCAATCTGGCCAGCGCAGACGATTTCCAGATCACGATGTATGAATGCAATCCTGATACGAATGCGATCCAAGGTTACGAAGTGCTCGCAGCCAATAAAAGTACCGGCGTATTTACCGGAACCGGCTACCATTCCGGCGACTGGGGAAGTGGTATCCAGACCATCAGTGCCTTCTTGACCGTTAACGCGGCCGGGAATGTGGTCTTCGATCCCTCCAAAGATCGTAGCGCCAACTCCCACTGGACCGGCAACTGGGGGACCTTCAAAGGATCGGTCACCATTACCGGAGATAACCTCATGTATGGGAAACGGTACAATACCTCTATTTATAACAGCACCACTAATATCGATAAAAACTATGCCGTTACCTCTTTTTCCGGTACTTCAATGGCCACGCTCCGGTTTCTGGAAGGGGCCTTTTCCGGAGTTTCAAGCTGGGGCGGTGAAAGTCATTCCTACTCCGGAGCGACCGAATATCAAAACACCGTTTACGGAGACGTATCGAGTGGCAGTTACCTCGATACTGTAAACGCTTATTCATTTGGGAGTGACCCGTTTTTCACGAGTAATCTATCGGTCGTGGCTTCGGATACGAGTGGTTACAGTTGCTCCGCGACTGCCGATATCGTTGTCTCGATTAACATGCAAAGCTCTGCCATGCAGACGATCCAAGCCACGTGCGAAGCGGATCGTTTCAGCAACTACAGCATGTGTTGGAGTAACGCAATTCAGGAGGCCCAAAGCATCGTGTTCAGCTCGCAGAGCTATTAATGAGGGATTGCCGACATGCCATTCTAGGCATGTCGGCCCATCACAAGGATTTTTAGGGGTGGTGGTATTCTGTTGAAACGCAAATTTTCAAGGTATTACCGGAGCTCCCTAAACAAACGGAGAAGCCCCTTCATTTTTTCTAATTCGGTTTTGGAGAGGGGTTTCATAAAAGCTTCCTTGTTTTCATGCTGATGGGGTGCATAGAATATGCCAGTATGAATGTCGTAACGAATGAATCGACACTTCGCATCGGCGCTTTCCTATCTGTTTTTTTTATGATGACGGTTTGGGAGGTATTGGCTCCTCGAAGGCCAATGATTCTTTCAAAACCATTTCGTTGGCTAAATAATTTGGGATTGGTACTACTCAATAGTTTTCTCATTCGACTGGTGTTGCCCATGGGAGCGGTGGGCATTGCGATTGCCGCCCAAAAGAGCGAAGTGGGATTGTTTCAATGGATATCATTGCCCAACTGGATCGAGGGATTCGCCTCCCTAATGATTCTCGATTTTGCAATCTATTTACAGCATGTGATGTTCCATGCAGTTCCTGTGTTGTGGCGGCTGCACAGGGTTCATCACGCCGATCTCGATTTTGACGTCACGACGGGAACTCGCTTTCACACCCTCGAGATTGCCCTTTCGATGGGGATAAAATGGGCGGTGATCGTGCTGGTCGGGGCTTCTCCGTTAAGTGTGCTTTTATTTGAGGTGGTTCTCAATGCGACGGCGATGTTCAATCATGGGAATGTTCAAGTTCCCTTGAGAATGGACCGATTCTTGCGATGGGTCGTAGTCACACCGGATATGCACCGAGTTCATCATTCGGTTTTGAAGGACGAGGCTAACAGCAATTTTGGTTTCAATTTTCCATGGTGGGACCGTTTGATGGGCACTTATCACCCCCAGCCTTTGGGGGGACACGACAAAATGACTATTGGCTTGGCTGAGTTTCGAGGGCCGAGTGTCAATCAGTTCCATTGGATGCTTTTGATGCCGTTCAAAAACCCGCCTAATCCCTAATCATTGCGAACAGGGGTAGCTCCCACTTTCTGAAGAGCCCCTCACCAATGAGGAAACGGTCTTGCAAAGCGGATAGCCTTGAGAGCTCGCGGGCCGCGCTTTTTGGGTTAAGGCCATCGTTGGAATGCTCTCTAGATTGATCGAAGGGACATTCAAATCATAGGTAGCTTCAGGGAATGCGCCTTTTTGTGGCATCCACAAAAAATCGGGATGGGTGTTTTCGTGCCACTCCCCGCCTTGCGCGATCCATTCCCCGTTTTTTTGGGAGAGTTCTAAATCATAGGTATAGGAAACTCGAATCAGTCGATTGTCTCTAGGGGTTTCCGAGTGGCGCGCTTCTGTCTCTCCTAAATAAGAGACAGTAGCGATCACCCCCACGATTTGTTGGATCGCAGAATCGTCGTAATGGCCGACGCCGACAGAACGGCCTCGCGTTTTGGGTTGTTGAAAGCGATCCTGTGCTTTGAAGGTTTCATCATAAGGAACAGCAACCTTATCCCACCGACTGTTTCTTTGATCGGGATTTAACGGGTTAAAATACTCCATGGAATACTTTACGACGGGTTGGTTCCATACCGAATAATCGTATGAGGCGTCCATGATGAAAGGCACCTCCTGCACACCGATTAGATTTCCCAGGGCCAAGTGGAAAGTTGCCGGATTGTTGTCGAAGCACTCGGGTTGGGAAACTCTGCCATTTTGTAACCGATCGATCTTTTTGGCATCGCACCTTCCACCGACAAAATTAGTTTGAAAACGACCGTTGGCCCAAGCAAGGGTCACCATTGCCCGGATATCGTCAGGGTACCACTTTACGGGAACTCCTTGGGCGCTCATCGCCTTGACCGGGCGGACCGGAGGAGGAGTAAAGACGGAGGCGGGAGCCCACCCATGGCAAATGCCAAACCAGCCCTCTACATTTCCGTCTTCTCCTAAGTAATGACTTCCTTCCCGTTTTTGCTCTTGAGTCAGGGTGAAGGATTCATCTCCACTGATCAGATCATATTTTTCCGCGGGAGACCAGCGCGATACGATATCTGCCAAGGCTTCCAAGTTGATAGGGGGCACTAGGAATGATTTCCATTCTTCAGGTTGTCGATAAGCGGTTACCGCGGTCGTGTAATCGGAGTAGGAAATCCCTGCGCTATATCGATAAGAGGTCAACCCGGAGCGCATGTTCCAATAGTCGCTGGACCAATAGGGGCTTCGAATTTCCCCATGTATGGGGAGTCGGTCCAAGGAATAGAGGATTTCCCCCTCAGGTATCCAAGTATCGACCAGGTCCTTTACTTGGTCGTTGGCTTTAATGCTTTCCCTGCGTTGGGTGCATTTGAGCGAGGGAAAGTTTTTCCCAAGAAGTTTTTCACAACGCTCTTTTTGGTACTGGGTTTGCGCTTTTGCCTGTGCTTGCCGAAGCAAGACATCTTGAGGTTGGGGCCCTTTTAATCGAAGGCGTTCGTTTGGGAAGGTTACCTCTCCACTGACCCCATCATATTTTGGGATCGCAACATTCAGTGCGTCTGCTTTCGGTGGCCATTCATAAAAGGATTTCAATCGTTGTGTGACTTCTTCTTGCTCTTGGCGTGAAGGAGATTCCGAAGCATAGCCCGTGACGCAGAGCAAGTGAGACCATAAAATTAAGGTATAGCTCAAAGGTGATTTCATTTTTCCCTCCCATGTATTTCCGGCAGTTTCCAACTGCAAGGTACGTGCCGTACGAGAGGGTGTGTGGTTTTAAATGAAGCCCAATGAAATTGGGCAAAGTTAACTCGAAGTGGGACAGAAGGGCCCATGATTAGGGAACCATAAAACCCTGTTTTTAGAGGGAGCGATAATCTGGTTAACTAAAATTATAACGCCTATAAGAAAGCAAGTTCTAAATAATGTACGAGTTCTTTCGCACCCTTTGTCTAGGCATGGGCTTTGCGTCCAACGCTACTTAGTTGCTAGAGATCGAGGTAGGGAATTCTCTTTTCCCACAATGAGTACTTGCGGGATCAAAAGCAATGGCACTTCCCTTGCAGTTTAATCTATTTAGCTGTTCTGGCGCAGTCCGTTCATTAATTACTGGTATTAAAACTAGTTGTTTACCAAGAGTATATTGAAATCTGGGGCTGTTTACATGGGTTTATTAATTGATGATAAAAAGCACAGTTGGAGAATTATTTCGGTTGTGCCTATTTTGTGGATGAATTGTATTCTTCCAGAAATATGCCTGGCTAAAGATCCGGTTTCTGACAAGGTTTCAAAAGGCCCCCCCTTTTTTTTAGAACAGGTGATTTTATCGAATGATATAGAATCCTGGCTTCGCGGAATTCAATACCTTGAGAAGATAGAAAATCAGACACAAAATTTGAAGTCGCCTCCTATGTTAGAAATTTGGAAAAAACTTTCTGCCCTTTATGATTCAGGCGATAAGGTGTTGCTTGAAGGTGAGTTAGAAAAAATTTTCAGAGAAAACCCATCTGACGTAAAATATCAAAATCTGATTAGAAACTTCATTGTTTCCACGCGAATGAGGCAGTTAAACACTGATATTGAAGACTCCTCTGCTATTAAAATTGCCCTTAACCCAGAATTAATTCCCTCCAATTCAAAATCTGGGTCAAAAATTGACAGCATTTTTTTTAGCTTCGAGGAGCTGGCTGCGATGAATCAAGTAAAGGCCGGAAAGGGAAAAGTGACAGAGCTTTCAAATCAGCTTCAAATAAAGCTGAAGGCTCTAAGGCAGTATCGCATTCATCCTCCGAACAATCGGAAAGTTCCAACTGTCCTGATTGTAAATATCGATGATGCAATTATAAAATCAAGAGAAGTAGAGTTTTTATCCGGTAAGGAATTATCCTCTAAGGCTCAACTTAGTTCCAATGTAGAATCGATTTTAGAACGGCTTTCTAGCGAGGTTGCCTCAGGTGATATTCGACTTCTCCTGACCTCAAATCACGATCAGCTGTTAAGCACAGTTCGAATAAATGGAAAGTTGCTTTCCGAGCTAGGGTTGGAATTGGTGGGTAAGGAGGCTGAAAACTATGTCAAATTAAGGGAGCTGTACGGAATTCCTTTGGAAGCTCCGATTGTTGTTTTAGATGATAGTAAGGATCTTCTTTCTGAGAAATTACTAAGGAATAGGTTGACTGGCGTTCCTAGGGTGGATGCTCAGCATCGTGTTAGAATAGAGCAGCTCTCTTCGCTGGCAGATCAGCTCCATTCTATTGATTCAAATCCGATTTCGGAATCGGAGTTGAAAGGAATACTTGAAGAAGGGGCTCGAAGGAAATTGCCCATTCATTTAAGTGCGAAAATAACCGATAAATACCAGCTCGAATCTAACGAAGCGTTGCAGAAGCAGATCCTTCTAGCTGTCAATCCCACGTGGAGTTCTGTCCTGGAAAATCCTGAGCTAGAAATCCCGAAGCTTATGAAATCGAATAAGCATGAGGAGTTGCAAAAAATTCTCATCCAATACACCTCCCCAGAGTTTCTAAGCGCGGTAGCTCGATATTTGGGGAATACACCTGTGGATGAGAAAATGCGATCACTTGTCAAAAATTTAATTATGTCGGACAACAAAGCAATCCATCCCTATCTTATTTTGCACCCCTTTTCAGAGGCCCGCGCTACTCAATGGGTGGACTCTATTCCGCAGTTTCTGCAGCGTTTGGAACGTCCGCTTTTAAAGGTAATGGTAAAAATGATAGCAAATGAGATCGATAGTGTGGTGCCTGGCGGTGTTAACGATATCGTCTTGAGCCATTTAGAGAAGCTACTTGCCATTGAAGAAAATCCAACGGCTCGAGCAGAGTTATTGGTATCGATTTTTGATCTGAAAAGAACGGGGGAAGCTTATCATCGGGCGATTGAGGCTGTGAAAGTGGCAATTTCAAGTTTCAATTCGATAGAGCTCAGCAGCACACTCTACGACCTGATGTCAATTGTGGATCAAAAGATAAGATTGACTGGGATTTCAGAATGGCAAGCTCCAATGGACAGCCTAATACTCGCATTGTTCAAACAAAAGGGCCAGGAACATCAACAAACATTGGAGGGTTTGTTGAGTGAATTATCGAAAAGGAACGTGGAAAATCCATTAGTACATCAAGCAATTATTGAGTGGGCTGCCAGAATTGAGAATTCTTCCTCATTGGCCGCGGTCACTCGATTTTTCAAATCCAATAATGTGGACAGATCGCTGATGATTTATTTTGTGGAAATAAAACTAACTCAGATTATGTTGCGCGGCCTTTCTTATCCATGGCTTTCGCCAGAAGGTACCAAAGAGTTCATCGAATGGATTGGAGAAGAACGAATCTCTAGTCCAAGGATTGCTAGTGTTTTGTCAGAATTTCCAGAATGGCGCAGAGGAAATATAAAAATGCACCCCACTTTGTTAGCCACTTTAAAAGTGGTCGCCGCGGAAAAGTACGATTCCACCCTCTTGAATTACAAAAAGCTTCACGAGGAAGGAAAATATACGCAGTTTAAAAGGAAAACAAAGGAACGATGCCTAGCGGTGGTGTCAGAAGTTACCAAGGTCTCTAAATCGATGTTAGGGTTCTAGAACTAAGTTGGGTTCTTCACTCTTGATGGTGGGGGACGGGGCGTTAAAAAGCAAGCAATAAAGCGGAAGCGGCAGACCCCTGCTTTTTTCGAATGGCACCACCATAGCCAAGCTTTGGTCTGTGATTGGGGGCAGTGGAGTGATTGATTTTTTATCATTGTTGATATATAATTTATATCAATGGTGATAAAAAAAAGAACATCAGTAAAAGTCCGCGCTTGGATATTGGAGCATATTGATCGCCACCCGCGCGATTTGGTCAGTTATGCGGCCAAAAAGTTCTCCTGTAGCAGACAAAATGTCCATCGAGTCCTTCGTTTGTTGATTCGTGAGGGGTTGGTGATCCAACGCGGTGAAAAGAAAGCGGCTGTTTATCAAAAAGCTGGGAAGTTCGGCGTTCTTTACCGAGCAGCTCGGGATAAGTGGAAGGCCGAGAGCGAGATATGGGACCAAAATATCGAGCCAAAACTGACCGATTTAAGTGACGGGGACCAGGTAATATTACGATACATCCTGACTGAACTCCTCAATAACTGTTTAGATCATTCAAATGCTACACATATCAAGGTCAGTAGCCTGGATTTAGACGATGAGATACGGTTTCAGATCGAAGATGACGGAATTGGAATTTTCGAGAACCTTTGCCAAAAATTAGGAATCAAGGAGCCGAGAGAGGCTGTTTTTCATCTCTCCAAAGGAAAAATCACCACCGATCCTTCACGGCATACGGGCGAAGGGATTTTTTTTAGTTCCCGGGCCTGTCATTATTTTAAAATCTCATCTGGGAGTTTACAGTATATTCGAAATATGGGCTCTGATGATTGGTCGTTGGAATCCATTCCCTCGATTAAGGGAACATGGGTCGAGGTTACTCTTTTGAAGAATGTAAAATATTCGTTGAAAGACGTATTTGAAAAATACAGCTCAAGCGAAGATTTCAGATTTGATAAAACGCATATTTTAGTTAAGCATATTCCTTTGGAGGAACCTCATTATATTTCAAGATCGGAAGCCAAAAGATTGCTGCTTGGACTTGAGAAGTTCGCGCAAATTGTTTTAGATTTCAAAAATGTAAAATCGGTAGGGCAGGGATTTGTAGATGAAGTATTTCGGGTGTTTAAAGAAAAGCATACGAATTGCCAATTGCAGGCGGTGAACACAAACGCTGATGTGGATTTCATGATTCGTAGAGGGTCGAACCCGAACTGAGAAGAATCGGAGGGAGAGAGAATAGAACTTCGATCTCCATCCCTTTGAAATGGTTTTTGAAGTTCAATATTAACAAACAGTTGCTTCGCCGCAACTTCCACCGAAATCTTTGGATGACTACGGAAATCTACTCGGACTGATTGCAAGTGATTGCAGGAGGGTTCCGTTGGATTTCCCAGCCCACCCCATTTCCTGAGCCGTAAAAACATCATGCCCAGTAATTTCCCGCTTTAATCTCCATTTATTGAGGCCAATGTGGGTAGAGTGGAATTCGATTTTTCCGAATTCACATTCCAAGGGGGCTCCCGAACTTCAGCTTGGATCAAATAGCAACGAGTTATTAAACATCGTTGAAGTCCTTCTATTTCCGGTGACAAGGAACAACAGTAACGTCCGTGTGACTAAAGTTTAGGCATTTTTTGCAGGAAATAGGGCTCATAAGTGGGTGGGGATCAGCAGGGATTGAGTGGAAACTGTTAAGAGCTATGAAGGCAAGTTGGATAGTTTGTGGATTGTGGGTTGTTTTATCGATTCAAGGAGGAGCTGCACCCATAGTGGGTGCGGGAGTGCAGTCCCGCTGCGCAACAGCACTTGTTTTGCTATCCGATCCACTCACCTTTGAAAACTACACTAGAGCATTAAATGATGCGGTAAAGCTGTTGGCAGGCGTTGCGGTGACCCGCAGGCGTGGGCAAGGTTATTTCAGTAGGGCGGATGCAATAGCGAACGTATTTTCTAATCATGGCATTGATGGAGCCGACTTCAATGAGTTTGTGACCCGATTAACCGATATCTCAGTTGATGAAGCGATGCCGCACCTGCATGACAGACCTTTTGATAATATTTCTCGAGTCGCAGAGCTAACCCGTTTTTCAGGAAAACACTTACTGCTCTTCTATCATGCAATGAGAGAGTACTTTGGAGTCGAGAGGCTGGAGAGCAATGCTGAATTTTTGAAGGGATATAGCGAGCAACTTACGGAGGCCTATCGCGCTGCCTATTTGTTTGATTTTATTTCACGCAATGTGACCCGCTACTCCATTCCTGAGATGAGAGAGCAACTTCGGCGTGGGGAGGCAATCGATAATGGGAAATCGATTCAACTAGAGGTGAGCGAGAGTCAGTTGAGACGACTTTATTTTGCTTTTGGTTTTTCCCGGCTCGATGCATGGGATGTTCCTTTTACGCCGGAGGAGATTGCGAACTTGCATCGTTTGGCCCCAGATACCACTACACTTAAGTTCAATACTCCGTTGGAGCTAGCCATAGCACTCTATGAAGGGGGGAGATCGTATTCATCGATTGCAGAAACCTTATCAAGAAGTAAGGCGCCACTTCACAGAGATGCGCAGTTTGGGGAAAAGGCGCTAGAGGATGTATTTCATGCAGCGGGAGTGGCACCGAAGGGGAGGGCATGGAGCATCGATGAAGTGCATAGCCTACGAACACGGGCCCACAACAGAACAGCACAGCAGATTGCAGATGAATTGGATAGGACCGAGCCAAGTGTGGTTGCAAAAAAGGGAACGATGGATGGATTGACTCGCCCAAACCAAAGAGCACAGGTGCAAAATTTTGTGAACCCTCGTCCGGATGTGCCCCAGCATTTAAGACAGGTGAAGCGCGATGGGTATCTACAGGAAGAGGCGTTGAAACGATTTTTAACCGATGAATGGGAGGAGAACCCAGAGGTTCTCTCCTCAAAGCATATCGGGGAATTGGCCGAAAGATTGGGTGTTTCAACCAATGAACTTCGAATATGGGCCGCGAGAGTGGGAGTGACCCCACCATCGATGGTCTACCCAAAACCGATCCGCATGACCTCTGGACAGCGAAGAGACAGAGGACAGCTACCTCCGACTGCAACTGAGACAAGGGGAGATGAACTTAAGAATGTCTTTGATGCGATAGATTTAAAATATGAAGCACATTTAGCAAAATTGATCGGAGCTCTCGAAGAGGGAAAACTTGAGGAGTTGATAGAGAAAGACGAGGATGCGCGTAGCTTTTTGGATGGATTAGGTCGGAACATCAAGCTATTTGTGAATATAAGGAGGTGGTTGAATGAGAAGAAAATGAAGCAGAAGGATGCAACGGCGTTGATTTCTTTTATGGAAAAGCGAGATGGGGAGCTTTTCAAGCAATTAGAGAAGGCTGTGCAGGCGTATGAAGTGGAGGAGCTCAAGAAGGATCGAGAGAAGTTGAAGGGATATTTAACCGATGCGGAGCTCGAGCTTTTGGAAAGTGCGACGTGGGAAGGAATAAATCCAGAGCATAAGGCGATAATTGTGAAGGCCCATATTGTTCAATATGGAGTTCCAAAACGATATCGGATCGGAATTGAAGATAAGCTTGCACATTGGATAGAAGGTTTGATTAGCAGAGGGAGTCCTAAAATGAAAGGGCGATTTATAGAGTGGGTAAAAGCACACCCAGACAATGAGCATTTAAAGCAGTTAGGCACAAGGCTTTCACGGGAATACTCAGAGGAGCTCAAGAAGAAAGCTAAAAGTATCACAGCGGAGTTTAAGGAAATGTTGGATATAGAATTGGTAAGCTCCTATCTTACGACTGAGGAAATAGAGCTCCTAAATGTGGCGACGTGGGAAGGAAGAAATCCTAAGCATAAAGCGGTTATGTTCAAGGCCTATATTGTTCAACATGGAGTTCCAAAACATGATCGGATCGGAATTGAAGGTGAGCTTGCAAAATGGATACAAAATCTAAGTAGAGGAATGAATCCTAAAATAAAAGAGGGGTTAGTAGATTGGGTAAAAGCACATCCAGACAATGAGCATTTAAAGGTGTTAGACACAACCCTTTCAGGGAAAAATGCCGAGGAGGTTAAAAAGAAAGCTAAAAGTGTCACAGCGGAGTTTAAGGAACTGTTGGATATAGAATTAGTAAGCTCCTATCTTACGACTGAGGAAATAGAGCTCCTAAATGTAGCGACGTGGGAAGGAAAAAATCCTGAGTATAAGTTGGTTATGCTGAAGGCCTATGTTGTTCAACATGGAGTTCCAAAACGAAAACGAGGTGTGTTCGGTACTGAAGATAAGCTTGCAAGTTGGATAAACAGTTTGAATAAAGGAATTAATCTTAAAATAAAAGAGCGGTTTATAGAGTGGGCAGAAAAAAATAACGAACACCCCAATATTTCTAAATTGCTGGAGTTCCTACGCTAAAACGATGAGATTGCTTCATCGCTCCGCTCCTCGTTGATAATCGCCGCAACTAAGTAAAATGACATGCAGGTCAATTTACTCATGAGTAAATTGACCTGCATGTCATTTTACACATATACTTAAAAGATGCGTTATCTCACTCAACAGATTCAAAATGACTTAAAAGAAAAAATGGTGTTTTTGACCGGTCCCAGGCAAGTCGGCAAAACAACTCTTGCCCTTGAATTACTGGGAACTAAAGATGCCGAGCATCCAGCTTATATGAACTGGGATCACCCAGCACTGAGATCGAAGATTCGAACCTTGGATATTCCTAAGAATCAGAAGCTTTTGGTATTCGATGAGATTCACAAATATAAGAAATGGCGAAATTTGATTAAGGGAGCTTATGATATCTATAAGTCCAAGCACCAATTCCTGATCACAGGAAGCGCTCGCCTAGATTACTATAAACGTGGAGGGGATTCTCTCCATGGAAGGTATCACATGCTTCGGCTGCATCCAGTATCGCTTGCAGAAGCACAGAAACACTTTAAAGGCGTGTCATTGAAACAACTCTTTGATTTCGGCGGATTTCCAGAGCCCCTATTCAAGGGCTCGAGCCTTTTCTCAAGAAGGTGGCGCAAACAACGCATAGATAAAATATTATCTGAGGATGTCAGATCCCTCGAAAGAGTGGAGGAGATTAGTTTATTGGAGGAGTTGATTGATGCCTTGCCTATTCGTGTCGGAACCCCCTTATCCTACAAGAGCTTATCAGAGGACCTGCAGGTGTCCCCTAAGAGCGTGAAGCGCTGGGTGGATATTTTTGAAAGGCTTTATCTTTGTTTTCGAATCGCCCCTTACGGATCCCCCAAAATTCGCGCGGTGAAAAAGGAACAGAAACTTTACCTTTGGGACTGGACTGAGATTGAAGAGCCGGGTTTCCGGTTTGAAAACATGGTGGCTTGCCACCTTCTCAAATATTGCCACTTTCTGGAGGATACAGAAGGATACAAAATGGAATTGAGATACTTGAGGGATACCGACTCGAGGGAAGTGGATTTTGTCATCGTGCAAAACCACAAACCGCTATTTGCCATCGAGTGCAAGTTGTCGGCAACGGCACTGAGCTCCCATATCCACTACTTTAAAAACAGAACCCCCATTCCTAGGTTTTATCAAGTTTGTTATGTAGGTAATGTGGACCAAGGAGATGAAGAGATCAACGGACGACTCATCTCTTTTGATAAATTGTCTGCGCTTCTAGGTTTGTTGTAGTGGCGACAAACAGGAACGGGGTTGATAACGACAGAGCGGGATATAAAGGGTTGTACGGGTTACCACGGAACGTTAACGCAATCACGGCTTAATCCTGATAATTTTGATTTCAATTCGAGTAAAACACTGAATTAGAAATTTACCGCACCAGGGATCGATTCCCCCGTTAATGGCGTAGAGCCCGTTAATGGAGTAGAGCCAGCCGCCGTTGCCGATTCGATTCGCGAAAGCGAACCGAATGGCGGAGGGAGAGAGACTCGAACTCTCAAGGGATTTCTCCCGCCGCATTTCGAATGCGGTGGCATACCAATTTGCCTATCCCTCCTTAATAAGGTGAAGATTGCCACGTCGGCCTAACGGCCTCCTCGCAACGACGGTTTTAAGGTATATCTCATCTCAGCATAGCCTGTCTATAAACACCTCCCAGGCAAGGGCGAGGCTTTTGCGGAGTTGGGCCGTTCCAAAGAAGGTTATTATTGAGATTATGAGTAAGATGATTTGTCCAAAAAATAGGTTCTTGGGTTGGATAAGGAGCATTCCAATAATAAAGAGTCCGGAGATGGCGGCGGTGCTGACATACATAAAAAACCAGGTATGGGTTTCACGGGCGCGGATTTCCAGTCCGCAGTTTGGGCATTTTTCACGAAGAACCCCCCACTTTTCAAACAGCGGGGTTTCGCCGCATTGAGGGCAACGCAGTTGCCAGGCTCGTTTGAGTAAGGTACGGGATGAGAGCACAGGCCAATCCTATAATGGAAAGAATGGAAATCCAATCACACCACGTTCGGAAGCTTTGATCGAGATAAAGGTGAAGGGTCGATTTTCCAGCCGGCACCCATATTGCTGTGAAGGCATGATTGGCGCGGATCAAGGGGAGCGGATGGTTTCCCAACTCAGCACGCCAATTTCGGTGGTATGGCAGGGAAAAGAAGATCCAGGTCGGGCCGTCGGTTTCTACTGTGTATTGAAGGGGAAGGGCATTGGGGGATGTTCGTTCTACTTTGGTTGTTTTTGCAGTGCCCTGTTGAAGCGATTGGCAGTTGAGATCGGAACAATTGACTAAGATCTTTTTTTGAAAGTCGGTTGTCGAACTTCCCTGCATTTGGGCAAGGACATGGGAGTCTGAGTTTGAAAATCGGAGTTGATTGATGCCAAAGGCCTCGGGCAGACAGCTGGGGCGTTGGACGGCAGGTAGAGGAAAGGGCGGTCCAACCTTTTCAAAGGGCACGAAAGAGCAAACGCCATAGAGATCCAGGATCGCCGGCGTCACCCGCTTTGAGAGCTCAAAAAGTCGTTTTGGCGTGGCCGGATCAAAGATCTGGGTAAAGGCAAATTGATGGCCGGATTTGGGGGCGAAATAGTTTCCCCGTTGCACAAATTCGAAAACGAGATCGCTCGACATCAATACTTTTCCTTGGCGGGTCCAGTCCTCTTTTAAAAATTCAGGAGTGAGGGAGAAATGGCGTTCGAGCCGTTGGAAGGCCTTATCGTAATTCCAGACCCATCCTAAAATATTTTTCCAACGGAGCCGGGGTTCGATGTTTTTTGGCAATTCCCAGAGGTAACGGGCATCCAGCGAATAGAGGGTCACTTGGATGGGGGCTAGGGCATACATCGCAAAAATAAGAAACAGGAGGGAATGTTTAAAAATCGGTTTGGAATTTGCTTTCAGGAAGAGAATACCGAGGGTCGCGAGCATTCCACAGACAAGAGAGGCGGTGGCGACGGGTAGCATATCGGGAAGGATTTGTGGAACGACTGGAAGGAAGACTCTGGTGATCAGGAAACACTGCAGCAGGGCGAGGAAGGTAATGCAATAGGAACGGAATTTAAAGAAACCATGGTCCCAAGCCAAACCCACAAACCAAGCGGCCGGTAGTGTAGCGAGGAGAAAAAATCTGTCTGGATTACTAATGGACAGACGTTCATAAACCCATTCCATCGGCCAGCCGATCCAAGGCGGCAAATTCGACTTGTTGCTGATGAGCACAGCCGCCACTAGGAAAAGGGCCATGAGTTTCGCGTGCCAAAGCTGCTTCCGCTGCCTCCATGCAACGACAAATCCAATGAGGAGCAGGCAAAGAATGGGTAGTCCCAGGAAACAATCGGTTTCGTGAAAGCTCCACCCCTCGGTACGCCACCAATCGCGCAGGAAAAGGGTGATGAACTTATCGATAAAAGAAAAACCACTTCCGATAAAGTGAAGTTCAGATCGGTTCATCTCCGGAAGGGCGCGCATTCCCGGAAAGAGAACCGAACTTCCCACCAAAAGACTCACGAGTCCTGCAAAACAAAGATAGGTGAGCGATTTGATTCGATCACACTTGGGATAGAGAAAGGGGATGCAGAAGAAAAAGGGCATGAAATAGAACATCGGGGCATTGGTGCCTCCCAAATAGGAGAGTCCCATGCAAAGAGCGATGGCGAGCGCGGGCCGAAGTTTGTTTTTAGTTTTACACAGTTCGCAGAATCCAATGAGAGTGGGGAAAATAAAGATAAAAGAGACCAAGAACATGTGGTTGAACTCGCGCACGCCGCAGAGGTGAAAACCGGTGTAGGAGATAACAATGGCTCCAAGGAAACTGGCCATTCGACTGAGGCGAAAGTAACGGAGGCAAAAGAAACTGCTCCAGGAGAGCAACCATAAGAGCAGCCAACTGGTGATGAGACAGGTTAATAAACCTCGTGACGTATCAGGAAGATGGGGGAAGGAAGTCTTCAATAAAAATGAGATGGCAATGAGAAAGGGATTGGAACGTCCACTGAAGGACATGTTGCTCATGAAGTGCCATTGGTGAGGATTATAATCTTGAGTGAGAAGCCTTTCGTAGATCCGGAAGTAAAGGTTAGGAAGTGCATCTCCTTCGTAGGGGATAAAAAATCCAAAAACGCGTTGGCAATAATAGGTGGCACAGAGGATCAGTGCCGTTAAATATCCCGAAGAGCGGCGGAGTTCTTGTGTCATCAATTGTGGTATATTCTACATCAAACCCCATGCGAATCCTAACTGCCACCGCTCTGTTTATCACACTGATTGTCTGGGGTTGGGCGCTACTTCCAAAATATACCCTTTCTGCTGAAAGTTTTGCTCAGACAATTCACCCCATCTGTAGGACAAATCCGCAAACCTTTGAATGCCAAGTCGACCCCCTATCGATGGGGAATTTTGATCCAGCTCCGGCTTGGTGCGAAACGCCACTCGATTATTATTATCGACGCAGCGGGGGGCTTCCGAAATGGAATCCCTATATGGGTTCGGGTTATCCAGTCGTATTTGATTCTCATCATGGCCATTTTTCCCCAACGCGATGGTTTTTGCGTCACGTTTCAGGGGATTCCGGTCGGGATATTTTGGTGTTTGCCCGTGTTTTTTTCTGGGTTTTGGGAATGATGGTGGCCCTCCATCTTTCTGGGATTGCCTTTGGGATCAATGCAGTCATTGCCGTAGGGGCCGCAATTGCCCCTTACCTGACTGCTTCCATTGATACCGTCAGCTTGGATATTGATCTCCTCTTCCCTTGGTTTTGGGTAGCTCTCATTGGTCCTGCTATGTGGGGCTATGGAATTGCACTCGCACTGGGGGTTGGGGTTGGCCTGCTGGCTTTTCAGCAATCGCAATCTGCGTTCATAGTGATGGCGGCCGTTTGCGCCATCGCCGCGAAAAAGCCGAGAGTTGCCGGAGCATTATTCATCGGGTTTCTGCTAACGTCGCCAGTCTGGTTTCCGCAACTAAAATATTTATCGGAATTTGCCTCCAGCCGCTCCTTGGTTTGCATTGCCGGCTGGCACCAGATTGGATTTCGCCAACTCCTCAAAGATCTTTTTACCTGGACCCGCCAGGATATTTTAGTGGGAACGCTTCCCGGATTTGCATTGATCTTTTGGACGGTCAAAAAATGGCGTTTTCGAGCTGCTCTCATACCACTTTTATTCGGAGTGGGAATAATGGTTTGGGGTGCCCCCTTCTTTTGTCCTTTTCCCTTTCTATCGAGCGTCCGCTTTGGGCGTCATTTGACTCCTGCCACTCAATTTTTGTTCCTCTATGGATTGGCGCTGGGATTTGCAACGCTTGATGGAAAAGCAAAGAAAGTGGGTGTCGCTGTCGTTGCTTTCACGATACTTCGTTTTGGGACGGCCACGCCTTACCTTAAAAATCTTTTGAGATGGCAGCTGCCAGTGGAAGTAGCCCCGATTGCCAAGATCAATCCATCGGGGACTTTAATCGATTCTCTTCAAAAAACTTCTGAACAAGAAGACCGTCGCCATTATTCCCCGTGGGAATATCTTTATCCGAATTGGGGTTCGGCTGTGGGGGTGATGGATGTGCGTCTGCTCTCTCCGTTGCTTCCAATGGGATACTACGCGCTCAATAGCCAGCTTTACCATAAATGGTACACTCATGGCTTTCACCTGATTCGTCCTGATCGTTTTATTGGCCCTGAGAAAATGGAAGATCGGTATGATCCCGATCTCTTTAAGGTGCTGGCGCTTCATCGGGTTTCACTCTTTACGCTGCGAAAAGATCTGGCAGAATTTCCGGATGTTGGAGGGCCCTATTCTCCAGAATCTTGTCAACGATTTGCGGAGGATTCAACAATCGCTGCTTACCGCTGCCATGAAATGGGAGGAGTGGGCTACTTTCCGAAAAAAGTAATTTCGATCTCCTCTTTTCAAGAGGGGATTCGGGTCTTGAAAGCCACTCCACTCGATCAAATTCAAGACTTAGTGGTGATGCAATCCAATTCTATTTCACCTGCGGAAGGCAAAATTGAAAAGATGGAAAGGAATGGCGATAAGCTGATCTATTACCTCCAAGTGAGCAGACCGGGGCTTTTTGTCATCGCCGATACCTGGTTTCCCGGATGGGAAGCCCATATCAATGGAAATCCCACTCCAATTCTACATGCCAACCTGGCCTTTAAAGCGGTTGCGGTGCCGGTTGGAACGGTAGTTGTCGATTTGACCTTCAATCCTTGAGATAGCCGATTATCATCCACACAGAATCTCACAGAACAGTTCGTTCGTTGTGCATTGATCGGTTTTTTTGCTTTTGTTATAAGAGGCGCCATGTTGGAAGGGGCAGAAAACTATCGTAATCGTCTGAAGGATGAATTCAACGAACGTTGCCATCGAAATCGTCGATATTCACTCCGTGCATTCGCCCGGGATATCGATCTCCTCCCCTCTCGCTTGAGTGATATCTTCCAAGGCAAACAGGGATTGAGCGCAGAAATGGCTCAGAAGATTTGCACTCATCTCAATTGGAGTGAAAAGGAAAAAAGACTCTTTATCGTCTCTGTCGAATCGCAGCATGCCAGGAGCCAGATCCGCCGTACCGCCGCTTTGGCTGAATTAAAAGAAATTGAATCCCAGGCCAATATCAAGGTTATCGATGCTGATCTTTTCGCGATTATCGCCCAATGGCATCATTTTGCAATTCTCGAACTTTTTGCCACCGATGATTTTCAGCCTTCCCCATCTTGGATTGCCTCTCGACTCGATCTCAATCCCATCGAAGTGGAGAGGGCTTTGAGCCGTCTCGAAAGAGTGGGGTTGCTGAAAAAACAAGAGGGAGGTTGGAAAGCCATCGAAGGATTTCCGATTACGACTCAAGATATCCCTTCAAAGGCAATTAAGGAATTTCACAGCCAGATTCTGCATCGTGCCCAGACCGCCCTGTTCTTTCAGGAGGTGAAAATGCGTGATTTTTCCGCAATCCATTTTGCTGTTAACCCATCCGATCTTCCCCAATTAAAAGAGGAGCTACGGGAGATGAGAAGAGCCCTGGTTAAAAAATACAATACTCGACCCAATAAAACGGCTGTCTATTGTCTGGGTATTCAACTTTTTGCCGCAACCCAGTTAAAACAAAACGAACCTAAAATCTGCGTGGAGGAATCATGAGAAATTATTTAATTAACCTCTCACTCTTAATCGTAATCGTATCCTGTCAAAAAACGGAAGTATTATCTCCGCGCGTCTCCGCCAATGAGGTTGGGAATGGGGGGATGGGGATTTTGAAAGAAAATCGTATTGATCTTTTAGATTTTGCCGAAATGGGAATTGTCATCGGTTTCGACATTCCAGTTCCTACGGGCTTAATCAATAGCTCTCGATTCCAGGCTCTTCGCATCCATCTGGAACCTATCTTTTCCTCCAATGAATTTCCGCTTGATTCCTTAGTCGTACAGTTTCTGAAAGTCGAGCAGGTTGATGCGTTGTTAGCACACACACTCATAGCCGCGATGGGGCTTCATCGCTGGGTGTTTACTGAAAAAGAGCTCACCGCTCTACCCGTTAAGAGCAAAATCGCAGGTCCGTATATTCCTATCGCGAATCGATCTGGCGGGACGATCACTATTAATCGCCCTCATTGGAAGAAAATGAACGCCACGAATCAAATAGGGTTGATTCTCCATGAGGTGGTTTACGCTTTGTTGAAACCCTACCCAGTGGGAAATAGTTTGGACCATCAAGTGCGTGTGCGGGAACTAACGGGCACGGTTTTTATTAAAACGCTGAATCCACAAGTGGAAAATTCAGAGTTTACGTCTCAGGACATTTACCCAGATGAATTACCCCATCTACTCAATAAAAAGGCTGCCGATAGGATCTCATCCAGTTTTTTTATTCCCAAAAAACCGGAGCATCATCATTCCCTAGAGGGTGGGGTAGTTGGGTATGTTGGCCCCGCTTTTTTCGAGCTCAACATGGGAACACTAGGAAAGTACGAAGAGCGCCTTGTTTTTGATCGCAAATTCTCCGAAAAACAGGCTTACCATGTCGAATGGGCATGCAATCAATGGTCGGGCACCTTTCCGGGCAACATGAGTTTGGATGTGGTTTTTGGAAACCCACAGGGGGCTCATGAAATCTATGAACTGCGATTTAAAAACTATCAAGACGAGTTCGGGGTGAATACGTTCTTAGCCCATCAAAA
>CAZRZK010000024.1:0-23646 GCA_964604555.1 uncultured Pseudobdellovibrionaceae bacterium | reverse complement strand
AATTCCGCTTCGCTACTTCAACCCGCAACTGGATCTGGATGCCTATTTCCAGGAAATGTTGACGGCAAGTGCAAAAAATGCACTTTACACCTACTCCTCATCCGAGATCGCGCCCGAAACTGCGGAAATCATTCAGAAGCAGCAGGAACTTTGTGTGAGTAACCTCAATCGGTTAATTTCCGATACCTTTAAATCGGTCTTTCCCTTGCATCCTCAATGAGGAGGCTCGCAAATTTTCACCGATTGGTAGATAAGGAAACAGTGATGATCGAATTGCAAAAAAAAGCCGCGCTAGTTGAGGCGCGGCGGAGGCTTACGTGAAATTATTGACAGAGCTCGTCGTTCATATCAACCAATTCGCTCAGTTCAAGGCCCTTTAGTTTAGGACACATTCCCACTTCAGCGGGGGCGATGTATACTGGTTTCGCTTCAATGGAGCATTCTTTTTTGCCGGATTTACGAAGGACTGTGATGGTGTAAAAAGGTTCACGTTGATCGGTGCGATACACAATAGACTTGATTGTGTCTCCATCATGTTTCATGAGCTTTCTGTAGAGGTTTCCTACGGAAGGCTGTTTCGGATCGACCGATGGCTGGAGCATGGTCAAGAGCACTTCCAATTCCGGATTTTGTTTCAATATCTGGTTTGGAGGTGGAGAACAGGTAAATCCCGGGGTTGCTATCGCAAGGGCACTCAATACTAAATACTTATACATAATCAGACTCCTTATATTAATCGACCTACGCATTTGAACTATCATAAATACCGATGGATTAAATGAAATATTCCTCAATTTATCGACGAACTGTTCGCAGATTCTCACCGATCGGTATTTTAACTTTGAGTGGCAGAGTCAGTCTCCCTGAAAGCTGATTTAGCCGCGCAGAGTGTCTGAGTTACTATAACAATCAGATCGGGAGGCGCTCTCAATGAGGTGCGTGCATCAAAGTTAAGGTGCTCGGTCTTAAAATGCAATATCCACAAAGTCTAAATTTTGTCCCATTTCCCCGAGGTTATCTCCCCGATTCTGGGTGTCCCCTAATCCCAACGAACCATATAGATTGGAGCCCCAACACTTGAGGGCGTTGTTTTTCAGGAGGGCGCACGAATGGGACGATTCCGTGCCGGGAGAAAGTGCCAATATCGGTAGCCCTAGATCAAGGTACGGCAGGCTTTTCCCCATTTGGTTTGGCTTGCCGCCAACCGAAGTGTTGTGTCCCATTCCCAGCTCGCCAACGAGATTTCCTCCCCAACATTTTACTCGCTGATTTTCAAGCAAGGCACAAGTGTATCGATAACCTGCAATGAGCGAAAGTGCCTTCTCGTCCCCGAGATCCACAAAGTCTAAATTTTGTCCCATTTCGCCCGGGTTATCTCCCCGATTCTGGGTGTCCCCCAATCCCAATTGTCCAAACTTGTTAATACCCCAGCATTTCGCTCTTCCGCTTTCAAGGAGGGCACAAGTGTGATCAAAGCCGCAAGCGACCGAAATTACTTTCTCTTCTCCTAAATCGATGTAGGGGAGATTCTCTCCCATCTCACTGGGGTCATCTCCACGATCGCTTCTATCCCCCAGTCCCAGTTGCCCGTAGCCATTACGTCCCCAGCACTTGATTCCCCCACTCTGAAACTGTGCACAAGTGTGAGCAAAGCCGCTAACAAGCGAAACCACTTTATCATTTCCCAGATCGATGTAGGGGAGATTGACTCCCATTTCGCCGGGGTCATCGCCTCGCATCTCTATATCTCCGAGCCCTAACCTGCCATAATCGTTGTTTCCCCAACACTTTACCCTTCCCTCCTTAAAGAGGGCACAAGTGTGGTGGGTGCCGCCGATGGAGAGTGAGATGGGCTTTTCTCTCCCAAGGTCGGTAAAAGGAAGGTTCTCTCCCATTTCATTTGGGTTATCTCCCCAATTCCGGACATTCCCCAATCCCAATTGCCCGAACCCATTGAAGCCCCAACATTTTATTTTTCCACTCTCAAATAACGCACAGGTGTGACCGAAGCCCACCGAGAGTGAGATCGCTCTTTCCAGTCCGAGATCGACGGTGGGAAGGTTCTCACCCATTTCATTGGGATCGTCTCCGCGAGGGTTGACATCCCCTAGCCCCAATTGTCCAGTACGGTTGACCCCCCAACACTTTATCCTTCCATCATCCAGTAGAGCACAGCTTCGCTGCTGATTAGTATATATCTGGGGCATCGAAAAGATTTCTATTCCACCTAAAAAAACTAAAGCTAATAATAAAGGCCATTTTCCAAAGCCCATGATTCCCCTCCCGAACCATGGAATGATCCTTGGTACTTTCAGCTTCTGCAATCACTGCCACTCAAAATCATCAGAAAGTGTGGCGGATTTTTTGCCACTAAATTGCTAACTTTTTCAGGGTTTAATTGCGATGAGAAATGACATAAGGGATCCTTGACCAATGCTACATTTTAAAATTCTTCTCTCCGTCTTGGGTGCGCTTCATCCGGTTCGAACCGTTCTAGCCTTCAATCCCGAATGGGGATTTTGCGAAGGGCCTCGGCCTTTTCATACCATCCACTGAGTGGTGCCCCAAGAAATGCATGTGACGCGATCCATTTTCCCAATTCCATTCCTTTATGAAGGGCGGTGTGGGAGTTGTTGTAATCGGAGGTTGCGAATCTACCGGTGCATAGGATGTTTTCAAACCGTTGGATCTGTTGGTTCCATTGGGTTTGCGCCTCTTCTCGCTCCACGGTGGGGAGTGGATAGGCCACTGGCATACGCCAAAGATAGCGCTGGGTAATCAGCTCCTTTTTAAACCAGGGGAGGTGAAGGAGATCGGTTTCGATCTGGTTCAAGATTTCTGTGTCCGGTTTTTGCCAGGTGGGACTTCCCACTTCCGTGAGAATGTCAGCCGTAATAGCGGAGTGTCCTTCTGGAACCATCTTGCGGCTAAACTGGTTCTGCTCACTCAGACGATTAAAAATAAAATCCTTTTCTGGAAAGATAATCACGCGAGCGGGTAAAGTTGTGGGTTGTTGAAGGAGGAATCCTGCCAGTAACATCCCGCGTTCTTGAAAAGATTTTCTTTGAATAGATAGATTGAGTAAAGCTGCGAGCGATTGGGTTGGGATGGTGCTGACTAAAGTATCACAAGGAATTTTTTCTCTATTGATTCTGACTGAAGTGACTCTATTTCCTGTAAGATGGATTGATTCCACTGTGCTGGAACAGCGGATTTCAACCCCTTTTTGCACAAGGTGATTTCCCAATCGATCCCAGATCTGTTGGAATCCTTGTTGGGGATAATAAAAAGTGGTGTCCCGCTTGGAGCGCAACGAAAATCGGATCTCGGCAAAGCTGGGATCCATAGCATCGACATTGCCCCAAACTTTTTCGCACATTGGAAAAAAAATATTTTGGGCCACCAATGAACCATAAATTTTTTGAATGCGCTTTCGAAAGGGAGAGGTTGAATTATTTTTGCGTTTAAGCAGAGCCTTGAGCCCCCATTTCAGCGTGGGTAGATTGAGGAGATCGAGCCCTTTTAGCGGATAGCGATAGAATCGGTTTCCTAAGTAAATTCCCTGCTGGTTGGGTAGGCATTGAAGCTCTCCACCCATCAAATTTTCTAAGGCCGAGACCAGTTCAGGAAATTCGGGAGAAAATCGATGAGGGCCATAATCGAAACGGGTTTCTCCTTCAGTAAAACTTCCCGAGAGGCCGCCGAGCTGTGCCTTTTTTTCGACGACGAGGAGGTTAGTGTGCCCGTTTGAAGTAAGTCCCCATGCGACCCCTAGCCCACTCGGTCCGCCTCCCAAAATGACCACCCTTTGCATCCCTCAATAGTATCCTAAACTGACTAAACTTTTGACAGCTTTCAGCTCTTGGAACAGCCGTATTCTGTGTCAACGAAATGGTGGGTTTCCTTACGCATAAATAGGCTGGAACGGTCATTGCAATATCAGAGAATACAAGGGGGATAGGATGCTATCTAAAAATTTTTTTCAAATCACTTTAATCGTAACCAGTTTAATGGTCATTGGATGTGGACGCGAGTACAGCGCTTTTGATACAGAGCGCCAGAAACAGGAGTCAGAAGCCAGTTCAGAAACCTATGTGAATGGAAATATTAAGGTGACCAAGACGACCACTTCGGCTTCGGTTGAAGGCAATCGCCGTCGATTGTAATTGGCAAAACATTTTTTTAAAAGGGGCGGCCCCCATTAATATCGACTCCCGAGGACGGGATGTAGCTTTCAATTCCGGTTCCATGACCTCTTTTCGTTACAGAGGTGAGCCGGGCCACCACTGCGCCGCTATTTAACCTTCCGGTAGGTCCTTGGGCAGTAATCTTCACCCCCACAATGGTTTCCTGCCAAATGGTAGAGCCGTTAATGGGAGTGCCTCCACTTCCAGCGGATGAGGTAGTTCCTAGGATTGAGATCGAGGTATAGCCAGTTGTATAACATTGGGCGTAAATTTCGAACGCTCTGATAGAGCCGGGCGGAATATCCTTTGTTTCAGAACCTCCGCCAAGACTATAGTTGACCCCTGTTGAGGTTCCACCAGAAACATAGGCTCCCAAACAATTCCCCGCACTTCCTGCCACCGCGCTGACGGTGACCGTTTGTGTTTCGGTTGAAATGTTGGTGACATCAACAGAGTACAAATGGTGTGTAAATTGTATAGGACTGCTCGCATTGCCTATCCCATAAGTACTTAATCTGAGGGAAGAAGATGTGACGGTGCGTTCCGCCAGTGCCTGTCCCAGGAAAAGCATGTTCAGTAGTAGGAAAATTTGTAGCATATAGGTGCTCCTCAGTTAACCTTTCGGCAAATTTATAATAATCATTTAGGGAGTTATAGGGCCGATGAGTATTGTTCAAATTTAACGACTGCTTAGAAAATCGACCATTGATCGCAAACTCTTTTCACAGAGCCCGCCTTCATTGAAGTGGTAGGGAGAGGTTTTCAAAAAAGGTGCGGCATCAATGATCAATGCCGGGATCAAGTGTTCCTGTAGTTCCTGTGCTTTTGCTCTCAAACGGATCATTGCTAAATCACGGCCGATTTCTAATTGAGGTTTTGTAAAGGTAACAGCGACCGAGGGCTGACTCCCCATTGCTTTGGCGGCGAGGTGCCTCACCAGATTGGCTTCCATTTTTTTGTAATCGGCTGGATCGAGATCGTCCCAAATCTGGTAGAGTTCCCCCAAAGCGATCGCAAAATCTTGAAAACGCTTTCTGACCAGCTCTTTTTCTCCAATGAGATAGTAAGTGGGAGCGGTCATGGCCCAACCAAAAAGAAGTCCCGTTTTGTGGATGATGATTTCACGGTATTCTTCATCGGTATAATAGCCTCGTTTAATCGCAGCGGCCTGGATCTCCTCCCCAATGGCCATTCCTCGAATGACCTGCATCACTTCGTCCGTCATTGCAATGGGATGGGGAAGAGTTCTCAATGAAAGTTGAGTCAGGAGGGCAAGCCAACTGTCGCCGTGCAAGACGGCTCGTTTATTTCCTACTTTTTTGCGGGTCGTCTCTTCTCCTCGACGCTCATCATCTTCATCGATCACATCATCATGCATGAGGGAAGCACCATGGACATATTCTACAATTCGAGCGATGTGAAGCGCTTGTTGAGGGGGAAGTCCTACTAAGGCGGCGGCCAAAAAGGTCAATAGCGGGCGGATCCGCTTTCCATTCCCTCCTACATTTCGGTTGATTTCACCTTGGATGATACGGTTCGCCTGTTCTACAATTTCATTAGGACCCGTTTCGAGTGGGATAAGGTAATGTTCTGGTTGGAGATAGGGCAGGAAAGATTCGGGAACATAAAAAGGGAGTGGGGGAGCCCAGCTCCAGGTAGCTAAAGTGACCAACCACAGGCAACAGAGTTTCCGCATAGAACGAGGAGGGCTATAACATGTCTGAGCGTTTAAAAAAAGAGTACCTTTTCAAGGATTTTGTGAGGGCGATGGCCTTCGTAAACCAAGTCGCCGAAATTGCTGAACAACAGAACCATCATCCCGATATCGCCATCCATTACAATCAGGTGGAATTAACTTTCTGGACCCACACCACCGGAACGGTCACCGAAAAGGATCACCGGTTGGCCGAGGCGATTCAAAAGGTTGTGGACCCATGATCACGAGTGGCTGGGATAAATTAGCGGAGCGGTTTCACACCGGAGTTCCCCCCAGCGGGAAAATATTTCCTATGGAATCGGCTACGATGGGCTGGTGGCACTATCGATCGATGTTGACGATTGGGGTGAGTCCAGAAGGTCTTTATCTAGCAAAGCAGATCTTGAAGTATCTGAAGTGGCATGCCGTTTTGATCCCATGGGATCAAATTCGGGTCGAGGTGAAGGCGTTGACCTTTCGGAAGGTGATCCGGGTCAGCTTTATCGACTCTGAAATTCCTGACATCGATTTTATATATTTTGATGAATTGGTGAGCGCGATTCAGCAGAACAGTAGTTTTCTGAAGCAAGAAAAACCAAATCTTCCTTCGGTCCGTCCGAGTCGAGTGATCTTGCATATCTGCATGGCAATTTCGTTGGTCTGCATGGTGGCCGGATTGCTTATGGGAATAATCGCTTTAGCGGCAATTTTATATGGGTTTTACCAAAAGAGTTGAGTGAGGAGTCCCACCAATATTCCCGTTCCAAAAGGAATGAGCAGAGAAATAGGGGAATAAAGTCGAGTGATCAAAGTGTCATGGGTCTGTTGCATCGGAACCGATGGCCTTAACAGCGCCTCTTGATCTAAAAACTGCAGGAGAATCATTTCAGAATTTAAACACGGATCGCTTCCTAAAAAATGTTCAAGGGCTTGGAGTAATTCCGAAGCGGAGTTAAAGCGATCGGCGGGGTTTTGGGCCAGACATTTTTCGACGATCTGAATGAGCTTTCGGGGAAGAGAGCGATTCATTTTTTTGAGCGGGATGTAATCGACCTCCCGGATCTTTTGAAACACCGAATGGCGTTCATCCTGACGGAAAGGACGCGTGCCGGTGAGCATCTCGTAAAGGGTGATGCCGATCAGGAAAATATCGGTCTGGTGGGTGACGGAGTCCCCTAAAATCTGCTCGGGAGAGAGATATCCTGGAGAGCCTACTAACAGCCCAGGAGAGGTGAGCCCAGAAGCATCCAGGTTCATCACGATGCCAAAATCCATTAGCTTTACATCCCCACGAGTGGAAAGACGGATATTAGAAGGTTTAATATCCCGGTGAATGAGCGAACTGGCGTGGAGTTGTTTCAATCCACGGGTGATGCCCATGGCAACCAAGGCGGCCAAGACCGGTGGAAGGGTGCCCACCTCTTTTAAAACGTGGGAAAGATCGACCCCATCGATGAATTCCATGACGATGTAGTCTCCTTCTGGAGATTCCACATAGTCGTAAACGTGGACCACATTTTGGTGGAGTACTTTTGCAAGTGAAAGCGCTTCTCGACGGAAACGTTCTTTGGTCTCGGGGCGATCGAGGAGTTCTGTTTTGATGCGTTTAATGGCGATAGGACGTTTGAGGTGAGATTGCCAGGCGCGGTAGACGATCGACATGCCGCCGGTGGCGACCTTCTCCGGTGCCTCCGTCCCCAGTTGTAATGATTTCTCCCCTGACCACATAACCTTAACTACAAAAAAAACCTCGCCGCCCCCACAACGGGAGCGGCGAGTGAGAGAGGAGTAGTGGTATGACACGTTTCAAGACTATGTCCCGGAACGTGACTGCTGCCCTTAACAAGCAGTTCTTTTTCTCTCCCCCTGGGAGAGAATCCCTTGCCTCTAAACTCATGTTTAGAGTCTCCTCTAAATTGCCTCCGTGTCCCCTTTTGCCCCTAGGCAAAACCACGTGAATACACTTTGCAAGGCTTTGCCAGACCTTCGTATTTTTATTTAATGCCTGTAACTATAGGAAATAATAAGGAATTTTTAAGAAGGGATTCGAGTGTCGAACGTTTAGATAACTGTCAAATTGTTCGACACTCTATCAAAAGGGGTCACTCTCCATTTGGTAACAAAAGGTGCCGGGTGTTTATCCACAGGCACCCGGCACCTTTTGTTACCAAATGGAGAGTGACCCCTTTTGATGATGATTACTTCAGCTTTACGTACTTCAGGGGATGGGAGCCGAGGCGGCTGATGGGCCATCCTTCCACTGAAGGGCTGAGCAGGAATTGCTTCTTCTCGATATAAACCGGGATGATGGGCACATCATCGGCCAGAATCGCTTCCGCCTTGTCGAAGATTTCCGCACGTTTTTTCTCCGAGTATTCCTTGGAGGCCGCATTTACCAATCCATCATAGTCAGGGTTTGCGTAGTTGGTGTTGTTGTTGCCACCATTGGACACCCAAAGGTTTAAGAAGGTGTCTGGATCGTCATAATCACCCACCCACCGGGCACGGGCAATGAAGAAGTCCCCGGTCCGTTGTGAGTCGAGATAAACCTTCCATTCCTGGTTAACAATTCCTACATCGATTCCAAGATTTTCTTTCCACATCTGCTGGATCGCTTCGACAAATTTCTTGTTAGCTTCTGCGGTATTATAAAGAATATCCACTTTGGGGAATTTCTTGGGGTCGGCAAAGCCGGCTTCCGCTAACAGCTTTTTTGCTTCGGCCACGCCCGATTTATCGACCGGAATTAACTTTTTGGGCTGATACCCGCCCGCTCCTGGAGGAGACATGGCATAGGCCGGGTCCTCTCCCCCTTTTAGAACTAAAGTGGTGAGACGAGTTCTATCTAAGCCCAGTGAAAGAGCCTTTCGCACCCGTTTATCATTCAAAGGTGGACGTTTCGTATTAATCTTCATGTGGGCGTTGGAAAGGAGCGGTTCGGTTTTGAGTGCTCCGCTCGTGTCTTTGTGCCAGAATCCCACCTTTTCGATCGGGATAGTGTTAGTGACATGGAGCTTTTTCGATCGGAAGAGTTTTTCCTCGGTGTCGGCCTTTTCCGTCGGATAGTAATGGGCCTCTTCAATGGTAACTTTGGCCTTGTCCCAGTAGTTAGGATTTTTCTTTAAAACAACCTCTTTGTTCACATCCCACTTCGCTAGGATATAGGCGCCATTGGAGACCATGTTTCCTGCTTTAGTCCAGCTGCGACCAAACTTCTCAACCGTCGCTTTATGGACCGGAGAGAGGGTGAAGAAACTGAGGAGCTTTAAAACGAAGGGAACCGGTTGTTGGAGTGTCAACTCAAACGTATGTTTGTCGACTGCTCGAATGCCGAGTTGTTTTGGATCGGTAATCTTTTTGGTGTTGTAAGCTTCGCCATTTTTAATGAAGTAGGCGAAGTAGGCATATTCACTGGCGGTAGCGGGATCTAACACCCGGGTCCAGCTATAGACAAAATCATCGGCGGTAACCGGATCGCCATTGCTCCACTTGGCATCTTTGCGGAGGTTAAAGGTCCAGACCATGCGATCTTTGGAGTGGCTCCACTTTTCTGCGACACCTGGCAAGGGCTCTCCCGAAACAGGATGCACATCCAGGATCGGTTCAAAGAGCTGTTGTACGATCTGGTATTCGTACATTCCGGTAATAATGTTGGGATCGAGATCTTTCGGTTCCGCGCCATTTCCGATGTGGATGGTTTGGGTTACCGCGAATGTGGTGAGGGAGGCAAAAAGTACCACTGCGAATAAAAATCTTTGCATGTCTATCTGTTCCTTTTTCTATGGCCTGCTTTATTTGGATAACACGATGTTCAGTTGGGATCTACTCTTTTTCCACGTCGGGTGCGGTTGTTTCGGCGATCTCTTCATCCGGTTTGGGTAGGGTGAGAAGTCCCAGTTTGGCGTTGTAAGAAATCAACTCGGCATAGCGACCAAAGGAGACGACAGTATCGAAGAAGCGATCCAGTTTTTCATTGGGGAAGTAAGTCTGAAGCCTGGCAATGACTGCATCCCGTTCCAATGATTTTTCCTCATTCTCTTCGATCCAAAGCAGAATGGTTTGGAACAGGCGCAATCCCTTCACCTGATTTGAAAAGAGCTCTTTCCTGTCGGCGGTGTCGGCCCGCATGAATTTCTTGCCGAGGTCGGTAAAGGTGACGGTCTGTTTGGGGGTGTCGACGAAGTCGAGTAGTTCAGCTGTTTTAGTGATGGCGAGGCAGTGCCCGAATTCGCTTCCCGTTTCATTGGCGAGGTGGAAAATATCCATTTTGCCGCCATTGTCATCGAGTACTTCTAAAAGACCGATGATTTCACTGGGACCAACGGGGGGAAGCGGTTCCAATCCCTGATACCAGGAAGGAGGGGTTACCAAAGGACGCTCCGATTCCTCGGGGATCAGAGCTTCGGTAATAACGGAGTGGATCACATCAACGAGCTCGCGGATCTTTGGATTTTTGGCGTCTCGGGGATAGGCAAGGCTATTGGTCAGCACCGTTCGAACGTGGCCGGGGTTGGCTCCGAAAACATAGATCCGCTGGGCCATCATGACCGCTTCTAAGATGTCGTGGGTCACCATCACCACGCTCTTCACCGCCTTCGATTTTTCACTCCAGATCTGGATTACTTCTGAACGTAAGTTCTCGGCGGTCAACACGTCTACTGAACTGAAGGACTCGTCCAAACAGAGAATCTCCGGTCGAACGGCTAGGGCTCGGGCGATACCAACCCGTTGGCGCATCCCTCCAGAAAGTTCTCGCGGATAAGCCTCTTCAAATCCGCCTAGACCCACCAGCTCAACTGCTTCATCGACCCGATTTTTTAATTTTTTTTCGGTTAAATGGAGATGGGATAATCCAATTCCAATATTTTGCTCGACGTTAAACCATGGCAACAGCGCAAAGGTTTGGAAAACCATCGCGAGGTTGGGGTTGGGACCTTCCAACTCTTCGTCATGGGAAAGTACTCTTCCTTCAGTGGGGGCCAAAAGACCGGCCATGATCCGGAGGCTCGTCGTTTTTCCGCAGCCCGACGGGCCGAGAAAGGCTAAGATCTCCCCTTCTTGGACCGAGATATTAATATTTTTTAAGACTTGGAGTTCCTGCCCCTTATTGAGGGTAAAGGTGTGGGAGATCCGTTCTAATGCAAGCAGTGACATCTAATCATCCCTTCCTTTCTTAACCTTCTAGGCGAAAACGGGTTTCCGCTAAGCGGTAAAGAATACTCCAAAAAACTCGATTCAGCACGACCACCGTCGTGACCATCGCCACAATTCCACCGGCGAGTGCGGCATAGTTCCCCAGCTGCGCCGCTTTGGTAATGGAGCTCCCAATACCGGTCGCGATCAATTCTCTTCCTTGATAGGTCACAATCTCCGAAACGACCGAAGCGTTCCAGGCCCCACCCGCGGCAGTAATCCAGCCGTTGAGCAGCGAAGGAAAAATAGCGGGAAGGATAAAGTCGGTCCAGTAATGACGCCCTTGGAGCCGAAAGATTTTTGCCACGTCCATTAATTGAGCAGGAATCAGGGAGGCGCCGCTGATCACATTAAAAAGAATGTACCATTGGGAGGCAAAGAGCATGAGAGCGATGGAACCGATCTCCAAATCGATGTGGAAATATTCGAGTCCGAAAATAATCATGGGGAAAAGCATCGGGGCAGGGAAGGAGGCCACTATCTGTACCACCGGCTGGAGTCGACGGGTCCAGACCGGATGAATTCCAATGAAAACTCCGACGGGAATAGTCCAGAGGCTCCCAATCAAAACGGTGGCGGTGACCCTTAAGAAGGTGAAGAAGGTATCTCTGAGTTGCAGGAGCCAGGTGGTGAGAGGGTTGGCCCCTAAGAGTTCGTAGATCCCCTTCACTCCAAAATAGGCCAAAAGACAGCAGCCGATAATCCCGGCTGTTCGAAACACGAAAAGCCCTCTCTTTTTTCGGAGCTTTAATTTTTGAAGGGGATTGGTGAAGCGGATCTCGGGAACGAGGGTCAGGATCTTCTTTAAGGATTTTTCATTCCATTCATTGAACATCTTGGGGAGTTCGGATCGTTTCAAAAGATCCAAAACCACCGATCGGGCGCCGCTTCGGTAATCGGTGTCGATTCTAAAACGTTCCGACCAGACAACGAGGGGGGCCCAGAGCACTCGATCGACTAAAATAATGAGAGTAAACATCGCTGAGATGCCCATGAAGATGGCGAGTCCATCCTGTTTTTCATAGGCCACGCTCATATAGGAGCCGATTCCCGGGAGTCGGAAATCTTTTTCTCCGAGCGTGAAGGATTCGATGGTCATCACGAAAAACCATCCCCCCGCCATCGAGAGCATGCTGTTCCACAGAAGGCCATTCATGGAGATGGGCAATTCGATCTTTTTAAAGCGTTGCCACTCACTTAGCCGGAAAAGTTGGCACATCTCATTGATCTCGTGGGGCACGTTTTTTACGGAAGAATAGAAACTGAAAATCATGTTCCATCCTTGGCCGGTAAAGATCATGAAGATGGCGGCCAGTTCCAATCCAAAGTTGGTGCGGGGGAAAAGATAGACCAGAGCCAATACCAAACCCGGCATAAAGGCGGTGACCGGAACGCTTTGCAGGATGTCTAAGAGCGGGATCAGGAAAAATTCGGCCACCCGTGATTTCGCGGCAATATAACCATAGGTAAAGGTCAGAAAGAGGGAGATGGCATAAGCGGCAAAGACTCGGACTAAGGAAAGAAAACTGTATTGAACGAGGGAGAAGAAGCTCAAGTCGATTTCGGTCTTGGGACGGAAGGGCTCGGTCCATTCATTGGCGACTCCGACCAGGGCGTAAATGAAAAGAAGCAAACCCGCAAACAGAAGAACATCGACCCAAGAAAAAAAACGGGGAATGTGAATTTTGGGTCTTACGAAAGGCACATCTCTAGTATCGAACTATCGTCTGCTTTATTCAACATTTGGTTTGAAGGGGCTGTCGATTTTATCGATGACATAACGGGGCACAAGATAGCCGGGAAGGATTTTGCGGAGTTCATGATAGATCGCCTTTCCTTCTTGGATGCTGAGATGGAAATGGAAAGTGCCGCGCGCCGGATCCGGGTGGTGGAGATAGTAAGGGAGAATCCGATTTTCGAACAATTTTTCGCTGAGGGCTTTTAAGATCGCAGCCTTGTTATTAACGCCTTTTAAAAGGACCGATTGATTGAGTAGGTGTGGCGTCGCCGAATGGAGCTGCTTGCAAGCCTGTTCGCTTTCTGAAGTGAGTTCCTTAGGATGATTGAAATGGGAAACTAAAATCAAAGGCAGTCGAGTTTTGGAAAGCAGCTGCACCAAAGCGGGTTCGATTCGAGAGGGAAGGGTGACGGGAACGCGGGTGTGAATGCGGAGCCGCTTGAGGTGGGGGATTGAATCAAGTCCTTCAAACAGGTTGGCCAGATTTTGATTCGTGGCCATCAGGGGATCCCCACCCGATAAGATAACCTCTTCAATTTCAGAATGGTCTTTAATATATTCCAGGGCCGATTCAAAACCGCCCATGAAGAGTTCCCCTTTAAGTTCATTCAAAAGGGTTTTTCGGAAGCAGTAACGGCAGAGCATCGAGCAGTTAGGGGTGAGGTGGAGAAGGCACCGATTGGGGTAACGGTGGGTAATTCTGGGAACGGGTTGATGGGCCAGATCGGCTAAGGGATCGGGGCTGCCTAAAGTAGAAAGCTCCTCCAATTGGGGAATGGCCTGGAGTCGAATCGGACAATGGGGATTGTTCTTTTCAATGAGTCCCGCGTAATAACGGGAGAGTTGAAAAGGGTAGCGTTGAAGCAGCCTTTCATAAGCAGGTAACTCTGCGGGCAGAATGAATCCCTGTTCCAAAAGATCTTCCGCGGTGCGGAGGTTCTGCGATATTTCCCTTTGCCATTGTTCTACCATTTCAAGTACCTATAAAGAATGAAAGCCAGTGCAAAGCAACCTTATCTTTACCAATATTCTTCCGAGTTTCAGGAGCCTGATTGGAACCGAATTCCGGGTTACAAAGGGGTCTCGAAAGAGGATTGGGAGAGTGCTTTATGGCAAAAACGGAACTTTGTAAAGACGGTTGAGCAGTTTAGGGCGGTGGTGGGACCGGCCTTTAGTGATGCCATGGCGGCCGACGCATTAAAGGACCAGAAGGAACGATCCACGATGTCGATGCTCATTCCCCCTCAAATGGTCAATACGATGAATCTACAGGATCTCAAGGCCGATCCTATCCGTCGATACATGCTCCCTTTTTATTCCGATCGGGAGGTGGAATGGCCGAGCCACCCGATGGCGACCCGAGATAGTCTTCATGAACATGACATGTGGGTCACGGAAGGATTGACCCATCGCTACCCTACTAAAGTGCTGGCGGAGCTCCTATCCACCTGTCCGCAATATTGCGGACATTGCACCCGGATGGATCTGGTGGGGCAGAGTGTTCCGCAGGTGGAAAAACGGAAGTTCGATTCGGGACAGCCGGAACGACTGAAAGGGATGTTGGAATATTTACGGAACAATCGCGGAGTTCGCGATGTGGTGGTCTCTGGTGGAGACATTGCCAATCTTCCCATCAATGTTTTGGAGGGATTTATTTCGGAGCTTTTAGATATTGAAAACATCCGCGATATTCGCTTAGCGAGTAAAGGGTTGATGGGAGTCCCTCAGCATTTTCTCCAAGACTCGGTTTTGGAAGGCCTGGATCGTTTAGCGAAGAAGGCACGTCAAAAAGGGGTGTCGATAGCGCTCCACACCCACATCAATAATGTGCAGTCGGTCACTCCCTTGGTGGCCAAAGCGGCGAAGAAGATCTTTGAAATGGGATTTCGGGATGTGCGTAACCAAGGAGTGCTTCTGCGAGGAGTGAATGATTCCCAGAAAGCGCTGCTGGATCTTTGCTTTAAACTCCAGGATCATGCCGGCATCACCCCCTATTATTTTTACATGTGTGACATGATCCCTAATTCGGAACATTGGCGGGTTTCGCTCGATGTGGCTCAGAAGCTCCAACATGACATCATGGGATACTTGCCGGGATTTGCGACCCCCCGGATCGTCTGTGACGTTCCTTTCGTCGGTAAACGGTGGGTTCATCAAGTCCATTCCTACGACAAAGTAAAAGGGATCTCCTATTGGACGAAAAATTATTTAACTAGTATTGAATATAACAAACCGGAAAACCTGACCAAGCTCTATGAATATTACGATCCCATCGACACTCTCCCGGCTGAAGGGAAGCAGTATTGGAAAAAAGCCTCCTAGTCTTGGAAGCGGAGACGAAGGGTATTGCGAATTTTTTTGATCCGATCGCGATCGAATCCAATTCACAACAGGCCCTAAAATTCAAGTATTTAAGACGAGATCCCTCGCATGCGCTCGGGATACGCCGCTTTCGGGAAAACATTAAAGTGAGCCCCTTCGGGGCTGTTTTTTTGCATTTCCCGACAGCGACTACTTAAATGTCGCCGAAGTGGATGCCCCGCTTTTTTGCGGCTTGCAAGAAGGGGGAATCGGTCTGAATGAAACGGTTTTTACCGGCTCCGGTTTCGATTGGCACCAATTCAACGGTGTCATGCCGATAGGCTACCATCGTATCGAAGTTCCCATCCACGACCGCTTTCACGGCCGCGACGCCAAATCGGCTGGCCAAAATCCGATCAAATCCTTCCGGAGACCCGCCTCGCAAGAGGTGCCCAAGGACAATAGCGCGGGCGTCTCTTCCTGTTAGTTTCTCAAGCTGGGCCGCGACCTGATGACCGATGCCACCCAATCGAACCTGCTCGGGGGAATCTTCGATGATCCGTTGAACCGTGACATCGCCGCCTACGGGCTTTGCGCCTTCCGCTACGACAACAATCGAATATTTTTTAGCGGAGTGGGGATCATTCAGAAAGCGTCCTACTTTTTCGATGTCGAATGGGATTTCCGGGATCAGGATCGCATCGGCATCGCCTCCTAACCCAGCGAAGAGGGCAATCCATCCCGCATTTCTGCCCATCACCTCGACCACTAAGATCCGATGGTGTGATTCGGCGGTAGTGTGCAATTTATCAAGCGCTTCAACTGCAGTGGCGACAGCGGTAAAAAATCCGATGGTGAATTCGGTGCCATTGAGATCATTGTCGATCGTCTTGGGAATTCCGACGACTTTGACCCCTTTTTTAGCAAGGCCATGGGCGATGCTCTGGGTTCCGTCCCCACCGATGACAATAAGGGCTTCGATGCGCTCCCGCTTTAAATTCGCCACCGCTTCATCCGAGCGATCTTCATAGATTTTTTTCCCATCCTTCATGACCGGGACATGGAAAGGGGAATCGACATTGGAGGATCCTAAAATGGTTCCCCCCTTGGCAAAAATTCCGTTCGTATTTTCGATGTCGAGCGGGATGAATTTATTTTCCATCAACCCTTTAAAACCATTGGGAATGCCAACAACCTGAATTCCATATTGGAGAACGGCCGATTGAACGACGGCACGGATGGCAGTGTTGAGTCCCGGGCAATCGCCGCCTCCTGTCACGACTGCAATTTTTTTGGGTTTGGGATGTGCCCCACTCATAACAACCTCATTTATATTTAACCGCGAAGGCTTCCATTGTAGTGAGAAATCCAATGGTATCGTAGTGGACATCGACCACAGCATCGGCTCTTAACTCTTGGCCTCCCTCAATCAGTCTTTCGAGGGCTCCATCGTAGGTCCAGCTCCGCACCTTGATCACCCCCAAATAGTCAAATTGCCGTCCCAGGGTGCGACTGGTCCATTGGATGGCAGGACGTGGGGCTTCGCCGACATCGGGCACGAAAGCGGTTTTGGGCGATTCAATCAACTCAGTACTGGCGCAAGCCACTAAGATCGCTGACATTACGAATAAAATGAAAGAATTTTTCACGTAGCTATTTCTATCCGTAATCAGCGTGGATGGAAAGAGCTGTTTTTTATCAGCTGGGCCGCCTGTTCATAGTCGCTATCGGGCGTTTTGGGCACCTTAATTTGCACCTCTACAAATTGATCTCCCCGCCCCCCCGTTTTCGCATTGCGGATCCCTTTTCCCGAGAGTTTCAAGCGTTGGCCACTGGAGATCCCGCGGGGAATTTTGAGAGTCCCTTTTCCATCAAGGGTAGGAACCGCAATCTCCGCTCCTAATACCGCCTCAGAAAAACTGATGGGCAGCGTGTAGATAAGGTTATCTCCCTCCCGTCGAAAGTCGGGATGGGACTGGACTTCTAAGGTGATGATCATGTCGCCACTAGGGCCACCGCCCGCGCCGCCCCCACCTTGCCCAGATAGTTTAATCTTATTTCCTGAAGTGATTCCCTCGGGGATTTTTACGGTAAGCCGGCGCCCGTCTACCTCAAATGTTTTTTCGACTCCTTTGGCAGCATCGAGAAAGGAAACGGGAAGATGGACTTCGTGATCGGGGCCGCGCTGCTGAAAAGGGCCGCCGTGCCTTCCGGATCGGCGTTTTCCTCCCGCTTGGCGCATGCCACCGCCAAATATTTCCTCGAAGAGATCGCCCAAGCCCATCTCTCCAAATATATCGGCATTGCTAAAGCCACCCATGCCTCCCATTCCACCACTGCCAGGAGGGGCATTTCGGGAGAAGGGGTTGGCACCAGCTGCTCTCATTTGGTCATACTGTTTGCGTTTTTTAACGTCTTTTAAGACTTCATAGGCCAGGTTCAGCTCTTTAAATTTCTGCTCCGCTTCTTTATTACCGGGGTTTACATCGGGATGGTATTTTTTTGCATGGCGATGAAACGCCTTTTTGATCTCCGTTTCGGTGGCGGTTTTAGAAACTCCTAATATTTCGTACAGATCCTTGTCCACGATCCATATATAATAAGAACGAATTTGGATTTGGCTAGGCTTTGTTGAAAAAAGAGGGGGGAGAATGAAAATTCTACTATTGGGGTTGATAGTGTCGGTGGGGGTGGCGGCCCCCAAGCATGGCAAGCGATTAGCCCCGGGAATTACCGAATCGAAGAGCCCCATCAAACAAAAAAAAGGGCATGAGGTGGTTCCCCATCAAGAGGCCCATCCATCATCCGCATCCAATCCATCTTCTACATCGCCTTCCCTGGAATCTCGACCAGGGGAGTTGAAACGGTGTGAAGCGAAGTATCCGGTGGAGACCTTCGTACAGATTTCCAGTAGCACACGCCCCCAACCGAGTCTGAAAGGCGGGGTCTATTTCCTTTCCGATCTGAGGGATACTTCTCAGGTCTTTTATCTCGATAGACCAAAGGCATGGCCGAAGCAGATTAGTTTTTTTCCGGATGGAGTGAAATATTTTCGATTGAGTCCCAATTCGAAACGGATGTTGATCGCTACCGATGTGGGTGGCGATGAACAATATGATCTCTATCTTTTGGAGTTAGAGGGACGTGTCACCACTCATCCTCTTTTGGTGGGGCGCACGAAAAGAGTCGAGAGTGTGGCTTGGGCGAACAATTCGAATCAATTTGCATTTACATCCAATGAACGGAACCGCACCGATTTTGATCTCTATTGGTATGATGTTTCCCTTCGGAAAAGCACTCTACTCAGCGGTTTGGAAGGTCACCACACGGTGACCGATGTGAGCCCCGATGGGAAGCGGATCTTAATCACCCGTTTTCGGTCGGTGTTGGATAGCGAAATTCTGATCTATGAAAAGGAAACAAAGTTATTAAAGCCGCTTTATCCACCAGGCGCTCCTACGAGTGATGAACAGGGGCTCTTTTCGAGCAATGGGAAGGGGATTCTCTTTCTTTCCGATCAGGTGGGTGGAATTAAACAATTGCGCTGGATTGGAATGAAGGGGGCTAAACCGGAACAGAAGGAACTCACTCAAGAGGGGTGGGATCTGGAAAGTATCTCCATGGATACCTCTCGATCGGCATTGGTCTATACCGTGAATGATCAAGGGTATGGAAGGATTGGGGGCTTTGAATTGGATGCCTTCGGGAAAAAGAAGGGGGCACTTGAAGTGCCACGAATTCCAAAGGCGCTGCTTTCCGATCCTGCTTTGGGAAATTGGAGTCAGAAGAAAAACCTTTTTTTTACGCGCACCTCGGCAGTGGAGAATAATAATATTTGGGAACATCAGGCTGGAGCGCTGACTCAGTGGACTGCGTCGACCCAAGCGCAGATCGATTCCTTTTGTTTAGCGACTGAGACAAAGATCGATTTCGTTTCCTTTGATGGAAAAAAGATCCCGGCCTTTTTATTTCGTCCTAAAAACACGGCAGGCCCCATCCCTTTTATTGTCTATGTACATGGGGGGCCGGAGAGCCAGTATCGCCCTAGCTTCAGTCGCATTTTCCAATATTTTGTGCAGCGGGGTTTTGGGGTGTTGGCCCCCAACGTTCGTGGGAGCACTGGGTATGGCCGGGAATATACCGGCCTCGATAATTACAAAAAACGGATGGACAGTGTTTCGGATGTGATCGCGGGAGCCAAGTGGCTCCTTGAAAATAAATATTCCTCTCCGGGAAAATTGGCTATCTATGGCGGGAGTTACGGTGGGTTCTTAGTGTTGCGTTCCATCCAAGTGGAGCCCGCTCTCTTTGCCGCGGCGGCGGAATCGGTGGGTATCGCCAATTTTGTGACCTTCTTGAAAAACACCAAACCTTATCGGCGGGCTCTGCGTGAAGTGGAGTATGGACCTTTGAGCGATGAGGAGTTTTTGAAATCGATTTCCCCCACCAGTTATCTCGATGAGATCAAGACCCCGCTTTTGATTTTCCATGGCGCCAATGATCCTCGGGTGCCGGTGTCGGAAACGGAACAGATTGTAGAAGAGCTAAAAAACCGGGACATCGATGTGCAATATAAGATTTTCGAAAATGAGGGACATGGCAATGCCCGGACCTCCAACACGATGGAGCAGGCCAAGCAGATGGTCTATTTTTTTGAAAAACATCTCGCAGAGAAAAAAGAGAATTAAATTATAGGCCCTAGAGGGTGTGAGTCTCTAGCTGGTAATCCAGCATTCCGAATCGACGGGCGATTCGGCAGAGCAGGAATCCTGGGTCGATTTCAAACCACCGGACCGAAAAACGGACCGAGTTGGGATATTTATGGTGGTTATTTTGGAAACCTTCGCCGAAAACAAACCAAGCGACGAAGGTGTTGTTCCTGGAGTTATCATCGGTGTCGTAATTGCGGTAACCAAAACGGTGAGCCAGGGCATTTACCATCCAGCCTTGTACCGGGTGGCTCATCATCCCGAGCCAGTAACAGCCCCCTAAAAGCCAGGCATTGAAAAAGAATCCAATGCCAAGGGCAATTCCAAAGTGCAGCAGATAAGGAAGGGCCCACAACCTTTTCCGGTTTAAAATACTCACCGGAAAATTAAGATCCTTCACATATTGAACGTACTCTTTCTTGTTTCGAATGAGTCCAATTAAAACCGTTTGATAAGACTTGAGCTGCCCCATGGCTGTGCCAATCACTCCAAAGTTGAGTGGGCTATGGGGGTCTTTAGGGGTATCAGAGAAGAGATGGTGCATTCGGTGCATGCAGCTCCAGCCTTTGGGATCGAGTCCCGTTACCCAACTTCCGGTATGGATCACCAATTTTCTAGCCCACGGGCGCAGTTGCACTGCGTTGTGGGTCAGGCCGCGATGGTACAGGACACTGACATAGAAAATATTGATGAGGTAAGTGATAGAAAATACGAAGAGGCAAAGAAATAGATAGCTCACCTATTGGGTGTAAGCCGTATCTCGCAAAAGGTCAAACCCTGTAAAAATCATTGATTAAAAAACTTTATGGGGCCTAGTTGCCTAGGCCCCAAAGTTATCGGAGTGGGAAGTGTGTTGCGTTCTATTTTTTAGAAGTCACGTTGTGTTTCTTGTTGTTTTCTAGTTGTTCATCAAGTTGCGTTTAGTTTTGCTTATCGTGTTGTGCTTCTGACTTAGTATAATTGCATTACGGGTGCCAACTTTTCCCCCGCCTGGCTCCCCCGCAAACAGCTGTCTACTTCACAATCTCGTGTTAAGGGTTTAGGCGTTCTCTAATTGTATACAGCAAAGTCCTGTATTTTCAGGTGTTTAGGGTGGTAATTTGGCTGACAGTCGAATTGAGCCTAATCGTCTAGCCTTTGATATGAAGATAGATCTGGAAGGCAATCCCTTGCAAAGCGACCACATCCCGCTTGAAGGAGCCGGTATACCGTACCTCAATGCCAAGGCTAGTGAGCTCATTCAGAGGGGTGGTGTAGCCCGCTCCGCCCCCACCAAAGAGGGTAGAGACATCACTGGTGGCTAGGGTGCGCAGCTCCGCGGGGAGGGTGCCTAGGTTGGCCGCAAAACCATAGCTGAGGAGTCCAAAGATACTAAACCGATCGAAAAGATAACTTAAATGGACGACGGTATCGAAAAAGCCGATGTCGAGAGAGCTGTTTTGACTGTCTCCTTTCATCTGAAGGTAACCCACCTCAATCCGGAGGGGGAAATTATTCTTGTTCAGATAAAACCCGATGTGGGCCCCGCCGGCGAGTCCAATGCCGTTATAGTCGGTGGTGGCCGATTGGAGAATTCCGTAGTTTCCTCCCAATTGAAAACCATAGAAGAAGGTGGAGTCTCGTTTGAGGAGAAGGCCTTCGTCCTTTGGAAGCCTTCTTCTTTTGCGTTTTCGGAGAGAGCTATCGTCTTCCTCAGTGGTTTCCTCCACGCTCTTTTCCACTTCTTGGCGGCGTTGCTCACGAAATGCGGAACGGGAAGGGAGGTTCACCGTGCGGGCCGGAATCCATCCTTCGATCTCGCCATCTTCGAGCTCCACGAGGACCTCGACAAAACCATTATCGATTTCAGAGCTTTTAATTTCGACAATCGTTCCCTTAGGAAGCCGACCTAAACCTTTTGCAGAGCTACTGGGTTCCTGTTTTAAGATCGCTTCCGATTTCAGTTCACCGGAAGCGGCCCAAAGTGACGTCGCCAAAAGGAATAAGAATGTGAGGATTTGCATTCTTTTATTTTACCATATCAAGTCGTTGGAAGCGGGCAACGAACTCCAGGTGGCGGGTGTGGGGAAACATGTCGAGGGGCTGCACCCACTCGAGAGACCAGTCTTTTCTAAGGTCACTGACATCCCGGACGAATTGATGTGGTGCGCAACAAACATAGAGGATTGCCTTTAAATCCGGATGGAGGAAGTTTCTCAAAGCCCCGAATCCTTGTCGGGGGGGATCCAACAAAAGAGTGTCATAGTTCCCTCGCCAGTCGCGAGGAAGGTGATAAGCGGTATCCTGTTTAAATTGATATTGGGAGCGGTCTAGCACTTTTTGTGAGGCCTCTTGAATGGCCACCGGATGGGAATCGATCCCCAAAAAAGCATCAATCGCTTTTCTGGGCGAATCGAGAAAGGCGAAGGAGAGGTTTCCATTTCCGCAGAAAAGTTCAAGCAGCCGTTTGGCCCCCACTTTTTCCACCTGTTCCTTCACCAGTCGGCGGAGCTGTTCATTCTGCTCTTTATTCACTTGCACAAAACCTTCAGCGGCATGCGGCCGATTGGTGAGCGTTTTAATCTCTCCATTTTCGGTTTTCATCAATTCATATTTGGTCATTTGAGCAGCCGATTGGGCGCGGAGGACGGGCAGCTGTGCATTCAATGCGGGATCTGAAATTTTACATTCGGTAATATCCACAATCTCATGACTTTTTTTCGCGAAAAAACCGACCTTTCCGTTTTCTGAACGCACCTGAATCCGATTGCGGTAATGAAAAATTTTCGGAGAGGGGAGTACCGGTAAAAACTCTTTGGGTTTCCATTGATGTCGTTCCAAGAGGTGCTGGAGGAGGTCGAACTTTGCTTTCAGCTGCGCGGAATAGTCCCAGGTGATCCAATCGCAGCCGCCACATTGGGGAAAGTGGGAACAGGGACTTGCGATTCTTTCTTTTGCAGGCGAAATGACTTCGAGGAGTTCTGCCTCACGATATTTTTTTGCGATCTCAGTGATTCGGGCGCGGACGCGATCTCCAGGCAATGCCCGATCCACAAAGTAGACATTTCCATCGTCATCATGCCCCACTCCCTGGCCCAATTGCCCGACCCGGGTGATATCGAGAGTTACTTCGTTCATACTCGCAATGACAAGAGGGGGAAAATCACTTCCATCAAAGCGTCGAGAGAGGGCATCTTCCAGCGGTCCTCTTCAAAATGAGAGGGAAAAAAATGAGTTCCCCAACTCTGCAATTGTTTCTGGGTCGATTCATAGAGAGGGTGTTGGGCAAGAGTTCGATTCATCACCGGAACAAATAACAATGGACTCTTGTGTCCGAGTTGGCTTGCAATCAACAAAAGAGTTTCATTGTCGCAAACCCCGGCCGAGGCCTTATGAAGAGTATTCAAAGTGGCTGGAATAATCACACTCAGATCAAAAGGATTGAGGTGAGTAATGTCCCCATCTCCTCCCGCGTGGATTTTTCCGCCTACCGCCCATTCCAAACTGAGCGCAGTGATGAATTGAAAGACATCGGGAGTGGCAAAAACCTCTGGGGTCGCGCCATGGCGTCGGATCTCCCGGATCAGCTTCACACTCTCCACCACACCAATGCTTCCACAGAGACCAAGGGCGATCTTTTTCCCTTCGAGTCGATTCGATTTTTGGATTACACCCGTGTCTTTCACCCCTGCTATTTGCCCTAAATTCAAGGAAGGATCAAGTTGATCCCCATCACCAGGGATGTTAAGCGATCCCAAGTATGAAACAGAAGCTAGGCCATTTTATCTTGTTAGCAACTTTATTGGGTTGCCCATCAACCCTTGCATTTACCCCCATCTGTCT
>CAZRZK010000023.1:0-55105 GCA_964604555.1 uncultured Pseudobdellovibrionaceae bacterium | reverse complement strand
TGTTATGAACGCCTGGCTGCTTAACCGGTCGTCCGTTTTCGAAGGGGAAGATCAAGGGATGGGTGCCCCCCATCCCTCCGACTCACTTAGCAATTGATAACGATAGAATGGAGGAATGTATTTGTTCCTCGGTTGGAATACCGTACAGTTAAACTACGTGAAGTTACCCATCCTGCTTTGTTTTCTACTGGCTTCGATAACATCAGCTTCCCGCCCTTGTTGCTACGAAAACGAGCAGCTCAAAAAAAAGGGACCTCACGCGTGTTGCCACGAATCGAAGGGTAACCAATTTCCTCAAAAAATAACTCAGCAAAGTACTGATAGCCCTTCTCAGGCCCATCTCCAATGTAATAAAAGTTGCTGCTCCCCATTTAACCTCTCTTCTATCTTTTCATTCGTTACTAGTGTTAGCTTCGAATCTATTCTTTTGTATCAATACCAAATATATCCAAATGTTATTTTAGAGCCGGCCAGACCGCCTCCGCGGATATCGTACCTAGTGTAAAAATACAGTTTCATTATAAGCACATTTCAAGGGCTTAGCCTGCGATACCAATAGGTGGTATCCGGGAGAGGTCTAACTTAAAAATCATAAATGGAGATAATCATGAAAAACATAACCGTAGCATCCAGAGTTCTATCATTAATGGCAGTACTTTTTATATCCCTATATTCACCAAGTGCCAGAGCTGCACATGCTCATCACGATCATAATGTGAAAAACACGGAGCAAAAACAAGCTCCCTGCCATGTTGATGGAGAGGAGCATGAAGGTTGTGAATCCTGTCAATGTGAGGAGGGTTGTTCATGTTGTGAAGGGGGTGAATGTACCTGTGAATCTTGTGAATGTGGATCTTGTGCGGACGGTCAATGCAGCACCTGTTGCGAAGATGGGTGTACGTGCTGCGAGGGTGGTGAGTGCACCTGTGAGAACTGTGGATGTTGCGAAGGAGACACTTGTGGGGAAAACGGCTGCAGCGGCGGTTGCAAGCCCCAATCCCGGAAGTAGTATCATAAGAAAAATTCACAGCCGATTGCTTCGGGCGATCGGCTGTGTTCTTTTTTAGATTAAATTTTCATAGGTGGACCCTTTTAAGTCTCAAGGCATTTCCAATAACTGAAACAGAACTTAAACTCATCGCAGCGCTTGCAATCATGGGACTTAACAAAAACCCGAAAAATGGATAGAGAACTCCGGCTGCTACTGGAACTCCTAGGGTGTTATAAATGAAAGCAAAGAATAGATTTTGTCGAATGTTTCGCATGGTGGCTCGACTGAGATGTCGCGCTTTTACGATTCCACTTAAATCTCCTCAGATAAGAGTTATCCCAGCGCTTTGAATGGCCACATCGGTCCCATGTCCCATGGCTAGCAGCAATATTGGAAGAGTAAATAAGGCGCCAAGTTTTAAGCGTCGGGCCATATCCGCAAGTTCAAGGTTTTCACTCCCCCCAATAGAAGGCTCCACGGACTCCAATGCCATTCCACAAATTGGGCAACTGCCCGGGCCTTTTTTTCGGATCTCTGGGTGCATGGGGCAGGTATAGACGGCTTCCGCTTTTATTTCTGACGAGGCATCCTCTTTTCTAGGGCTAATGTATTTTCCTGGGTCGGTTTGAAAAAGATGCATGCAGCGTTCCGAACAAAAATAATAAAGGTGACTCTGATAGCGGACGAAACAGCTATTTGACCGCTCAACACTCATCCCACACACCGGATCTATCACCTTCCCAGAGTGGGATGAAGAAAGCGTATTCTTTTCACAACAATCTCCGTGTTTAATAGTCTTTGTTTCCATTTTTACCTCCAACCGGATCCTGTCGTTAACACATAGACTGTTTATCCCCATGCATTTCAACTATTGGCCAGGCACAAACGCCTAAACCCGATACAGTTGTATGACAAACATACATTGTCTCAATTTGAGACTTTACTCCAGTCTTCTGAAACTAAGCCAGTGGTAAACTTGGCATAGGAAGTGCTAAAGCTCATACGCGATGAGGTCCCGATGATTGGGCCTTAACGGATGGGAAACTATGAGCAGATTTGTCAGATCTTTTTTACTATTTTCTATTTTTGGAAGTTTAGTGCTTCCCCAAGAGGCCTCTGCCACTTTCTTTAAAAAGCATTCGCTCAGTTTGAAAGTGAATATTCGGGTAGGAGGCAGCGGCGGAAGGGGATGTGGAAGAAGCCGATGCGGAGGGGGACGCTGTGGAAGCTCTTGTGGCAGGCGCCCATGTGCTCGAATGGGCTATGCAGCTCGTTCCCAAGGGTCTTTCCAACAAAGTTCAGGATATCGATTTGCGTCCTATGGATCCCAACAGACTGGTTATCGAGCCTATCAGGCTGGATATCAATCTTATCAGTCGGGTTATGGAGCTAATCAGGGCGGATTTGGATCTCCTCAACCTGGTTTTAGGCCCTAAGCAGGCAGATTTTAAGAGTTGTCTCCAAGCGTATTCGTTCCTCTTGTCCCAATATGGTTAGTCAAACCATTTGTCTCCGCAAGAGGAACGAATACAGCTAACTCACCCAAAAATGAATCCCCAAAAACTACGCAGAGCCAAGTTTTCGAAGAAGTGAGTTACGCATTTAGAGTTTCAAATAATCAATTCTTCCCGTAGCAAGCGTAGGAGTGATCATGATCGCGACACCTGAAATGATCGTGCCTAGCAAAGTGATGGTGGTATCCGGAGCGGATCTTCGGAGGAAAGACCGACAAGCTGGATTTCTCCCATGATGGAAGAAATGGGACCCATCACAGGAGTCACATCCTTAGGGAGTTGCTCCTTTACGAGTGCGAGCTTTTCAGCGACGAGCTGACGATTTCGAAAAATGTCTGTTCCCCACGCAAATTCTAAGTAAACCATTGGAACCCAGGGCCGCAAGCCTTATGTCTTCGTAATTCCATCACTCCCCGCCTGTCGTGGCCCTAAATTGGGAGGCCGCGGACCCATCATCGAGTCTGCGGCTTTCTCAACTCCTGATTACAAACGGCTCCGATCTGACCCTTCTCTGACCGGATATTCCCTTCCCTCTTCTTTCTCGGATGCGGTGACCTTTTCCTGGGTTAGGCATGGAGTGCAGCACGATTTCCTTTCGGAAAAGCGAGCTGTGTCACCGGAAAGTTGTGCGAGTTGAATATTTGAATCCGGAGAATCGCCTTCATTCGCGTAGACAATTCCTGAGTTTAGGGCGGTTAACGTTAAGGCTGTGACCATAAGTTTTAGAGTTTTCACGTAAATCTCCTTTTGTTCTTTATTTTTTGTTCACGCTTATCCGGAACCATTACCGTGTAAGCGATATAAATCGGAAAATATGCTAGAGAGGAAAAAAGAGGCTTAGAGAATGGGAGGCCTTAATGCAGGCTCGAACGTAAGGTTTGAAGGTAAGCGATCATTTTCAAAATGAATCCAGTCGAGAGAGGGCTTATCGAAATCGAGTTCCTTTTCTTGAGATAGAGAAGTCGCCTGAAGGTGGCAGTGACCGCCACTGGGGCAGGTATTGCAATCGGGATCCTGCGAGTGGTTTTTGCAGGGAGCCTGTTGGTCCGTGTCTTCCGCAACGTTACTTTTATCGCTCTCGGCACTCTGATAATGCGCGGCAGTTTTTAGAAGGGTACCATTCTCGGGTTTGGCCGTGTGACCGAATGCGTTGGCCCCAATCACAAAAAAGAGGAGCCCCCAGAGCGGCGCCTTAAATCTAAATGTACCGTCAATAGCCATTACGCCCCTTTCTACTTATTAATACGCATTCATCAGGCTTTTGTGACAAGAATCTGAGAAAAGTCGAAAGGAAGCCTGGGGTTTTACGGCACGCGCACCACAAAATCCGCCGTCTGTATTACCCCGCGGTGCTTGAACTGAAGCCATACCTTATAGAGGCTCTTTCTTGGGAAGCGCGTGTGGAACAGTAGGGACTCACTGGAGGAGTCAGGGGAATTCGCATTAGGCATCTGATGGGAACCATGCGATTCCTTTGGAGATGACGTCATCGCGTGTTCGGCCGGATGGCTATGCAGGTAATCTTTGGTATCTTGGCTCACAATCACACAATGTCCCTTAGCTCCTAAAAGGGGCTCCAGATCGGTTACCTTTTTCCCCTGAGAGGTGATGTTGAATTTAAGGGCTATTTCCTTGTTGGGCGCCAAGCGTGGCTCTGTTGAAAGCGCAATTTCGTAATTTGCGAGCTTCTTTTTTAGCTTTGGTTTGGAAAGAGAAGAGGCGGGCCGTTCTTTCCCTTGAACCGAAATGGCGACGGGAAAAATCTGATTATGAAATCCGTTCGGCGTGAAATCGGCGTAGAGAACATATTCTCCCCCAGTCGGAAAAATAGCCGGGGTCTGAAGGCTCCCATCTTCTTTCTGCTCCGGATGAATGTGGTCAAACCAGCTTAGATCCTTTGACACGAGAATGACGTGCATGATCTTTTCATGAACGATTTCCAACTTCGGTGCCGAATTATCCTTGGTTACTTTTGGCGTAAGAATCAGCATTGCCGATTTCCCAGCCTCAATGCTTACAGGCTCAGAACGAAACTCAAGCCTGAAATCGTCTGAATGAAGTTGACTCTTCTTTTTCTCTTTGGTGCTGGTCTTTTCCAACGTCATCCCGCACTTGGCGCATTTTCCCGGAGAAGCAAATGTCCGTGCATTGTCGCATTTCATAGGGCAAACATAGAGCTCCTGCGCCAAGCCCGGCCCACTAAAGAAAAAAAGAGGCACCAGCCCAAAGAAGAGGTTTCTGATCTTGTTTTTCACTGAGTCTTCCGTGGTTGAATTTATCAATTATATCACAGGAGCATTAGGCGCAGGCTGATGGCGTTCAAACCTCGACGACATTCAGCTGCGTCGCCCGCGTTCCAACTGTTCCCGAAGCCAGGTGAGAGAATCGTAGTTTGGGTCGCGCGAGGCAATGGCATGTATCAAGGCTTCGACCCTTTCGTACTGTCTACCTTGCAAGAGCTCACGCGCAAGTATGGATTGGTGGCTCAGAATAGAACGCTCAAGATCAGCCGTAGGAAGATTTCGGCTCTTTAGATCAGACAATAGCTCCTCTTGCCTTCGAACTGCTCTTTCGAAAGTTTCGGCAGCCCTCTCTGGTTGCCCGATTTTTCGGTAATACTCGGACAATGATTCAAATGCCAAGTCATCGGCCCTCGGGTTTTCAAGCGCCCGCTCAAGCAAGGCGATGGCCTCCGCATATTGGCCTTTGGCACCCAAAGATCGAGCGTAAGCACCAGCGATATTGGGCGAGTCTGGATTATCTTCCATAAGCCGGCGCAAGGCTTCTAGGGGACTCCCCGGTCTTTTGTCATCGTGTTGAAGGCTCAGATATTTTTCCAAAACTTCCCGATTCTCGGGGTTCGATTCTAATGCCTTACGTAAAAGGCTCGCTACTTTATCTCGATGGCGGCCATCCCCCATATAAAGAGCTGCTAGCGCCCGAAGAGCTATCTCATCCGCAGGATTTTTTCTTAAGATTTCCTCTAATCGCGCGATCGCCGCTTCGATTTTACCTTTTTTAAGTAATTCGCGAATGGACAGCTCGTTAGACACTAATGCAAGCGGGGATGACGCCGGGCTGGAGTTTTGTTGCATCATGGGTGCAGAAGGCGTTTCTACGGTCACAGGATTCTGATGGCTGTTGCTCCGATCTTCAGCTTGCTTTTTCGTAGCCTCTCTCGAAAGAAGGAGCATCCCCGCTACGGTACTAAGAATAAATGTCAGAATAAGTGTGTGTCTCATTGTTCAACCGGTCAATTGGACTATGCTTCGCCTGGCACTGCTTCACTTGCAAAGTGGGCAGCTTTCTGTCGTTTTCCAAAGATGCGGTGCCAAATACTGTCTTCATCGAGAAGATGGCTTGCATGTTCAAGTGCCGTTTCCTGTCCTTTCTTGTCCATCTGCAAAAGCACTTCAGGGATCGATGAGGCCAACCCTTCGAGCGCTTGTTTTAGTTTGCCCTTGGGAAATCTATCGGCTAGTACCATGGAGATGAATTGAGGTGCTAATACCCCATTGAACCTTGCCACTTCAGCTACAATTTCATCCACCTCGAAAATCTTATCTCTCTTAAAGACGTAAATGTAGTATTGACCCGCGCGCTCAGAGAGTTGGTAGTGTCGGTTCTGGGCCAGGGTCTCGATCAAGGACAGTTTATTGTACGCAGCATCTTCGGCGACGTCTCGGATGATCCATGTCTCCTCGGGTTGATCTTCTATGGGCATTTTCTCATCGATAAAAACTGTGGAGATTCCTCTTTGCATGAAGGCTAAGATGTCTTCTTTCCTCTCCAGGAAATAGTCCCACATTTTCTTGGTGTACTCGCATTCGATATCCCGTGTATCTACGCTGTCTACGTAGTAAGCGGAGCAAGAAAACTCGCAGATTTTTTTAGCATCACATCCCTCGCACCGAGCCCACCAATCATCTTTATGGTGAAAAGCCCGTCGCTTTTTTAGAGCAAAGTCTTTATTCTCAATCACGAAGGGCTGGTTCACGTTCCCCATGGCCCAAAGCGGGTTTTCCGCGATTCGGTCGCAGGCGTAAAACTTTCCGTCAGGATTTACTGAGTAGAGGCTTCTTCCCGCTTGGCAGTAAAGGCTTTCACAACCATGGTATTCAAAAGAGCTTGGCGCACCATTTGCCTTCACAAAGCGCTTCATCGCGTTGTAGAGGGTCGCATCCACAACGGACTCTCCTTTTGTTTCGAGCATATAGTCGAGTACTATTTTCTTGGCGTTAAAAAGTTTGTCGGTCGAGGCAGTGTCTACTTCCTTACCGCGGCCATCGGGAACCATAAGATTGAATCGAACGTTGTGGATTCCTTCCTCATGGAAGAATTTCAGAACTTCGTCCATCCGATCCCAGTTACTCGGCTGAATGAGACAAATCGTTCCCGCCTCAGTCCCATTGGCCTGCATGCGCCGCCAATTTTCTACAATTTTTCTCCCTCCCCCACGAAGCTCATCATTAATAGTAGGGGGGCCATCCAGGCTATAGCTGATGGTAATGTTCAATTCTCGAAGAAGGGCTTCCTTCTCGGCGGTCACCTTCGTTAAGTTCGTCTGGATGTAAAACCCAACTCGCCTGTCTAAAGTCTCAAGCTCTTGTTTGGCAAATGAAACCGCTTCTCTAAAAAATTCATCAGGACAAAGAAGTGGCTCTCCGCCGTGAAACTGGACAAAGACTTTGGGGGCTTTTGAAGGTTTTAAAATCAGGCGAACTGCATTTTTATAGGTTTCAAGGGGAATTAGGATTGGCTTTCCGTTTAGAGCATCTTGATGACAGTACTTGCAGCGCAGGTTGCAGTAATCGGTCAGTTTTACGACGAGAAAGTTTGCCTGTTCAAAGAAATTACCCGCTTCGGCATTTGACGTTTCATGGAATGGTGTGGGAGATGCTAAATTCATATTGCCCTCAACGCTTTACAAATCCCCAATTCCACAAGATCTAAGTAAGTGGAAGGAAGCCGTACTTCAGCCACAGGATCTCTTTCCAAAGTTTCCAGAAACTCGGACACCTCCTCATCGATTTCAAAATACCTGGCACCCGGTTCCGTCTCATCGGGAATAAAGAGAACGGTCAGTTCTCGTGGCTCAGGCCCTTCTTTATGATCTTCTGGCGTACTCTCCTCGGACAAAAGAAGGATGAACTGAGGCACGTCTGACTTCAGCTTCAATATACGAAAGGCAGCATGACGAAGGAGCGAGGCACTGGGTACAGGTGCCTTTTCGATGGTAATGTCGCCGCGAAAATACTTAAGCTGAATGCGCTCAAAGCTCAGCACATCGAAAATCGAAGCCGGAGCGGCTTCCTTTAAGATCTTCCGAGCATTCGGATCTTCGATCAAACATTTCAAGAAAGTGTCCGTCAGTTCATGAAGGTGGACTTTAATCGCCTGGGGCTCGAAAATATCTTGATAGAGGTGCTCGAGAGCGCTTTTTGGTATGAGCTTTTGCGCCAAGCGCAGTTGCAGCTCAGGCGTCTCCCAACGGACTCCGGCCATGGATCTGCCATATTTGGCCACCTTCGAGTCCGCGGCTAAACCCATAAGCCAAACTTTCTCCCTCTCGGTTAACTGGAAACGCTCAAGAAATGTGGTAATCTCAGTTCCTCTATTCTTTTCAGGGAGTCGAATGAGTTCCGCAAGCCCTGCCTGAAATTGAAGGAGGCTCATAGGGGAGCTCCTGCGGCGAACTGTGTTTCGTTGATTCGTTTAGGTTCCAAAATACTCCGCGCAATCTCAACTTCACTCATAAGAGCTTCCATAGGTGGAGGATCATCGGTCCATTCCACAATCGTGCATGCGGGTCGAATCCGCTCGCAGACTGTACGATAAAGTTCCCAAACCCGAGAGGGTGCTTTTCGGCTATGGCTATCGATCATCATCCCTTCGTGATCGTAGATGCCCCCAGCGATGTGGACACCGCCTACCGCATCCAAGTCGATTTCATTCACCCACTCAATGGGATCAAAACCAAAATTGAAACCATTCACATGAACGTTGTGTAGGTCGAGAAGAAGATGACAACCCGTGCGGCGCAAGATCTGATTGATAAAATCGGTCTCGGAAAGCTCTGTGTGTGGAATTATAAAACGATTGGTAATATTCTCGATGAGAAAAGGGACATTGAGCTGCGACTGAATCTCATCGATTTTCCGGCAGACCACGTCGCACGTCTCTTGGGTCCAAAGAAGTGGGGTGAGCTGGCAAATTTCAATACCGTTCGCCTCGGTCAAACAAAGGTGATCACTGATGTTGATGGTATTAACCTCATCGGCCACCCGCAAAATTTCGTCGAGGTGCTTTTGCTTAAGAGGTTCATCAGTGCCAATCGAAAGCTCAACCGCATGAACCATGACCGGAACGTCGGCGTCCCGTAACTTCTTTAGAAACGCGGGCCTTTTATTCTTGAAGAAATTCTCTGGAATGAGCTCAAAACAGGAAATCTTGTCGAGGTTTTCCAAAATACCTTCTTCAAGGGCTTCGGCCCATTCCACTCCGACCCCGTAAAATGGGTGTATTTGTCTTTCTCTCATGACAATCTCCTTTCTATTATAAGGAGGAAGCTTCCACGCCTTTTTCAAAACGGGTGATTTTGTGTCGGCACGGAAGCCCCTTTTGATACTACTTCTGGTGACAGAAGTTTCTCCAACAGTTGCGCCAGCAGTTCCTCCATCCGGGACAATGCCTGACCGCGTCCTTTACCCCTGCCTTTTTCAACTTGATTTCTTTAATCATATGATTTTCCTCTCGTTAGTAGAAATTGCCGGATTCTTTCCAAGCGACTGAAAGGAGAGATTGCTACCTTCCAGACTACTTGGGATTTCCGGTTTAAACAGCGAAGCCGATCTTCGCTGAACTTTGTAATGCGTAAAATCGATGACAGAGTCATAAGAGAGACTCTGAGGCAAAAAGTGGGTTACTATCACAATACCTGTCCTAGTCTTCTCAGCATTTAACATTGTAACTACTACCTCCATAGATAGCGTATCTAGCGATGCAAAAGGCTCATCCACGAGAAGAAAAGGGCGGGAAAGTAGGAGAGCGCGGCATAGCGCGATGCGGTACCGCTCTCCTTCGCTTAAATTTCGTCCTCTATCAGAAAGCGTGTGGTCTAGCCCACCACGTGAGTGGGTAAATGATTCAAGTCCGACACGCGTGAGGAAATCCCAGAGTACAGCATCGCTTAGGCGAAGAGGATTACCAAGCGTTAGGTTTTCGCGAAGCGAACCCTCAAAGATATAAGGGCGCTGCTCAACATAGGCACAGAACTTGATGGGAAGAGTCCATGTTCCTTTTTCCTGCCAAAGCTCCCTCCCATTTCTATCTAGCAGAGCAGCGCTGCCACTTAGGGCAGGTCTAAGCCCCGCAAGCACTTCCAGAAAAGTTGATTTCCCAACTCCCGATGGACCGATGATCGCGACACACTCACCCGTTTCCACGGAAAAGCTAATCGCTTCTGTCATAGGTCCCTTCAGATACCCTACCCGCGTCGCAGAAACTTTGAGCTTTTGCACAGATGCTTCAGAATTAAAAACGACAAGTCCGCTGACTTGATCAGTATCATGGAAAAGGAAGGAGCCGAGCCTGCCTGCCTCAATTAGAAAACGATTCCACTCATAGGCTCCTGAAGCCAAACGTTGAACAGCTCCGTAAAAAAGTCCGATGAAAAAAGGATAAGTAAGAGCTTGCTGAAGCGTGATTTCGTTCCTAGTGAGTGCCAACGCCACCGAGGTCAAACAAAGGGTGATAAGGATCTGTCCAACAAATTCGGTTCCGCCGATCAGAGCTCCCAGATAGCGCACTACCTGCATGCTTTTTGAAGTAATATCCAAGAGCCGATTTTGAAATCGTCTAAGAACAAAGGGCTCGGCCCGATGGGAACGGATAGTTCTCACCCCCTCAAAGCTTTCAATGAGCATTTGAAAAATCCCAGCATGAAGAGTTCTAAGTTCGTAAAGAACAGGAGAAAGGCGCATCTGAACCCAAAGATTTAATCCCGCGATGATTAGTGCTCCCCCTAATGGCAGAAGGGAAAGCCATCCACTTTCGAAAACAAAGAGAATGCTAACCCCAAGGACGATAGAAATTTGGCGAATCTGTTCCGGAAGAGACTCAGTCAGAAAACCTTCTGTTCTGCCTAAGTCCCCCGTTACGCGAGTCATCCAATCACCCCGTTGAGAAGCATCAATGTGACTCAAGGGAATTTCATGCAGACGTCTAATGACCTTCTCGCGCAAGTTTGCTTCAACTCTCAGACGGAGCCACTCTTGGATTAGCGCAGTGAGTGTGGAAGAGACAAGAAGTGTAACGGAAACAAGAAGTCCAAAGGTGAGAAAATGAAGAAGGAAATTCTTTGCGCTCAACGTGCTTAATGTTTGTGAGCTCTCCGCGAAATACCGAAAAAACTGTGCTGGCAGAAGAGTCGCAAGACCAAAGAGTGCGGTAGCAGTAATGAAAAGCGCATAACGCGGCCCTATAGATCGAATGGAATCGGAAAGGAGTCGGCGGGCATAGGGATATTCGCTTTTTCTAGAAAGATTATGCCCATCACCGATGCTCATTAAACCACCCATTTCCGACCTTGTGTGCGAATTGTGTGCCAACCAGAACAGAATGGAAAACCTGGCTAAAAAACCTGTCTACTGGGTACTAAGGTTGTTTTGGCAGTGTCCTTTTGACCCCGTATTTCTTTAATTGGTGTCATTTCTTCCTACGCTAAGGGGGCCAACCCCGTTGGGTTAGCCCCACAAAATGAGATCAATTAAGGTAATTGATTTTGAATCTGCGGAATGAGACTTTCTGCATATCGTAAGTAGCCCTCCAGTTTTCCAAACTGGGGATGATCACGTGTGATGACATTAGTAGAAGTAAATTCTGGGGATTCAAAATCATCGGATCCATTCCTGCTGGATAAGGACACACCGTAAAAGAGATTCGGGAAAGTCTCTCGAGCGTGATGGAGGTCATGGCTGAGTTGTTGGAAGGCTGCACGAATATCACTCGCATGATCTCGCGTATCTACCTCTCCGCGAACACCCAATACCCGCTCGAAGCGATGTGCAGAATTATGGAAAAAAGAGATGTGCTCATAAGCATAACGTTGCCAATAATTCGGATAAGGACCCATCACCTGTTGTGAACCTGTGTAGAGATTGGTTGCCGCTTGCCCCATCTCTTGCGCTAATCTTCTAAGCGTTGCATGATCTGCCAATGCAACTTGATGTAAATTTACTAGAACTATGACTAATCCCATGATGACCTTCATTTTACCCCCTTAAGGTTAGTGTTAGATTATCTAACACACGATTAATTACACAGGAGCATAACATCCAAAGGGAATAGTTTGGCAAATACCCCTGCCGGGTATATTAACATTTGTTATGAGCTCTATCGGGGGCCACCATAAGCAGTGCAAAAACTAAAATGTAAGAACAGATAAAGATGATAAAACCAAATCCATTAGTCCCTCGGATTCTTTTCGAGGCCGGTTTCTCCCTGGATCTTTCCTTTCCCTTCGAAGAAAAAACCGCGCCCGACTTCAGTGAAAAGTGGGATGAGCTATCGATGTGGATTCCACAAGTAGAGAAGGCTTGGGAGGAGGAAGGCGGACGCCTCCTTGAGCTGACAATTGAGCTTCTTCGAAAAGGATTTGGCCGTCGAGAGCTTTCGGTGGCATTGATTTTATGTCCCCTTCCTTCGATGAGTTACCCGCTCGTTGTTAATGTTTCGAGCTTCCTTTACTCATCTACAAATCCCAAACCTCAGTTCTATTTCTTCAGCACGCTCTATCATGAACTCCTTCACCGCTACCTTAATGAAAACTTTTCGGCTGAAGTGTTGAGTTCTTCGCCTCTGCTTCGAAAATACATCGATGGAAGAGAGCCGCGAGCGGTTATTTCTCATCTTCATCTTTTTGCCGTACAAAAAGCCGTTTACCTGAAGCTAGGGAAGGAGGAGGAGCTGAAGGAAATCATCGAGTGGAACTCGCAGGCGGACGATCCGGCTTACCGACGAGCGTGGGAAATAGTGAACGAGCTGGATGGTTTTGACGCCTATACAAAGGAGCTGAAAGCGTCTCGTGATGCCCCTAGATGACGTCAGTATTTCGCGCACACTTTCCGTCTTTAGTTGGCTGTCTTTTGAATAGAGAGTCGCTAGGGTGAGCAGAGCAAACTCGTCTGAGGGATTGGCTCTCAAGATCTCCTCTAAGCGCTGGTTTCATGCGAGAATGTTCAGTACACCCAAGGAAGAAGAGGGGCTAGAATGCCCCTCTTCTTCAAAGTTTTTGGAGTTCAGCATTTAGTGATCAGTATCGCCCTCATATATGGAGTACTCCAGATCCTCGAAGGCGTGCTCCACTCTGTAGAAGTCACGACGCATATGCGGATTGTGATGAACGCCATGAGCTCGAGCAAATACACGCTTTAGGTGTGAAAAGGAAGTACGAGTCCGCTGGAAGTCACGAAGGGCATGCTCATAAGACGCTCCCCCATCGACGACACCTTTGAAATGGCGGGCATTTTGCGAAACTCGATGCACGTCCTGCGCTATATGCGAGTAACCAGTGGCATTGTGGATCACTTGGTGAAAGTGTTCCGCTGCACGAGCAAAGTCTTCGGCCGCCCGACTGACTTCTGTTGGGTGATAGGCAAAAGCGCTGCTAGCAAAAAACAGCAGCGCGGCAAGCCCCAGAAAAACTGGTTTGTAATTTAGTCTCATTGATTTCCTCCTATTAAATAAAGTACACGTCCACTTTTTGCAAAACCTAGGCCAACCCAACAGTGCCCGGAGGACCATAAATTCTGATATCACGCAGTAACTTTTATGGAACGCAGGGGCCATTCTGCACCACTTATGTACTTTCCGAGTCTTCGGGCCCTTTAAGCGCTTTCTTAAAATCCCGGATTCCACGACCCAACCCCCGTGCAACTTCAGGTAAGCGCTTAGGACCAAAAATTAGGAGGACTAATCCACCCACAACTAATATCTCGGGAACACCTAAACCAAACATTGCTTTCCCTTTTCTCTCCTACGTAATTTCGATCCAAGTATGCATCCCGCCCATTTCCATTCCACTGTGGCCCGCGTGTCCCCCACCCGTGCCCGGGATTGGAATCCGATGCATGTCGTTCATCACATGGTGCATGAAGTGGCAATGAAAGAGCCATTTGCCTTTGCGTTCTGCGGTGAATTCAAACGTACGCTCCTCGGCAGAGCTAATATTCTCGGTGTTCGCGAGCAGTTGCATATGGGGTGGATGAAACCCAGCACCATTTTCTGTAATGCGAAAGCTATGTCCATGCAAATGAATGGGATGGGTCATCATACTTAAATTTGCGACCCTGATTCGCACTTTTTCCCCTAATTTTGCCTGCATTGGAACGATATCAGGTCCTGGTTTCCCATTCATCGTGAAATAGTTAAACTCGCTCATCTCCATTGTGTCGGGAATGGGGCTCCCAGGATGGATCATCCAAACTTGCAGAAAATAGGCGTAATCGCGGTCTACAATCTGATGCGCGGGAGGATCCTTGGGATGAACGATAAAGAAGCCAGCCATTCCAAGCCCCACTTGTTTAGCCCCCATAAAGTGGGGATGATAAAAATAGGTCCCGTGCTGGATTAGCGGAAATTGGTAAGTAAAGGTTTGCCCGGGTTGAATGGGTTTCTGAGAAAAGTCTGGTACTCCGTCCATCTCGATGGGAAGGTGAATTCCATGCCAGTGTATGGTAGTGGGTTCGGATAGGCGATTCTCGACGAGAATTTTAACCGTCTCTCCTTCTACTGCCTCTATCGTCGGTCCAATGATAGAACCATTATATCCCCACCCATGAATAGGCCTGCGAGCCATTCCATGGGGATCGCTCATATCTTGGAACTTGGTGACGACAGGTTCCGCAACCAATCGAAAGACCTTAATCCCTCCTTCCATTTCATAAGGAAGAGATTTGATACCCGGGGTAACAACTGGAAGATAACCGTTCACCCTGTTCGGTCGACCCGTATCATTAGGGTTCGAGCCATTATCATTTTCATTCGCTGATATTAGGTTCGATCGGTTTAAGGCGGAAGCAAGAATAGGAATCGATATTGCTCCGGCGCCTGCAATAAAAGATCGTCGTGTCACTTTCTTATTCATATTTTCCCCTATTCAAAATCTGCCTTGTAATGCATTTCAGCATCAGAGCTTGAATATAATACCCATCTCCTCCTGCATTTACCCCCTATGGGTATCATCGGTAAATATAAAAAAGAGAACCGGTCGGTAATTGTTAACAATTAAAATCGACTCATCACCTTCATTATTTCTTCCATCTTAGTGGTGGCTTGATGGATATCTCGAGAGGTCAGGGCCTCAGAAACGCAATGGCGTAAATGGGTCTCAAGAATTGCCATCTCGATACTCTTCAAGGCTGAGGCAGCAGCGCGGGTCTGAAGGAGAATATCAGGGCAGTATCGCCGATTCTGGACCATCCGCTTGATTCCCTCTATTTGGCCCAAAACTCGATTTAACTTCTTTAATTGAATGGAATGATCGGGGTGTGAATCTGGAGTTCTCGCCGTTTGTTTTCCAGAGGCTCGTTTCGAAGTATTTTTTTTGGCTATGACCGCCCCATTCTCTTTACGTGTTAAATGCTGGCAGCAATCGGATCCTAGGGCACTCATTTTATTCCTTATAAAAAAATATTACTTCATGTGTCAAAATTGATGGAAAACCGCTAACCTTTGTCAACAAACTTTGGCTCTTACTGAAACGATCGTCAACAAACTTTGGTAGAATACCCCTATGGGGTATCTGTTGCAGTTCTAATTGTTCGATGCTAGCGTCCGAAAAAGAAGTTGCGATGAGGCCTGTGCAATGGGTGCATAGGTTTTCAAATCGAACTAAAATTAAAAGGGGGTTTCAAATGAAAATTAACTTCTCGCTGTTGGCCTTAATCATTTGTCTGATGGCCTATAGCCAGTTTTCTTGGGCAGCATTTTCGATGGAAGAATTACACACTGCTACAAAGACAGCTGCCGATGTATTTAAGAAAAGCAATTCTGAGCATGCGGCGCATTTTACCGGTTATAAATCTTGGCTGTCTGGAGAAGAATCGAAAGTTAAAATCTATGTGGCTCATGACGGCATGACCATGGATTTTAACTATGTCTGCCATAAGCATGAAGATGAAATCGAGTGCCATGCCCAATAACTAGAATTAAAGCTCCTTCTGTTGTGCCGGTATCTCGTCTCCAGAAGTGGAAGGCGAGAACCGGTAACATGTAGAGTGGTGGGGGTACGAGTGAAGTTTTTAGTTGTTCAATATTTTGCTCGGATGAATCCAACTTGGCTGTTGCTTGCTTTTCTTCTCTCTAGTTGCACTTTCCGCAACGAAAAAGAGAGGCTAGATCCTCTCGCCGGCGAATCCGATTTTGGAGCTATTTACAGAACTGTTATTGAGCCCAAGTGCCTCTCTTGTCATTTGGGATCAGGGGCTGCGATGGGAGTGGATCTCTCTTCTTATGCCAAAGTCATGGAATCACAATCGGTGACCCCTTTCGAACCCGACCAGAGCAGGCTCTTCACCACAATTCAATCCGGGTCGATGCCGAAGGGGGGCTCACGACTCAGTGATACTGAAATCAAAATTGTTTTTGATTGGATTAAAAAGGGGGCACTGGAAAACTCTTTGCCGGGGCCGGCCCCGGAGCCCACCCCACAGGCGACCTTAACCAGCATTCAAAAAGATTTTGTCAATAAAAAGTGTGTTTCTTGCCATCAAGAGGCAACCGCTTCCAACCGACATATAAAATTAACTGACCTTATGGAAATTGTCGAAGGAACAGGGCACTCGTCGGGAGGAGCCCACGTTCGCAAAATTATCAAACCCGGTTGTCCCAAAGAAAGCTTTTTTCATTCCATCATGCGAGAGGGAAAAATGCCACCGCCCCCCGCAGACAAACCCTCGCAGGAATGGCTAAAGGCGATTGCAGAGTGGATCGCCGCTCTCAAACCCGGTGCTATCTGTGACGATGAACCGGGAGACGGCGATGACGAAGATGACGTGAGATAAATCGGTGGACCCCTTGAATCCCCCAAAGATTGTGTTTACCTTTTTCTGCCCCAATCTGGATCCGGACCAAAAGGCAATTCCATTTCAGAGGTTTTGCTCAATACCTTCATTGCAAAGCCCTCCGGCTTTCCAAAACCTAGCCCACTTTTCCAGGAGCACAGAATTGCAAAGGGGGTGATTGCGAGTTTTTTTTCATACCATGTTCGTATGCCGGGAATTTGCTTTTGGCATTCATTGAAGGTCGAGTAGCGATCCGGAAGCGTGTCTGTTTTGATCCACTCTTCAGGTCGGATCCGCACCAAATACAGCTTGGCATTAAAAAGCAAGCTATCCCATGCACAAAACCAAATTCCCGGGGTCGAATAGGTCGATGAAAAACCTTCCGCTGCCTCCTTCATTTGGCTTCGACAAATTTCTAATGGAGTGCCGGAACTAGGCCAGGAAGGATAGCGAGCCACTTCATTGGCCAGAAAATAGTTGAAGTGGTGTGCGGTTTCAGTCGGAATCCCATAAAACCGTACCACTAACTTTGAACTCCCATCGTTTGCAAAAGCGGCTTGATGAGCCTGGATGCCCCCACTTTTAGCTGCACTTAAAATCGAGCTCAAAACTTCCTGGCGTCTTTCGATAGTATCCGCAAAAATAAGCTTCTCAAAACGGTAAGGATACATTTTCGCATCTCCCCACGCGTCTATTCTAGCAGCGAACGGAGTTCTGTTTAAACTCGATTCCTTAAAACAATAACTGATAAAAGGGACAAGGCCAGTCGCCTCGGTGAAAGTTTTAACCTCAGAGGGCAATGCTTGCTGGCATTGCGAAAGGGTTGAGTATATCCCTTTCGCACCAAACTGATCTGATTCTTCAATCGTGGAAACGAATCGAACTGAAGTTTGGGAATAACTGATTAAGACATCGTATCCTTCTACATCTGCCCTTTCACAAATGGCTCGATACACGGAGGGATGGACCGTCTTTTCAAACTTTTCGCCCAGTTCAAGGGCGGTTTCTGTACAACTTTTCTCTGAAACTGGAAGTCGTTTCAAGGAGTAGGTTCGCCATGAAGTGTCCTCTGCCCGTGAAATAGTGGATCGACTTAGGAAGAGGAGGATTAAACTGAAAATTAGCTTTTTCATTTTGCCTTTCGCTTGAATGTTTCCGGTTCATAGTCCGTCATATGGACCCCATAGATATCGGGAGCCGATGGCCAGTACATCCGCACATTGTCGCTTTTATCGATATAGCCAGTGGAAAAGGTAGCAGCTCCCCCTTGTTCCATTACCCATCCTAATACACCCGTAAAAGGATCGAATGTGGCTTGTTCAATGTTTCTAACGGCCGTTAAACCCACCACTGGATTATAAGAGCCTGAAAAATGGATAAGATTGTCGGTCAAATCCCCAGGTTGAGAGGGAAAGAGAAAACGAAACCAGCGCATATTTGCAGAAACTCCCTTACTATCAAGGGGGCCCCCAAACTCTCCTGAAAAATTACGAACCATTTCTATATTTGCGGGAGGAGGTGGCACCGTTCCCTTCACTAGCTGTACAGTTCCCACACGACCAAAGGCGTGAGAGTAGAGAACGCCTCGTATGAAGCCTGTTTTCCATTCTGAAATATTAATAAAGGAATCGGTATAAGGCCCAGTTAAGGTAAAACCGGGTCTGATATAAAAGGAACGAGGTTCAAACCTTTGAGTAATATAAGGCCCCTTAAAATCCCTTCCTAAATAAAATGAAGCAGTGCTTGAGATCATCATCTGATTAGGGTTGTGGGGGTTATCGGTAAATGAAAACGGCATCACACTTAGTTGTAAGTATTGGTAGGTATCATTCGTTTCATTGTGCACATATCCTACAAAGGCTCCTCTTACTGCACTGGAAAGCGCGGCATTCTTGGGGGGCTCGGCCGCGGGGAGTGCTTTTAACTGATCAGCGGTGGGATTTAAGTTAAAGCTTCGAGAATAAAATTTTGCTTCTTTAATTGAAGCGGTTGTTTTTTTGAATTCACAATCCTTGTTCCAACTGGTGCGCCGAATCTTACATTTGATTCCATCCTTATCCACGGTGCATTCATCATTTGCATACGGTCCCTTTAAAGTTAATTTCCCTTGATAAGCATTATAGGAACCTCCACCATATGAAAAAAGGGCACACCAAAGCTTGGGAGGGAGGTTACCGCACATAATTGAATTTTGAAGACCGACTCGGGCACTTATTCCGTAATAACGACTTAAGCTACTCTCTCCATTTTCTGACTGCCCTGACTGAGTTGGCGCTTTTAACCCGCGAATGGTTTGTAGTTGCAGTACGGCACGCTCCCCGGCACAAGTTCCCTCATACTGGCCGTCTAAAAGAGGGATGAAAGTTTTATCTGCGTTTTCCCTTCCTCTCCCGTCCCCATCACCTCCTGGCTCATCCGTTTCATAGGATAAAGTAAGCTTTCCAAAGAGCGCAGAAGATCGGATAAACACATCCCCTATAATTTGTGGATTTCCAGAAACCTGATGGACTTCAGCGGTGAAAACAATGTCATTTTTAGGATCGTCTAATGTAAGAACACCATTATCAAAGTCATATCGCACACTATCAAAATATTCAGTCACATATTCGTGTGTATTATATCCTCCAAAGGTCATTTTAAAGGAGGCTCTGAGCGCAGGAAATAATTTCAGATCTTCAGGGGACTCTAAGAAAAAATCGGAAACGACAGCAATCTTATCTTTCGTGGGTTCAAGGGTGATAGAACCGATGTACCTCCCTTGCTTTAATTCTCCGCCCACCTTTTCAGCAGCCATTACCGAGCTGACAAATCCTAAGACAAGCAAACTTATCAAATTTAAAAAATATAAATAGTTTGGCCTTTTACCCATGTTCAATTTCCCCCGAAGCTAGAATTTATTTGCTTGTTCTACTTCCCCCTTTTTTTAAATACCCCCTAAGGGTATTATTGGCAAGTCGTCTCTATTTCTTCAATTCTATGATGAGCGTGGTTCAAACTGAATTACCCTTCCTTCGGAATCGACCCGACATGATTTCTGAGTGGATATAGCGGGGGGTTCTTTCATTTCTAAATTCATTTTAATTTATATGGGACGGTTCCAGTATCACCCTCCTTGGGAGTATTGATTGCCAATCAGAAAATATCCTTGTTAATTGAGAATAAGTATATGGCATGCCCTTGGGACTCATTGGAACCAGTTCAGCTTGATTTTTGCGAGAGATCTTTATGCGCATGGATTAAACAACCCGGGAACACATGGTCAAATTTAGCTTATATATTTGTTGGGCTCATCATCTACTATCGATTTCGCAGTAAGCAAAATTCACATCTAGTCTGGATCGCTGCAGTTGCTTTCATCACTGGCATTGGTTCTGTTTTTTTACATATGTCTGGCTCATATATAGGAGGGTGTGCTGACTACTTAGGCATGTTTCTGGGTACAGGGCTTTTAACAGGGTACAATACGAAACGTTGGCTTAAGTGCTCTTTTTCTACGATGTACGGTCTCTTCATAGCCACCACTATTCTTTTGATGGTTCTACTTTACCTCTTTCCCGAAGAAAATCGATACCTCTACGGTCTTGGGATGCCTTGCTGCTTAATTGAGCTTCGACTCATTTTTCGAGATTATAAATGGATAGATTACCGACCCTACTTATGGGGTTGGGCACTCGTTGGTATCGCTACTCTTTTTTGGTGGCTTGATGTTACTAAGCAATTTTGCAACCCGGATAATCATTTTATTTCAGGTCATGGTATTTGGCATGTTTTGACAGCAATAAGCTTTATTCCTCTCTATAATTTTTATTCACAGTTTTCTGATTTAAAATCGATTAGGAATAGTGGTTAATGAACTTGAACGCCTCGGCGAACAAAACTGCTATGCAATGCAAGGGATCGAGACCTTCACGGATAGGCCGCCCAAACTCGAATCACTTAGCCAAATAGCTCCATGTTCTGCATCGATGCAAGCCTTTACGATTGAAAGGCCAAGTCCATGACTAGAAGCTGAATGCTCATTTGCTTTCAGGATGCGAAAAAAAGGTTCGAAAACGGCCTCTCGTTTATTAACTTCAATCCCTGGTCCATCATCATCGATGGTAAGTTGAAATTGTGAATTATTTTTCTCAAAATGAATTTGTACACGTTTCTTGGAGTATTTGACCGCATTTTCAACCAAGTTTGTAATGATACTGGAAAATAACTCTCGGTTTCCAAGAATGGTAGTTTGTTCATTTCCCAAGATGGAAATTTCCTTCACATTATTCCTGTAGGGTTCGTGAAGCCCTTCCACGACATCATAGATGACATCAGAAACGGAAATTTCCGTTTTTTGATTTTCCTGTTCTATTCTTTCCACCTCTGCTAGAAAAAATAGCCGATTAATGACATCCCTTAAACTTTTAGCTGATTGTAGCATTTTTTGAATGATAGGAATGTAGTGGGTGACATCAGACGAAGGTTTTCTAATAGCCATCTCCCCTTGCCCAATAATGACAGAGAGCGGAGTTCTTAATTCATGGGAAGCGTTCACGGCAAACGTTTGCACTTGATTGAATGATTTTTGAAGGCGGTCAAGAAGTAGGTTGAAGTTTCGGGTTAAAATACCGTATTCATCCAAATTTTTGGGTTGTTTAAATCGAAAAGAAAGATGCTCTGCGTTTAGCTGGGATGTTCCTTCGGCAAGAACACGAAAAGGACGGAGCAGAAAGTGGGTAGAGAAGTAGCTTAACGGAATGATGAGGAGGAGGGCGATGATACATCCGAAGATAAGCACTTTTCTAATATAATTAAGATGCATGAGGATAGCTGAGAGATCATAAAGCCCGGAGATTTGGTACTTATGTCCATTGTGAGTTCGGGCAATCGTATGAAACAGTCTCTTCTCTTCATGAATCGTGCCTAAATGGGTCTCTTCGGACATGCCTTTAGGAAAGGTGTTGTAAAGAAGAATGCCCTCTTTCCAAATCCGCAAATAGACATCCTTAAAATGTGGAGTGCCAGTTTTGCTGGCTGCTTGATGGGAGGGTAATTCGAGGTGTTCCCATTCGTGTTCAGCAAGTGCTTTGAGATCCTGTTCCGCTTGTAAAAAAGATTTTTCTTTCACTTGTCTATAAACTAAGGATGAAAATATAGAGAGAAGCACCAAGCAGACGGCGGAAAAGAAAAGAGTGAAACGAAATTTCAGGTCCATTTATATTCCATTTGGCTAGATTTCCTTCGGTTTCGATAAAATAAATCCGTTACTTCGCACCGTTTGCAACCAGGCCCCTCTTTTTACTTCAGTTAGTTTCTTCCTAAGATTAAAGAGATGGACCCCAATAAAATTTGTATCGGGTTCCTCCCGAAGTCCCCAAACATTTTGAAGGAGTTCTTTTCGGGATATGAGTTTTTCCGGCGAATGTAAAAACACTCGCAGGATTGCGGCCTCTTTCGGTGTTAGAACAGTTTGCTCTGAACGCGTCGATAATTCGAAAGTAGCGGGGTCCAAATGGAGATCTTGATATTGGCTTTCATCAGAATGGACCCGTTGGGATCGTCGCAACAGAGCTCTCACTCGCTCAAGCAATTCATCATAAATGAAGGGCTTGGTGAGATAGTCATCACATCCCAATCTAAAGAGGGAAAGTTTGTCTTGGATTGAGCCCCGAGCCGTGAGAACGAGAATTGTGGGGTAATCGGGTTGTTGTTTAAGGTAGTTAACAATGGTTTCACCGGGCATATCGGGAAGCATGAGATCTAAGATAAGGAGATCCCAATGATCCACAAGTCTTCGCATGGCTCCTTGGCCTGAGTGCGCTATTTCAACGAAGTACCCCTCATCGCAAAGCCCAACCCGCATTGGTTCGGCGATATCCACTTCATCTTCTACAATAAGGATCTTGTAACCCATATTCCCCCATTGGTTCTAAGAAGCGCTCTGAGTATAGGTCTGACGCTCCACGCCAGTCAAAGGCATCCTTGTTTTAATGTGATGGGTCACTTCCTTAAAAGAGTCTTAAAATGAAATCCTAAGAGCACTCCTCTAGGCTAAGAGGAATGGGATACACCACTTTAATTAAGGAGTGATTATGAAGAGACAAAAACTATGGGTAGTAACAATACTTTTCCTAGGGGGGGCGCTGGTCGGGCGGGCCAGCGAAAATGCCGCACTCGATTTACGGGATTCTTCGGTAGCCGGCAATTATAAGGCCGTGTTGTACCATGAGGGAACGAAATTCTATCAATTTGCCAATATATTATTACGCACTATCCCGATTAGCGGGGGACAATTAAAAATCTCCGCCAACGTAAAAGTCTTTTTTGGAGATTGGAACTCGAACGAATTTCTGACTTATGAATTCGATGACTGCCCGATGAATCTTCTGACCCGTCAAATCAGCATCAAAAATGAAAAAAATAACGTTAGCCTCGTAGGTTTTTTGAAAACCGGCACTTTAGATGGAGACTGGTTTTCTACCGTCGTAGGACAAGTGGGGAAATTTGCGGCCGCAAAAGATAAAGAGCCGACCGCTCCTGAAGGGGGTATCTTAGTTCGCACTCTCACTGGACACTATCGAGGTACCCTGCAAAACACAAACCCTGAATCAAACCTTCCCGAACGAATGACAATGTCGGTAGTAAGTACTCAGGACTCTACCGGTCCCGAACCCAAGATTGTCATCTCAGGCAATATCCGGCTTTATCTCGGAGAATTTGGTTCCCTTGAATATGTAGAAACGAAATTAACCGACGTTCAATTTAATTTTTTCAATCGATACTTCACGGCTCGCACGGTAGATTACGGCCTGACTTTCAAGGGGAAGATGAGCCATGATGGCGCTTTTTCTGGGGTGGTTTTTGCCGATGGCTTAGGACAAGTGGCAAACGCCGAACTGAAAAGCACCCGATAACCAGAACTTCTTGGGTAAGGAGGCCTTATGAAGAACGTTTCTATTGCTCTGAGATTCATCGTGATGTGCCTGTTTTTGGTTTCCTGTACTAAAAACAGTTTGAGTGAACGCGATGAGCGACGTTCTCAGTTGGCCAATGCGGCCGATATCAAACGCAAGGAGCTCATGCTGGTTGCCGGAAATTACCAAGGCCTCCTTACCCAGTCCTCAGGCCCCAATCAAAGCGTTTATTTAAAATTAGAAATCAAGGACATCCCGACACCAGTTGAGGGACAAGTCGATCCCGTTATGACTCCAATTCTAACAGGATATCTGCGATTTAATTTTGCAACGGGAGGCGATGCCAGTGAATATATCGGTTTTGCCATCCAAAAGGCCGAGTTTGATCCCAATCGTGAAAAGTTGGACTTAGTCCTAAACCATTCCGATTATAAAGATCTGATTATTTCATTAGAGAGAAAAGATCCTGCCTTAAAGGGCACTTGGACCGCTCCTGCCATTGCTGCATCTGGCAATGTTGAACTGCATCGCAGTGACGATACCGGCACAGGTTCAGCAATCGAACAGCTTCGCGGAGAATATGGGGGCACCTTTTATCGTGAGGACAATCTCTATCAGTTCGGTCACCTGACCGTCCAAACAAGTTTTCAACCTCCCGAGGGGTTAAAGGTATCCGCCACCGTTCGGCTTATTTTTGGTAATTGGGATTCCAGTGAATACCTCACTTATCGATTTGATCCAGTCTCATTCAACCCTGTGAGTGGGCAAATCGTCTTTAAATCGCCGAATTTGGACGTTTCCTTTACGGGAAGTTGGTCCCAAGGGGAAATGGTGGGAGAGTGGTTTTCCAGTTACACCGGGAAAATGGGAAAGTTCCATCTCAAAAAGAACTTAACCCCCGCTCCGAATTCAACCGGAAGTTTGTTTGAGGCTCTTAGGGGCACTTATCAAGGGGAGGTCAAAAATACCAACCCTCAATCGAACCTGCCAGAGAGAGCCTTGATTAGCTTCGTGACGAGTCAAGACTTAAGCCAACCTAGCGGAATCAAAATCACGGGAAATTTACGTTTTTACTTAGGGGATTTTGGATCGACCGAATATGTGGAGCTCCCATTCACCGACATTCAATACAATTTCTTCACCCGAAAGATCGTCGCAAAAACAGCGGGTGATTATAAGCTGACTTTAAAAGGAGATGTGAAGCCGAAGAAGATTAGTGGCATTCTCTATTCAGATGCGCTCGGTGAAATGGCCGATGTGGAGGTTCAAAAACAATGAAATATTTTGCTTTTTTAATGGTGATGGCTTTGATTCAAACAGAGTGTATCGTGGCTAAAACTTCGAAACCGATCGCCCCAGAACCACCCGCTCCGCCCGCCAATTCTCAATTTGAATTGGAAAAGGGGTTACTGGACACTCTTTATAAGGGTTCCGTAGAGGAGTCTTCAACGGAGTTTCGCTCCGGTGCAAGCGCTCTTACCTTTACTCCCGTTCTTTCTTTCATAACGCCAAACCAGCTTTCTCTTTCTAATAACTATTGGGAAGTCCCTTATACTTCTCAGTTAGGCAGTATCCCCGCATTTTCGCTAAATGTATCGAATCCCCTCGCTTATTGGGGGGATTTTTCGCTGCTTCTCAAGGGAAATGTCGGCTATTCCTATAAGGAAGCGGCTTTTTCCGCCACTTCGAAACAAACCGGCAAAGAATCACGTGGAGTTCTGACCCTGCATTGGTTGCCGCTCTCCATGGGAACGCGCATTGAATATCGTCTGTTTAAAAGCCAAATCGTAAAGCCCTTTGTTGAGGTAGGCGGTGGCATCCAATGGCTTTATCAAAGCGGGAAGTTGGATGGGATCGAACAAGGGTTTTGGATTCCCTTCTACCAAACTTCTCTGGGACTTACTTTTTTTGGCACCGATGACGTGCACGGAAATTGGTTTGGAGGAATTAATATTGGCGGTTCTTTGAGAAATAGTTTTGCATCGCAACAAAACATCCGCGCTGGGTCGCTGGATGTGGGCATCAACATCAATTTATGAGGCGTAGGCACAAGTGTTTGATCGAATCATTGCATTTTCTCTCAAAAATCGGCTTTTCGTATTAGCCGCAGCAGCTTTGATCCTCGTTTATGGAGGTTGGGTCATTCTCAACCTTCCAGTCGATGTGTTCCCCGATCTCAACCGACCCACAGTAACTATTATGACCGAAGTCGGGGGGCTTGCACCAGAGGAGGTGGAGGTCCTAGTCACGCTTCCCATCGAAGTGGCGGTGAATGGAACTCCAGGCTTGGAACGAGTGAGGTCCAGCTCTGGGGTCGGACTTTCCGTCATCTATTTAGAGTTTGATTGGGGCACCGACATCTACCGAAACCGCCAACTTGTCGCTGAAAAACTGGTTCTCGTCAAAGAGCAACTCCCCAAAAATATTACTCCTATTATGGGGCCCATCTCCTCCATCATGGGAGAGTTTCAATTGGTCGGGCTCACTTCTGAAGACCCTTCAGTGACTCCAATGGATTTGAGATCGATTGCGGACTGGGTTATCCGGCCTCGTTTGCTCTCTATCCCGGGCATTGCTCAAGTGATTCCCATTGGTGGGCAGGTAAAGCAATATCAGATCCTATTATCTTCAAATGCATTAAGAGATCGCAATTTGTCACTTGAAGAGGTGCAACACAATCTTTCTCATCTGAGCCAAAATACGACGGGTGGCTTCATCAACTTAAAAAACAAGGAATATTTAATCCAGAATTTCGGCCGGGTGAAGTCGCTTGAAGAGGTGGAAGAATCGATAGTGGGAAGCAGCATGGGCCGTCCCGTCAGAGCGAAGGAAGTGGCAAATGTAAAACTAGGCCCCCGGATTAAGCGGGGAGATGCTAGTATCAACGCCTCTCCCGCAGTGATTCTTAGTGTTCAGAAGCAGCCCGGCTCTTCAACCATTGATCTTACCCATACCATTGCAAAATCATTGGATGAAATTCAGGCCACTCTCCCAAAGGGGGTCAAGATCAACCGTTCTCTTTTTAAGCAGGCCGATTTTATCGAGAATGCCGTTCACAATGTTCAAGAGGCGCTTCGAGACGGCGCTATTTTAGTGACCATCGTTCTTTTTCTCTTTCTATTGAATTTCAGAACGACCGCCATCACTTTAACGGCGATTCCCCTTTCCTTTGTCATCACAGCGATCGTTTTTAAATGGTTTGGGCTCAATATCAACACCATGACACTGGGAGGTTTAGCCGTCGCCATCGGAGAATTGGTAGATGATGCGATTGTGGACGTGGAAAACGTGTTCCGCAGACTCAAGGAAAATAAGCAAAGTGCCAACCCGGCTTCAGTGTTCAAGGTCATCTATGAAGCTAGCAGTGAAGTCCGAAATTCCATTGTCTTTGCTACGATTATCGTCGTGCTTGTATTCATTCCATTATTTTCATTAGGGGGGCTCGAGGGAAGGTTTTTTGCACCCCTGGGAGTAGGTTACGTTGTCTCCCTGGTCGCTTCCTTAATAGTGTCTCTTACGGTGACTCCCGCCCTTTGCTCCTATCTCCTGCCAAAAATGAAGTCGATTGGTCATGAGCATGACGGTTTTTTGGTTCGCTTTTTAAAGAAGTGGGACGAAATAATCCTGAGACGCGCCTTAAAGCGCCCTAAAGTTGTGATCTTTTCTGTGATTGCCCTCTTTTTGGCAAGTGTCGCTTTAATCCCTTTTATGGGCAAAGAATTTCTGCCTAAGTTCAATGAAGGGACTGCGATGATCTCCGTGGTGCTTCCCCCTGGAGTCTCTCTTGAATTTTCCAATGACACCGGCACCAAGGCAGAAAAGATAATTTTAGAGGTCCCAGAAGTGAAATCGGTCAGTCGCCGTACGGGCCGGGCGGAGCTCGATGAACATGCAGAGGGGGTGCATAACGGCGAAATCGACGTCGATTTCAAAGAGGAAGGGCGCGCTCGAGGCATTGTTCTAGAAGATATTCGGGACCGTCTTCAGAAAGCAATTCCGGGAATAATGGTTAATTTGGGACAACCCATCTCCCATCGATTGGATCATTTACTATCGGGTGTGAAGGCTCAAATCGCGATTAAAATATTTGGCACCGAGCTCAATACATTGCGGATGAGCGCAGCTCAAATCTATTCTGCAATCAAGGATGTGAATGGACTTGTGGATCTTCAAATTGAGCAACAAGTCCAGATTCCTAAAATTAAAATTCAAATCCTTCGTGAAGATGCCCTGAAATACAATGTGGTGGCTGGAGAACTGGCGACGCAACTGGAGATGGCTCTTGAAGGGGAAGTGACAGCACAGATATTGGAAGGACAACGAATCTTTGATGTTTTTATGCGACTGGATGAAGATTCCCGGGCAGAATTGGACCGCATCAAGAATATCGTTATCAAGACCATGCCTGATGGCAGAAGGGTCTCTTTGGAGCAAGTTGCCGATGTGTATGAGACAACCGGTCCCAATATGGTGAACCGTGAAAACATGCAGCGACGAATTGTCGTACAGGCCAATACATCGGGAAGGGATCTCAATACCATCATCGGGGAAATTAAGGAGCAAGTCGCAAAAAAGGTTACCCTCCCTGAAGGCTACTACATCAGTTATGGCGGGCAATTCGAAAGCCAGCAAAAAGCCAGCAAAATGATGGCATTCTTGGGGGCGCTTTCTATTTTAGGAATTTTCATGGTCCTTTACGCCCATTTCCGTTCCAGTTTTATTGCGATACAGATCATGCTCAATATCCCGATGGCATTGATTGGAAGCGTGGTAGCCATCTATCTTTCAGATCGAATCCTTTCGGTGGCTTCGATGGTGGCCTTTGTCACGCTCTGCGGAATTGCTTCGCGAAATGGCATCATGATGATTTCCCACTATCTACACTTAATGCTCCATGAGAAAGAAGAATTCAGCGAGGAAATGGTAGTCCGAGGTTCATTGGAAAGGCTCGTTCCAGTCTTGATGACTGCACTCACTGCAATGCTGGCATTAATCCCCCTCATCCTTGCCAAAGGAGAGCCTGGGAAGGAGATTCTGCATCCGGTGGCGGTAGTGATTTTTGGAGGGTTGTTTAGTTCGACGCTCCTTGATATGTGGGTGACGCCCACAGTTTTCTATAAGTTTGGTAAAAAATCGGCGGAGGCCTATGCTTTGCGCTCGAGTGCTTCAGGGCAGGAAACCGACCTTTAAAGGAGGGAAAATGTTGTTAAAACTGATAACGATTTTTATCACCACTTTTTTTTCCATTGATACGATGGCTCATGAAGGGCATGGGATTCCTGGAGCTCTTCCACCCGCACCTCATGGAGGAGTGGTTCAAGAGGTGGAACACCTGGAAAAGCATCATTCTGCGGAAGATGGACATGACCATTCTAAAGAGAAGCATGCCGAGGAAGTAGAGCTCTTCTTCGAAGCGGTTTATAAAAACAAAGAAATCATCGTTTACCCGCTTACCTTTCTGAAAAACGACACCTCTAGTTTTCAAACTCTTTCGGCAAAAAAGGAGCTCTCTGAGGTTGCTTTAAAAGTTGAACTGCCTCGTGCAAAGAAATTCGAGAGTCTAAAGGCGAATGTCGGAAGAAAAAATGGCAAGGCTTCAGATTGAGAGGGATTGATGTACATTAGGAAGTTATTCATTTTCGGCGTAATTGTGCTTAGCTTTCAAAAATCGATGGGTGCAGTGACAGAATCGAAGCGTGTCGGCTTGGAAGATGCAAAGCAGTATGCCATCCAACATAATTTTGAGGTTTTATCTCTCAGAAAGGCCCTAGAGGAAGCTCGCGCAAAATTGGGTCGCGCCCGGAGTCCCTATTTCCCGAAGTTCGGAATTGCTGGAGGAGGAGATACGGTCATTACTTCTAGTGGCAATCAAAACGCGGCAGTGGGTTACCTTTACGCTGACTACAATCTTTTTAATGGATTTGGGGATACCCATCGCATGCAAATTGCTTCTTTAGAAGCGGACAAAGCTGAAATTAAATTGAAACGCGCCGAGTTTCGCGTGGGGCTCGATGTGGAGAAGGCGTTCCATCTTTACATCTTCAATAAATCAACGATAGATCTCAAAAAAGAGGCGATTAAGCTCAATGAAGCCCATAAAAAGATGGCCTCTTATAAAAAACGCTCGGGTCTCGCCGCTGATTCTGACGTTATGGAGTTTGATCTTAGAGATGCCACTTTGCAATCCGATCTCCTCCTGCTTGAACAAGAGATCGAAGAAGCGCGGGTCCAGCTGAAACGACTTTTAGGTGAAGAGGTAGGTTCAAAAATAGAGCCGATTGGGAGTCTTCAGCACCAACACCTTAAAGGGACTTTATCGGAGCTTGTAAAGAGGATCAAAGATGAGAGTGAGCCTGTACTTTTAGGAGCCAAAGATATTTCCATTGCTTCTTTGCAGAGCAAATCAGCGGCTTCGAAATGGCTTCCGAAGCTAGATGTCGAAGTAGCGGCAGGATATTTGCCTTGGGATCTCCGTCAGGTGCAGCCCGGATCAGCCATGGTAGGCGGAAAAGTTGTCTTGAAAATGGATCTCTTTTCCGGGTTTGACACCCTTTATGAGCGTCAAGAAGCTGAGGCCAAGCGCCTCAAAGAAGAGGCCCAGCTTAAAAATGCAATTCTTATGGCCATGACTGAAACTGAAAATGCTTATCGCCGGATTAGTACTATCCAAGCTAGGGTTGATTTAGAAGAGGAAAACGAGTCGCGAGCCAAAAAATATTATGCTTCGGTAAAAAGCGAATACAGTCGGGGCATAAAGAATTCAGCTGACTTGCGGGTCGCGGCGGATGGACTTTTTGAGGTCACTCTTCGACGAGAATCCTTTAAATATGAATTTTTAAGTAACCGCATCGATTTGGAACGGGCCCTGGGTGGAAAAGTAGAGGCTGAAATGATTGAAGATAAACACAAACGATAAGATCCAGTACGAATAAAGTTTGCCAACTTAAAGAAGTTGGGCTTTTAGTCAGGATCATGGTTAGGGGGAATGAGTATGATTCGATATTTATTGTTGGTTTTTTGGATCCTTTCGGGTTTCCAATTAGCGACTGCTGATGCGGCTCCCATTTTCAATCAGTATGTAGGAGTGCTTCGCCACCCAAAAATTCAAAGGGATCAGCTTGTAAAACTGGATTTTATCTTTTCCCGCGAAGAAGGAAATAATGTCCATTTGAAGGCCATCTTCACCCTTTATTTTGGGGACTTCAGAAAAGGAGAATATGTCGCCTACCATTTCGATAATGTTAGGTTTAATTTAATTACCCAAGACTATGTATTTGACCAAGCCGATCAACCTGTCACTTTAATCGGTAAACAGACAGGCCCGAACGAGTTTAGCGGTGAACTCCGCTCCGTTTATAGCGGAGAACTGGGCACGGTGCTTTTGGGGAATGATAGGCCAGCAAATCCAGAGCTACCCTTAATGGATACCTTGTGGGGGGAATATCGTGGAAAATGCGAGAGCAGCACCCCAGGAATGAAGGTCGAGAACACTGTACAGCTCTACACCTATCGTTCAACCGAAGGCGCCGGGCAAGTTGGGAACCCTTTTCGGGCGTATCGGATCAAAGGCATTGTCGCCCAACAAGACGCCAAAGGATGCCTTGGCGGAGGGAAGGATTGCATCCGCAGCAATATTTCATCAGGAAGTTACAACTTTTTCGAAAATAGGCTCAACCTCTTTGGAGGGAATAAAAATTTTACATGCTCCGTCGAGCCAAATGCTTTGATTTGCCGAGGTTGCGAACCCTTAAAACGGGTTTCTGAAGAGACAAAAGGGCCTCGAATCTTTGCGCCTCCCCAGGTCACCAGTCCCTTTCCCATCAATAAACCGGAGAAAGATCCTGCGCTCGAGGGTGAGGTTTCAAGCATTCAAGGAAAATACAGTGGATATTTGCACCACGAGTTTCTCGATCGTTACCAAATAGGCTCCTTAAATTTATTAGCCTACCAAGCCCCTGGTGAATCGGGAGAACCTTCGACGCTGAGGCTATCAGCACTCGCAACTTTGTATTTTGGTTCACAATCCAGCTCAGAGTCTCTTTCTTATCGATTTAAAGAAAGAGCTTATCCAAATCCATTGCTCGCCCCTCAATTTCTTTTTAACCAAGAGGGGGCGGATGTGGATGCCATTCTTCAGGTAACATCCCTAGGAAAGGGGATTGTAAAAGGGGTATGGTTTTCGCAGCTTTTTGGAAGAGTAGGAAGTTTTGAATTTCGAAAAGAGGGGCTTCCAAATATTCCTAAGGATGCCAAACTAATGGAGGAAATCTCTGGCGAATATGAAAGTTCCGATTGGGAGCTTGGTCTGATAGTCAACCAAGGAGTCGCTCCCCCTAACACCGATAATCCTTTCGCACCCCTCACGTTTCAGGGTTGGACCCTTCTGCCCCGGATCACTCCAAGAATTCCAATTATGGGAGGATCCTTTGATTTTTACACGGGTAGAATAGGTGTTGAAGTTGAAGGAAACATCACTCTCATTGGAGAACGTCCCGATAGGAAACGACTTTACCTGAAGAAACTGAATTATGGATTGCTGGCACCCTTGCCCCCCCATGAGCTCACCCCTTATCGAATCACTCCCATCGAAGGAAGCGAGAAAGAAGAATGAAAAACCCCTTTATTTTATGTTGCATGATGTTTTCAACCTATACTTATGCATCCGATATCTTTTGGGTCAAGATGGATATCAATCATTCCTATAAGGATCTTGCCACCCATTGCGCTAGTATCAAACCCGGAGACAGCTTTTTTATGGCCGCGCAACATGAGGAGGGGAAACTCTTAAAAGTGGTATTAAACAACTTTTCCAACGAGGAAGCCTTTACGGCTATCCATAAAAGCCTTGAACTCTCACCAGAGGAAGTTAAACAGATTGAACTCTATCAAGATCCGAAGGGACGCTACTGGTTTAAAAAAATTCCTTTGAGAGGATATGTCTTGAGGTGGATCCTTTACTGGGCCACGGAATCTTCCTTTTTTTGCCGTCTTCCGCAACCTCTATGGTCTATATCCCCTGTCCCGGCAAACTATGAATTCGAAATGGAAGGAATCAAGGATGGGATCCTCATCAGTTATTCCCAGAAACTGGCCTTTACCGGGCAACGAAGTGACGGTGAAGCCTTTGATGCCACTTTGCAGCTGGTGCAACGAGAATTTAAGGGAGCAAATTTCCGATGAATCATATTTTTAAGAATTTTTGTCGATTGTCGGTTCTTTTAAACCTGGCAATTCATTGCATGCCCACTGCGCTTTCTGCCACAGAAACCCTTTGGCTTAAGTTAGCTCCCATCTTTCACTATAAGGATGTATCAATTACCTGTTCCGCCTCGCCAAGTTCAGTGGTCAATGGTCAGCTTTTTCTGGGCGCTCAAATAAATAATGGCGCAGTCCAAACGGTAGTGCTTAGGAATAACTTGAGTGAAGTTCTTACGGATCGATTTTATTTGGACGCCACCGAACTCCAAGGGGTTGAACTCTACCGAGACTCTCGCGGGCAATATTGGCTAAAGAAGTTATATCTGACACCGGGACTTCTAAATTGGATTTTTACGCATGCAGATAGCGGGAGTACGAGCCATTGCAAACTCCCACAGCCTCTTCTAACCATTGGACCTGCTCCTTACGTACTTGAATTCGATATTGAGGGCTTAGGGGATTCAGTCTCTTTTTCTGACTCAAGAACAGGAAAATTTTATGGGAAGCGCCTGGATGAAACCGAGTATAGGGCTACGCTACGTCTGACGCAAAAGCGATTTAATTCTAGATGATGAAGAGAAAGAGTAGGATCAGGTTATGACGAAGATTTGTTTCTTGTTTTGTTTTATCAATATTGCTGCCATTGCAGAAAACATCACTTGGCTGACCATAAGCCCTACCTTCCGATACAAAGATCTCACCGCCGCCTGTTCTAGCTTCAATTTTCCGAAAAACATTTATTTTGGTGCGGAAGTTTTAGGTAAAAATCCTACTGCTGCTGTGCTGAAAGATAATTCACGTGACGTGGTTAGTTTTACTGAAGGTATTTTCTTTACTCTTTATGGCAACAGAATCCTATTTTCAAAGGACGAACTCCCGGAAATTGAATTTTTTCAGGATGAGTTTGGTCGACACTGGCTAAAATCACTCTCGCTATCGGCTCGTCATGTGGCGTGGATACTGGCGTACGCTGGCGGGGCGCTTGGCTGTAAACCTCCCCAGCCAATCACGTCGGTGACTCCATCGCCCTTTGTTTTTAATTTTAACAATGAAACATTAAATGAGTATGTAAATTACAGCAGCACACCCCAAGCAACGTTTAAGGGACAGCGACAAGACGGGGGCCCTTATACTGCAACTCTAGAGTTTACCCAAGAGCAGTTCACCACAGAACAAGGGGAATAACCCTCACATTCACGCATGAATTTAGGACTCTTTAACAGCCGAGGAGATATCAGTACAACAAGCTACCTCCCCAGTCTAACTAGGCGGGCGGAATCCCGGTTCGATAGCGATTCTTTCAGGAACCTCGTGCAGAATCTGCACTGTTTTTAGAGGGACTGGAGGAGGAGCAGCGACACTTACAACTGGAAGCGCTCCAACCTGAGAATGCTGGCAATGTTCAAGGCAATGACCATCACCTGACGCCCCCGGTCTATCATCATTCTCCGAACAAGGTATTTGGTTATTCAATACCTGACAATTATCGGGTTTGCTCTGAACGTTAACTGTGATCGAAGGAGGATCGGAAGTTAGTAACCTAGAGATTGAAACTATTCCCCCTACAAGGAATAAAGTGAATAGAACAGCGAGTTTCATAGTTCTATTTTGACATTTATTCAGCATATTCCCTTATTAACCCGTAAATACCAGCCACAATGGAACTCACTTTCGTCTTGATCACCTGTTAAGAAAAGGTCGCTGCTCATCTCGATCGGTTTTCCGATAGTCGCTATTCTAAGTGAAAGACCCACTTTTCTTTATTCAACTTTAATCCAAAAATCTTACCCATCATCGAAGGGGAACCTATGTCCACCAAAATTTTATATGCATTGCTGTTTTTATTCGGGGCTCAATATCATGGTATGGCACAAAGCGCACAGCCTTCTGTGATCAACAGGGCCCTGCCAAGAATTGTTGGCGGCGTTCCTGCAAATTTAAAAGAATTCCCTTTTATAGCATCACTCCAAAAAAATTCCCGACACTTCTGCGGAGGAGCGCTTATTGCCAAAAATTGGGTGCTGACAGCTGCCCACTGTGTTGCAGGGTCAGGAACTTCAAAGTTAAAAATCAAGATCGGGCTCCTGAAGCAAGGCGATACCAATGGTGTAGAAGCCTTTTCGGTAAATAAAATAATCACGCATCCAGAATATAATGATTCCAGCAGCGATTATGATTTCGCATTGCTGCAACTCAATGGGGAATCCCGTTATAATCCCATCGGCTTAAATGCAGATGAAATTGATATTCCGGATGAAGAAGATAAAGCACCCATAGCCACTACTGCCGGCTGGGGAGCGATATCGGAGGGAGGGAATCTTTCGTCGAAGCTATTGAAGGTAGATGTGCCGTTGGTAAGTGACCGACGGTGCGAATTCGCTTACCCAAGCCAGATCACAAAAACGATGATCTGTGCCGGTTTCGAAAAGGGAGGTAAAGACTCTTGCCAGGGCGATAGCGGGGGGCCCCTTATTATTGAATCCGGAGCCGGAGAAAAAATATTGATTGGAGTTGTGAGTTGGGGAGAGGGTTGTGCTCGTCCAAAGAAATATGGGGTCTACTCCGAAGTAAATTCCATCCATAACTGGATTAAAAACCAGCTGGGTGGGACATCTCAAGTAGTAAGCGAGAATCACTGAATATTCTTGCAATTAAAAGAAAGCCGCATAGCCCATCGGAATGTCCGATTTTTTAAGAAGGATTAGGCCACTAAAATCCTAAAATCGATTTGGAAGCTTTTGAGACCTCCAACACTACAGCACGGCATCGTTTTTTTGCTTTCTTTTTAAATTGAGTATACTTTCCATCCTCATGAAGTCTTTTATAATTCATTAGAGTGGAATGATACTTCTCCTCTGCTACCAATCTTAAAGTTGATAGTAGGGTTAGGTGTAGATTAATATTCCCTCTTCGCCACTCTGGAAACTCCGACAAAATACTGACAATTTTCGGGCTATGGATTCGTTTTTCCCCGATCCATTCAATAAATTCTTTTGTACCCTCTGGCGAAAGCCATGGGTACGAGAGGCCTCGTAACATGATCTGATTTAGCTTGTGCTCCACAAACCTAATTAACATCGGCTCATTCACCTGATTGGCTTTAAAAAATCGGGTTACAGCGCCTAATGAAGAGGAGTTTCCCATTCTGACAGCCCATTCAATAATCACTTGATGAACTAATGGATTCTTTACACTCCTGTTCGACAACTCACTCAACAGAAACTCCACTGTCTGTTGATGCTCCCTCCCCTCATGTTTGAAAAGATCTATAATTAACCCATCTAAAGGATCTTGCCATTCTGAAATACTCGTCGATTTCACTTTTTGATCAACAATTGACATTAAGTCATGGAGAGTATTGGTGAGCTCCACTGATTTAAAACTCGGAAGAGCCACTCTCATGGCATCGAGTGCCCGATGGTAGGCCTCACCTGTCCTTTTTAGATCAAAAATTGATATCAATAATTCCACCCGTGCCGTTGGATTTTCTTCAATTATAAGTAGTTTCTCTAGATGGGCTACCACAATATTTTTAGCCCCTCCAGGCCCTATACTGTCGATATCGTTTGCAGCCCATTTTGCCATCACCTTTAAAAGTGGACGATCGAGACGTTGTATAAATGAAGGAATAAAATCCACCCATTGAGAGGCATGCTCTCCAAAAAAGGTATGTAAAATAAGATGGGGGTAGATCGCTTTGCTGTCGGACATAATTAGATTTTTGGTAAACGATCGTGTTTTCTCGTCCGCAGGCAGACTTCCTAAGTGTCGTGCCACCACACTTAGAAATGATGGAGAGGTGTATTGAGTGAGAATCTTTTGTAGCACCTCATGTCTGTTCGACTTGATAAGCTCCGGAATTTTTTGCTCAGGATTTTCTAAAATTGAACTCCAAGTGGGGTTGACAGCGAGAAGGATCTGTTTTTGCAATAAATCGTTAGATTCGATATTATATTTGTCGGTGCTGTTTCCGTTCAAATGAATAGGCACTCTCTTTTGGGATCCTTCTTCCAATATTTCTTTTAGTTCCGCTTCAGGGATCGGCTTTGAATCGAGCGAATGCAGTTGATCGGCCAGAGAAGAGATCTGTTCTCTTCTAAAACGAAGTTGTGTATCTATTCTAGGGATATTTAATAATTTATTTCTTAGTAATTTTTCAGAAAGAAGATCCTTACTATCATCTAAAACAACAATGGGAGATTCTGAAGATATTCCGTAAAGCTCCCTTAATCCGACATAATCTTCTGCCTCCGTGCCCACCAACTCCACACCTAACTCTGAAAGTAACTTTCCATTTATACGAATTGTATTTAGAAACTGATCATGATTTGAGGTAACGAGAAGTCGAATGTCACCTGAGGCCACCTCACCGGAAAGCCGTACTAAGACCGCTTCAATATTGGACTTAAGCTGAATCTTAGAGGATAGTTCAATACCCGATATTAACTCCATTTCACTCGATTTTATGATTGCATCATCAATATTTACGAGAAGGACAGTGGGAACTTTTCGAATGTAAAGGGGATGAGAGCCGTATTGCTTAAGAACCCTTAACTTGTTTTGAAGCTGTTTTGAAAGCTGTGTAATCTCCTCCCGTCCTTCCTTAACCCGATTCAGTGCATCTTGCTCCTGAATACTAAAATAGATGCTCCCCATTTTTGACCCCGATTTTGAATCGGATCGAGTCAATTCAGGATTGAGAGCAATTTTAATTGCGGAGGAATCTTCGCCATCAGTCTTTGTCTGTCTCAAGCGAGTAAGAAGAATAAAGTTTCTAACCAAATTTTGATATTTGATGTTAGATGGATTTTCAGTCACAATCCTTTCTAGCTCAGATTCAAGCAGCACCTTATCGCCTGAATGATAGATAACAGAAAGCCTTTTCCAGATTTCTAACATGGGAGAGGATTTCAAATTTTGTGCTTTTTTTTCAATTTGCTCAAGATATTGAATTCCCCGAATCCAAGGCGATATCTCATTCGATAAAATCGTGTATTCCAAAAGAGTGGGAACGCTTTTTGATTCCTTAGGCTCCTGAATTGGGTCTTTTCCAACGGCTTGATCTGGAAGAATACAATTCACCCATAAGATACACACAATCGAAAAAGATCTCCAGCTGTGTACTTTATTATTTCTTCCCAAACCCATGAAAATAGCCCCAAACTCCTATATTCACTTGGTAAACAAGTCATTTTAATATCAGTAATTAGTAAACGTTCTGCGGGCAGACCAGCCCTAGTGAACTAAAATGCAAGGGTAAGGCCAGCGAATAGTTGACACAAGAGGTGTTGGAGATGGGAGGGGTTTCAAGCCATTCACCGGCTCTTATTGCCATGGAGCTTTTCGAGAATTTTTGTCTCCACAAGCAGGCAAGCTTGTTTGTTTAGCTTGATCCGCTCATCAATGGATCCCGGGAAAAGGTTTAACGCCTGCCCTAGGGAACGAAGAATATCTCGATGTTCGGTGGTCAACAACCCAATCCGAAACAGCTCTTTTTCGTAGAGTGCATCTTCATAGCGATATTGAGATAACTTTGGTAGCTCCAAGCTCACATCATCCCAAAGTAGATTGCTGACAAAGCTCGCAAATGAGAAACGACCCTCATTATAATCTCTGGAGAGAGTAGGTAGTGTGCCAGGCTCTGGCCGAAAAAGCAGTGTCCAGTCGGTATCGAAGGGTGCATCAAGTAATTCCAGTAATCTGGCCTTCACATCATAGCTCGTACTGAAGTCCGCTTCTTTTCTTTTCTCAGGGAATTTTAGGGAATAATCCGTTTCGATTTTTGCCACTGTTTCCACCCATTCTTTACTTTTCTTTTCACTTAACCAACCTCCCCAGGTGTCGCAATCCATCGGCATAAGCGCCGCGACCAGATATTTATATCGGGAAAAAAGAGGCGAAGATTTTAGCGTTGCATAAACACGCCGTGCATTCAGACGGATGAGGATTTCATTCAAGCGGAGGTTAGGCATGTTATCAATGCGACGCTCTGGGGAGGGCTTTTTTCGACGATAATAAGGATGTGCGTCTATATCCTCCAAATAGTAAGGGGAGAATTCGGAAGCGGTTGGAAGAGACTCGATCAGGGTTCGATAACGGGGATGGGACTTAGCTGCGGCCCGAAAAGCCACAAACTCCTTTTTTTCCTCGGTGCCGTCAATAATCGCATCATCGATACTTCCATAGATACCGGGCCAGAAATTATAGGGGTTCCAGATATGCCGGCTATGCTTTTCGTGGCAGCCTATACAACGAGCTGGATTAGGCGGCGAAATCTGGGCCTTGGATTTCCCATCGGGGGAAAAGCGGATTTCTCTTAGCTCCAAGGTATTGGTATCATCACGCCATCGAGCGAGTTCAATCAGGTTGTATCCTTGATGTTTGGAATCCCCATTGAAAGTCAGGATAAGTTTGCCATCTTTTCCAAAAACGATAGCGCGAGGATTCAAAAACGAAGCTTCCTGAATGTCCAGGCGTTTTGAAAAAGGTCGCTCGTAGACGTAGGTATGATGGGCTCGATAGTTCTTTGGAAGCCATTCGAGAACCGCCTCGATGGTGGTTGCAGCAGTAACGTCTTTTTTGGGGTTTCCCTCTATTTTTTCTACCAGCGCAGCGAAGGGTACGAGGTCAGATATGGGAAATGCCACTGTAGAGTAAATAATGACCGAAGCAAAAATGAGACGAATAGCTCTCATTTTTTTAGAAGTTACTTACAGTGAGCCCTGTGTCAAGTTTTGTTCATTCGGCTTGTTTTTCCTTTACCGGCACATTCCATAGTTCTTATAAATGACCGCTCGGCAGTTCGAACTTTCGCAGAATCCAACATTGTTGTACAGGATGGCCCGACAGTCGCGTGTTTGGCAATAGCTCACAAGGCCCAGAACGATGGCACGGCAATCATTTGATTGGCAATAGGACTGGCTGTGATAAAGAACTCCGCGGCAATCTCGATTTCGACAGAGACCAGGATTATTCATAGCGATAGCTCGACAATCCTGCCGATCAGAAAAAACGGGGCTTGCAAGTCTAGTGTTCTCATCCATGGAATTCAGCCCCCTGTCGGCTTCTTCTTCCCTTGGCAAAATGAATGCGGGGTCGTAAATGTCTTCGACACTACTGCTACAGCGGACTCTCACGTTTGCATTGCAACGCCATTGACTCCCGAGCTGATTGCAGGTGGAACACGACGGATAGTTATTAGAAGAAGGAGTCCCATCATTATTTCTGCAGATGTTCTCAAGTTTCCTCGCTTTAGATTTTGCATCAGATTGGCAGAGTGCTTGAGCCGAGGGCCGACTTAAGCCTGTCCCCGAGGCCGAAACTGAACGTGTCCAAGGAGGTTTTGGATATGCAAAGGTGCTGAAGTCATTTCCTTCAGAAGGTGGAAGAGCTAAGCCTCCTTCCTCTAGGTCGGAGTTAAAGTCATCAATCAGATTGGATTGATAAGGTTTTTCAGGGAATTTAAGTTCTGCTTGGTAAGCCATTCCCCCTTTTTGACCTTCTAGGACCAAAAATAGAAACAGTACGATGGTAGCTCTCAATTTCCTCTCCCTGACGCCTCTCTGAATTTTTAGACAGAACTAGGCGAAAAAGTGCTCACAGAAAGCAAGTGTATTCCCCAATCTATTGGAAGGAAAGGGGACTGGATCGACACGTTGCGCTGGCTTTATTGAAGAACGCCGGCGTATTACCTCAAAAGTGAATGACACCGAAGGGTATATGGAAATCGGGCTTGACATTGTACCCTTATTAAGGGTACAATTTGTTTGTGGTTATTCATCGTGTTGATCTTTCTCCCCAAGCTAAAAAGGATTTAAAAAAGGTCCCTCTATATATCATTGATAAGTTGGATACGTGGATCGATTCTGTTGAACGATTCGGGTTGTCAGAAGTGAGAAAAGTACTTGGTTACCATGATGAGCCACTTCATGGAAATAGGGGAGGAATGAGATCTATTAGGCTCAGCAGAGGGTACAGAGCCATTTATATAATAGTTTCAAATGGGACCTTGAAGTTCATAAGAGTTGAAGAGGTAAATAAACATGAGTACTAAAAACACAAGCCCCGCACGTAAATATTTAGCTTCTTTACGAGGGGAACCGCTTACTTTTGGCCGAATGATTGAATCAATTCGGAAGGCCGATGAAATTTCTCAGGTAGAACTTTCTCAGAGAATGAGGATGTCTCGGGCGCACCTGTGTGACATAGAAAAAGGGCGAAGATTTGTAAGTCCAGACAGGGCCGCCAGTTTTGCAAAAGTTATGGGTTATTCAATTGATCAATTTGTTTCCCTAGCGCTTGAGGATCAACTAACCAAGTCTGGATTGACGTACAAGGTTACTCTTCGAGCCGCATAAGCTTCTTCGAAATCCCGTTATCGGGAGAAAGACCTGGTACGGCATATTGTTCCTGTAGTAAGCCATAGATTTCAGTCACTGTCCGAGAAACAGTTTTAAACCTCAAAGTAGCTAGCGGAGAAGGCGTAGTGCGTTCGCTATTACGAGAAGTGTCGCGCCCGTGTCCGCAGTAATGCCAAGCCACAGACTTGCATCAACGTAACATCAGATGTCTCGATAGCTGTATCCGTGCCTGAAGCCCCCATGGCAATCCCAAGACTTGCCGTGGCCATCGCCGGGGCATCGTTTACCCCATCACCGATCATCGCAACGAAACTAAAACGATTTTTTAGTTTTTTTATCTCCACAACTTTGTCATTGGGTAAGAGATCTCCACGGGCTTCATCGATTCCAACTTGACGAGAGATGGCATCAACCGTGCGTTAATTATCGCCGCTAAGCATGATGACCCCTTAAACCTCACGTGCTTGCATCATAACCAATACACCCAATATACAGATCGCTACTCCTAGGGAGTCTAGCAGATCTGGTTTCTTTCCATCCACTCCCCATCCCCACAAAAATGACAAGACAATAAAAACTGCTCCGTAAGCTGCATAGATCCGGCCAAAAGGATGCTGAGTGGATTGGAAAACAGGAACAATCCCATAGGACGCGAGAGCAATAAATCCAAGGAAACCCACATAAACTGGGCGTTGCTCACGCAACCATATCCAAACCAGGTAGCCTCCACCAATCTCCAACAAACCTGCCAATAAAAATAAAAGTGCGGTTTGAATAAGATGGTTCATAATTTTTCAGGAACTCTACTGAGTCCTTGTCTCAAGACTATCAAAGGCAGCCAGCAGTTCCCTGTCTCCCTCCTTCAATTTTATATCGATATTGAAGGTCTGCGTCTTCGGTTTTTCAGAGAGTTTTCCCTCAAATATTCCGTTTTTAAGTTCCAAGTTGAATCGGGAGGTCTTTGTGATCTTTCCCTTTTTGACATGCTCCACTGTAGCTTGAGCTGCCTTCACAAATTGAGAAAGCTGCGTTTCGGGAAGTGAATTCATTTCTTTATCATAGAGAAATACTCTCACTAAATCATCATCACCACGAACCAGCTCTGACTTATATATAAGTTGAGCCTTCAGTCCCTTGGATGCTTCATTCGCGGCGATGACAGGCGCTACTTTTCCACCTTGTTTTGGGGTGTCGGTTAGCTTGGGGCCATGTCCTTCATCGTGAGCAAAAGACATGCTTCCAATCAGGAAAAGGGCTAATAGTGTTAGATGTTTCATAGGTCATCTCCTTCTTTGTTTTTGGTTGCAAGATGAGCGGCAAGTAACCGCTCCATTGGCTTTCGGCCAAAGCGATAAAAAACAGCGGGAGTCACGATGATATCAAGCAAAGTCGAAGAAAAAAGCCCCCCAACAATCACGACGGCCACTGGATACAAGATCTCTTTTCCCGGTTGTCCTTTGGAAAGAAGCAGCGGTACTAGTGCAAGGGCTGCGGAAAATGCTGTCATCAATACCGGAACGAGCCGTTCCAGGGAACCGCGGACTATCATTTCTGGTCCGAACTTTTCGCCTTCATGGAGCATCAAATGAATGTAGTGGCTAATCATCATGATTCCATTTCTTGTAGCGATCCCAGTGAGTGTGATAAAGGCGATAAGCGTCGCTACCGACAACTCCCGTTCGGTAATGAAAATTGCAACTATACTTCCGATCAGCGCCAATGGCACATTCAGCATGATTTGAAGACAAAGCGCTGGAGATTTGAACTGAACGTAGAGAACGAAGAAAATTCCAGCCAGTGACAATGCACCAAGGAGAATGAGAAGCTTTGAGGCCTGCTGTTGGCTTTCAAACTGACCTCCATAGGTAATGAAATACCCTTTCGGAAGTTTGATAGTCTCGCCAATCTTCTTTTGGATTTCCTCGATCAAGGATCCCAAATCCCTGCCATGAGAGTTCGCGGAAACTACGATTCGCCTCTGCACATCTTCACGATTGATCATATTAGGTCCTTCACCTTCATAGACTTCAGCGACATCTTCGATACGAACGGGTGCCCCCGAAGGCCGCACTTTTACCATGGTGCTTTTAATCTTTTCTGGGTCCGCCCTTGACCCATCATCAAGGCGCATAAAAACATCAAATATTTGTTGCTTCTCCAAAACTTGTGCGACCTTTGTGCCATGAAGTGCCATTTCGATGTCTTCAGCTAAAGTGCCGCTGCGGATCCCAACTTTCGCCGCCTCATCCCTATCGATTGCCATCTTTAATTGGGGAACCAAGACCAGTTGCTCAAGTTGAAGATCTACGATGCCTTTTATCTCTTTCATGAGCGATTGAACTTGCCCCCCTAAACGCCTCAATTCGCCCAGGTCACTTCCGAAAATCTTTATCGCCATTTGGGCTCTGACTCCTGAGAGAAGATGATCCAGCCGGTGGCTGATGGGCTGTCCGATATTGACGTAAACATCCGCCGCCTTCTCGATATTTTGCCTGATTTCGTTAAGGACTATCGGATGAGCTCTTCCCCCTTCCTTAAAATCAACATCAATCTCATGCCAATGAACCCCTTCTGCGTGCTCGTCCATCTCCGCGCGCCCCGTCCTTCGAATCGTAGACTTCACTTCTGGAACCGCAAGCATCGCCTCTTCCACTTTTGTTCCGATCTTATCGGAAGCCGTAAGGGAAATCCCGGGAGTAGTCGCTACCCCGATTGTCGCAGTGCCTTCATTAAAGGGCGGAAGAAAATTAGTTCCCATCAGAGGAAGAAGGCAGAGGGACCCCACAAGAAGAATAGTACAACCGCCTAAAACTAGATATGGATGATGAAGTGTTCGGTTGAGTAATTTGAGATCGATATTTTTGAGTCTTCTCACCACAAAACCGTCTTTTTCGTCATGTAAAACTTTTGCATTGGACAAAAGCAACGAACACAATACAGGAGTGACAGTAAGGGAAATAAGAAGCGAAGCCATGAGAGAGATAATGTAGGCCACTCCCAGTGGCGCAAACAGCCGCCCTTCGATTCCGCTCAGGGCGAACAGAGGAACAAAGACCAACACTACGATAATAGTCGAGAACACAATGGAGTTTCTGACTTCCGAAGAAGCTTCATACACAACCCGCAACACGGACCGCGGATTTTCGGAATGTCGGTTTTCTTTAAGCCTTCTAAAAACATTTTCCACGTCGACTATCGCATCATCCACCAGCTCCCCAATCGCTACGGCAAGCCCGCCTAGGGTCATGGTATTTAAGCTTAGGCCCATGAGCTTAAATACAATCGCGGTAATCACTAGCGACAATGGTATGGTTACCAAAGTAATTGCTGTTGTCCTGACATTTAAGAGGAATAGGAAAAGAATAATGGCCACCATGATGGCGCCATCACGTAAGGCTTCCTCCACGTTATGAATGGAAGCCTCAATGAAACGGGATTGTTTGAAAAGATCGCTTTCAATTTGAACACCATCGGGAAGGGTCTTCTGAAGCTCTGAAAGCACTTTATCGATTTTCTTTGTGAGATCGATAGTGCTCACACCGGGCTGTTTTTGGATCGTCATGACGACTGCATGTTTGCCATTGATACTTCCTTCCCCTCGTTTAAGTGCAGGCCCTATTTTTACTTCGGCCACATCCCTCACAAGAACGGGAAGGCCTAAGGACATTCCGACAAGGGAACTCTCAATCTCCTCGAGAGAGGTAACCCTTCCTAAGGGGCGAATCAAAAATTCCTTATCTTCTATATCGATAAAGCCACCCGTCGTATTTTCGCTTATTTCTGAAAGAGCGTGTTTGAGATCCTCCAGAGTGATGTTCTTTCTTCTGAGTTTGTCGCTGGAAACAAGGATCTGATATTGCTTGACCTGCCCCCCTATCACGACAACTTGGCTGATACCGGCAATCGTCATCAGCCTGGGTCTTACCGTCCAGTCGGCAAGGGTTCTTAGGTCCATGGGTGAGATGTTTCCTTGTTTACTCACGAGCCCCACAAATTGGATCTCTCCCATAATAGAAGTAATGGGCCCCATGGTGGGCGTCATCTCCGCGGGCAGACGCTCTTTGATAAGTGCCATGCGCTCTGCAACGAGCTGCCGATTTCGAAAGATATCGGTTCCCCACTCAAACTCCGCATAGACAATTGAAATTCCGATAGCACTTGAAGAACGCACACGAGTAACCCCCGGAGTGCCATTCAGGGCCGTTTCAACGGGAAGTGTGACCAGAGTTTCCACTTCTTCTGGAGCAAGCCCATGTGCTTCGGTAAGGATCGTTACCATGGGACGATTGAGATCGGGAAAAACGTCCACTGGGAGACGAGTCAAAATCCAGCCGCCATAAAAAAGTGCTGCGCCCGCTAGAAGCAGGACGGTCAAGCGATGTTTCAGCGAGAAACGAATAATATGATTGAGCATAGGACAGGACCACCTTTATCAGGCGCAGTTTAGGGCAAACGTCGAGCTGAGTATACCTAGGTACCTATCCAATAGAAAATAAAATTAGGGGCTAACTAAATTGCTCCCTTTTTTTAACCAAGTCCCTTTCTGATAGCTGTTCCAAAAACTCAGCATCAAAGTACATATGGCCACTACCAACATTTGCATAATGTGGTGCATGGTAGCTATAGCCAGTCCCGAGCCGTGAGGAATGCTCAATAAGCCTAATCCGTAAACCAAAGCAGCTTCAAAAGGACCGATATTGCCGATACTGATTGGAATCGCAATCCCTAAGTTCAAAACAGTGACGGCCAGGTAACTTTCTGAAAAGGAAATCGGGAAACCGAGTCCCCTAGCATAGATCATGAGTGTAAACCCTTCACATAGACAACAGAGGAGGGCAGCAACCGATGAAAGACATAACGCCTGTGGTTGGCTCAATTGCCTGAACCCTTTCCTAACCGATTGCCAGTAGGGCCAGTGCCTTATGCGCGTGATCCGGAATAAGACAAGGCAAACAAGGCACACAAATAGCCCGACAACAAACACTTTCGTCAAATGATCCCATGAAACAAATTGAACCGAACCCGTTAAAAACACGACCATGAGAAAGATGGAAATATCAACTACCCGATCCGAAAAGAGGATGCCCGCGCTTTGTGCCAGATCATGGCTCCTTTGACTGGATTTTGTCGCAATCATCATCGACTTCGCAATATCTCCTCCTCGAGCGGGTAAGAAATTATTCAGGCACTGTCCATAGAAATTTGCATAACAGGATTGCAAGAGAGAAATAGGATAAGGAACCAAAAAATGGAGTCTGAGGGACATGAAAAAATATTGAGCAAAGGCTAATAAACCCGCCAAACACAACGTGACTAGGTCAAATTTTTGTAAATTTAAAACAAGCTCTTGCCATGAAAAGGGTCGAAAAATGATTAAAAGCAGCAAAAGAGAAAGTAGAGAAATGAGCGCCCAAATCGATTTTCTTTGATTTTTCATTCAATAAAGTTAGTTTTTTTCTAACAATGCTCAAAGATTGCGAATGTTATACTTAAATATTCCTTAAAAACCACGTCTAAAGCAACGACTAAAGAATGCTATCAGAGTTAATTCTCGAACCAGAATTCGAACTCGTGATGTCTTTACTCCTGTTGGGTTCCCCCTCACTCAATCGAGTTGTCTTTGATAATAAAAGATGGGGTTATTTTAATCTGACGCTTTATTATAATCATATTATCCATGCCATCGGTAAAAGGGGATTGTGGAACAATGTTAAACTATTGGTTCCTGAATTTGCATTTGATGTGCTTTATAGAATAAATACCTTCTCTCAGATTACAACAGATAAACTGGAAGGACTACTCGACGACGATCGCAAATCGGCTCACCAATATCAGGCGGTCAATGGCCTTCTTTTCAAAAAGACATTCTCGTTTTTGAAATCTGATTCCATGGGCAAGATCTTCGTCGATTTTGGCTGCGGCAAAGGACGTGCCCTATTTATGGCCGCCGAATTGGGATACCAACATGTCATCGGGATAGAATTTTCTAAACCGCTGTGTGATGCGGCGAGTAAAAATTTGGAGCTATTTAAAAAAAGAACAGGCAATGAAGCGCGAATCGAGATCGTTCACCAGGGTGCCAGCCGGTTTTCGATTCCACCGGAGAGCGATCTTTTTTATTTTTTTAATCCTTTTGATGCGACAGTGATGGGGCAAGTCATTTCAAACATAAAGGAATCGCTTAGGAAAAAATCCCGCCTCATCAGAGTCGTTTATATCAATCCGGTCCATAAGGAAATCTTCATGGCAAATGGCTTTAAGGAGATATTCTCGCTGCGATTGAACCCTTCCCACGAGGATTCGGTGATCCTTGAAATACTGAAGTAGAGGACGAATACCCCCCCCAACTTTACTGGATTGTGAATATCGAATCCTAGAAAAGCTGCCCCCCTTTAAAAAATCGTAGGATCTCGCAATAAATGTTATGTAAGAGCTGTGAATATAGGCGCATTACAAGCCCTTCTTTCTGCCGCACTCTTTGGTATTTCACCGGTACTGACCAAGCTCATTCTTGGGGAGATGTCCCCGCTCCTTCTTGCGGGGCTTTTGTACCTCGGGGCGGGGCTTGGATTGCTAGTGGCCGTAGCTGTTAAAATGCAGCGAGCATTCTCAGAGTTTTCCATGCTATCAAACGTCCGTAGGTTAAAACTTATCGCCGCAATTGCCGCTGGCGGCGTGATAGCCCCGATATGTTTTGCATATGGAATAAAATTGGGCTCCGCATTTGAGGTATCAGTCCTTCTAAACTTCGAAACGGTCGCGACCACAGTTCTGGCTGTTATTTTTTTTCATGAGCATGTTGGACGACGTGTCTGGATTGGGAAAATTCTGATTGTAATAAGCGTCATCGCGATAAGCCTTAACCCCTCAGAAACAATCCATCTTTCAAAGGCCGCTATCTTGTTACTAGGTGCCTGTTTTTTCTGGGGGCTCGATAACAACCTCACTCGTGATGTAGATGAACTTTCTCCTGCACTACTAGCCGGAACAAAAGGGATCGTAGCGGGAACTTTCAATACTGTTCTAGCGATAGTTTTAGGGGCGGGGGCGGTTTCACCGATTCAAGTAGTGGGGATCTTAACTATTGGATGGGTAAGTTATGGAATTAGCCTTGTCCTTTTTGTCGAGGCCCTTCGTCGTATCGGGGCCTCACGAACCAGTACTTTCTTTTCGTCTGGGCCCTTCATTGGTATGTCCCTCGCGGTTATTGCTCTGGGGGAGCGCCCACCATGGGTGCACTGGATGGCGGCGGTACTTGCTGCATTCGGTTGCTGGGTACTTTATAACGAACATCATGAGCACCTACACGAGCATGAGGCCATCACCCACCGTCATCGCCATATTCACGATGAGCATCACTACCATGTTCACGATGGAACCGAAGGGGAAGAACCCCATGACCACCAACACACCCATGAGCGGATAAGCCATTCCCACCCCCATTACCCAGACATTCACCACCGCCATGCCCACTTTCTCACCGTTATAAGGCATCGTCCGAAGGATCGGACCCTACTAAAAATGTTAATGATGTCTACGTGCTTGGTCCATTTTGGTCAGTTCTAACAGCAAAAAACGTCCGGGCTTTCGGTCGACTTTAATCATTTTAAAACTCAGATACTTATGGGAGGAGTGGGGTGCAATTCTGAGTTTTATGTCCGAGATCCCGGACGTTTGCTCGTGCCTAATTGGGCATTCTGGCCAAAATGAAAAGTGGAATTCGCTTTTATTCAAATAAATTTCATTCGTTATTTCATTGCGTTAGCTCTTAGCCTCATTGGCTGGCAAGGTCTTTGCTGTATTAAGGGGTGAGGCGTCTAGAAATATTCGCCACTGTGGAGGTTGGGATGCGGTTTCGTTTGCTGTTGGTTGATGATGAAGCGATTTACCTAAAGCTAATGACAGAGTTTTTAGAAAAATATGGTTATGAGGTGGAAACCGCTAGCTCTGGGAAATTGGCATTGGAAATTCTTAATCGGCCAAACTCCGAATTTGCTCTTATTATTTTAGACTACATCATGGCTGATAGGAATGGGATTCAAGTCGCAGAGGACATTCTAAAACTAAATCCGAAGCAACATGTCATTATCAATTCTACCGATCAATCTAGAGAGGTATTGAAAAAAAGTCTTGCAGCAAGAGTTGATGAATTTATAGATAAAAGCGCATCCCCCGATGAGTATCTAAAAACGATAGGAAAATGGTGCGCCCTCTACAAGGAAGGTAAGGAAACGGTTAAGGTAAACTCATCTGAGAATTCAAAGGCAATTTTAGAAATTGGGATGATTGGTGTTTCTAACGCCATGGCAAATATTGCTGCTCTTGTTCATAAGTATAAGCAATCTGATAGAACAGTCGTCATACTTGGGGAATCAGGAACAGGAAAAGAACTCATCGCTAAAGCTATTCATGGGAACCCCTCCCTGTCTTTCAGGGCAATTAATTGTGCTTCATATAGTGGTGATGCCAATTTGATGGAATCAGAACTATTCGGAGTTGAAAAAGGTGCGTTTACGGGAGCAGGTGCCTCAAAAAAAGGAATTCTGGAAGAGGTTGGAAATGGAACGGTTTTTCTGGATGAGTTGCATACTTTAAGCTACCGTGCCCAACAAAAGCTATTAAGAGTTTTGCAGGAAAAAAAGATTCGTCCCGTTGGAAGCAATAAAGAAATTCCGGTCAATTTTAGGTTGATAGTGGCCGTCAAGCCTGATTTAGATGAGCTAGCAAGAACAGGTGAGTTTTTACCCGATCTCTACTTTCGAATAAATGTGCTTCGGATTGAAGTCCCCCCATTGCGCACCCGCCCTGAAGATATAGCTCCCTTAGTTAAATTCTTTTGCGATCGATATAACCAGGACACTAAGGATCATAAGGAGTTTTTGGCTAAATCCATTTGTTTTTTTGAGCGTTATAGCTGGCCTGGAAATATTCGAGAGCTGGAAAATACAGTTGAACGATTATGTGCCACCTCATCCGAGCAAACCATCGGCCCTGATCAGCTTGATTGTAAGTTTAAGGATGCCAGCAATCATTTAACACTATTGGGAATAAAATCGGCGCGGTCATTATCTGTCGATAAAAACAAAGTTTTGACCGTGTTAAAGGAAGCTGGTTCTCAACGGGAAGCAGCCAGGCGTTTGGGAATCGCAAGAAGTACCTTCCATGATTATTTAAAAAAATTAGGCATTGCAGGCTCAGATAAGCGGGCTTCCAATGAATAAATTCTTCTTTCTTATTCCTGTTTTTTTACCTGTTCTGACAATGGCTGCTCCATTTAGAGTCGCTGAAATGTATCCCAACCTACCAGAAGGGGAGATCAACCGTTCATGTGGTTTAGAGGCCGCCTGTATTACTAAGGCTGTAATTAAGGAAGCTCAAAAAGAGGGGCTTGATGTTTCTTTAGATTCCTATGTCATCGATCGCTCTGCATTTAGCGCGGTCAATATGGCTAATAAAATTGCGGAGAAAAAATATGATGGGGTTGTGGGTACTATGGTCTCAGCGGACGCCATTCCTGTCTCCGATATTTTTGAAAGAAATAAAACCCCTTTTATCACGCCAACTGCAACGCATCCCGCTGTTACAGCGAACAAAAAATATGCGTTGCGTGTCCCTTTTAATGATTATCGACAGGCGAAGCTGTTGGCTCGGCTTGCAGTAAATGAGTTTAAACCTAAACGCTTAGCCGTTATTAGCAACCTTTCAAATCCATATTCAATTTTTCTTGGCGCTCAGTTTCCTAAAGAAGTACAAGCGTTAAACGGATCGATTCTGATTCATGATTTTAAAGTGATTGATGGGTTTAATGAGTTTAAGGAATTGGCAGGCCAGATCATGCAAACACAGCCTGATATTGTTTTTGTCCCGCTGCACCAAGATTCTATAGCCTCTCTTTATGCTGAATTGGTCACTTACGATCAACCTTTGCTTCTCTTGGGAAGCGATACGATTGGGGGAGAACCTGAATTTAGAGAGCTTTTCAGCTCTAAGCCCAGCAAAATTCGGTTTATTTTCCCAAAACATTGGAATGGCTCTATAAAAGGGAAAATTAATCAAAGGTATTTGCGCATATTAAAATCCTATTGCCCCCAGTACCCCCCTTCAATGTCTAGTGCTGCAGCCTATGATGCAATTGAACTTTTACTCTCTGGGATGCGAACAAGATCAAAAGTAAGAGGGATAGAGTTAATCAACGCTATTAAGCAAGCTCATTTTGAAGGGGTAACAGGCCCCATTGTTTATGGACAAGATGGCGATCCTAAGAAGCCCATCGAATTGTTCGAATTAAAAGGCAATAAACTTTTTTATTGGAAGAGATACGAATGATGAAATTATCTATCGAAAATTTGAGAAAAAAGCTCACGCGCTCTACTTGGCTTCCTCTTTCGATTATGTCGGCCTTTTTCGTTATTTCAGTAGTGGTCGTTTTGCAAAAACAGTATAGAGCGCAGTTAGAGAGTACAAAATTTGCACTTTCCGATCTTGTTTTTTCACAGGAGACCGCTTTTGCTCAGGAGGTATATTTAAACCTTGAGCCGGCCATTTCTCATCGAATCCAAAGAATTGTAAAAGATTGGTCAAAAAAGCATCCGGATACCGAAGTTTGCATTGAGCTATCTCTATTAAATGTCGCGGGTAATAAAACCCTTGAGGGTTGTAGCCCTAAAATTGAGAATCAAGGAATTATACAAAAAAAGCTGACTGAGGAAAAAAGCATTCGGATTGGAGAAAAGGCCCTAGCCCAATTAAAATTTACTTTGGTCCGGCCCATGTCATTTTTGGATCTTTTTCCACCGATTGTTTTAGCCTCGTTAATTTTGTCACTGATTATTTCAGTGGTTAGTTACCGAATGTTGATTCAGCGCATCGAAAAAGTGGTCCTGAGACCTCTTTTAGAAAAGGTATCTCAGGATGAAAGAAATGCTGCCATTGCCAATACAACTCGGATGCTTGCGCATGATATTCGAAAACCCTTCTCAATTTTGCGACTTTCTTTATACAAGCTTTGCACCTCAACAAATGAGGAAGTAAGAAAAAGGGGCACTGAAATTGAGCGGGATGTGAGGGTGAGTTTAGATGCCGTTGATGCCATGTTGCAAGATATCCTGGATATCAGCCGCAACATGCAACCTTCCTTGGAGGTTGTCTCTATCCCTGAGATAGTTGAACAGGCAGTAGCTACTGTAACTCGCCTTTATCCGTTATCCCAAGTGTCTGTAACATATGATTTTAAGCACACTAGCAGAGTTATGGCAGACAAAAACCAATTGCTCCGGGTGTTCTCAAACATTATTGAAAACGCGTTTCAGGCAATGGAGGAAAGAGGCTCAATTGAACTTTTAACCCGAGAACATAGTTCTGATGAGCTCGAAATAAGTATTAGAAACAGTGGCCCCCTCATTCCTATACAGGAACAGAAACGCATTTTTGAAGCCTTTGTGAGCGGTAAGAAAAATGGAACCGGCCTGGGACTTGCGATCGCAAAGAAAATTGTAGAAGCGCATCATGGGAAAATTCTTTGCTGTTCGAACGGCAATGTGGGCACTGTTTTTTCATTGCTCCTACCAAGTACAAACAATCAGGTAACTAACCCTGATCCTGCTCGGGTAACTCCCCATTCCGGTATAAATAAAGCAAATATTTTAATTTTTGATGATGAGCAGTATGTGCATCACGCGTGGAGAGAGTTTGCACAGCTGAATCCATTTTTTAATTACGTTCACTTTGTTTCATGGGAAAACTTTGTGGCTCAAGATGCATTTTCATTGGCTGAGAATGCGATTGCATTCGTTGACATCAGGTATAAAAATTCAAAGTATGATGGCCTAGAAATAGCCAAGTATTTAAAAAAGTTTGGAGTTAAAAGATTATATGCGATCACCTCCGATAAGACTGCAGCCTCAGAATCGGGGCTGTTTGATCGAGTGTTTGATAAGGAAATACCAGAAGATTTTGATCGATTGGTTGGGTAGTTGTTCCAGTCACCGCACACTCCTTCTAGCTCAGATTGAAGACCGAGTCGATTTCCCATAAAATGATTCCAGCTTCTTTTACCAGGGGGATACTCAATGTTTGACGGTTTTGAAGGCAAGGTAATTGTCGTTACTGGGGGTTCTTCGGGTATTGGAGAGGCCACTATTGCCCGATTTCATGCTTTGAATGCTGCTGTGATATTTAATTTAGATTTGGATCCGCCCACTACCAATTTGGAGGCTGCTGAATATATTCAATGCAACATGGCAGATCCCATCTCTGTGAGAAAGGCTGTAGGCTCTATTATTCAAGCCCATGGGCGCATCGATGTCCTGTTTGCCAATGCTGGAATTCACAAGTTAGGGGATATTGAAGAGACTTCAGATCAGGATCTTGAAAGAATAATTAACACCAATATAAAAGGGACCTGGTATGTAATACAGGCTGTGATTCGAAAGATGCGAGAAAAAGGGTCGGGAGCAATTGTTATCAATGGCTCTGATCAGAGCCTCACAGGGCGGCCAAAGTCTGCTGCTTATGGATTAACCAAAGGAGCGATTGGTCAACTCACAAAAAGTCTTGCTCTTGATTACTCACCTTTTGGTATCCGAATCAACTGCGTATGCCCCTCTGCCATTGACACACCCCTTTGTCGCAAAGCGATTCTCGATTGGGCTAATAAATATGGGGGGAATGTAGAAAAGCTCATGGAAGCTGAGCACCAGAACCAACCCATTGGAAGAATGGGCTCGACCGCCGACGTTGCAGCATTGGTAACTTTTTTAGCATCGGATGATGCGAAAAATATCACCGGAGCTCTCTATCTTACCGATGGGGGATATCTAGCAAGGTAGTTTTAGGGTGTTATTTGTGTTTCTCTTAGTGCTAAACATTAGAAATTGCTGTATATTTACAGTTCATGATTTATGATTTGTGAATCATGAATAGACGTGCTAGTCTTTAAGAATGGGAATTAAGCCACAAGATATTTTAGTGCTTTTAAAGATATTGGCGATGGGTAATCGCTCCTGGAAACAAAGTGAACTCGCTGATGACCTCATGTTAAGTAGAGCAGAGGTGTCAAACTCGCTTGATAGATCTATGCAGGTTGGGTTGCTTGATTCGGAAAAGCGAATCCCTCAGAAGGGGGCGCTTCTAGAGTTTATTTCCCACGGATTGAAATATGTATTTCCAGCTAAACCAGGCCCTATCACGCGGGGTATTCCCACCTCACATTCCGCGCCACCCCTAGTAAAAAAAATCATATCAGATTCGAATGATGCGTATGTTTGGGCTTGTGCAGAAGGGGATCTCAGAGGACAGGAAATTGAACCTTTATACCCATCTGTTCCAAAAGCGGCTAGGAAGGATCCTCTTCTCTATGAGCTGCTTGCTTTAGTAGATGGCATACGAGTGGGCCGCGCTCGGGAACGTAAAAGTGCCATCGATGAACTCCAGCGTCGATTTAAAGGTTAATAATATGGAAATAAGTACAACGATTCATATGCTCGAAATAGTCGCTGAGGGACTTAAAGGGTTAAATAGAAATGTTGTCTTTGTTGGAGGGGCAACTACAATTCTCTATGTGGATAGGCCGATCGTTTCTATTCCGCGTCCAACCGACGATGTGGATTGTACGGTTGAAATCACTTCTCGTCAGCAATACTACCAACTTGAAAAAGAGCTTCGAAATTTGGGATTTAAAAGCAAGCAGGCCGGTGGACCTATTTGCCGATGGATTTATTCGGGAATTACAGTTGATATTATTCCTTCAGATGGGAAGGTCTTGGGTTTTAATAATTCTTGGTATCCCGCGGGCATTACTCATGCTGAAAAGGTGATTTTGCCGAACAAAGCTGAGATCTCAATATTTACTCTTCCCTATTTTATCGCCTCCAAATTTGAGGCCTTTCGAGACAGAGGGAAAAATGATCCAAGGACCAGTTCAGATTTTGAAGATGTTGTTTTTGTGCTGGATAGTTGTCAATCGGCTCAACAAAAAATGAAGGCTGCCTCTGCCGATGTGCGTGAATTTCTAGCAAAGGAATTTAAAAAAATGTCCCGTCAGACTGACTTAATGGAAGGTATTACTGCCAATTTAGAAAATGATCGA
>CAZRZK010000022.1:0-56686 GCA_964604555.1 uncultured Pseudobdellovibrionaceae bacterium | reverse complement strand
CTGCTCCCGCAATAAATTTAAGGGCCAATCGAACTCCCGGGATTTCAGGATTGGGGTTGGGCAGCCATTTTCGATGGAGGTTGGCGGCCAATTCGGTGTCGGCCTCGATTTTTTTTAAAAGTTCCTCTGCGGAATTTGCAATAGAATGGATGTTTTGAAGTTCCATCTTCAGCTGGATCTGTTCGGTGATTCTGGGAAGCGATTTTTGGAGCATGGTCTCCCAAAACTCTTCGGGCCAGATCTCGTCAAAATTTCCAGTCGTCTTTCCAATCTCTGCGCCAGGGACGATAGCAATCCGATAACCAGGCGTCTTGGTATTGAGGTGCGATTTTGCCAGCAGACAAAGGTCGGCCACTTCCGGGGTCGTAGTGCTAAGAGTATTTTTGGCTTTCAGACCTAAAAGAGAGATTTTCATAGGGCGTTAAAAAAAGGTTTCAGGAGTGAATAGGTGGTGGAAAGGAGTTCCGGCATCGGTTTTGTTTCTGCAATCAGGGGCATAAAATTGGTGTCCCCCACCCAACGTGGAACAATATGGGTATGGAGGTGATCCCGAATTCCCGCTCCGCCGCTAGCTCCCAAGTTCATGCCGATATTATAACCCTCCGGTTTATAGACATCCTGCAACGCTTTGAGTGCATGTTGCGTCATCGATCCCACCTCACTCAATTCTTCCGGAGTGAGGGAAGGATAATCTGCGGTGTGGCGTAAGGGGACGATCATGACATGGCCGGTGTTGTAGGGGTATTTATTTAGGATCACGAAGCTGTGTTTTGCCCGATGTAAAATCAGGTTTTCACTATCTTGTTGAGCGTCGAGAAGAGTGCAAAAGATGCAGTCCCCCTTTGGTTTATACTTCTTGATTATCTCCATGCGCCAAGGGGTCCAGAGCCTATCCATTTAGTTCCTATCAAGCGTTTATGACGAGATCCCTCGCATTCGCTCGGGATACGCCGTTATCGGGCAGAACTATTGTGAGCTCCTTCGGAGCTCCTTTCAACATATCCCGATAACGTCTAATCTATTGGACAAAGATGGGATTGTAAAACAGGTAAGGGACTTCCCGATTGATGAGAAGGCGAAACGTGCTGGTGACTTTAGCCCAGAGCTCAATGCGATACATCCCCGATTGAGTAATGGGCAAGGTAAAGCTGTCGGCAGGGTTGTCGATCTGTTTCACCATTTCACCCTGGCGATAGAGTTTGAGGTAAAGCGGAAATGGGAATTTGTTTGGGGTCTGTATTTTGAATTCGCAACCTTTGGAGAGATTGAATTTGTCTCCCGGATAGTAGGTGCGGCTATCGCATTGCGCGGTCCAGCCATTTCCTTCGAAGGGAAAGATTTGCGGAAAGTGAAGGGCGATACGTCCTTTTCTAATCGCATCGTAGATCACTTTTTTTCGTTCTTTAAATTCAGTGGGGATTTCGTTTGGTAGAAAAACGACATTGTTGGCAAGTTTAAAGGTGTCTTCATAGGTGGGCCATGCCATGGAATATTGGGAATGGATCTTTAGTTTTTCATGGGTATCGGGCGCCACGATGCCAAAGTGAGCGGGATTGAGGACGTTGGCATTGTCCCAGACGACAAGATCCTTCGGGTGAAATTGGGTAAAGCGTAAAGAGGCGAGGTGCGGATTAAAAACACTCAAGAGTGCCGTAAGTCCAAAGCCAAGGGTGGCTTCGGAAAGCTGGCGTTGCCAGGCGGAATCAAAGTTCAGGAGTTCCATTCCCTCGGCGTTCCTATCAATATTGGACCAGGGGTTCTTTAAATTGCTGGGGTGAGCAATGATGAGGAACATATCCGCTTGGACCGATTCTCCAATATAATGCTGCCAGGCGATTTTGTTGATTTCGGCATCGGTTTTGTTGACGAGTGGGGTGTGGGAATAAAAAACAAGGGCATGCCCCGCAGGAAGGGAGGCCTCCGTTTCCACAAAGAGGTCTACCCCATCATAGTTTTTCTCTTTTCCTTCCTTTCTGGCCCGGGAAGAGTCGTGATCGGTGAGGACAATAAAATCGATTCCAGCCTTTTTCCCGGCTTCAGCAATTTTTTCAATCGTTCCACCCCCATCGTGGGAATATTGGGAGTGGAGGTGGATGATCCCTTGAGCATATTTTTTTTTAGATTCAGTGGGTGCACCGCGATGGGTGTCATTTTGGGGCATCACCGAAAACAATTCTAAAATCAGGCACCAAAAAATGAGGGTGTTTTTAAGTGATTTCAATTATTTCTCGTAGAGGTGAAGGTAAAAATTAGCAATCTTCTTTCCACGTACCGTTAAAGTGTAAACATCTTTCGTCGAACGATGCTTGAAGCAATCGAGTTGAGCGATGTTCTCCGTCTCGTGTTGGAAAGCGAGGATAGCTGGGTACTGACAGACATCCACGGGATTAACGGTAAATTGACTCATTCGGGTCCCGGGGTGGATTTGGTGGCTATCATGGATTCCATAGAAGCGGAAAAAGCTGGTGAATTGATAAGAAGAGCTAAAGAGCGGCAGCTGAAAGAGGCGGACCTTGTCGGCAGCAATCTTGAGGAGCTCCGCCTGGTTCTGCATTTTACTAATGCGATCTTTCTCGGGTGGAATCCATTTGATCGGATAGAGGAGGTGAACCAAGATAACGAGCGAGAACAGAAAGGGAAGCGCAAAGCTAATCCATAATAAGGCTCGATTCCAGACAAAGAAGGACGATTCAATAAAGATTTTTTGGGCCATCGGCCAGAAGGCCAAGAAAGCCACTAAGGGCCAATTTGCTTCTAAGTGGCCTGAAATGGACCGGTAAAGGAAAAAGAAAAACGGCAAGCCAAAAAACCAGAGGCAGGTGTGCAAGGTTGGATTGTCTTTAAATTGACGGGCTCGCATGAGCACAATGGGAAGCATCAAGAAAGGAAGCAGGCCCACAAAAAGGATCTGCGATCCGATAAATTCAAAAAGACAAGACCATCCATGGCTGTGGGTTTGGAGTGTGTGGTTCCATTGAAAAAGAAGCGGAGCATAGTTGTGCTTTAGATTGTAGAGAAGGATGGGTAATGCGACGATAAAAGCGGTCAAAAGGTGGAGCGAATAACCTAAAATCCAGGCACGAACGCGATAGGCGGTGAGGAATAGAAGGAAACTGCAGGGGATTGCGAGTGCCATCGTATATTTTGAAAGAATGCCAAGTCCCAAAAGAGTTCCCGCACCAATCCAATGGTAAAAATGGACCGGAACGGAACGATAAACCCTCTCCATGGGATCCCGCTGCCAGACCGAAAAGATGGTATTGATGCGAACCATGAGTGCGAGATAGGCGGTCCAGAAAAAAAGAAGGGGACTATCGGGAGTCATCAAACAGGAGGCAATCAGAAAAAGCGGGGTGAAGAGCAGGAGGCCCAGCAGGGTTCGGCGGGGGCTTAAGACGCCAAGGAGCAGGACGGTCGCGCTCGACAAGACAATCGCGAAAAAGCGGATGGCAAATATCGTATTGCCGAAGAGGAGTGTCCCGATGCGGATGAGTAGCGCGACCATCATCGGATGATCGAAATAGCTCATTTGAATGTTTTGGGACCAGGTCCAATAATAGAGCTCGTCCTCGGTAATGGGCAGCCAAGGAGCCATAAAGAGATGGAAAAGAGTGAAGGCAATGACCGCAAGAGTGAATCTGCGCTGACTAAGCTCGGTCGTCCAATGAGAGGATGGGTCTTCTTGCTGCGCCCACCTCATCCACTTTTCCCACGATGGGTTTTGTTGGAGCGTTTTCAAATTTATTTGTCCCCGTTGCAATCTGTTTTGCAATCCCAATTAATGCATCGGCAAATTGGTCCAGTTCTTGGAGGCTTTCCGTTTCGGTCGGCTCAATGAGCATCGCTCCCGCCACAACTAATGGAAAATAGATGGTGGGGGGATGGAATCCCTCGTCGATCAAAGCCTTTGCAATCTGGAGGGTTTTTACCCCCGATTCCAGTTGCCGCTTGTCCGTCAAAACACATTCATGGAAGCTGTTTGTCGCATAGGCGACATGGAAGTGCTCTTTCAATCGCTGTTTTAAATAGTTGGCGTTCAATACCGCCGATTGAGAGACTCGCTTTAATCCAGAAGACCCGTGATTGGCGATGTAGGCGAGGGCGCGGACAAACATCCCGAAATTTCCAAAGCCGCCTTTCACCTTTCCAATTGACTCCAGAGAGTTTTGAAGGACGAATTGATCTTGTTCCCAGCTGACTCTCGGCACGGGGAGGTAGGGAGCTAAGTGGGATCGCACGGCAACGGGTCCGGCGCCGGGACCTCCGCCTCCATGTGGAGTCGAGAATGTTTTGTGCAGGTTATACTGCATGACATCGACCCCCATGTCTCGTGGTTTGGCAATGCCCATGATGGCGTTCATGTTGGCGCCATCCATATAAACTTGAGCCCCAATATTATGGAGCAGTTCCGAAATCGTGGCGATATTTGCTTCGAAAATTCCGAGCGTATTGGGATTGGTCACCATGAAGGCGGCGATTTCCCGTCCATATTGAGCAATTGCTTTTTGGATCTCTTCCACTTCTACAATCCCAGCCGGTCCCGAAGGGATCTTCACCGCTTCATAACCGGCCAGAGTACAGGAAGCTGGGTTGGTGCCATGGGCCGATTCGGGAATGAGTACCACCCTTCGCGCACTTCCGTGCTTTTCATGGAAGGCGCGGATCATCAGCAGCCCAGTAAATTCTCCTTGGGCTCCGGCAGCCGGTTGCAAGGAACATTCATCCAATCCCGAGATGGCGCAAAGGGCTTTTTCGAGTCGATAGATGAGCTCTAAAGCTCCCTGTGAAAGCTCTTCTGGGAAATCGGGGTGAATATCGGAGAATCCTTTCATCGCCGCAATCTCTTCATTGATGCGGGGATTGTATTTCATGGTGCAGGAGCCAAGTGGAAAGGTGCCGAGATCGATGGCGTAATTCCAACTCGAAAGGCGGGTGAAATGGCGGACTACCTGGAGCTCGCTTACTTCGGGCAAATTAGCGGCGGATTGACGGCCATAGTGTTTGGGTTTCTTTTTGGGAACATCGAGCGGGGGCAATTCAAACCCCATCCGTCCGGGAGTGGAACGCTCAAATATTGTCGATTCTTTAAGAACCAGTCCGGTGGTGGCGAGTGAATCAATCACAGCTTAAGACCTCCACAAGGGCATCGATGTCCGATTTTTGGTGTTTTGGGTGAACGCTAATGAGAAGCGCATCATTCCATGTGTCCGAAGCGAGCGGGTATTTTTTTACCAGCGGGATGCCCGGAATAATTTGGTTCTGGAGTGCCTTTTCGAAACGTCGGTTTAAATTAGGAACCTCAAAAACCCCTTCTCGGTAATGGAGTGATTTCTTAAAGAGGGGTCGTACGCCGCGGGATTCCAGTTCGGTCAATAAATAGTCAAAGAGGGAGAGGTTCATCTCCCCTAAATTCTGGAATCCCTGTTTTCCTAAAAAAGAAAGATAAATGGCCGTTCGCAGTGCGATTAATCCTTGATTGGTGCAGATATTGGAGGTCGCCTTTTCCCGTCGGATATGTTGCTCGCGGGTCGAAAGGGTCAGGGTAAAGGCGCGATTCCCTTTGGCATCGACCGATTCCCCGCAGAGACGACCTGGCATTTGCCGCAAATAATTTTTCTGGGTCGCAAAAAATCCCACATGGGGTCCACCAAAGCTCATTGGGGTACCCAATTGTTGTGCCTCACCCGCAACGATATCGGCGCCAAAAGATCCTGGGGGTTCAAAGATCGAAAGGGCCGAAAGATCCTGCACCGCAACTACTAGGCTGCATTCCTTGGGGAGGAGCGCGCGGATTTCATCGAGCGGTTCGATGATTCCAAAATAGTTGGGATAGGGAACCACAAAGGCGTAAGGTTTTTTCTCGGCTAAAAGCTTTTTGAGCGCAGTCAGGTCTATTGTCCCATGTTCGTTCCAGGGAACCATCACAGGAACTTCAGAGTGTCCCCGTAAAAAGGTGTTTGCGATCGTTTTCCATTCTGGGTTGAGGGAATCGGCAATCAAAGGGATTTTTCGATCGCTCCCGGTGCTTAAACGTTCAGCCATTAGGATCGCTTCGGCGGTGGCCGTGGCACCGTCATACATCGAGGCATTGGCCACTTCCATTCCGGTGATTCGGCAGATCATTGTCTGGAATTCAAAAATCGCCTGCAAAGTCCCTTGGCTGATCTCTGGCTGATAAGGAGTGTAGCAGGTGAGAAACTCTCCGCGCAGGATCAGTTGATTCACAATCGCCGGAATAATGTTGTCGTAAATCCCTCCCCCGACAAAGTGGGTGTAGTCGGCGCCATTTTTACTGGCGAGGTGGCCGAAATAGGTGCGAAGCTCATGCTCGGTGAGCCCACGTTTCCCATCGGTGCCATGTCCGAAATCAAGTTGAAAATCGGCATTGTCCCGAATCTTGGGAGGGACGGTAAAGAAAAGATCTTCCGGCTGGCTCAAGCCGAGCTGGGAGAGGATCTTTTTCTCTTCTTGAGGGGTGAGGGGAAGTGAGGGCACGTTATGTGTTTTCCTGAATATAGGTTTTGTATTGCGCTTCGCTCATGAGGTCAGAGGTTTCCGGTTCCCCTTTAAACTCCACCTTGATCATCCAGCCGTCATTCATCGGGTCTTCGTTAATCAACTCAGGGGCTTCCACCACCGGCTGATTAATTTCGACGACACGGCCTGTTACCGGAGCGTAAAGATCACTTACCGCCTTGACCGATTCTACCACACCGAAAGGGTCGTTCCGGCGGATCTCATCCCCTTCTTTAGGGAGCTGGACATAGGTAATATCCCCCAGGGATTCCTGGGCGAAGTCGGTGATGCCAATCGTGGCGATATTGTCCTCATCAAAGGTTACCCACTCGTGTTCCTTTGTGAAATAGAGCCCACTTTTTTCGGACATAATACAACTCCTGCTAATGCCAAAGCTTAGAAAGAAAGCTCAAAAAGTAAGTGAGTTGGGGTAGTTAGTCAAATAAATGAGCAGGTGCTTAGATTCTGCTGAATAAGTGCTTTCAGAGCGAAAATTTGAGGGTTTGAGCGAGACAAGAAAAAATCAAAAAAAGCCCGGAGGCGTGGCCCCAGAGCCACGTTGAGGACTTTTTTTGATTTTTCCGCAGTCGCAGTCGAACCCTCAAATTTGCAGCTGAAATGACTTATTCAGCAGAATCTACTTAGTCGCTGTCGGGAAATGCAAAAAAACAGCCCCGAAGGGGCTCACTTTAATGTTTTCCCGAAAGCGGCGTATCCCGAGCGAATGCGAGGGATCTCGTCTTAAATACTTGAATTTACGAGATCCTTCGGGCTTTCGCCCTCAGGACACGTCCCCGTCGGGAAAATTGAAATGTAGGCCCAAAGGGCCCTCATTTTTAATTTCCCGACAGGGACTACTTATTTAGGCTAATTCCAACCCTTCCTTCTCGATGACTTTAAAGTCATTATCGGTGGTGAGGAGAGGGATTTGGTGATCCAGGCAGCATTGGGCGATTAAAATATCGATCGATTTAGCCTTGAATTTACGCTGCAAGATTCGTTTTCTAAGCACTGCCGCCCTTTCCCAAAATCCGGCGGTTAAATCGGCCTTAGGAATCCTTGAAAACAGCTCTGCCGTATGCAGATCTAACTTTGGCCAACTGAGGATTTCATAAAGGACAGGATAGGGAATGACGACCAAAGATCTTAAAAGTGAGAGTTGAAGCAGTTCGGTCTGCCGATTTTCTTTTCCCTTGGAGAAATCGATCCAAACACTGGTATCGACCGCTATCATTTTAGGTTCCTATCTTTGCGGTATTCCTTGAGATCGATATCTAAATTGAACTTCCCTTTCATTTTTAAGAGTTCTTGATATGTTTTTTTTGCGGCTATCAGCTCTAGCCCTTTTCGAATCGTGGGAGTAATCCCTTCCTGGGACGCTTCCAAAGCGCGTTCCAACAAATCCTTGGGGAGCATGATAGTTATTTTCTTCTCATTTTTCATGGGTCCATAATACCAGTATTAATACCGTATATCAATACGGTATTTTATCGGACGCGTTCGAGAAGGGCCTTTTTCTCCTCGGCGGTAATGGCCGCGCCATTAGGGGGCATTTTCCCATCGCCCGTCATTTCGAGTCGCCTTGCAATCTCTGTCCTTAAAGTAGATTGAGTGGAAATGCGAGATTGAGGAGCTCGTCCTCCTCCTGCCGAACTAAAATCGATGGCAGGAATATTGGAGACACCGTCATGGCAGACGACGCATTTTCTCAAGGCGCTTTGCAAGGGGTTGGCACCCCGGTTGTCAGGGGGAGGTGGGGTGGGGGTGTTGGGAGTTCGATCCTCATTCGTTCTATCACATGCCGCCAGGAGATCTTCTTCTTGCAGGTTATTGAGCGTGTCCTTTTCAATCCGTTTATCTTCCAATAGCTTCTCCTTGCTGCGGATTTTATCTCGAAGGCGAGTCCAATGTTTTTTGACCATTGACCGACAGTCTTCAGGGAGTTCCAGGAGCATTGCATTCAACACCGCCGTTTCTGCTCCAGCATTGGAGGCAAAGGGCGAGCATATTTCCGACCAGAGGGAGCCGAGTGCTGCCATGGAATGAAACAGCTTCTTTTGATTGGGGGTCATGCGATCTTTATTCCACATGAAATCGAAGGTGCGTCCTTGCACATTGTCCGGTTTGATCACCATCAATTTAGAGGGCGCCTTTTTCTGGGGAAGATCTTTTGCTTGATGGGGGTGAGAGAGGTAGACGATGGTGCCATCTTTGCGGAAGGCGGGGTAGACGGCATTGGAATTGGTATTATAGGTCAGTCGTTTGATCTCGCGGGAGCGAAGGTCATAGGTATAGACATTGGAAACTAAGGAATCGCTCGGGACGGAAATGAAATCTCCAGGACTTTTCTGTTCGCTGTTGTATTTATGGAAAGTAATTTTGGTGGGTGCGTATTTGCCATCCCCATAATTGAAATCGACCTTGCCAGTCGACATTCCAAGGCTCATTTTCTCTTCACATTTTCCATCGTCTAAAATTTTGAATATCTTGGTGACCGGCTGGCCCTTCAGATCGAGGGCGGCGAGTGATTTGCCGTCTTTAGAGAGCATTGGGAGGGCGAGTTCGCCTTCAGTATAGTTGGTGCAAAGCGGTAGGGGCTTACTTTTCGTAGCCCCCACCGGTTTCATCACATTGCCCTCCGGGGTGAAGTCGGTTTGGTAATCGCGATAGGTTAAGGCCGATTTTTTCCCACCAGGAAGCGGACTTCCCATAGAGGTGATGACACGGTAGGTTTGACCTTCGGCCCCTTCCGTTAATATTCCAATGGACTGGTAGACTCCCTGAAGTTCGGTATCCTCCTCTTTAATGCCACTTTCTAGCAGCACCGGAATGGGAGTTGCTTTGGTCCCTTTCTTTAAAAGCTCAGGAAGAGAATAGAAACGCATGCCGCCCACCTCACTTCCATCTTTAGGCACGGTCAGGAGTTTTTCGTCGGGAGTGGGAACGGGATCATAAGAGCCCGCGATTGGGATCTCTTTTTTGGTGAGGAGATCGATTAAGTAATTTTTTGAATCGCCGGCATACCCGCCCCACATCTGAGTGGGAAAGGGACGAATAAACCAGTTGGGGCGTTGTTGCGTCGGAGTGGAAGATTCAAATTGCCGTCGAATGGCAGCACAATAGCGCATATCACTGGCGTGGGGAATGGGGGCGATTGAACGATCGGGGGTGGTGTGGGTGGAGGGTTCGGTATGGCCGATGGTTTCTAAAAGAGTCAATAACCAACACAGACGGAACATACATTCCTCCTCGAGATTGCTTCGTCGCCTTCGGCTCCTCGCAATGACAAGAATGCTGTCATTGCGAGGCCCTCGAAGAGGGCCGTGGCAATCGCGTTGCAGAAATAGCTTATCGGGAGTTTATTTGGTGTCGAATAAACTCCTGATAGGTTGAAAGAGAATGGAGCCCCGGTAATATCCGTTGCCCTTTTCCCTTGCTAAAAAAAAGAAGGGTGGGGTAGTGGTTCCCAATTCCTTGCTCATACAAAGTAAAAGATTCAATCCTGGCTAAAAATCGTTCTGGATTCGCAAAGGGTTTTACCGCTTTTTTGGCCGACTTCCAGTTGGAATGAGGATCTAGGCCATAAAGCACTGGCAGTGAAAATTCTTTGGCCACGGACTCGATCAGGGGAAGCGCATGATAGGAAAGCGGCATGTGGGGAGACCAAGCATAAAAAATTCCTTTGGGATGTTGCTTGAAAAATTGTTGAATCTTTTCATCGGTGAGATCTGGAATTGGATCTCCAAGAAGTTGAATCGACAGGAGGCCTAAAATGAATCCAACGTGCAACATAAGAGCACCTCACTCCTATGAAATTGCAAAAGAGGATCCACAAAAATTGACAATTTTTGCATTCGGAAAAGGGAGTTTTGTTTTTAATTTATGTCCAACAATTTTCGACTTTCGCTTTGGGTCTCTACAGGTGTCTAAAAGTTGGGCGATAAAAGCGGTGTATTCTAGCCTGGTGCAGGAGGAATACAGCTTGCATTATAAAAGGGGGATATGAAAACAACCCTGACTATTCTTTTGACAGCCCTTTTAATGATGGGGTGTAGCTCCAAAAAAGAGACTGAACAGCAGGCTAATTCAGATGCTTGCAAGGCACTTAAGACTAAAGTGGATCAAGCGTTTGCCGCGATCAAATCCTGCACGCAACATTCCGATTGCATTCTGGCTCCGGCAGCCGATTTGAGTAACTATTCCTGTAAAGGGGTGGGTTACAATCAGAATCAAAGCACTGCTCAGGTGGAATCGGCGATTCAAGATTGGCTGAGTGGCGGTTGCGCAAATCCAAACCAGGCTTGCACGCTGGATTATAGAGGCACCAACTTGCCCTGCCAGAATGGCAAATGCGTCGATGCCGACGGTTACTTCAACTAATTAGTTTTTGTCGGGAAATTTAAATGGCCGGCCGAAGGCCGGACCAAAATAGTTCCCGACAGAAACGTGTCCTGAGGGTCTTTAGACCCGAAGGATCTCGTCAATCAAGTAGGGAATTTTATTTATCCGAAACACTGCGCCGCATCCATCTTTTTCGTCGACAAATCTCGCATCAGAAGGCTCAAATTCCATGACAAGGCAGAGCGGTAACCTGAGATCAAATCCCCCAGATCGCTCTTCATTCTGCTTCTTCCAAGCCCTCTGGTTTTGAGGTGTCCGATGCAGGGTTCTATGGCAGCTCTGCGATTGTACAGAGCTTGGCGGTCCTGTTTCCCTACCAATGCCTTTGTTTTCCCTCTGGGCTGTATCGGCCGGCACCTCTCGAAATCCCATGATCGTCGTACAAGATAGGCACTGCCTGCTCCATTAGCCCTTCCCATGGAATTGACTTGCACAGTGTCACTAGCCGATGATTCGGCTCTACCCTCACCACTGTGCTCCACCCAATCTCTTCGAAAATGGTAAGTTGCTTGAAACTCGATATATCTATCGACATCATTTATCCCTTCATTGGCAATACATTTCATGAAGGCAAAAGATCTCAGATATCGTCGATTAGAGTCAATGATAAATCCAAATAATTCGGATTGCTCTTCTCTATTAAGGCATTCTTCTTGGCTCTACATTTTCCCTTGATTTGTTTTTCCCTGCACAGAGCCACTCCCATATCAGCCAACTCCTCATAGTAGACCAGTTTATCCACATTATATTGACGAGTGAATCCGGGTAGCAATCTCTGTCGGTGCTGCTTTAGTCGCTCCTTAAGATTCTCCGTCGAACCCACATAAAGCACGTTTCCCTTCCGATTGGTTAGCATATACACATACCCCTTTGCTGCTTTCATCCAGCTCTTATACTGTGGGGGCTTACTAACTCCAACGATCAGAGGCGAGCATTTCTAAAATAAAATTCCCTACTTGATTGACGAGATCCTTCGGGTCTAAAGACCCTCAGGACACGTTTCTGTCGGGAACTATTTTGGTCCGGCCTTCGGCCGGCCATTTAAATTTCCCGACAAAAACTAATTACTTCCCGTTTAACCAAGCTTGCAATTGATTTTTTACATCGTTAATTTTTGCATTTCCTCCACCTGCCATATCATTCAGCGATCGGATCAGGTTTGAAATACCGGTGACCGTAGATCCTTTTGCGGTGAAGGTCATGCTATTGGCGTCACTACCTCCAGAAACGGAGGTAGGATGGCAGCCCTGACACTTTTGTTGAACTAGGGCTACGACTTTAGCTTTCAGATCTCCTGTGCCTGCGTTGCCACCCGAACCGGAACCCGAGCCGGAACCTGATCCTGATCCTGATCCGCTGCCGCCCGAACCTGAGCCTGAGCCAGCGCCCGATCCGCTACCTGCTTGTTTGGGAACGGAGAGGATCATGTTATCCAGGTTTTTAAAATCTTTTAAACCTTGCAGGGCTTTGGCGGCATCGCCTTTTCCTAGGTTCACCGTTTCGGTTCCCCCTTTTTCATTTTCCAAGGTGAGTTTACCGTCGGCGCTAGTCAGTTTGTCGACTAAACCCATCGCCCGTTTTCGGGTTTTCTCGTCAGGGGAGTCCAACATTGATTTTAATGAGTCGACGAAAGTAACGGCATAACCGGGGTTATCTTGAAAAATCTTGGTGAGATCGGAGCCCGACTTCTCATACATCTCTTCATGCAGTTTGTTGTTTTTATCGATAGCATCCATCACCATTTTTTGGAAATCGACGATTTCAGTATTATCGACACATTCTTTTCCGTTGACCCGTAAAACACTGCACCAAAGCTTTTTCACCATTGCTTGGTAATTTTTATCGGCCGTTTCGCTTTTATCCTCCATTACCTTCTTATACCAGGTGCTAAAGGCGCTATCGGGAGCGGTTAATGCTTTGAGCTGAGCGTTGTCTTTCATCGTGATGAAATCGGCCATCATGTCAGCCATGTCTTGATTATTTTTAGTATCTACTTTCCCGTAAGCCCGTTGGAGTCGGTATTCGGAGAAACCGAATTGGTTGGAAACGCTCTTGATAAACTTATCTAATTGGGCGTTTTGGCCGGATGCGCCAGCGGGGGGGGAGCTCCCTTCTTTTTTCTGGTGGGTATCGGTACTTTCTGCAAAGGCGGTAAAGGTGAAAAGAAGGATAGATAACGCGACGCAAAATACGTTCATAGCAACCTCATTCTATTTGTGAATTAGAAAAGCAAGTGGAGTGCCAAAAAAAACAGGCCTATTATCCTATTGTATACGCATTCTTTCGTGCGGGGAATGGGTATACGATGAGTGGATTCAGCTGCCTAGGTTGTAGTCGTTCCGATCCTCTTGGTACAAATATTTAAGACGTGGCATTTTGTTTTATCCGAGTAAGGGGCCATTTCCCTTTAAGTATGCGGTGAAGGTGAAGCCTTTTGACCGAAAGTAGTTCATGCCTTTTTTGTTTTTGGGGTGACAAACGGTAGAGAGCACACCTCGATCGGCAGTCGATCTTGCCGGATCTGCACTTCGATTTGGGATTTGAGATCTACATCCTTTCTCAAAAAGGCGAGTGCAATCGGTGCATTCAGATGCGGGCTCATTGTGCCGCTGGAGACGATTCCTACTTCTTCGTTTCCAACGAAGAGTTTCGATTCAGGGCGCGCAATGCGACGGTCATTCAATTTAAATCCAATCAAGCGATTTCCCTGTCGGTTCTCTTTGTAAGCGATCAAAGCCTGCTTCCCGATAAAATCATCCGGTCGTGTCAGTTTGATGGCCCAGCCCGCGCCTCCCGAAAGGGCCGGCATTTTGGGAGAGAGTTCATGGCCATGAAGGACGTAACCCATTTCGGTTCGCAATGTGTCCCGAGCACCGAGTCCGGCGGGAACCACCCCTAAGGTTTTCCCTTTTTCCAGGAGTGCTTCCCACAATTCCGAGGCATAGGCGTTGCCAATATAAATCTCAAAACCATCTTCGCCCGTGTATCCGGTGCGGGAAAGGTAGCAAGGGTGTCCGAGTATAGTGGCCTCTTTGGCCCAGTAAAAAATTAAGGATTCAGTCGAACAAAACAGGTTGACCAATTTTTCCGCCTGAGGTCCTTGCACGGCGATGAGGGCAGTTTCATCGCTCAAATCTCGAAAATCATAACCGATTTTGGGGAGGTGCTCGCGCATCCATTCAAAGTCAGTATGTCGATTTGAAGCATTGACGCAAAGATAGGCTTCATTTTCGGAGCGATAATAGATAATTAAATCGTCGATAACGCCGCCCTCTGGATTGCAGAGGAGGTTGTATTGGGCTTGTCCGAGTTTAATTTTAGAAAGGTCGTTCGTAATCAGAGGAGCCAATGCTTTTAAAGGTTCTTTTCCTTTGAGGGAAAATTGCCCCATGTGACTCACATCAAAAAGGGAGCCGGTCGCGCGGGTGGTTTTGGTCTCTTCTAAGAGGCCGGTGTATTGCACCGGCATTTCGTAGCCTGCAAAAGGGACCATCCGTGCCTTCAGCCGGAGATGGTTTTCATAGAGTGGGGTTCGCAACAGTTTTTCGGTTTGCATAATAGTGTTCCAAAACCTTAGGAATAAGGTGCTCCTCCCGGATTGTCATCAAGTGAAATCCGTCCACCAAATCGGAGAGTTCGAGCATCATTTGTGTCGCCATTTCAATTCCCAGTTTTTCAGGATCAGTGGTTTGTTGGAAGGCTTGCACACACTTTTCCGGCATTCGGATTCCGGGAATGTTTTGGGCGATAAATTCGGCATGCTCACGGGTGTGGAGGATCAAAATCCCCATCAAGATCTTTGCCGATCGAGATCGGGCGGTTTGCAAGAAAGAGCGTGCGTCTTCGAGATCATAATTGGCCTGGGTTTGGAAAAAACGGGCACCGGCCTCAATCTTTTTATCAAATCGTTGGAGCTGGCCTTCCCCATTTCGGAGGGTGGGGTTGACGACAGAGCCGATAAAAAATTTGGTGGGGGCATTCATCTTCTGCCCAGTTCCATCACGCCCAGTCTGGAGTTTACCGACCAGTTTCAGGAGCTCCACCGACTCAATTTCAAAAACCGATTTAGCCGTGGGATTATCACCCACCTTGACGGGATCTCCAGTCAGACAAAGCAAATTGGGGATTTGGAGGGCGGAGGCTCCCATGAGATCGCTTTGAAGAGCAATCGAGTTTCGATCGCGGCAGGTAAGCTGAAGGACCGGTTCCACCCCTTGATCCAACAGGACTCGGCAGGCCGCAAGGCTCGACATCTTTACAAGTGCCCGTTGGCAATCGGTAATGTTAACGGCGTCGATATGAGGAGCTAAAAGCTGAGCGTGCTGGATGAGCTTCTTGATTCCTGCCCCTTTAGGTGGGGTGATTTCGGCAGTCATCACCGGCAGGCCTTTGAGATCTAAACCAGCAAGTTTGGACGCAAGTTTTCCCATATGAGGGAAAACTATAGTGGCTTTGTTGAAAAAATGCCAGGTTATGCCGCAGCTTCTTTAGCTGGAGCGGCTGCTGCCTTTTCCGCGGCCGGTTTGGCGGCGGCTAGGCCTTTAACGTAGTAGTTTTGGAAATGCTCTTCACAATAACCATGGCGATTGAGGGCCATCGGCTTTTTGCATTCGAAATCGGTGCAGGTTTTGTAACGGCTCACTCCAAACTTTCCATGGCGCCATTGACGGTAATGGGAAACGCAATAGCCCTTGGCTCGGTAGTCTCGTTTACAGCCGCCGACTTTGCAGGGTTTTTTCGTTGTTGAGGTTTTTCCATCAGCCTTTGCGACCACCTTTTTCTTAGCGGCTGGCTTTTTGACCTTTTCTTTGGCAGTGCTTTTTTTGTTTTCGATCTGTTTGGCTTTATCGGCTGGTTTTTTTCCCATACAATTCCCCTTTCCAGTCCTATCGTCAGAAAAGGGAAATTAATTTATCGCGGTGAGTTATTTTTGGGCTTCTTCTTCGATGGCAGTTTTTAACGCGGTTCTATCTGCAGCCATCGATTCAACCCGATTCTCATTTGCAAGAGAGCCCGTACGAGCCAAGTCGATTAAGATTGCTTTGGTTACTTTTCCCGAGGAGTCGGTTTCCACCATGATGTTGTCTGCTCGGATATCGGTATGGGCTATATTGCACTTGTGAAGGGCATCTAAGGCGAGATTGACATCTCGTTTTATAAGGTCGGCCTCTTCTTTGGATAATCGGTAACCGCGCTTGGCGGCCAATTTGTCGAGTCCGATCCCTCGAATCAATTCTAGAGCGGTGTAATCGATATCAGCCTCCCGTAAGGCTTTGGTTTGAGAGTTGGTAAGTTGTTTCAGAGTAGGGAGATGGTTTTTTCCTGGGTGATCGATTTTAGCAAGGGAATCCAAAGCGAGCTTTTCTTTTCCTCCGCTGAACTTTCCAATTTTCAAGACAAATTTTTCGCCCGTAGTATTGTTGGTGACTGCCCAGATATAAGCCTGTTCACCGTTTGCTAGGTATTTGACGGTATAGCCCTGTCCCATCGCTTTTTCCAAGAGTTGTTCGTTATGCTCTTTTTCCTCGGCAGTCAGTGGGCCGCTGAAGGGTTCAGAAACGGTTTCATCGTAAAATCTATTTTTCTTAACGACTCTTTGAATGATGCGAAAGCAGGCGTAAATATATTTTTCTGCAAAAAGCGGGGCGGCAAAAAAGAGCAGAGTCACGATGACGAGGCATTTCATTCTCCTATTATCTTTTATATCGAAGCGGGTTAAAATAAAAAAATGGCCAAATTTCTGATTCTTCTTCTTTTGGTGGTTCCCTCCTGTACACGCCACTCACAAATGGTGGCTAACTCTTCACCGGAAGAGGTGGTGAAGCGGTTTGTGGACCTCAGCATCAATGCTCGGGACATTTCCGACAAAGAGAAGATCCAGGCGCTGTGTTCCCAGGAGCTGAAGCGGGTCTTCCAACGGATGAACCCCGAGGCCTTTAAGCTCATCTACGTCGATTCCAAAATCACTTTATTGGAATTCAAAGTCATCGCCTTCAGTCAAGAGGTGGACACGGCTAAAGTGACTTATGAAGTTTCGGTGGAAAACAATCAGGGGGCCGATCCGACTCGTGAAATCAATCAGCGTGAAGTTACATTACAACGCTCTCAAGGCCAGTGGTTTATCGACTCCATCCGCACCAGTGGCACCGACCGCATCGCCTTTACCAAGGGGATGCTTTTCTAACGCCCCTCCATATTCAAGAAAATCGAAACCGACTTCGATAACAAAGTAAATCTTTATCCTATCATCGGAATTCCTGAAGAAAGTTGTCAGGTGCCGTCTTACGGAACTCGCTACACGGCGGTGCAATCGGCAATGGGCGGAATGTCGATGAGCATTTGCAAAGAGGATTTTTGGGGCTCGCTCCAGTTGGTAACCCGGGAAATTACTGGCAGTGATGATCCCTCACCGCTCGTGCCGCCCGCTTTTACCCAAAATCCGGCGGAGTTAAAGGATGCTTTTCAAAGGGCAAACTATTCCCAGTCATTGAGGGAATGGTTAGTGGGAACCAAGCCAGCTACTTTTACCAAGGTCTATGGCCCGGATTGGATCCAGATCAACAACAATGGGCTTTTGTCGGGAACGCCTCAAAAAGTGGATGTGGGGATAAATGGAGCGGTTGTGAGGGTTTGCGAAATCGGCGGAGGTTGTGGGGAGTTGGCGGTAAAAATCAAAGTGAATGCCGTGAACTCTGCTCCTGTCTGGCCCAACCCACCCGTCAATTTAGGGGTCATCAAGACCAAGCAACTCTTTCAAGCCAATCTTTTAAAATATGTGACCGATTCCGATGGGGATCCGATCACCTGTGAGATCATGCTGGGGCCGAGCTGGTTGAAGATGCAGGGGGCGTGCGAATTGACAGGCACCCCATCCGATTCAAATACAGGAAGGCTTTTCCTGGGGGTGAAGGCCTATGATGACAAAGGAAGGTGGTCCTTCAGCTTTATCAACGGGTACATTCTAAGGTGGGGCTTAATCCATTCCCAAAACTGAAAACCCAAGTGTGCGGGAGGCATTTGCCAGTGCTTTATCATGAGTGCACATGATCAGATCTGAACCCAATCTTTCTCGATATAGTAGGGCTGAAGCTAGGTGGATCGCATCTAAGGTTCCAAGGGTCACAGAAAAAGGTTGTGCGGCTCGTGAAAGAATTTCTGAGTGAAGAGGAACAAGCTCGATGTTTTCCTGAAAATGGTGGTAGGTATCCACTCGGTAAAGGTAGCTATCGTCATCTAAATTCAGCTGCTTTCGAATCCTATCAAGTGTCCGTAAACATTCGATGCGAATCAGGACGCTAGAAACGGCTTGATTGATCTTTTTAAATTCTTTGAGTCGGTTGTTTTCACCGAGGACTACTCTCAATAATACAGATGAATCCAGGTAGACTAACATTTATCTTTTTCCACGCTCATCCAACAATAGGGACAAAGAATCGATTGAACCCTTCATTTCTTTAAGAGGCGGAACATCGATAGAGGAGATTTGGGAAAACGGTGCTTTTGGTTTTAAGGTTTCTAATTTTCCGGTCGTTTCATAAGGAACCAATCGAGCTACCGGTTGGCGGTGATCGGTTACGATCACTTCATTTCCAGTGCGGACCATTCTCAGGTATTTGGCGAGCTGACTTTTGAGCATTGCGATATTAACGGAAAAGGGAGTACTTGACCTCTTCATGTCCTAATTATGACCTAAATATGACCTGATTTCAAGATGGTGAAGGTAACTATTTGGTATCGCAATTAAAATGGCGGAGATGGAAATGAAGGATTCTTCCACTAAATAGTAACAGGCCAGGTGAATGAATAGAAAATTGCTATGCGTTGTTGGGATTATCGACAGAGTGTCTGATCAATCTCATTGAATACACTTTTTGTGACGCCTGTTTTTAAGGCATCCTCCTTGCATTTTAATTCAATCAAAAGAGCACTGTTGAGGAGGCGCTATGAAACGATACGTCTTCACCCTTTCGGTTCTGATGAATGTGGGATCCATTTATTTAATCCTGACTCGCGAGACAATTCGGATACGAGAACTCAGTTCCCCAACTCAAACCAGTTTCACTCTTCAAGTAAATTCGAATCCACTCAATCCAACTGCTGTATCTGATTCGCCTTTGGAGACGCCGACGACAAGTGGGGTCGTTCAAAACACAAATAAAAACTGCGATCTTTTTTTGAATGAAATGGGTCAGCTGAATCTCCAAGAAAAGGGATGGCAAGAGCGACTGCAAAAAATGAAGCCCTGTGAAGAGCTCCCTCGCGGGGTGTCCGATGCCCATTTTGATTTATTAAGGCAGTGTCAGCTGAAAGCATGGCCTCAGGATTTTAAAGGGGGCAATGCGATCTATTTTTCGGCGGCAGATATCAGTGCTCCCGTGATGTCTCGTCCGGAGGGATGGCCCTCGTTTATGGAGACCTCCTATCAGAAGTCGATGTCATCTTTACCGATGGATGAAAATGCAACGTTGCCGGAGCCGCGAAATCAAATCGAGGTGCAACAAGAGATGTGTCAGTTCGCGATGCAGCACTATCAAAACCGCATCGCTGCCTGGAAAATGAGGCATGTGCCTCCCCGCGAAATCAACTCCGCCCAGATGTTGGAGTTGATGCTCGATACCGCCTATGAAAAGGATGACTACAATCAGATCCTTCCGGCAGCTGAACGCCTATTGGAACTTCAAAAAGAAAACAGGACAGCTGTCATGTCGGTCCTGGATTTGATGGGCCGCTCTTTGCCATATGAAAAATGGACTGAGGATCAATGGAAAATAGCGGACACCGCCTATGAGATCTATGTAAAGGCAGCAGAAAAAGATCCCGCCCGTGAAGAATATCAGCTTTGGATCAAAAGCCGAGGGATGAAGCCTGAACTTTTAGAGTCGCTGGCGAAAAACAGTCTGACAGAAAACCCCACCTCAGGATTGGGCTACTATTATTTAGCCGCTTTGGAATATGGAAGGGAGAATAAGTCGGGTGCGGTTAACTACCTTCAACAGGCATTGCAACGTGAAACCCGATCCACCCGTTACTTGGAAACGCTGGCGAGTTTTGAACGCAACGATTCCTATCCTTCTTTTGATTTCTATATTCGTCCTTCCTATTCGTTGATGTCCTTAGAGTCCTCCTCATCAAATGCCTTATTAGGGGCATTCCCTCCCACTGAGTGATTTGTCGCGTTGTAATATTGGACCTATTTCCTGCCTAAAAGAGGAGTCTTTTTCTACGGAATAAAGCCCATTGCCTCCCAGACCCACCTTTGCTAGAGTCAGCGGATAATTTTTCGGGAGGATAAGAGGTTCTATGTCAATTGAAGAAAAGGTTAAAAACATCATTGTTGAACAGCTGGGCGTGGACAATGAAAGCGTTACCCCAGAGGCCTCCTTTATAGATGATTTAGGTGCCGATTCCTTAGATATCGTTGAATTGGTCATGACGATGGAAGAGGAGTTCGATCTTGAGATTCCAGATGAAGATGCTGAGAAGATCAAGACGGTGAATGACGTCATCAATTACATCAAAACAAAAGTGAATTAATTGCCCATGAGGCGAGTGGCAGTCACAGGCTTAGGGGCGATAAGCCCCATTGGACTGACCCTGAAAGAGAACTGGGAGTCCTTGCTTGCTGGTAAATCCGGCATTCGTACCATTTCTCTGTTTGATGTCACCAAGTTCCCTTCGAAAATAGCGGGCGAGGTGCCCAACTTCGACCCTAAAAAGTATTTCAATGTCAAAGACCAGCGCCGCATGGAGCGCTTTATCCACTTCGCTTTAGTTGCGGCCGAAGAGGCGGTAAAGGCATCCGGGTTGGATCTTCAAAAGGAGGACTTGGAGCGTTTTGGAACTATTGTAGGGGTAGGGCTAGGTGGAATGGGGGAGATCCAGAACACCGCAGTAGAGGTGGTCAATAATGGCCCTAAGCGGGTGAGCCCTTTTTTCATTCCTGCGGTCATCGCCAATTTAGCGGCCGGCCAAGTCTCTTTAAAGTATGGCCTGAAAGGTCCCAGTCTTTGCACAACCTCGGCCTGCTCTTCGAGTGCCCACGCCATTGGGGAGAGTTTTCGGATGATCCAATACGGTACGGCCGATGTAATGGTGGCCGGAGGTGCGGAAGCGACTATTTGTGAGGTAGGAATAGCCGGGTTTATTTCCATGCGTGCCCTTTCGGAACGCAACGATGCTCCTGAAAAGGCCTCCCGTCCTTTCGATCAAGATCGGGATGGCTTTGTGATGGGGGAAGGAGCTGGGATTCTCATTTTAGAGGAGTGGGAACGGGCGAAAAAAAGAGGAGCTCCTATCTTAGCGGAGGTGGTGGGTTATGGCCTTAATAGCGATGCCTACCATATTACTCAACCGGCACCCGAAGGTGAAGGTGGGGCTCGGTGCATGGAATTGGCCCTCAAAGATGCCAAGATGAATGCTGCCGATCTCGATTACATCAATGCCCATGGTACTTCGACTCCCATCGGGGATATTCAAGAGACCCAAGCGATCAAAAGAGTTTTTAAGGATCATGCCTATCAATTGGCAGTGAGCTCCTCCAAGTCGATGACTGGCCACCTCTTAGGTGCCGCAGGAGCGATCGAGGCGGTTTATAGCGTATTGGCGATTCAAAATGATGTGATTCCGCCCACCATCAACCTGGACAAGCCCAGTCCAGAATGTGATTTGAATTATGTTCCGCATAAACCTCAAGAGCGAAAGGTGCGCGCCGCCCTTTCCAACTCCTTTGGGTTTGGCGGGACCAACGCTTCGCTTATTTTCAAAAAAGGTTAAGGTTAGAGTTTATGATCCATATTGTTGCGGGCTGTGATCATGCCGGCTTTCCATTGAAGAAATTTTTGCTAGAGAATCTTCAATACCATTGGGAAGATAAAGGCTGCTTTACAACCGATTCGGTTGATTATCCCAAAGTGGCCGAAGAGGTGGCCAAAGTGGTTGCGAGTGACGGGAAGCTGGGGCTTTTGATCTGCGGTTCAGGAATGGGAATGAGTATTGCGGCCAATAAGGTAAAAGGAATTCGTGCAGCCGTGGTGAGTGATGTCACCGCCGCACGATTAGCGCGTCAACATAATGATGCCAACATCCTTTGCTTGGGAGCTCGGCTGATTGGTACGGAAGTGGCGAAAGAGATTTGCGAAGTTTTTTATTCAACCCCTTTTTTAAAGGACCGACATGAGAAGCGGGTGAAGCAAATCGGTGAACTGGAGCAACGATGTACAAACTAGTCGATACCGATCCGAACATTGCGACGGCCATTTTCGATGAATTGAAACGGCAGGAGACCGGAATCGAATTGATCCCCAGCGAAAACATCGCCTCGAAAGCGGTGATGGAAGCCCAGGGGACGGTGCTCACCAATAAATATGCCGAAGGATACCCTGGGAAACGTTATTACGGGGGCTGTGAATTCGTCGATAAGATCGAAGAGATTGCCCAGCTCCGCGTAAAGGTGCTTTTCCGGGCGGCCTTTGCCAACGTGCAGCCCCATTCTGGATCGCAGGCCAATATGGCGGTCTATATGGCGGCTTTGAAACCGGGTGATACCGTTTTGGGAATGAATCTCTCCCATGGAGGTCATTTAACCCATGGACATCCCGTCAATTTTTCTGGATTACTCTACAAAATTGTTTCTTATGGTGTGAGAGAGAAGGATCATCGGATCGACTATGATCAGGTCCGGGATCTTGCGAAGGAACATCGGCCCAAAATGATCATCGCCGGGGCCAGTGCCTATCCCCGCGTCATCGATTTCAAGATCTTTTCCGATATTGCAAAAGAGGTGGGTGCGGTCTTTATGGTCGACATGGCCCACATCGCGGGCCTCGTGGCAGGTGGCGTGCATCCTTCCCCCGTTCCCTTTGCCGACGTGGTGACCAGCACGACCCACAAAACCCTGCGCGGCCCACGCGGTGGATTTATTTTGGCCAACGAAGCCCTTTCTCAGAAGATCAACAGCCGAATTTTTCCGGGGATTCAGGGAGGGCCCTTGATGCATGTGATCGCCGCCAAGGCGGTCTGTTTCAAGGAGGCGATGGAGGAGAGCTTCAAAACTTATGCTTCCAATGTGGTGAGCAATTGCCGAGTTCTCGCCGATAGTTTGGTGGAAAATGGATTTAATTTAATTAGCGGGGGCACCGATAACCACCTCATCTTGATTGATTTGCGCAATAAGAAAATTACCGGAAAAGAGGCGGAAGCCCGACTCGATCAAGTGGGAATTACGGTCAATAAAAACACCGTCCCCTTTGAAACCGAATCGGCCTTTGTGACGAGTGGCATTCGATTGGGAACTCCGTCCATTACGACTCGTGGCATGGGTCATCTAGAGATGCGCTGGCTGGGCCATTCCATTGCCAGTGTTCTCACCGATCCAAAAGAATCGACCCTAAAACGGGTTCGCGAGGAGGTCACCCGGACCTGTCGTAAATTTCCACTTTATCCTGAAGAGGCGCCTCGCCATGACTGACAACGTCGGAATATCGAGAAGAAAATCACGGGAGATCGCCCTCCAGATCCTCTACCAAATGGATCTGAATCAGGAGATGCTACCGGAAAGCGCCATTTTCCATTTTGATAAGCATTTCAACCAATCCAAAACCGGTGGTATTTATGATTTTACCAGCAAACTGGTGACCGGGGTGGCGAAGGAGATCAAACTCCTCGATGAAAAGATCACCTCCGTTTCCGAAAACTGGCGTATCGATCGCATGCCGGTGATTGATCGGAATCTGTTGCGGCTTGGAACTTACGAACTGCTCCATTGCGATGAGATCCCCAAAAATGTGACCCTCAACGAGATGATCGAGATCGCAAAACAATTTGGATCGGAGCAGACTCCCCAGTTTGTGAATGGGCTGCTCGATAAGATCGCGCTCCAGATCCATAATCCCAAAAAAGCCCCGTGATATCATAAGGTCATGCTTTACATTCCTTACGGTTGATGTTCCTAAATAGTTTAAATGCCTAGGTTTTTTTAAGTGTTAAAGACCATCAAAAAATCATAAACGGCGGTTTTTTTCTATGCTATACCGGCCCGGTGTTTTTGCTGGCCCTTCCATTTCTGATCTCTTCTTTTGCATTGGCGACTTTCCCTCCTTTAAATGGCTTAGAGCTCAGGTGTGGCAATCTGGTTCAATCAGTACCTGATTTTCTAAGCGATTCCCGAAAAATTACTTCCCAGAGGATTCGAGGATGGCTGAAGGAACATGAGGTCGATATCGCTGAAATCAAAGAGCTGCTGGAACTTCAAACTTCCGAAGAGTTGATCGAAGCGATGGTTGCTTTCTTGAAAGGCGATGCCAAGGCAATTCCAACTGAATTGCATTCCATGATTTTTGGACCTATTCAGAGGTTAAATCAAGCAATCCAGAGTTCTGCCGTGTTAAAACTGAATTTGCTCCGCTTGAATGAGTTGCTATTTCCCAAAGGAAAAATTGATTTAGCAGAGAATCGAGCCCTTGCTATCCGGATAGCCTTGGAAATGATGGAGTCTAAAGCGAATCAGGCGCATGTAATAGAGCTATTGAATCAGCATCGTTTTTATACCGAACTTTATACTGCAGATCCGGAGCGTTTCGTGTCGCATTTGAAGGCATTGTTATTGATAAGGGAGAGCAACGCTTTTGACGCTTCAAAAATGGCAGGACTGGCTAGTAAAGCCAAAGAAAGTGTCACCATGAATTGGCACAACTCCTTTATGGTGGGCAATTCCAAAGTCGTTGGGATTCTCTATCAAAAAGCGATAACGGAACAAATTCTCGAAATATTTAAAAAAGGTTGTAAAGGAAAGGAATTAGAAACCCTCCATCAGCTTTTCATCGATAGATTAAAAGAAAAAAAGGAGGATTTTGAGGAACGGGACACCTTTGATCCCTCTGAAGTGGAATTAGGAAGTTCTTTCAATGCTCTTCGGACCGCATTAAAGGAGCAGATAGGAAGCGGCAAAAAAGCGGTTGATGTCATTCAAGATGTGCAGGGGGTGTCAATCTCCACATTTTATCAATCGGTCTATGCAAAATTTCTGAAAAACCCCTTTTCCTTGATTGGAGTTCCACATTTTTATTTTCGAGCTATTCAGAGAGGAATCCTTCTTGAGGAAATTAATGGCGCTTTAGAAGCCCTAGCACAGAAGATGCCGGTCCAAACGATGCTGAATAGGGCAAAGGGTGATTACTCACTTCGAAGAGAGGAGTCCGGAGAGAACGGAGAGCCGAAGTGGACGGTCTTTTCCCAACTCTCCAAAAAAGAGCAGCTGGTACTGAAATACAATCACTGGCTGGAGAGATCGGACAGAAGCGAATTTCAATCTGAAAATTTTGCGACTGTTGTTATCCAGGAAGAAGGCAGTTACAGACTCCAAATCTCGGCGCAGATTCAGTTAGAGCAAAAAGGATATCAGTTCATTCAGAAAAAGATAGGAAGCAGAGGCTCTGAGGAACCTTTTTATTTTGTAAAACCTGGGACGTTACGGAGTGAAAGGTGCATCGTGTTTGCGGTAGTAGAAGAGGGAAGTATCGCTTACAAGGAGGTGAAGCCGGATGGGACCATCCTGCCTTATATTCCCCCTACAAATCCGTAGCCTCCACCCGCCCCTCGGCGTTATATTTACCCCATGGAAGATTGGTACCTCAATCCCTTTGACGGGCTCTGGATCGAGCTGAGCCATTGGGACCGCAAAAATTTGCCTCCCGATCTGATGCAACTCGATTGGATCTTAGATGGAAAGCTTTCCCGGGCGGTCCAGGCCGAGGCCCACCCGCAGGTGACCTTCATCCACACCCAAGGACTCATCCCAACTCCTCTGATTGCCATTCAACACCAAAATGAGGTGAAATGGGAAAAGATCCGGACGACCGCCGAGGGGCTCCATTGGAATCGAATGGGTTACCTCACCGAAGTGAAAGATCGGATCGAGGTGATTGAAAAGGAACTGTCTTCTGTATTGGGAGAGTCGGTAAAGTTAGAAATTAAGAATGTCTAAGACGGAACAGGTAACATCAGTCGAGCGGGTGATCGATGTGGGAGTCTACCAAAACCCCCGTGATTTTGCGCTCGCCGAAAACGCAATGCAGGAATTGAAACGCCTGGTGGAGACCTCCGGTGGAGCGGTGGTCCATGAAGAGATGGTCCGACGGGTGCGCCCCAGTCCTGCTTCTTATATCGGGAAAGGGAAGGCGGAGGAGTTAGGCGCTTTGGTAAAGGAAACTAATGCCAACCTGATCGCCTTTGACGTGGAGTTGACCGGCAATCAACAAAAGAATCTGGAGAAGTGGACCGAATGCCGGGTCATCGATCGAACTGGGATTATTTTAGATATCTTTTCCCGACATGCCCGTACCAAAGAGGCCAAAAACCAGGTCGAATTGGCGCGGCTTGAATACCTCAGTTCCCATCTCACGCGGAGGTGGACCCATTTAGAGCGGCAAAAAGGGGGGATCGGACTCAGAGGACTCGGAGAAAAGCAGATTGAGCTCGATCGTCGCATGATTCGGGCCCGAATTTCGAGGCTCAAAGAAGAGATGGCTCACACCAATCGGGATTGGTCGATCCAACGGGCTCATCGCGATCGATTTTTAAGAGTCGCGATTGTGGGCTATACTAACGCCGGAAAATCAACCCTCATGAATAACCTCACCGATAGTGAGGTCTATGTGGATGACAAACTGTTTGCGACTCTCGATTCGACCGTCCGGGTGATCGATCCCAAAACCCGTCCCCCGATTCTTCTGAGTGATACGGTCGGGTTTATCGATAAGTTGCCCCATCAATTGGTCGCTTCTTTTAGGTCTACCTTGCAGGAAGTACTACAGGCCGATGTTCTTCTCCATATCGTCGATCTCTCCTCTGAGTTTTATCGTGAGCAGATCGAGACGACCCAAGAGGTGCTGAAAGAGATTGGGGCCCATGAAAAGCCTAGTTTTCTGGTTTTCAACAAGGCCGATAAGGTAGAGCATTTTTTCCTTCCCAAGATTTTAGAGCGCCAATATATCGACAGCGTGGTCGTTTCTGCATTCAATCCTGAAGACATGAAGCGGCTGCGGGATGCTATCTTCGCCTATTTCGAGCGGGACATGATCGATCTCGAAGTGATGCTTCCCTATCGCGAAACCTGGCTCCATTCGCAGATCCATGAATTTTCGAAAGTGATAGATAAAGAATACCTTGAAGAGGGGGCGCGGTTTAAAATCCGGATCATGAAATCGACGGCAAACTGGCTGAAGCTTTTTGAAAAAGGGGCTGTAGAAATACATGAATAAGTTAACTATTTACGTGCTTTCCGATGGAACGGGAGAGACGGCCGATCAGATGATCAAAGCGGCCCTGATGCAGTATGTGAGCCAAGGGCTCAAGATGGTGCGGTTCAAGAATGTCCGTTCCGAAGGACAGGTAACTGCAATCTTCGAAGAGGCCCATAAGGTTAATGCCATCGTGGCCTATACCGTCGTGTCCGATACCCTTCGTTTTTTTATCCGCAACCTTTCTGAAAAATCGGGAGTGACCTCAGTAGATCTCTTGGGGCCGGTGCTTGAGGTTTTATCAAAATTCCTCGCTCGGGATCCTAAATCACAACCTGGACTTTTCCATCAGGTGAATGAAAACTATTTTCGCCGGATTGAGGCGATCGAATTCACCGTCAAACATGATGACGGCCGTTATTCTACCAATTTGCAGGAGGCCGATATCATTTTGGTGGGGCTTTCAAGGACCAGCAAAACTCCATTGAGTGTTTACCTTTCTTATAAAGGCTGGAAAGTGGCGAATGTGCCGGTGGTGAAAGGGATTCCTTTACCTGAAGAATTATTTCAAACCGATCAGCGTAAGATAGTCGGATTGATGATCGATCCCGATGTGTTAGCCAGCATTCGCAAAGAACGACTCGCCAAGATGGGGCAGGATCCTTCGGGAAGTTACGCCCATCTCGATCATATTATGGAGGAGATCGAATACTGCAAAGAGATCTTCCGCAAGAATCGCCGTTGGCCGGTTTTCGACATCACCGGCAAGGCGCTCGAAGAGACTGCCGCTGAAGTGGAGCGCTTCATCCGGCAGAGCATCCCGGAAAAATATAGTCCTGAGAAGTAGTAACGGAATCGGCTTTATACGACGAGAACAGCGCCAACTATGAGGCCGGCGCTGATATCTTCTTCTAGTTCTTTTTGGGTTTTACCGATACTTTAATATCGGTACAGTTTTCCCAGTCAATTGCATCCGGTTTGAGAAACCGAAAGAATGGGTTTTTGGCTGTTTCGATCCCAATCGTATGATAGCTGTAGGAGCGTTGATAATCATGGGCAGAGAAAGAAACTTCGGTAGTCATAATATTCGGATTATCAGTCCTTTTATCAATAGTTAGAGTATAGAAGCCACTTCGAGTAGTTTCTCTCACCCCAATCTTTGTTTTTATTGATAATGTTTGATTTTCCTCATCCACGGTCACATCAGACAGGTGGCATTTCGCACTGATGATACGATGACCGATATTTAATTTTTCAGTGGCTGCATCTTCTGAGAAAGCAAGGCTAGATACCACTAGAGCCATTACACACATACTACGGAACATAGGCACCTCATTGATTAATAGATTATTGCCATCCCCCATTCCATCTGCAGCCATTTAGTGGAAATGAAAGTAAGTCACAATATGTTTATTGGATTGCGTAATAGTTCTGTAAGGTAGAAAACGTTGTGAGAAATTAATTGCCACAGAGGCGAGTTGAGTGCTTTTGGTCCGTAATGATCCGTCAAATGGGCGTTAGAATGGCCGGCCCGATAAAATAGGGATAACTGTGTGAGTGGAGGAACTCTGTATTACATAGGAGCCCACGAGATGCCCCACATCTTCCTTGACCTCAATACTGCCCAATACTCCCGAATTATTAACGGTAGATTGGCCTGAACAGCTCAGGGTCTCGACAACCGCACAGAGCATTCCTCCATTTTTTGGAATCAATGCCCAGCCATCACTGGTTGCCAAACTTTCCTTGTCCTGACAGCGCCTGCTTTTATTTGAGGGGGGATCACAAACCACCGAGTTTTTACAACCTGTGTTGTTTGAAGCGTACAGAGTACAAGAGGTGTTTGGGAATGTTGGATCATAAGAAGTATAGATAATTTTTATGTGCTGATCTACATCCGATGGATTCTGAACGTAAATATAGAGATAAGGAGCTGTTCCCATAGAAATGGGGATTTTTCTTCCTGATGCAATGCATTCAAAGGCGAGCAAAATCAAAAGGAGAGTTTTTGCCATGCAAATTATTATACCAGCTTTGGCACAGAACGGGGGTCGGAGAAGTCAGTAAAAAGTTAAAACGGCCGCCAGATCAAGCCAACCGCCAATTTGGGATAGAAGTAGGTCGATTTTTGCGGCATCACCTTTTTCTCATCGGCAACGGAGAGAACCTGCTCTACTTTGGGTGGGGAGTGGTAAAGGGTGCAGGCGAATTCATTGCGCAATCGCCAGGCCCGTTCAAAATCCCGCTCATATTCGATCTGATAGGAACGGTTGTCTTCGGAGATTTCCAGGATTTCTTTAAGGACGACCTCGTCGGACCAGGTGACCGGAATTTGATTGAGGGCCGGTCCCCAATCGCCTTTTCTGATGGGCGATAGGCGATAGAGGTGGTCTTGAAAACCGATGACAAAATCGGCATTGGGTTGGACCGTCTCCACAAAGTTTCTTAAAGATCGTTCATCGATCGATTCTACATTGAAGGAGCGTTCCAGAATGGAAAGCTCGATAGAGGCGGCCGGTTTCTTCACCATCCGATGGGTCGGAAAGATGACGAGGGAAGGGGAGTTGCTGCTGGCAATGGCAAAGAGAACATAGGCTTCCGGTTTCTCGGTGCCGAGTGTGCCCGTGTCGGTGGCAAATTGAAGGGCACTGCCAAAGCGGTGATGGCCGTCGATGATATAGATCGAACGGGATTCAAAAAACTGGGTAATTTCAGGGGTGGCTTTGATGGCAAATACTTGCTGAGTCACCTTTTCGTCGTCTGTGCATTCCAGAAAAGGAGGGCTTTGGGTCACCTTTTGGGCTAGCTTTTCTAAAAAATTCTCGGGATCCCGGACCATTCCAAAGACATGGCTGAGGTTGGTGCGGGTGGCCTTTAAGACTTCTAAACGATCATCACGGTATTTAGAATGAACCAGTTCGTGAGGGCGAATATCGCCGGTGTGAAAGGGGGTCAATTGAACGGCGCACATGAGGGTGTCACGGCGATAGGGTTTCCCTCCGACATTGAAGCTTTGTCGATATAGGTAGTAGCGAGCTTCAGAATCCTGCTGGGTCTCTCCTTTGGATAACCAACTATCGAGCAGCTCCTTCCGCTTTTGGTAGTCGGTTTTATCTTTGGTCGGAAGGATGAGATGACCAAAATTCCAGTTGCTGCGCGCGAGGTATTTTCCCTCTTGATCTTTGGGGATCACGTCATAAGGCGGCGTAATGAGACGATCTAGCGGATTGGTTTTAGTGAGGTTAAAAAAGTTTCCTTGAAAGGGTTTTACTTTGGCCACGCCTCATCTCCCGATGTCATTGCGATTCTGTTTTCCCTGCCATTGAATGCGCGATAGTCTTTCATAGCAGGCGTCACTTGCCAATCGGATTGTATCGCCGAGCGCGCCCACTCCCAGTACCCTGCCTCCCGACGTCACCAGCTCTTGATTGGCATTGCGATCCACACCCGCAAAGAAGAGGGGGCCGGGATCCTTTTCGAAGCCGGTAATAGGGTCTCCTGTTCTAGGTTTTTGCGGATAGCCTTCGGCTGCCGCCACCACATAAACGGAGGCTTTTCGGTTCCATTGCAAGGGCGGGAGTTTAGAAAGGGTGCCATCGGCCACGCTCTCCATCATTTGCTCAAAGTTGCTTTCCAGGCGAATCAAAATCGCCTGGGTTTCGGGATCGCCAAATCGGGTGTTGAATTCGAGGACATAAGGTTCACCGGTTTCGGTGATCATCAATCCAATGAAGAGGATTCCGCGATAATCCATCTTTTCACGCTTCATTTGAGCTAATAAGGGATCGATGACCTTCTTCCAAATATTTTTCTCGTTCGTTTCGGTCAAATAGGGGCTAGGTGAGATGCAGCCCATGCCACCGGTGTTGGGCCCTTGGTCGTTGTCTAAAAGTCTTTTATGGTCGGTAGCAGAGGCGAGAGGAATGAAGCTTTGTCCATCACAAAGGCCGATGTAGCTGAGCTCTTTTCCGAAGATGCACTTTTCGATGATGACGGTCTTGGCATTGCCAAACTCTTTTTGATTCCAAACTCGGTCTGCGAAATCGCGCACCTCTTCCATGTTTTGGGCTACAACGACCCCTTTTCCCGCTGCGAGACCATCAAATTTCAGAACAATCGGCCATTCCTTAAAAGGATAGGCAAGGCATTCTGCTTCACTCTCGACGACATGATAAGGTGCAGTTTGGACCTTTGCTTCATCCATCCAGCGTTTTGAAAAGAGTTTGCTACTTTCTAATTGGGCCGCGGTTTGATGCGGCCCTACCACTTTGAAACCTTTTTGACGTAAAAAATCGGCGTAACCCTGGGCTAGGAGCGTTTCCGGTCCGATGACAATCAGCGAAACGCCTTGCTCTTGAGCCGCCTTTGCAATCGCCTCCTTTTCCAATGGCACCTTTCCTAAATTAGGAATCCCTGCTGAAAGAGTTCCCGCATTTCCGGGGTGGAGCAAAGTGGGAAGATGGGGGGAGAGTCTCCAGGCGATGGCATGTTCTCTCGCGCCAGTGCCAAGTACGAGTGCTTTCATGGCAATTCTATAGCACTATTTTAGCAAAGCTTCGAGTGCCGGAATAAAGGTGGGGTGGTTTTGTAGGAGCACTTTAAGTTCTCGATTGGCATCGGAACTCTCGCCAAGCTGACGATAGGCCAGTGCATTGTACCAATGGGCCAGGGCTGAACGGGGTTCCTGGGTGAGGATAAGATCGACCTCTTTTTGGATCTCCTTAGGTTGCCGAAGCTTCAGAAGGCTTTCTGCCTTCAGAAGGGCAGGGCCGGTCCCCAGGTTTTTCGGAGCTTCATTGAGTTGAACAAGCAGGTTGGCGATGGGAGTATCAGCATCCTCTTTTACCAGCAGGGTTCTTAAATAAAGGAATTGAATAAAGGGAGTTTGGTTTTCCTTGGCTAGCTCCATGATCGAACGAGCTTCGCTTTCGGAGCGTTCGCTAATGAGGAAATCCAAATAACGACGAGCGGCTTGGATCGAGGGCTCCGACATTTTTTGGGTCATTTCATTGAAGCTCTGCAGGTATTCAGTATATGGAACCCGTTCTTCGTAATAGCCCCAGGGTGGAGGATTTTTTTCATCATAACTTGGGGAGCGTAGTAACATTTGTAAGAATATCTTTTTGGCCTCTTCCGTCTGCCGGATTCCATGGAGAAAAACGGCGTAATAGAGATAGCCCATCCAGCGGTCGGGATCACATTCGATCGCTTTTTTGAAGGCCTTCTTTGCTTCCTCAAACTGCCCCGTCGCCGCGCGAACCTTTCCTTTGTAGATATGCACCAACCACAGGTGGGGCTTTTCGAGTTCAGCGAGGTTAAAATAATCAAGGGCTTGGGAATAACGTTTCTGTTTCAAGTAGGCTCGTCCTAAATTAAACCGTGCGGCCGGATCCTTCGGGTTTAATTGGAGTGATTCTAAAAAGTGAAGTTCACCCATGTCCCCATTGTTTTTTAGGAGCTCGAGGTAGCCCAACCAATGGTGGGCCTGAGAGCGGACTGAGGGAGTGGTCTTATTGTTGAGCACATCCTGCAATAGTTTTTCGGCCCGTGAATCCGATTCCCGTTCGGTGATGAGGAGGGCAGTGTATGGGATCAAGTATTCCATATCCCGGGTTCCTTGATTCTGTTCATGGAATTGGGAGAGGAGTTTCAAGGCCTCATCCCGTTTTCCTAACTCGATATATTGATAGGCTTCCCTGACCTTGGGGTTTTGCACATCGGCGATAATGGGATTCGAAATGGGAAGGAAGGGATCCGATCCCGTCTCTCTCCAATTTTGTTTAAGCCCTGAAAGAATCATTCCACCTAACAAAAGTGACAATAAGATAACGGCGATGGGTTTTACAAAATTCCTCGATGATTTTTCAGGAAGTCCCTCGTCTTCAAACGCAGGGGAAGAAGCCACAAACTTGGGGCGCGCTTCTTGGCCAATTGCACTTGAGCCATTTCCATTGGATGGAAAAGAGGCGGTGGGAACCGTTTGGTTTCGTGTCTGGGTGCGGGTGAGATCATCATTGGGAGAGTGGTGTTCCAAGTTTGCAGCGCTGAACCAACGCTCGGTGGACTTGGCAACCTCATCTTCATCTAAAAAGGCTCGCTTCTGATAGGCTTCGTAAAGTTCCTTATCGGAATAGGGGCCGAGAATCTCCCCATCCCTGCGCCTGACGAGCCATATTTTAGACACACTGTTACCCATGGTTTATCGGCTTTGTTGAAAAAGCACCATCTGCTTTGTCATTAGCTGGCTTTCACAAAGGTACGGCCTACCTTTGTGAATGACTAAGTCTTCACAAAGGTAGGCCGTACCTTTGTGAAAGCCAGCCCTGCCTCCTCGCATCTGGCACTTTTTGAACAAAGCCCAATTCACGAAGTTTGCGGACAAAGCCTGGTTTATCAAATTCTTATCGTCAAAAGGGGCAAAATTTTTTATGTGCAACGCGTTATAGTAGCCAAAAGCAGGATAGAGTCACAAGGGTAGGAAGGAGAGCATACAGGAAAAGGCGCACGGGTCTTATTCCTTCAGGTTCGAAAGCCGGTTTTAAGATTGAAAAACCAGCGGGGTTGGGGGCATTGGCAATTACGGTCAATCCCCCCCCAGCAAGTGCTCCAGCAAGAAGAGCATACTGAAGGGAAGGGTTAAGATCGACTTGGGTTCCTAAGTAGGTGAGAGCGGCATTATCGACAAACGCGGTCAGGAAAGTGGAGCCCAAGAAGAGAGAAAGAGGGGAAAGGGAGGCGATGAGAGGTTCCAGCCACCATCCTTGGAAGCTTCCTAAAACCACAAGCCCCGCTAAAAAGAAACCTACCAATAGGTTTTCTTTAAGCCTCAATTCATCTTGGTATTCCCGAGTAATCGAAACTACTCCCAAGAAAAAAAGAAACAACCCCGCAAAAATCACGGGATGGTGAGCTGTTTTAACGACAAGAAACAAAAAGCAGAGATGAAGGATCATTAACCAGGTGGGGCATTTACTCTGGAAGCTGAATTCGATTTTAAGTTGCTTCAATTCTTTTCTGAAAATAAAAATAGCTAAGGCAGTATTGATAAAAATGGCTAAGATTGATTTCCAGCCAAAGTAGAAAAAAAGATGACTTAAATCCCATCCCCATGGTTTTGCCACCATAATGACGGGGGGGGCCGCATAGGGGGTCAATACCCCACCAATGGATATATTTACGAACAGAATAGCAAGAGTGGCGTATTTGAAAGAGGGAGAGGGATTTTGATCAAAGTAGATTTTTTTGATGAGAATTGCGATGAGGGTCATGGCAGCCGGTTCAGTAATGAAGCTGCCTAATAGGGGGCCTATGGTTAAAGCAGTAAAATAAACCGCGAGCGGAGGGGTAATGGGGATGATTTTCGCGATCGATTGGATCAGGGATGAAGCAATGAAGAGCATGGGCCGAGTTGCACAAATAGAAAGGATCACGAAAACAAAAGCAGGTTCGGCGAAACTTAAATTTTCAATTCGATGGATCGTTTCTCTTCCTCCTTCTAAAAAAATTAGGACAAGGATCCATAAACCGGCCCACAAACCAAAAACAACCTCCACTTCTCCTAAGAGTTGAAAGAGATTCTCTTTGACCGATCCTTCAGGATATCGTGCTGCAATCTTATGGAAATAGGGCGTTAAAAAGGTATGGAGAATCGCAAAAAGAAAAAATAGAGTTGGTAAGATTGTGATCCAGTGAGACATGTCTCTACTTTAGCATAGATTGCTCCGACAAGTCGGGAATGCTACACTGGCGACTGTTTGGATCTCAGAAACCTACTTTCATTTCCCGCTTTCTATCAATTTTTTCAAGATCAGTTGATAGGCCAGAAAAAATTAAGGGAGTTTATTGTTCGCGACATCCTTCGCCCCAGGCGTCGAGAACGCATTTTGGATATTGGTTGCGGTCCTGCCGATATTTTAAAGTTACTCGATGGAGTGGAATATGTGGGATTCGATTCCAATCCTCGGTATATCCACTATGATCGGAGAAAATATGGCAATCGGGGAAAGTTTTTTTGTGCTCCATTTACAGAGGTCAATTCCGCTCAATTAGGAATGTTCGATACGGTGCTTGCCTTTCAGCTTCTTCACCATATTCCTCCTAAAGAGGTCCCGGAATTTCTTCAACTGGTAAGGAGTGTGCTGAGTCCGAATGGTAGGTTTATCACATTGGATCCTTGCTATACTCAAAACAGCAGTAGCTTGGAGCGACTTATGTTTTCCAATGATCGCGGCAAGTATGTGAGCACTGTTGAGCAGTATCAAGCCTTGCTTTCTCCTTCATTCGCAAATTTAAAGACGATCGTGCGGAATGATATCTTGCGGTTTAAGATCCATTTCACCGTGATGATTGGTACGCATTGCAATGACGAAACTTTTTAAACGGGGGTGAGGTGGACGGTGGATTGTCCAGACTTAATAGAAGCCTCAAGGACATCCCGTCGGCGATTTTGTTGGATCAATACATTCGTCAGGCGGTGGGAGCGGTCGGCATTCCACCAGGCTTTCAAGAATCGAAAGAGCCGTTGGGGCCGTCGACTGAAACTGATTGCGTAAAATGAGAGCATCAAAAAATGGGTGATATAGGGCATGTAAATCCCTTTAATATTTTTGCAATAAGAGCTTGGAATCCGGGCATCGGAAAGGGAGATGAGGTTGCGAAAATAGGTGTCGGAGATCTCGATTTTCCCTTCTGCCACCAGTTGCTTGAAAAGTTCCGATCCCGGATAAGGGGAAAAAGAAAAAACGGCGATGTCATCCACGCCGATCCACGCGAGGCGTAAAATAAATTGATAAGTTTGGGCGACATCTCTCCAGGTAGAATCGGGGAATCCAATGACAAAATTGCCTTTTGTTTTCAGGTTGGCATTGCGACAGGCGACCATCGATTCCACCATTCGATCCAGGTTGATCTGTTTTTTGATCTTCTTAAGCTCCTCTTTTGAACCGCTTTCCGGGGCATAGCACATGGCGTGACAACCCGATCGATACATCAGTGTTGCAACCTCTGAGTCGACCACTTCACTTCGGCTGCCCGTCGGGAATTGCCAGGTGATCTGGAGGTTGTTTTGTATTAATCCTTTGCAAAATTTAATAATCCAATCTTTCCGGATAATGGCGGTCAGATCACAGAGCACAAAATCGGTGACCTGATATCTTGCTTTGAGTGATTGCATCTCATCAATGAGATCCTCAGGTTCCCTGGCTTGCCATTTTGTTCCCCACATCCCGGGACTGGAACAGAAGGTGCAGCGGTAAGGGCATCCTCGGCTCGCCATGATGGGAAGGGAGCGGCCCAATCGCACTCCGTGAGAAATTTTATAACGGAAATAATTATCGACTGGGAATACGGACCAAAGGGGACGTGAGATTTGATTAATATCGGGATGGCGTTGTCTCATCGGATTGGATTGAATGCCAGAGGCGGAACGGAAAGTGAGTCCTGAAACATTTTCTAAAGGCAGATTCTTCTCTAAATGGTCAGCAAGCTCGACAAACGTGACTTCCCCTTCTCCTCGAATAACCCCATCGATCGCGGGGTGATTTTCAATTAAATAGTCTGCGAGTGAGGAGGCGTGTTCCCCTCCTAGGACAACGAAGGCATTTGGAAATTGTTTTTTGATAAGCTCTACCAGTTTTTGGTTCACAAACCATTCTGATGAGAACATGGCAGAGATTCCAATGATCTTGGAATCGTTTGGAATCCGTTCCAGAATTTCTGAGTGTAGAAGCCCATGGGAAAGGGCGGGGGGGGCACCAGGTAGGATAGTGTACTGCTCGATGGCTTCACCCACAGCATCGACGACTGACAGTTCATGTCCGGCACGGGAAATGGCGGAGGCTATATAGGCCAATCCGAGCGGAGGAATCCCGTTGCTTGTAATGGTACCCGGGTTTGAAATGTCGGGGGGACGGACAAGGCAAATTTTCACGGTAGAAGCTCATTATATCAAATGTGGGGGGATCAAGCCTTGTGCACGGCACCATTCAATGGTCTGCTCTAACCCCGCTTTGAAGTTGCCTTTGGGCAAGAATCCCAACTCGTCCATGATCTTCCGGGGGCAGACCGCGACATTCCAACAGGATTCCCCCGCCAGGTGAATCGACTGAGAATAGATTCCTGACCAATTTAACAGCTGATCCAGTTGATAGCACAGCGGTCCAACTATTTTTGGGAGAGAGATAAAACGAGGGGGAACCCTTAAAACCTCGGCCATTGTCTCAATGATAGAACGGGTAGTATAGGCGGCGGTGTCGGCCACAAAATAGGTCTGTCCTTTGGCTGCCTCGTGCACCATGGCCAGCCGACTTGCTTCCACCACATCGTCAATAAAACTCAAGCTTCTCGCAAAATCACCACTTCCAACCAAGGGTAGGGTTCCCTTTAACACCTGACGATATACTTGGATGTGGCGAGAGGGGACCGGTGGGCCATAAAACATGCAGGGGCGTAGGATGACGACTTCGATTTCGGACGTATGTGCATTTAAAATTTGTTCTGCTCGCCATTTGCTGAGGCCGTAAGGGCTTAAAGGGTTGGGAGTCATCTCCTCGTCAACAGGCAATTTCCCCTGCGATCGACCGGCAGCGGCATTGCTGCTGATATAAATAAATCGGGTCACGCCGGTCCGAATTGCGGCTTTTAAAAGCCGTTCCGTTCCTTTCGTGTTAATTTCATCCCATTCACTGGGGTGACGGACATGGATGACGCCGGCCGCATGTAAAATTGTATCGATTCCATTTACATTTTGTTTCACTTCTGCGTCATCTCTCAAGTCTCCTTGAAAACAACGCAGGTTTTGGAGCCCATCAAGAGATTCTTTCTGGAGAAGAGTTAAAAAACGGTCGCCAAACCATCCCGGTACTCCGGTTAGCAGCAGATTTCCAATTTTACGCAAGCCCATCATAGATCCGTTTGAGATCTCCAAAATCCTGAAAGAGGCAACTCAGGATCGAGATCCGACTGCCAGGACGATCGATCCAAGGAATGGATTGAAAGAGATAGGGAATGTTGAATTTCTGAAGGAGACAAATCAATTCCACATCAAATAGACCGGAATGAATACGGACAAGCGGAAAAATCTCTTGCACCACTTCGCGCGTGAAAATCTTAAAACCACACTGACTATCGAGGACCTTTTGACTGAATAGAAAACGGTTGGTGATCCAATTCAATCCTGTGCTCAGGAACTTCCTGAATCCACTCCGTTGCGCATAAATTCTCTGCCCAAGGACCGCTCCACAATCCTGCTCCTGGATTTTTTGAAATACCGTTTTTATCTCGTCGACCGGGGTTGAAAGATCGGCATCCATAAAGAGGATAAAATCGCCCTTTGCTTCAAGGCATCCCCGTTTGACCGCGGCCCCTTTTCCCAGTCTTTTACTCTGGGAAATAAAGCGAATATTTCGATTCCGCTTCGAAGCCGCTAGAATGAAATCGATCGTTCCATCTTGGCTGTCATCATCCACAATAACGATTTCATGTTCTGGAAAGTTGATGCTCAGATAGGTGTCCAGTTTCTCTAGGGTATTGGGCAAGCGATGCAGCTCATTATAAGTAGGAATAACAATCGATAGCATTAGAAAACCGATAGTGGCATGATTCCAATGTTGGAATCCTATTATCAACAATCGTCCGATTGGATGCAAGTCTTCTCGGATCCCATTGAGATCGCCCGTCGAAAAAAGCAGATGCCGATCAAGCTCAGTCGGCTTGGGTTGCTAGAAGCCTCGCGAAAGGGGCGCGTCATTGATCTCTGCTGCGGGCATGGGGAAACACTCGAGATTCTTTATGGACTTGGATTTCGAGATTGTTTGGGGGTGGATATGGAGGTTCCGGAGTTTTTGAAGCGGGATTCCCGATTTAAGATCCTCACTAGTGATGTCCGCAAATTTGATCTCCCCGACAATGATGCCGATTGGGTGCTAAACCTTCACTCCCTCCATCACCTAGGAGGAGCCGAGGGGGTAAAAAAAATGTTGGAGGAGGCTTATCGTGTGTTAAAGCCGGGAGGACGACTGGGTATCATAGATTTCTACAACTCCCCGCAGAATCGATTTGCCTTGTGGTGTTTGAGACAAAACTGGTTGCACTGGACGCCGCGATTGAAAAACTTGGGGCGACTGACCCAAGAGGAGTGGTATTTTATCAAGCCCTATCTTCCGCAATGGAAAGAGGTAAAGAAACATTTGTATGAAGGGCCTTTTATTGTGGAGCGGAAAATTATCCGCCCGTTCTTGCTGTTCCTGACCCTTCGAAAGCCTTTCAAACGGTGATGGGATTGGGTTCGATCGTTTTCACTTCCCAGCTATAACATTTCGGTCGTCGCTTCATCTTCTTTCGAAGGTGAAACGCAACCATCACCATGGCCAGCAGGTTCATCCAGAAATAGGTCATCAGTCCAAAGGCGAATGAGATCGGAAAATACTTAAACTCGACCGTGTGTCTTCCGGCGGGAAGGGGAATGGCTTTGAAGTTAATATTGGCCGGGACAATTTCCACGCTTTTGCCATCAATAGTGGCTTTCCAATGGGGGCTATAAGTATCTCGAAAAAGCAGGTAACCCGGTTCGGTGGTGTCAGTTGTAATTTTGAGTTGATTGGAATCGAAATATTCCTTTTTAAAAAAACTGGGTCTTGCTTCAATGGGATTGAGATCATTTTTTTGGAGCATCTCTATGATTTCATTGGCCTCCCAATTTTTATTCCCATCAATGAAGAGAAAATGATCGGTGAGCCGGGGGAGTTTTAATGCTTTATCGGGGTCCTGTTTCCCTAAAGGCATATTTTTCCCATAAGGGAATTGGGAAAATAGTTGGAGCTGTTGCGCATGCGAAACGGGCAAGACTCTCGATTGAGGATAGAAGGCGAGGGCATGCCGATCCACACCCATGATATCGATAAAGGCTGGCAGATTTTCCTCTCCCATGAGGTAGGTGTCTACATATCGATCGGGCCAATAGGTGACGCGATTGCTGATACAGTAGCTGGGCCAAAGATCACCATATGTAAAAGGCTGTGGTTGTGCTGTTGAAGCCGGAGTTTCAAGTACGGAATTGACAGTGATATTCTTTTTTAAGAGGAGATCTTCATAAAGAAGATAGGCGGGACGAGGCAATGCAAACTTTCGTATGGGGTCCCACTCTATTTTATTAGCTTTGAAATTATTTTGATCCAGATCGGCATAGATATCGTTTGGTTTACGAATGGCTGAATTTTTATCCATAAATCCGATTCGATATCGTTCATAAACGTGAGGGAAGGCATCTTGATAGAAAATCCAGCCAAGACAGGCAAAGGCTATCCATGAACGCCACTCCCCTCTTAAACAAATCATCGTCAGGATAAATAAAATAAATCGGGGAGATTCTGGACGGAAGTTTGGGTAAAGAAACAATGCGCCACCGGCAATTCCTATCCACGCCAATATTTTCCATTTTGTCCATCGAGTTCCAGAAGATCCAAATGCAAGAAATTGGATCGCATATCCCACCATCACCACTTGAAGGAGTTCGTACACATGCAGAAAGCCTGCCGTATGACGAATCATGCCGAAGGGAGGAATGTGATCATAGAGAAAACGATAGCCGGGTGCCTTGGCCAAGGAGAAGTAAAAAAGGGCAACTATCGTCAAGATTAAAGGCCATTTGGCAGGCACGCGCACCAACAATAAAAAAACTGCTAAAAACAGAAGCACGTAAACTTGGGTTCGACATAAGGGGTTTAAAAAGAGATTCTTAAATTGAGACCATCGCAAATAGTTGCCGATAAACATAGAAGGGATGAGATAGACTTCATCATAAGAAGGCTTCACATCCATGGTCTTTGTTTTTTGATAGTGATTGATCATGGTGTCGCGAGCGCCATACACCCGGGCGACCGGAAAAAAATCGCCCCGATTGGCCCAACAGGAAAGCATGGGAAGGGATAATCCTGTAAAAAGAAGAAGAGCCAGGACCAGTGACTTCCGATTTTTCCACACAAAATCCCAGAATTCTTTTCGCTGCCATATACTGAAAAGGGTAGTGAAAATAACGGCCGTTACTCCCAGGTAAAGGGAATGGTAACTACCAGAACCAAACTGTACACCTGCAAAGTAGGCGGTTAAAAAGAGGGCCAGTTGAGAGCGGTTTCGATAGGCATAGATCGCGCATAAAACGATCCAGGGGGTCCAACCCACCACATCTCTTTTAAACATAGAAAACATTTGAAGGTCGGAGATGACCACGAACAACAAACCCAGTAGCAGCACCAACCGTTGAGATCGGAAGAGAGTATGGACCACAAGTCCCACACCGAGTATGTAGAGATACTCTCTTAATAAAGCATATTGATAATAGAGTTTAAAAAGATTCGTCTGGCCCAACTTCATCGCCAGGAGCGGAAAGAGAATGGTGGGATCGGAGAGTCGGAACATTCCGTAAAAAAAGTAGAAGGGGCTTCCTCCATTCGCATAGGGGTTCCACAACGGCACATGGCCAGCTGATATGGACTCGAAGAAATAATGAAAGATCCCATACCACCAGAGGGTGTCTCCACCGGTAACGTGGGTAAAGTCACGAATGATAGGGGCATGGGCCTTTAAAAAAATAAGAGCAAAACCGATTGCCCAGCCCAGAAGTCCCGAGTAAGGCCGTACGTAGAAATAGAACCGCAAACAAGCGTTTTTCATGGGGTGTCAAAAAGGGGGGGATTGAGGGGATGGAGTTAATCTTATTTTACCATCTTTCCCTATCTGTGGTACAAATTTCGCTATGCGTTGGCTAGTCACCTTGATGATTGCGGGGTTAATGACGGGATGCTCTAGCTCCCAAGCACCCCCAAAAAATCAAATGGCGAATTACTTTGGAGTTCAAACGGAACATCGACAAAATGTCCAACCCCTTCCCGACCTTCCCCGATCCCGAAACTCAAATGTGGATAATGTGGAGGGAACGGTATTAACCGCGGCCCTTTCTTTTTTGAGTTCCAATGGAACCAATCCCAATGAATTTATTTCGGGACGGTGTTCCTGCCATAGTGCAGGAGATATTGGCTTCGAACTCCCTTGCTTGAATGTCGCGATTACCCTGCAAGATGAAGCGGGCAAGCCCCTCGATCGACTCCTCTCTTCCGATGGTGAATTTATGTTTAAAGTGGACACATCAAAACGGTATCAAATCGCCATCGATCCCAATCGATATCTGCTCTTAGGATCTCCAAAACTTCTTAAAGGCGGTGACACCATCGTCTTAAAACTTTCCCCCAAAAAAGCCAGTGAATAATTTTAAAGGTTTTGTTTTTCTCGATATCCTTCTCGCATTGATAGCCATCGGAACATTTGTTTATTTCATGCCGTTACTGTCCGATGCCATTAATGGAAAGAAAAAAGCCGGTGAGGCAATGAAGACCGATGACATCCGTAAGATGGTAGAGCCGGCCCGTGAAGCGGCAAAGACCACCGATTCTAAAAATGATCAATTAAAGTGCCAACTCAATTCAGGAACCGACTGCTTAAAATAAATTCAGAAAAATCACTGGAAAGCCTAACAAAATAAGGTTCTCCAAAATTTTGTCATGGCGAGCCCCTCCCAATGTCTGGAAGGCAATTCGCGAGCAGGCGTGGCCATCCCGTCAATCGAGATCTGATGGCTTAAGATTTCAAGATATCCCAGACTTCATATGATGGGATTGCTTCGGCAGAAGGGACTTAATTTCTAGAGAGCCGAATGCCTCGCAACGACAGCCTTTTTAGAGTATTCACCTTAGTGTGATTGCAGGTATTTAAGAACCTCTTCACCAAGAAATTTTCTACCCGGATTGTTTCCTTGAATCCATTCTTCGGGAGAGAAGAGATCAAATCTCAGATAAAGGGAAGAGGCGAATACCAGAAATGCCATCAGCGCCAGCATGCCAGCAATCCTGCGCCAATTGCTGCGAAGTGATTCCACCAATGGCGACCAGAGGGAGATCGATCCACTGACGCCAGAGGGAAAGCCGTTCCAATCCCTGAGGCTGAAAGGGCATTTGCTTCGCATTCGTCGGAAAAATGGGGCCGAGGGCGATATAGCTTGGCTGGTATTGAAACGCTTTGGCCAATTCATAAGGAGTGTGGGTGCTAATCCCCAATCGCAAATCTCTCGATGCATCGATTGCCTTCAGATCCTCTTGCCCCAAGTGAACGCCATAAGCTCCAAATCGGTGAGCGAGATCCCAATAGTCATTGATGAAGAGTTGAATTTCCAATTCCCGGGCCAATTTGCATCCCATTTCGATCTCATTTTCTAATTCACTGCCAACCAAATCTTTGATGCGAAGTTGGATCGTTTGAATTCCTTGCCCTGCAAACTTTCTTATTTTATGGGCCCGATCAATGATGGGATAAATTTGGAGGGTTTTTCTATCCATTGATGGAAATCCAGGAAGCAGCTTTCCGATGGAAGGAAAATCACTAGCAAGGTAACCGGTCATCCAGTCGGCGTAGCTAAAAATATTTTGGTTCGCCTTCCGTATTCCCCGTTGCATGAAAGCTTTGGTTACAATCAAGGAGCTTTCCCGATCGAATTCATTCACCGACGCTGCGGCGAGCGCACTCGCAAAGGTGCATCCCGTTCCTCTAATGTTAGGGCCAGGGATTCGAAGAGTTTCCATCGAAAAAGAACCGAATCGGTCGGTCACGGTGGAAGATTTGCTATGCCCACCCTTTAAGACGATTGGAAGGGCTCCTTTAATAGGAGGGGCTTCGATCAAGTTAGGGGTAATGAAATGGGCGAGAGGAAAGAGAAATTCGTGGTAGCTGTCGATAGCATCAGATAATTTGCTCCCCGAACTAGTGGACAGAATGGGATCGACGATAATGGGTCCCTTAAAATTCCTCAAGCAGTCGGCCACCGCTTGGAGCGTGGCAGTGTCTTTTAGCATGCCAGTCTTAACTGCCATGATCTCAAATTCTTCCTGAATTCTGTTCCACTGTTCGCGGATCAAAGCGGGAGACGCAACCTCAACGGCACTCAAATGCTGGCTATTTTGGGCGGTAATGGCGGTGATGACATTGGTTCCATGGAATCGAAAAGCAGAAAAGGTTTTGAGATCAGCCTGGATTCCTGCAAGTCCCGAAGGATCGCTTCCTGCAAAACTACAGATAGCTTGCATGGAAGGCTGCCTTTCCAAAGGTCGGAGTGCTCGGTACTGAAAAATCCCGAGTGGGCATGATCCCCGATTCATAGGCCAATCGCCCCGCTTCGACCGCTTTTCGGAAAGCAACTGCCATTCCGACCGGATCCCGGGCTTCACTGATGGCGGTGTTGAGGAGAACGGCATCATATCCCATCTCCATTGCCTGAGCGGCATCGGATGGGCGACCCAAACCAGCATCGATAATGAGGGGGGTTTCCTTAAAATGATGGCGTAATGTTTTAAGGGCGTAAGGGTTGGCGAGTCCACGGCCTGAGCCAATCGGTGCGCCCCATGGCATGAGGACCGGACACCCTACCTGAATTAATTTTTCATTCAAACTCAGGTCATCGGTAGTGTAGGGAAAAACCGCGAACCCTTCTTGACAGAGAATGCGGGCCGCTTCGACCAATTCAAAGGGATTCGGGTTCAGGGCATATTCATTTCCGATTACCTCGAGTTTGATCCAATGGGTGTCAAAAAGATCACGGGCCATTTGAGCCGTCGTGATCGCCTCCTTGGCGCTGAAGCAGCCGGCAGTGTTTGGAAGAAGAGAAATATTTAATTCTCGGATCTCCTTCCAAAAACTTTCGCCTCCTTTTGAGTGCGGGGATTGGCGACGCAAGGATAGAGTAATCAGTTCCGTTTCCGATTGGCGGAGGGTTTCTTTTAAAATAGCAGGAGAAGGGTAACGTGAGGTTCCCATCCATAATCGACTTTTCATTTTTTTGCCATTGATAGAGAGTTCCATATCAACCTCCCTGTTGAGGGATCAAGATCTCCACTCGATCCCCTTCCTGTAGACGGAATCCTGCTCTTTTGGATTTCGAAATTACCGTTTCATTAACGGCAATCGCTACTTGCTCGGTAAGGTAACCGAAATGGTTCAGAGTGCTTAAAAGTTCAGCCGATTCAGGCGTCTCTTTTTTTTCTCCATTAATTTGGATTACCATGGACTAACTCCTTCCAGAGAGAATCGGTTTTGTGATGCAAAATGAAATCCAATGCAATCTCAACCACTTTTGGAGCGACGAGATAGCCATGGCGATAGAGGCCGTTGATCCGCAACATTTTCTCTTCGACAAAAATCTGGGGACGATGGTGGGGAAGAGCGGGTCGCAAACCCATCCTCATCTCCAGGATCCTGCTTTCGGCGAAGCGGGGATCGATCGAATAAGCAGCATTGAGCAGTTCGACTGCCGATCTGGCGGTCATTGGACCGGTGTCTTCACTTTCGATCTGGGTTGCACCAATCACGAATCGAGATTGAGATCGGGGAACAACATAGAGCGGGAATTTGGCATCAAGTAGACGAATCGGGTGGCGGAAATGGATTTCTTTGTTTTCAATGAGGAGGAGTTCTCCGCGTACGCCGCGTAGTTTTGGGAGAGAGGATTTTGCGCCGATTCCGCGGCAATCTAAAATCCAATCGAAATCATTCGAAGGTTGGCTGCTTTTGCAGAGGAAATGATTGGTTTCTTCAATAAATTGTTGCGTGTCGATAGCCGCTTCATTCCGGACCCATAAAGCTTCCGGAAAGGTCTCTGCAATTTCCGGTTCCAATTCCCGGGTCGGCATTCGATCGGTTATAAAAGGACGATAATATGAGATAAGCGATTCAAATCGGTCCAGTTCCTGCCGATGTTCCGGGGAGGCAATACACAGGGTCCCCCCCTCTAACAGCGGGAGGGATTTCCCAAACCATTCTCTCCAAAGAGGGAGCGAGGCTTCTCCCAGTCGGCAGATAAATTCATCTCGGCATTCCAATTCACAATAAGGAGAGAGCATTCCGGCGGCAACTGCTGCCGCCGAACCCTCTCCATTATCCCACAAATCAAAAGCAACCTCACGGTGCGTGAGTTGGTGGGCGAAGAGCCTTCCCAAAAGTCCAGCTCCCGCTATTCCGATTCTCATTGGAGCGCTTTCATTCCTTTGAGATCTTGAGTGATCTGCATCGAACAAAATTTCGGTCCGCACATGCTACAGAAGTGCGCCAATTTTGCGGCGTCATTAGGAAGCGTTTCGTCGTGATACTTCCGAGCCGTTTCGGGATCGAGGGAAAGGGCGATCTGATCTTCCCAGCGAAAATCGAAGCGGGCCTGGGAAAGAAGATCATCGTGGTAACGAGCCGCCGGGTGTCCCTTCGCCAAATCGGCGGCGTGGGCAGCGATTTTATAGGCGATGAGTCCGGCTTTTACATCCTCCCGATTGGGCAATCCCAAATGCTCCTTGGGAGTCACGTAACAGAGCATCGCGGTTCCAAACCAACCGATGAGAGCGGCACCAATCGCGCTGGTGATGTGATCGTAGCCAGGTGCAATGTCGGTAGTGAGCGGCCCAAGAGTGTAAAAGGGGGCTTCCGCACAATGCTCAAGCTGTTTTTTCATGTTGTCATGGATCAAATGCAGAGGCACATGCCCTGGCCCTTCGATCATCACCTGCACATCCTTTTTCCACGCGATGTGGGTGAGTTCTCCCAGCGTTTTGAGCTCGGCAAATTGGGCTTCATCATTGGCATCGGCAATCGAACCCGGTCGTAGGCCATCCCCCAGTGAAAAAGAGATGTCATACGCTTTCATGATGTCGCAGATCTCGTCGAAGTGGGTATAGAGGAAGTTTTCTTTGTGGTGATGAAGGCACCACTTTGCCAGGATAGAACCGCCTCGAGAGACGATGCCGGTCAGGCGATCCTGGGTGAGTGGCACATATCGTAAAAGCACTCCTGCATGAATCGTAAAATAGTCGACCCCTTGTTCCGCTTGTTCCAGAAGGGTTTCTTTATAAACAGGCCAGGAGAGATCTTCGATCTTTCCATTCACCTTTTCGAGTGCCTGATAGATAGGAACGGTACCTACCGGAACAGGGGAGTTTCTTAAGATCCATTCCCTCGTTTGATGGATGTTTTCTCCAGTGGAGAGATCCATGATGGTGTCGGCCCCCCAACGGGTGGCCCAGATCATCTTTTCGACCTCCTCTTCGATTGAAGAGGAGAGGGCCGAATTTCCAATATTGGCATTTACCTTTACTAAAAAGTTTCTGCCGATAATCATCGGCTCACTCTCCGGGTGTTTTCGATTGCAGGGAATAATCGCTCTTCCTTTAGCAATCTCCTCTCGCACGAATTCCGCGGTGACTTTCGAAGGGATTTGCGCACCCCAGCTCATTCCTTCGAGTCGTTTATCCCGTTTTGCATTCCAACTTTCGCGTGCAAGCGACTCGCGAATGGCAATAAATTCCATTTCGGGGGTGATGATCCCTTTCCGGGCATAACCGAGTTGGGTGTCATGCGTGCGCTCTTGGATCCAGGTTCGGCGCAACTTTGGAATCCCCTTTTCGTAGTTGGGCTCAAAGTTTGCTTCGGAATAAGGGCCTGATGTGTCATAAAGCGCCACCGAAGTAGGGGATTGAGGATTGTTTCGACTTGGGGTTAAAGGGATCTCTTTAAAAGGAACCTTTACTTCAAAAAAACGTTCACTCTGTCGATAGATTTTATGGGGTATTGGAATAGAACTCATGTTGCCTCCCTCCGCTGGCATTACCCAGATCAGGTTAAAGGGGTTAAGCGTATAACGCTCTCTCAGCCTTTTGAGGCACCCCCGCATTTACTTCAGTTACTTTGTAATTGCCATTTTAAGGGTTGTCGATGACATTCTAAGGATGAAGTTGTATTTGGTTCACTGTGGCTATTATGACGGTGAAATGCAAGATGGCATGTACGAACATCATGCCAACTTTTTTGTGGTGGCCAAAAGTTTTGAAGATGCTCGGCAGCGAGCCAAACAAGATCCCCTTTTTCGTAAAAGACGAATGCATATTGATGGTCTTCAACTCTTAGAAGCGATCGATGGATATCGCTTAGCGTTAGAGGAAGATAGTACGCTCGAAGGGAAGTCCCGCGTCCAGACCGACCGCTATCGGGGATTAGCGCCCCGTTCAACCGACTCTGAGACGCTTCATTAACATAACCTGTGGTACAATCAATGAATGCAAAAATGGGTGGTGCCATTATTGATCTCGACCTTTATTTTTCACACCTCTTGTCGTCAGAAAAGAAACAATGGGGATCTCCAACGTTCTAAAAACACCACTCCCTATTGGGCGATCTGGATTGGAAATCCCACCCTCGCGGTACGGAGTTGTGAAAAATATATCTTGGCCTTGAGGAATGGCCTTACCGAAGCCCAGACCTTGGAAGACATGGTCTTCACGTTAAATTCTTCGGTAGGTTCAAAATTTTATGAAGATCCTTATTGTATCCATCCCAAAAGTGAATTGACCATTGCCAAAGATCAGAGCCGTGTTGCGGTCTATTTCTTAGCCGATTATGGCGGGGATTATTCGATTGCCGCCTCTCCCACTGAAGCCGCGTTTCCACCGGCTTCCATGATTGTTTCAGTGAATGGGAGTTCAACCTTGGAACCTTCCGAAGATTTGCTGAATTTTGGAACGGTGAAGGTGGGAGAAAATAAAATCATGACCGTTACCCTGACCAATACCGGGACCGATACGGCCGATAATATTCAACAAGGAGTGCCTCTCATCGTGAGCCCTTTTAGGTTCAGTGGAAACGCCTATCCGGGGACGGAGGGCGATTGCAGCGGAAGTTTAGAGGCAGGTGAGAGTTGCCAGCTGGCACTCGAATACGCACCCGATGAGGTAGGGAATGAATCTCAAGTGTTAACATTAAATTTCAGCGATGAGGTCACCTCTCGTTCGATCCAGATCGATTTAGTGGGGCAATCGACTGCGGAGTAGAAGTGGAAAAGGGTTTCATCATTTTAAAGGGGGCTTTTAATCCCCGAGATCTCAGTCAGCTTGCGGCTGGAGTAGAGGCCGAGTTTGAGCGTCTTCAAAAAAAATCACACCACCTCTCGGAGCAAAGTCAAAAATGTTTAAGACGGGGAGAAATGCCAGCGGAAGATGGAAGAGCCCCCTTTCGGTTGGAACCTGAAAATTATCTTCACCTCACCACCTCCCTTGATCTAAAAAAATCCCTCCTAACTGCTATTGGTGGAGACTTTCTTTGGCATTTTCCGGGCATGTTTCGACAAATTGGTCCAGGAGTTCCGAGCAGCCTCGTCCCTTTCCATCAAGACTGCTCCTATAATCGTGCTTATCGCGGAATGGTAACGGTATGGATTCCTTTACGCCTCTCCCAGGAAAGCCTTGGACTTGAGATCATCAATCAAAAATTCCACCAAGAACTGACGCATCAATCGGGAAGTGATTGGGAACAGGAATTAAATGCCCCTTCGAATGCTCCCATTCTCTGTCCTGTATTGGAATTGGGGGATGCGATTGTTTTTGACGAATACTGCCTGCATCGAACGGAATTCAATCCCGAAAAACGAGCGGCGAGATTGAGCATGGATGTCAGGGCGATGCCGGTCCAGAATATCACTCCTCAGCTTCAGCTCAGGAGAAGGTATCTCGACAACTCCACTCCAAAATTTTATTCTTTTCCGATATGAAGGGGCCGGAACAATTTGATGGCAAAGCCAATCTTTCCCAAGATGAAAAAACAGAAACTCTCCTTACCGATTTTATCCGAAAGCACAAAATCGACGAACGCATCCTGTTGCGGAATTTTCCCTTGTTTGTGCGAAGGGTGACGATGAAACGGTTTTTGGCTCATTATGAGCTTTTTCAAAAAACGATCGATCTTCCCGGAGACATTGTTGAGCTGGGGGTTTACCGCGGAACTACGCTGCTTCAATGGGCCAATTTCTTAGAGGCCAGAAATATTGGGGATCGCAAAAAAAGAGTCATCGGTTTCGATAATTTTTATGGGTTTCGCAAACTGGATCCTCAGGATGGGCGTGCTCAGGAGAGAGTAGGAAAAGTAGCCGGAGGATTCAGCTGCGAGGGTTTAGAGATTCAACTTGAGGAGCTGATTTCTATTTTTGATCAGGATCGATTTGTTCCGGAAAAGCCGAGAATTCAGATCGTTAAAGGAGAAATTGAAAAAACCGTTCCTGAATATATGGAACAACATTCAGGAATGCGCATTAGTCTGCTCCACTTCGACTGCGATCTCTATGCTCCCACAAAAACGGGACTCGAATGCCTCTGGGATAAGGTTGTTCCGGGAGGAGTCGTGATCTTCGACGAATATGCCATTGAACCTTGGGCTGGGGAAACCGCCGCGGTGGATGAGTTTTTTAAAGAACGGAACCTCCGGCCGCGCCTTAAAACCTTTGACTGGCAATCCACACCTGGGGCCTATCTCATCAAGGATTAATCATTTGCTTGACTCCGTACCATAGTACGTAGGGTAGGATAGAACTATGGAAATGACCATTGGAAAACTGGCTAAGAGGGCGGGGGTTGGAGTCGAAACAATCCGCTTTTATGAGCGCAAAGGCCTCCTCAAACGTCCCCAAAAGAGGCTCGGAGGATTTCGTTACTATTCTATCGATGAAGCCTCGCGAATCTATTTTATCAAGCGAGCTCAGGAGCTTGGTTTTACTCTCCGAGAAGTGAAAGAACTGCTGGAGATACAGAATAAAAGAAAGCTCAGTGGAAATCAGGTCAAAGAAAAAGCATTGAAAAAAATTGAGGAGATCAAAAAAAAGATTTCCGATCTGCAACGCATGGAAAAGGCACTGACTCAGCTCGCAAAAGTTTGTGGGGAAGGGGAACAGGCAATTCGGGAATGTAAAATCTTTGGCTGCTTTGAAAAAGGCTGCCAATAAAAAAGGAGGAAAAGATGAGACCGCATTTATCTATTAATGTATCGAATGTCACTCAATCGGTAGAGTTCTATAAACGGGTGTTTGGAGTCGAGCCCCAGAAACAAACGGCACAATATGCAAAGTTTGATCTCCCTATTTTGAATTTTACGATGCAATCTGGGGGGGAGCGAATGATTAGCAGGGTGAACCACTTGGGGATCGAAGTGAAAAGCACCGATGACGTTAAAGAATGGGAAAAGAAGCTCATTCAAACGGGAGTTTTAACGACTCCAGAGACCAACACAACGTGCTGTTTTGCTAAACAAGACAAGGTGTGGTTTCAGGACCCCGATGGCAATGCATGGGAGATTTTTGTTGTGCATGAACAACTTCCCACGCACACGACCTCAAGTTCGTTGGAAACCCCATTTGAAGCGGTTGAAAAGCTAGGTAAAAAGTGTTGCTAAGGAATAGGTTTCTACTCAAAAAAGCATTTGCGGAGACAATAGGAACATTTTTTATCGTATTTGCCGGGTGTGGCGCCATGATGGTAGGGGATCGGTTTCCAGGATCAATCCCCCCTATCATGGTGCCCGCTATTTTTGGCTTAGCGGTTACTGTCATGATATATGCGGTCGGGCATATCTCGGGAGCGCATTTTAATCCGGTAGTCACTTTAGCATTTGCCTTTGCCCGCCATTTTCCTAAGAGGGAGGTGCTCCCTTACTGGATAGCACAATTCGGAGGAAGTTTATTTGCCCTGATTCTCCTTACTTTCATACTACCGGCTGGAATCAAATTTGGAGTTACTCTGCCAGCAGTTTCAATGTTACAGGCATTGGCATGGGAGACGGTGCTTACTTTTGGTTTGGTCTTTGTGATTATTTCAGTTGCGACCGATGTGAGGGCTGAAGGAATGATGGCAGGCATTGCGATTGGTGCAACCGTCATGATCAACGCCTGGATAGGTGGGGCCATTACGGGGGCTTCTATGAATCCCGCCCGATCCTTAGCCCCCGCACTATTTCAAGGGGAGTTTTCAAATCTCTGGATTTACTTTATCGGGCCCGTCTTGGGTGCTATCCTTGCAGCGGTTACCTATGAAGTCATCCGATGTGAGAATGTAGACACTTTGAAAACGGAACAGGCTAAAGGGTGCTGTTAAATGAATATTCTGTTTATGTGTGTTGCAAATTCTGCAAGGAGTCAGTTGGCGGAGGGGCTTGCTCGGAAAACTTTTCCAAAAGAGTTTCACATTGAAAGCGCTGGTTCAGCACCAAGTCGCGTAAATCCTTATGCCATTAAAGCATTGCAGGAAATAGGGATCGATATCCACAATCACTCATCAAAATCGGTTGAGCAACTCTCTCCTGAGTTCATTGCTCAATTGGATTATGTGATCACTCTCTGCGCAGAGGAAGTTTGTCCTACCGTGATCTCCAAAGCCAAAAAACTGCATTGGCCCCTTCCCGATCCCGCCGGGAAAACCGGCTCCGAAGAGGAGCAATTACAACGGTTCCGAGATACCCGTGAGTTGATTCGTTCTAAGTTAGAAGACTTTTCGAAACAATTGTGAATCTCTATGTCGATTCTGATAATGCAATGGGCTCTCCCTCAGGGGATATTGATGATGGCTTTGCTCTATTGGCATTGATTCAAAGTCGATTATCGATTGTAGGAATTGCGAGTGTTGATGGGAACACGACCGAATCCCTTGCATATCAAAACAACCAGGTGCTCGCTGATTTATTGGGTTATCAAGGAAAGCTCTTACATGGAGCAACTCATCCAGAGGCGAGTCGGTTTTTAAGTCAGTTAACCACTCCCACAAAGGTATTGGGCTTGGGTCCCTTGACCAATTTCGCTGGGGCATTAGCTCTAAACCCCAATCTTCAAATATCGGAATTGATCTTCGTAGGACTGAATTATTTTATCTGTCCACCGGCCTGGCGGTTTTTCGATTTCAATCAATGGAATGATCCCGAATCGACACGAAGGGTGATGGAATCCTCGATTCCCTTGACCTGCATTCCTTGTGATGTGGCTCGCCGGCTTCGTTTTTCAAGAAAGATGCTCCGTTCTATTCCTGAGCCGTTACAAACTTTTTTTAAGCAGCATTCTGATCGGTGGTTCCGCCGTGCGCTCCTGCTAAAAGGAAGGCGTTCTATACCCATTTGGGATCTTGTAGCCGCCATGTATGTTATCGAGCCCGATCTTTTCCAAATCGAAGAAACGAAAGTGAGACTAGGGAAATGGGGCCAACCCATCTTTTCACAGGGGCGGCCCATTCGAGTAGTAACGGGGTATTCTCCTGAGGTTGTTTGGGAGAGATTCTATTCGCTCCTTAAACCTCTTCAATGAGGGGGCTCCTCATCGGGAGCAGAGTGCACTTGCTTGGTATCCTAGGCATCAGATGCCAGAGTATTTTCGTGCCCTCATAAAGATTATTCGCTAGCGGTTGAGTGCAAAAAAAGACTGTCAGCGACATATTTCATCGGCGGGACTACTTTAGCTATCTGTTTAAAGAATTCCGATATCAGGATGATCCCTTTAGAGGTAGGCGGTAAAATCTTGTAATCGCTCGCTTGAACTCCGAGTCCAAAAAAACCGTCGATTGAGAGAGAGGTTTTTCCGATTGCATTTTTAAAAGTGTGCTGGAGCTTCCAGGGAGTCCAGTACCTGACATCAAAGTCGGTTGCTTTTCGGAAACGGCGCCTTACAAGATGATAGAGGCTTCTAAATCCGAAACAATTGGGCATTTGGATAACTGATTTTCCATTGGGGGTGAGGGTCCGATGGATCTCGCTTAAGCACTGACGGGCATCCGATTCGCTGAGGTGTTGGATCACACTATATGAAAAGATTCGTGAGAAGGTGTGGGAAGCAAAGGGGAGGAACCTGCCATCTCCGCAAACAAACCATGCCTTGGTTCCCAATTTTTTAGCAAGCCTTTGGGCAGCAAGAACGGCCCCTAAAGAAGGGTCAATCCCTACAGATAAATGGCCTTGCTGAGCAGCGGACAGGGTCCATCTCCCCCAATTGCAGCCGATATCTAAGAGAGTTTCGGGACGATTTCCCAGGTTTAATGTGGGAATGGGAGTGGAGCTCAATCGGCCTCTCAAGTTCTGATAAAGCAACCCCGAAGTGGCTCCCACGAGATAACTGATTACCGGATCGACCTCTTCGTTTCTATTGGATTTCAGTCGAGAAAGAAGTTCATCTCGTTCGTGTTGTGTCAGACCTAAACTATGTACGAACCAGGGGTCCACCCGAGAGTGTTCTTCAATCCAGTTCTGCGCCAATTCCCATGAAGCCTTTGCAACCCATAAGGTGGGAATCTGTTCCGATCTTAAGAGTACAGGAATTCCTTGAACCATTGGAAATCGGTGCCCTTTTTCACAATTTAGGTAGACCGGAGTGGAAAGTGTTAAGGGAGAGTGCTCATATGGGCATCTGAGAAGGGAGAGAAGCTCAGGCTCAATCGGGAGAGAGTGGTTTTTGTCCATCAGGATAATGATACTGCGAAGGAGCCTTATCGAAAAGATAACCGCTTAATCTCTTCTTCGTCCCATCAGCCTGAGAAGATCCAAGAACAGATTGATGAAATCGAGATAAAGGGTGAGAGCGCCAAAGATCGCCTCTTTGGCATCTTCATCGGTCCCTTCATTGCCGATAATATTCATCTGCTTGATCTTTTGGGTGTCATAGGCCGTTAACCCAGAAAAGATAATTAAACCCACAAGAGACCGCCACCAGAGGACATTTTCGGTCCGGAAAGAGGGTAAGAAAAAAGATAATATTCCAAACCCGATCAATCCCCAGAGGGCCATTCCACAAAAGGTGCCGATGGGACCTAAATCCTTTTTGGTGAAGTAACCGAAGGCACTCAATCCACCGAATGCGCAAGCCGTAACCAGAAAGACATCGGCAATACTCTCTTTCGTATAGATAAGAAAAACGACCGAACAGGTGACACCAGTAAGAGCCGCATAGATTAAGTAAACTAACATCGCGGTCATGGAATTAATTCGTTGGATCATTGCCGCCAGGAAAAAGACGGCAACAAGTTGTAGAATGATAAGTCCCCAAAAGAGGAGTGGGTTTGCAATGAGAGTCATGACGAGAGCTTCATTATTCCCAAAATAGCTAGCAATGATGGCAGTGAGTAAAATCCCTAGCGTCATCCATACGTACACCCTGCTCATGAAACGGGAATTTTCCAAGGCAATTTGAAAGTCATGCGGTGAGGGTATGGATTTCATATCTTTCTATTTTAGCATGTTTTAGGTCAGGGAAATCGGAAGGGCAAGGCTTGGTTACTTCATAAATTAAGGGACCTAGCAGAAGCTGAGGCCCTTTATTTAGGCTCTCCCTCATTAAAGGGGGCATGAGGTCCTTGGTGTAGAATTGTTGTTACGAAGCACCAATTCAGAACCAAGGAGAATCCTCATGTCCCAATCATTAGACTGCATCATAGGCCTGCCCGGAGTCGAGCTAGAAAAAGCGACTCGGCAGGGTCTAATAGAAGTAACCGGCTTTGCTACCTTTAGGCCGTTATGCATCCATTGTGGGTACTCTAGATGTCATATTAAAGATTCGTTTATACGCACACTAAAGCATACTCGTCAGGGCAATCAGCTGATGCTGCTTCACATCCGTTCGCATAAGTATCGATGTACCCGCTGTGGCAAGTATTTTAACCTTCGCATACCAGGAGTCTTGCCCCGCAGGAGAGCCACGGAATCTTTTCGGATGGAAGTCTATGAGAAACATCATGGGGGGATTTCACAAGGTTTGCTTGAGAAAACCCATGGGATTAGTCATTCGACGGTAGAGCGGTGGTATCAGGATTTTGTTTGTAAGCGGGTTCAAGAATTAAAAAGTAGGCCCTCGCCGAAGGTGCTTGGGGTAGACGAGCATTTTTTTACGCGTAAAGAGGGCTACGCCACAGCGCTTTGCGATCTGGGTAATCACAAGGTCTATGATGTGGTATTAGGGAGATCCACACTTTCTCTTCAGCCTTATCTGGAAAGCGTTTCGGAGCGTTACAGGACTCGCATTGCGGTGATGGATTTGTCCGAGACATACCGCTGTATTGTTAAAGAGCACTTTCCAAACGCGTTGATTGTGGCTGATAGATTTCACGTCATTCGACTTATCAACCACCATTTTTTAAAAGCCTGGCAGCTACTAGATCCAGTGGGTCGGAAAAATCGAGGCCTTCTTTCTCTGATGCGGCGACACGAGAAGAATTTAAAACCCGAACAGAAAATAAAACTTGAAGGCTATCTCGACCTCAATCCAGTGCTGAAGGAGATTTATTATTTTAAGCAGAAACTTTGCGCACTTCTGGGATTGAAATCAAAGAATAAAACTTTCCTACGGCCAGTGGTGCATCAGCTAATTGAGATGATTAGCCAGCTCCGTCAAACGACACTTGAGCCACTACAAACCTTGGGAGAGACCTTAGACCACTGGAAAGAGGAAATCGGTCGAATGCTTCGCTTCTCCAGAAGCAATGGCATCACGGAAGGCTTTCATACCAAAATGGAAATGCTCTCAAGACGAGCCTTCGGCTTCAGAAACTTTTCAAACTACCGATTGAGGGTACTTGCACATTGCGGTTGGGATGGGGTATTCGCTATTAGAAATTAACCGCACCAAGGGTCAATTCCCCCGTTAATGGCGTAGAGCCGAGCCTTTATTTATATCG
>CAZRZK010000021.1:0-60636 GCA_964604555.1 uncultured Pseudobdellovibrionaceae bacterium | reverse complement strand
GTCCAGGTTGATCGCTTGGAACTGGGTTTCCATAACCCATTAATTGAACTCTCGACCCAACCGTAATCTGGGATTTTCCATTTTTCCGGCGACGGGCTTGCGAATCGATACAACCATAGAGACCGGTGCTGGGCGATGGAGTTTTAGAAACACACATCCCCACATCGGTCGCAGAGTGACCTTGCGTTTTAGAACCTGGCCAATCCCGATTGCTCACACATTCAAAACCAGGAATAGTGATATTGCCACCATCCAGGACCAAATTAGTACCCGATTGTCCGCAATGGGCGGCGTGGAACACAACGGTGACTGGCGCCCCAGGAGGACTTCCCAAGGTAACGGTACAGCCTCCCAGTTTCCCCACCGCTTTTGTGAGAGGACTGGTGGGAATGGTTGAAATATTCCCATGCATCACTAATGAGTGTTCCATTCCAGCCATGTCAATGGGCTTAGCTGGAGTCTCCACCGTTGGACGGAGCGATTTTAAATCCTGACTCTGACTGTGAGCCCGGGTATCGGTCGTCGCAGATAGATTTGAGGCAATCAAAAAGGCAAGGCTAGCACAATAGCCAATAAAAGTTTTCATCTACACTCCCCCTACTGCGCTTCATTGCATTCGCCGGACCAGCCCCCGTTTGTGCTGGAATGCAGTGGGGCTCACTGTTTACTCGACACTCTGTACACTGCGAATACAGCCCTTTGTCTTCAGTAAACTGGGTGAAAACAGCTCTTGTCTTCAGTACTTACAACGACGGTGTCTATTTTTTAAACAGTTGAACTCGTCGTCAGGCTTGAGTCCCGCGGTGACCTGGATCCCCGTCCCCTTTCTGTGCGTAACGGCCGTTGGCCCCGACTGTGCAAATCACTAGGAACGGGGGAGTATATGAATCGATTTCTATTTTTTGTTTCCTGCTTTATCTCTATTCTGAGCTTTGGTCAGGCCTTTGGCTTCTCACACAATTTCATCCGGGCCCTTCAAAGTCTGGGCAAGAGTCCAGAGAAGGTGGAACGCGATACCGTTACGGAAGACGAATTGTTGGAGAAGTTTTTCCAACAGGATAAGTATCCTTCTCTTTTTGCGTTAAAGGTAAAATCATTTGATCTCAAAGGGGTCAAAGAACTCACTCCTTTGCTGGTGCAAAGAGAAAAAGAGATTGAGAGATTCATTGCCGCGGTGATGGCTACCAATGAATCCGATCTCCAGAAGAAGGGGCTGCGGATTTTTGGTCAATGGAAGTCCGATTTGTGCCTTCCGAAGGCTAACGCCTGGACCTACCCACTCGATATATCGTCCGCTTTTCGCGATGAGCGCAAAAAATCCTGCGATGAAATGCAAGAAAAGATCAAACTTCTCCAGGCCCGCATTGATAATCCTAACGCGACTCCTGAACCACGAACCGGGGATCCCATCGATAATTTAAAGAAGCAAGTGGCAGATTTAAGCAGTGAGACTTCGCCTTCAGCTGAGAAAGTAAAGGAATTAAAAGAGAAGGTGGAAAAATTATTGGCTCCGCTACTCAGAAAACTAAAAAGCAAATCGAATAAATTCGAAGTTCCGTTCACCGATAAAGATCATGAAGATCTTTCCGCACTTGAAGCACTCGATAAAAAACTGACCGAACTCGGTAAAAACATCAAACCACCGACTCCGGCTCCTGCTCCTATTCCCAAGATTGCGCCAAGGGTCGTAGATGACGTGAAATCGATCGACGCCTTAGTGGCAGACCTGATGAAAGAGGACAACTATCCCGAATCGGAGCAATTTGATGAGGCCAAGAAAAAATTATGGGCGGCCTTGAAACCGTTTAAAAAGGATGGCAAGGCAACCATTACCGATGAAGATCAAAAGCGGATGGAGGAGCTCCATAAACAACTCCAGAAGGTGAATCACAAACAGGAATCGATCAAAACCACTCTGGAAACGGCGAAGAAATCGGATGCGACTCCCGCTCAACTCGAAGCGGCCCTCAAGATCGAAGAAGCTCGCAAAAATGCGCTTAATAAAACTTCGGGGGGATTCACCCGACAAGATCTTCAAGCTCATCAAGATAAAATAAAGACCCAATCCGATAAGATTACCGACTTAAAAAAGCGGATCGAAACCGCAAAAAGGGCGGCGGAGAATGCGCTTCCCCAGCCTCGCGTTGTTCCACCCGGTGAACCGACACCTACCCCTAGAAATGTGGCTAGCGTAAAGGAGCTATCGGAAACGGCAACCGATCTGCTGAAAGCCGATTATTACCCTACACCTGAAAACATTGCGGAATTAACCGAAAAGATTAAAACCGCACTGAAGAAATTTAATTGGGGTGATGCGAAGATTTCCGAAGAAGATGAGAAATACCATCTCCCTTTGCGTGACCAACTCAGAAATTTGGAAGCGAAACAAAAATTCATCACCGAAGCGCTCGACGCCGCTAAATCGGGAAGTGAAAACAGCGCCTTACTCGAAAACGCCCTTAAGATCGAAAAATCCCGCAGGGCACATATTGATAAAGGAATGCAGGGTGGTTTCGAAAGAAAAGAGGTAGACGACAGAAAAACGGCCCAAGATAAAAAGATTAAAGATTTAGAAGAGCGGATTGCCAAGGCGAAAGAAAAAGAAAAGGCAAAAGAAGAGGAGCTCCCCGCACCGTCTGATGAGCGTCCACCTTTGCCACCCAATCCAAATCCGAACCCAAACCCACCTGTTCCGCAACCTGAGCCCCCCAAGCCTCCGACACCTTCGCTCCCTCCGGAGTGGAGTGCATGGCCCAAGGATTCGGCGGGCAATCCCATCATTCAAATTGGACAGTCCCATCCTCCGGTGCCTCCCGGAATGGTCATCAATATAAATGGAACCCTCTGGCGCTCCACCTCTGGCCCAAACTACGACCGAGTGGGCGAGCTTGACGGCGGAATCGGTGGGGGAGCTTCTGGAGGAGGAGATTCGGGCGGCATGTGCCCTCCCGGCGGTTGCCCTCCTCGTGGCGGCAGCATTGGAGGATGCCCCGGTGGCGGCTGTGGCGGTGGCATGATGATGCAACCGATGGGCGGATGTCCGGGCGGTCGCTGCGGCGGCGGTGGCGGATTCCGAATCTTCCGACGATAACTCACAGTATCAATCACTAAGCTTGCTCGGTCATTCCTGTTAACCTTATAATAGATCATCTCTTTAAAGCAGTACCCAAACAATTGATCTAGAAAGGTAGGGAAGACCGTGAAAATAGTTCTTTCAATTTTAACAACTTTGTTTGTGTTGGCGGGGTGTGGCTCCAGCTCCTCCAGCACCTCATTAACTGAAGCGATGGGATTAGTGGGAATCACCTCTCCTACCGGTCGCTCCTCGAGCAGCAGCATCTCGAAGAAACTGGCCTTCAATCCTATCGACGCAATGGTTGGACTGGTGAATGATGTACAACCTAAAGCAAAAAAAGGATTTTCACTTTATGGTTCCCCAACATGCGGTGATGCGAGTGATATGGCAACGCTCCTTACCGAGTTAGCCACCGCTCAAACTCAAGACACGGCTCTTACCGCAGCAGAGGTTGAATCCTTCTCGACCGAATTGAGTTGCCGTGCCGCTTGCTATGGGCCTGGATGGACCGATAATGCCACCGGTTCAAGCGTCAATCGTCCCACCGGTGACTTAGGACTTGTTTATGCCACCAAAAGCGCTACCGATACCGAAGCCTGCGTCTCGGCAGAAATTGGAGCGTTGGTGCAATCAGGGCCCGGACTCATCAATCGTTATTTAAAAGTACAAGCGATGTTTTTAAAAGAGTTGTCGGAACAAGGGGTTGCTTTGCCAGCAGTGGGAGGACAAGTCGATCTCATCTCTTATCTCAACGTCGCATCTAATACCGCAATCACCGGCATTACTTTCAATACCGCTACGATTGATCGCCTGGATGATGTGGGTGGATTTGAAATGTACAAAACCGCCTTTACCTTCACCCGCACCGATTCAACCGGGAACGGGGAAACCGGTAGCGTTACGATTTATCACCATCAATTAGCCACCGACAACACCTCCTTCGAAGGATTGGTTCAAGCGACCGTTCCGCACCAAGAATCCATGGGTGGCACCTTCCGGAAAAGAGGAATCAGCTTCGTCTATAAAAAAGATGGAGATGTTTACACTTCGTCATTCAGGACAGCGGCGAATCGAAGCACGACGTCTAGCGACTTCTTCGGTACAAATGGGTTAGTTGATTATAGCAAAGCGGCTTTCGGTGAAGATGGCCACTATATCCTCCTTCAACAAAACCTGAATACTACGGGAACGAATGCCAATCGCGCTTCCATCCACTATGCCTGGCAAGCCGGGCAGGGAGATGGTGCGACCCGGACCTTTGCCGCGTCCATTCCAACGGGAACCGCTGGAGCTTTGACGGGAACCGGTTACTTCGGGTTTGGTGCCAACATCTCAAATAACACCAACATCGTTTCGACCAATGCTCCCTGGATGAGCAAAATGCACTGTAACTGGTTAAACGCTCTTTCCTCTGGACCTAGCGTCACCAAAGTTCAGAAGCAGACGATGACCCAAACCAGTGGAGTTTTCCTTGCAACCACGAGTCTGATTAACTTTGCACCGACCAATGATTGTAATGCTGCAAGTTGGACCGTTTCGGGTGCAGATGCTTCGTTCTTAAATGGCGCGAAGTCAACGACCACAAATGACTTGGTAACCGCCCCCACGAGCAGTGATTTCGCTTTCGATTTCACGGCTTCGGGAGCTGAGCCGACCTTTACTATTCCGTAATTTGTTGTGAGAGGCCCGGTCTCGCAAGGGCGAGACCGGGCTTTTTTTTTAATCTAAAGCCACCCAGACCGATTTCACTTGGGTGTAGAGTTCGAGAGCGTACTTTCCGAGCTCCCTACCAAACCCACTCTGCTTAAATCCACCAAACGGACTTGCCGCATCGAAGCAGTTGTAGCAATTGACCCAAACAGTCCCGGCTCTAACCGACTTCGCAAGGCGATGCGCCTTTCCAATATCTCGGGTCCAGATTCCCGCTGAAAGGCCATAGACGGTGTTGTTTGCACGCTTCACCAAATCATCGGTATCTTTAAAGTCCATGGCACAAACGACCGGCCCGAAGATCTCTTCCCGGGCGACGGTCATCTCATCTCTCACGCCTTGAAAGATGGTGGGTTGAACGAAATAGCCCTTCTTGGCGGCGGCTTTTCCACCGGTCACAAGCTTGGCTCCTTCCGCTTCCCCTTTTTGGATGTAGCCTAAGATCTTATCGAATTGTTCCTTTGATACTTGGGATCCCATCTGCGTTTTAGGATCGAGAGGATCGCCTTGAACCAATTTTTGAGCTTGGGTTTTCAGTTTAGATAAAAACTCATCCTGCACCTTTTGCTCGATATAAAGACGAGAACCAGCACAACAGACCTCTCCCTGGTTGAAATAGATTCCGCGAATTGCCCCTTGCACGGCAGCGTCGAGATCGGCATCAGCAAAAACAATATTAGGAGCCTTTCCACCCAGCTCTAAAGAAACCCGCTTCAAGTTTCCGCTGGCCATTGCTAAAACCTGTTTACCCACTTCGGTGGAACCGGTGAAGGCGATTTTATCAACGTCAGGATGGGAGGCGAGGGCGGCCCCTGCGGTTGGGCCATAACCCGGAAGAATGTTCACCACTCCGGGAGGGAGGCCTGCTTCCAATAACAATTCACCCAACTTCAAGGCGGTGAGTGGGGTTTGCTCCGCAGGTTTCAATACGACAGTGCAACCGGTCGCCAAAGCGGGCCCTAATTTCCAGGCCGCCATTAACAACGGGAAGTTCCAGGGGATAATCTGTCCGACGACTCCCGCCGGTTCTCTCAACGTATAGTTCAAGAAATTCCCAGAAACAGGAATCGTGTCACCATGGATTTTATCGGCGAGCCCTGCATAATACTCGAAGGTTTCAATCGAAAGTGGCAGGTCGGCGTGAGTGGTTTCCGAGATCGGCTTCCCGTTATTGAGCGTCTCTAATTCTGCAAACTCTTTAGCATTCTTTTCCAGCAGGCTTGCCACGCGGGCTAAAATGCGCCCCCGTTCCCGGGCCGACATTTTTGGCCATGGCCCTGATTCAAAGGCCTTTCGGGCCACCGCAACTGCCTTATTCACATCGGCCGTATCAGCCTCCGCCACTTCAGCCAATTTTTCTTCGGTTGCCGGATTGATCACATCGAAGCGCTTGCCCGACTGAGCCTCTACCCATTCATTGGCAATTAATAATTTTCCAGACTTCATTTAACCCCCATCTAAAGTTCTTAAGGTACCCACTTCCTTTACAGAAAATCCAAAGAATTCTCTGTAAAGGAAGTGGGTACCTTAAGACGCTCAACAATGCTGGTCAACTGATAAGCTCAACCAGGTTTGCGTTTTCGAGCGTCGAGGTGTCTCCCGTGCCTTGCTTTCCCTCCGCCACATCCCGTAACAATCGTCGCATAATTTTGCCACTTCGCGTCTTTGGAAGCACGCGCGTAAAATAGATTTTATCGGGCCGCGCGAGCGCGCCGATTTCCTTCACCACATGCTGCTTCAACTCCGTTTCGAATTGCAATAGAGCAGACAGATCGGAGCCCTCTTTTGGCGTAACAAAGGCAACCACCGCTTGTCCTTTTAATTCATCGGCCTTTCCCACCACCGCTGCTTCAGCGACACTCGTGTGACTCACCAATGCACTTTCTATTTCCATCGTTCCCAATCGATGGCCCGAAACATTGAGCACATCATCCACCCGACCCTTAATCCAGAAATAGCCCTCCTCATCGCGATGGGCTCCATCTCCGGTAAAATAGATCCCTGGGAATTTCGACCAATATTGTTTTTCAAAGCGCTCCGAATCTTTGTGAATTCCCCTCAACATCGAAGGCCAGGGCTTTTTAATCACCAGCAAGCCCCCTTCATTGGGGCCGCAGCTCTTGCCTTCTTCATTCACAATATCGGCCTCAATTCCAGGAAAAGGAAGCGTTACCGAGCCCGGTTTAGTCGTCACCACCGAGGGAAGGGGGGAGATCATAATCGCCCCGGTCTCGGTCTGCCACCAAGTATCGACGATAGGGCAACGCTTTTTGCCGATCACCTCGTGATACCAAATCCAGGCTTCGGGATTAATGGGTTCCCCCACACTTCCCAGGAGACGCAATGAATTTAAATTATATTTTTGGGGAATCTTATCTCCCATACGCATAAAAGATCGGATGGCAGTGGGAGCAGTATAAAGGATAGTCAAGCGATGGCGTTCGATTATCTCCCAAATCCGTCCCCCATGGGGATGGTTCAACGCTCCTTCATAAAGAAAACAGGTGGCCCCATTCGAAAGCGGCCCATAGACCAGATAACTATGGCCGGTAATCCAACCGATATCGGCGGTGCACCAATAACGATCCTCTTCCTTGAAATCAAAAATCCATTGAGAGGTGGTGTTCACCCCAACTAAATAGCCCCCCGTCGAATGGACAATCCCTTTCGGCTTTCCAGTTGTCCCACTGGTATAAAGAAAAAAGAGCGGGTGTTCGGCATCAAAAAATTTGGCGGTGTGGGTAGGAGCATGCTGAGCCGAAATCCCTTCCCATTTTTTCCCCTTTTGATGGAACACCAATTGCTTCTGAATGGTAGGGCAGGAAGCGACCGCTTTGGTGACCATTTGACTCAATGGGATCTGTTGCCCTTTGCGGGAACCAACATCGGCGGTCAGCACCACCTTACATTCGGCATCTTGTATCCGATCGATCAAAGCCTGCTCACTAAAACCGGCAAAGACCACGCTGTGAGTCACCCCAATCCGTGCACAGGCCAGCATCGCCACCACCGCCTGCGGAATGAGCGGCATGTAAATACAGGCGGTATCTCCCGCTTTTAATTTCAGTTCAGTTTCAAGGGCATTCGAGAGGCGGCAAACCTCTTCATGGAGTTTTTGATAGGTCCACTCCTCGACCGTTCCATCCTCGGCTTCCCATATCAGCGCCAATTTGTCCTTTTTGAATGGAAGGTGACGATCCAAACAATTGTAGGCAGCATTGATCTTTCCGCCGATAAACCATTTTGCGAAGGGAGCTTTCCATTCTAGAATCGTGTGCCATTTTTCGGCCCAGTCTATTCGATCTGCAGCGGTCTCCCAAAATTTAAGGGGATCTTCTTCCGCAAGCACAATCTGTTTTAATTGATTGCGATCGGGTTGAAAATTGGAGGGAGGGGAAAACTTTCTAGACTCTCGAAGGAGAGTGGATATCTCTTGTGACATAAAACTGTCTTTAAGATACCCACTCTATTTTGTCACGATACTATTAGTTGTCGCTTAAGTTCCAGCAATCGGGCCAGTTGCTTTCCTCATTGAACCCAAACGCCGTGTTACAGGCCATAAAGTCAGCCCTCGCCGCTGTATCTGCCTCAATCGCTGAGAAATTGGCCGTTGCCGCAGTCGAACCGGCGGGCGTTGTTAAATCCCAGGTTTCCGCAGTTGCAAAGGCAGTGTTGTAAGAGCTTGGAGCCGAGGGTAAGGTTGCAGCACTCACCTCAGAATAATAGTCAGCACCGGAAGAAGGGCTAATCGGAGCCCCTGTATCCCCGTTCCAACCGCGAGTCTGCGAAAAACTACCATAACCGCTATGAGTCATTGAAATCTTCGCAGTTCCTTCTCCAAGAGCAAGTGTGCTTAATGGAATTGGTGTCAACAGCTGGACATAGGCATAGACTTGATTAGTGAAGGTATAGGCGCTTCCAAAATTTTCTGAACCTGTGGAATATCCCTGCACTAAAAACCGATCCGCATACTGGGTCAGAGCTAAGCGAAGGTTTTCACTTCGAGTCCATGCACCCGTTTCAGCACGGGACGCTTCAACAACGATCGATTTGGCAGAGGTCCATGCTCCACTGGAGTTAATCGATCCTGTCACCGTCACACGCCCTTGGTGAGTCATCGCTCGTGAACCGGAATAATAGTTAACAGAGGTGAGGGTGATGTCCAAGCCTGAGCTCACCATTGAAACATACTCGGTCTGCTGAGAACTTTCCCCGCTGAACATTTCAAAACCACTATAGACCCCGTTGGTTTTTGTAATCTTAAATTTGATGTTCATATCACCCCCTTCACCCGCTCCACTTAAATTGACATAGTGATAGTTCCCATCGGAGCCATCAGAGGGCCAATTTGTGATACTGGCATATTTTTCCATGACCCCCATATAACAAGCGATCTTATCGGGTTGACTCGCAGCGCGAATCGCCTCTTTCACGTTTAAACCTAATTGGCAGAAGGTTTGACTTTTGGAGGTTTGGCCATTGAATGCAGTGTACCAAGCATCCAATTGAGTACCTGTCGTGGCCGATTGTAACTGACCACCTGCCCGTTTAGTGGAGTTTCTAGCAACTGCGGCGCTCGCTGTGGTGGTGCCACTTGCCTTTGGAAGCGAAGATAGTGAGGTAATCCCATCAGCGGTTGTGCTGCTACTTCCGCACCCCGTTAAATAAAATGCTATGCCTATTATTAATAGAATTGATTTCATAGTTGTTCCTCTGTAAGTGGTGATAAAGCGGGTAAGCTAATATTTTAACAGGACTATTCTAAAATTCCAGCAAGGTATTCTTCGTAGGTTCTTTGATGGTCAATCATGCCGGACGGCGTTAATTCAATCACCCGAGTCGCCACCGTTTGATTGAACTGGTGATCATGGGTCGAGAAGAGAAGAGTGCCCGGGAATTTCATCAGCCCATTGTTGAGTGACGTAATCGATTCTAGATCGAGATGGTTAGTCGGTTCATTCAAGATCAAAACATTGGCCCCGGTCAGCATCATGCGCGCCAACATGCAACGGACGCGCTCTCCTCCCGATAGAACATTCACTTTTTTCAGCGCTTCATCTCCGGAAAAAAGCATGCGACCTAAGAAACCGCGCAAAAAGGTTTCGCTCTGATCTTCTGAATATTGTCGCAACCATTCGATTAAATTAAGATCGGAGGATTTAAAATAGTCGGCATTATCCTTGGGGAAATAGGTTTGAGTCGTGGTGATCCCCCAGGCAAACTCTCCACTATCGGGTTTTAATTCTCCCACCAGGATCTTAAAAAGGGTGTCTTGGGCCAAATCATTCGCCCCCACGAAGGCGATCTTATCCCCTTTGCGCACTTCAAAACTCACATTTTCCAGGATCTTTTCCCCTTCAATGGTCTTCGAAATCCCTTTTACCCGTAACAATTGATCCCCTGCTTCCCGGTTGGGTTTAAAACCCATGAAGGGATATCGACGAGAGGAGGCCTTAATGTCATCTAAAGTCAGCTTCTCTAATTGCTTCCGTCGGGAAGTGGCCTGCTTCGATTTGGAGGCATTTGCGCTAAACCGCGCGATGAAGGATTTCAACTCGGCCGCCTTGTCCTCCATTTTACGGTTTTTTTCCTGTTGCATCCGGAGCATCAACTGGCTCGATTCATACCAAAAATCGTAGTTGCCGGTGAAAATCTGCACTTTGCCAAAGTCGATATCGACAATATGTGTGCAAACTTGATTCAAAAAGTGGCGATCATGCGATACCACAATCACGATTTTTTCGATCTCCGATAAAAACCGCTCTAACCATAGAATAGAACGGGAATCGAGATGGTTGGTCGGCTCATCCAATAAAAGGATATCGGGATCGCCAAATAGGGCCTGCGCCAAAAGCACCTTCACCTTTTCCGCCCCGGTGAGCTCCTTCATCAGCTTGGTATGGAGTTCCGTCCCAATCCCTAGCCCCGCCAAAATCACTGCCGCATTCGATTCGGCTTCCCAGCCCTCGAGCTCTCCGAATTTCTCCTCCAGATCACTCGCCCGATCCCCATCGGCATCGGAAAAATCGGCCTTGGCATAAAGGGCATCCCGCTCGTGCATCACCGCCCAAAGCTCGGGTTGTCCCATGAGCACCACATGCATCACGGGAAAGGCATCAAACTCAAAATGATCCTGCTTGAGGTAAGCAATGCGTTCGCCCGGGGTCACACTCACCGTTCCCGTATCGGGCGAAATTTGCCCGGAAAGGATCTTCATGAAGGTCGATTTCCCGGCCCCATTGGCGCCAATGACGCCATAACAGTTCCCAGGGACAAATTTTAGGGTCACATCCTCAAAAAGGTGCCGCCCGCCAAAACGAAGTGAAATTTTCTCAGTGCTAATCATTAATATAGACGATATACCATACAAATGCTGAAGCTTGAAAAACTATTTGCCTCTTCGATTGGTTCCGGTCTCCTCCCCAAAGCCAACCTGTTAAATAAACGCCTTTTGACCGATATTCAGGAGCTGTATCGCAATGACCGCATGGGGCAGCAATGGTCCCGGAAAAACTATCGGGAAGGGTACACCTCCTATGCTTCCCTCAATGATCTCCACCACCGCACCCCCACTTTTATGGATTTCCAGCAACAAATGGAGCCCTTTGTAGAAAAATTCGTGAAAAGCCACCACTGGGCCATCCGGGGACTCCGCCTCGAACTCACCTCTTTATGGATGAACATCATGCCCAAAAACAGCTACCACACCCTCCACCTCCACCCCCAATCAGCCATCAGCGGAACCTATTATGTGAGCACCCCTAAAGGGAGCATTGCCTTAAAACTAGAAGACCCCCGCATGCCGATGTTGATGAGCGCTCCCGTGCGGGAGCTTTACCATTCGATCGAACCCAAAGCAGGGAAGTTTGTTTTGTTTGAAAGCTGGTTGCGGCATGAGGTTCCCCCCAATCAATCAGCCGAGCCTCGCATCAGCCTGAGTTTTAACTATTCCTTTGTATAACTCATTGAGTGTTAAACACATAAAGACATAGAGGTAAGGGGTTAGGGCGAAACGGACTCGATGATTCTCGCCGAATTCCACCAACGACGAGAGAGCGATCAAATAACAACAGGTAACGAATGCAACTTGCAAAGGAAGGGATTTTTTTTTGATCGCCAACACCCCACCACACGCCAAAAAACCAAAATAGAAAGCCAGAAAAAGACCGCGCCAGACCGTATCGGGCAAAAAGAATCGGTAAAGATCCAATAACCAATGAAGAGGGGCCAAAGTCAGCCCTGGCACTGGATAATCAAACGAAGGACGGGAAAAATGGGAAAGTAACCCCTCCCATATCCAAGTGAAAACCATTTGAGGATAGGCAAACATCACCCGTTTCGTATCTTGCCAATAGCGCTGAGAAATTTCGGCATAATAAAAATGATTTCCATTTACCGAACCATTCGGCTTGAACTTTTGAGAAACCGCCTGGATCGACGGAACCTCTTTTTGAGAAAGAAAAGGCTCATATCGATCTACTGGTAAAAAAGGAGGCAGTTGCCCTACAGACGAGAGCAAACTTCGAATAGACTGATCATCTCGCCCTTGTTGCGCCAACACCACCATTGGATTTTTAATTGCCACCAACCCTAAAGTGGAGCTCATCGAAAACGTTCCCACCAACAGACTGTTTTTAATCATCCAGAGAAAACCCAAAAAGCAGGGAAGGGTGGCTACCGCCCATTGCCTTCGCTCGCGTACTATCCAAACCAGTGCAATCGCCAATGCCCAAATGGGATGAAATGAAGCTCGCGTAAAAATGAGTAAGACTTGAGCTAAAACAATGAGCACCAAAGATCTCTTTTGGAATCCCCACAGCAACAACACCAGAAAACAGGCCTCCCAGAGTGTGTAGAAAAGATAATTTTCATACAGGATCAAACTGGGATTGAAACAGAAAATAACCCCGGCCCAAAAGGCCAGCCTTTTTGAGAACCCAAAACCTTCCAGGATCTTTGGAATCAAGATCACCAGACCTAAACTCATTCCGAAGAAAGTGAAAAAATAGAACCGGGAGGGATCTCGAAACAGCTTTAACCCAATCCCTAAAAAAAGGTTAAAGAGAGGAGGTTGATAATGGAGATAAAAGAGACTCTCGACGAGCCTTTCCCGCAATAAATCGACCGACAAAAACTGAGTTTGCGTCGATAGATTCTCAACCGAAAAGCGTACCCCCGACAGCCAAAAGAGCACTCTCGACCCTACAAAAATAGCTACCATTAACATAAAGTATACCTGTACCCGTCGTTGCGAGCCCGAAGGGCGAAGCAACGACGGGACACAAGGCCGGAGGCAACTCTTATGAAAGAGTCACCTCCGGACTATGATTACTTTTGGGTAATCCAACCATAGTACCACCTCCTCTCTGAGGCATTTAGCCCGGAGGTTAAAGTGTATCACGATGCCCCTTAAAAAAAACTAAAGGCAGGAAACCCTACACCGATAAGCCCTTGACTGAACAACCCTGTACACGAAGTAAATCCAAAAAAATAGGAGAACCTGATGAAAAAGATAGAAGTGTTGTGGTTATTCGCAGTGTTATTTACGATCAACGCACAGGCCGATTTTGAACCTGAAGCCCCTGGTCCAGGCCCCATCATCATCGAACCGCTTCCAATTCAAGAATGTCTGAGTTCAATTCCCGTCTATGTAAGTGTAATGCCCCCCATCCTTATGACCTGTTGGCAGGTATGTAACGATCCCAACCTTTCTGCGCACAAGGATTATTGCGCTATGCAATCATTAGGAACCTGCAACACCGTTTACCCCTGTTTGCAAAACGATCCAGGCGAGTCAGAAGAATTATTCTAATTGAGCCATTCCAATTGGGTTTGCAGGGTTGCATTTGCAAACCCATTGTTCATTTCACTAAGTGTCGTATAACAGATATTCTGTTATTTACGTTGTTTCAAAACCGACAAAGTAATCCGACTCATGCAGACCAGATGATTCTTTTGGGTAATCTTGATTTCCCAGACCTGAGTCGTTTTTCCAATATGGAGTGACGAGGTACGACCCGTGACAAAACCATTCCGGCAGGCGCGAATATGATTGGCATTAATTTCGAGCCCGACACACATTTGTAAATCCGGATCAAGTGTAAGATTACCAGCGGTACTGGCTAACGACTCAGCTAATGCGACCGAAGCGCCACCATGAAGAATCCCAGCGGGTTGGATAGTCCGAGCATCGACCGGCATGGTGCCTTCTAGATAATCATCGCCGATTTCAGTAAATTGAATTCCCAGCTGTTCAAGGAGTGACCCTTTAGATCCATCATTCAGTTGAGAGATTGTATACGGCTTAAACCAAATTGACATCAAAGGGTTATATGCCCAACCCCTCCTAGATACAAGTTAAAGATTTACTCATCAGTATGAGTAAGATATACTCATATCGATGAGTAAGCGGTTACAAGTTCTAATTCCTCCTAAAGAATACAAAGAGTTCGCTCGAATCGCTGCAAAATCTGGGATGAGTTTAGGGGAATGGGTGAGACAATCCCTTAGAAAATCAGCACGTGCAGTGCCTGTTTCCGATCCCCTTGAAAGGTGGCACAAAATCCAACTCTATGCAGCACAACATAACGAAAGTCCCGCACCAGACATCAAAAAAATGCTTTCGGAAATTGAAAAAGGCCGAAACATCAAAAAGCCATGATTTTTGTGGATTCAAATATTCCAATGTATCTAGTTGGGAAACCTCATGCCAACAAAGAAAAGGCCTTAAAAACGATTGAGAAGCTACTTCGGAATCGGAGTAAATTAGTAACAAACACAGAGGTATTTCAAGAGATTCTCCATCGATATTCTGCTATTGATCGAAAAGAGTTCATTCAACCAACATTTGAATTGATGAAACAACTTATCGAACAGATCTTTCCGATTTCTATTGGAGAGATAGAGGTGGCAAAAGAATTGCTCATGCAATCTATGAATCTTTCTTCACGGGATTGCATTCACATTGCCTTTATGAGGAGTCAGGAAATCACTACAATCTTTACCTTCGATACTGGATTTGATTCAGTTAAAGGGGTTGAAAGAATTCCAAGCTAAGGAATTTACCGGAACAATTCTTCGCCTGGGTTTTCCGTCAACAGACGTTTGCTGGTAAGAATGGAAGCGGTCAATACCGCTTCATCGCGGGCAAGATCGGAGAAAACCTTGGCTGTATCAACATCTTCGATATTTGAAATAATCTCTTTGGCGTCAATCGTCGCTAGTTCGTGATCATCCAGCATGTTCTGGAGCTGGGTCTGCCGCCCACCCAATTCCGATCTTGCGGTCGTGAGCTGTTCGGTGGCTTGCGTGAATCCATCTAAGGTGGAGCGGATCATCTCATAGTTTCCCGTTTCAAAACCTTGAACCAAGGTCTTCATCACCGTCATGAGGTTCACCCCATTCGGAACCCCCTGCCCCATGATCACTTTAGATCCCGTCACATTGATGGGAATGGTAATGCCTTTTGCGATTTCGATTTTAAATTCCTTATCATCTCCCAGGTAAGTGCCATCTGAAGCAAAGGCAGGAGATTGGAATTGAGAACCGGAAAGGATGCTGCGGTTGCCGTACTTGCTATTTACGGAATTCAGAAGCCCATGATAAATGCCCTGCACTTCTGGAAATCCGTTTTTCCGGGTAGCCTCTCCGATCCCATCATTACCGGACGCCGCGATTGCCAATTCCCGGGCGCGGTGAACATATTCTTGAACCTGCCCAATCACATTCTCAGTGATATGAACCGCTTGGACTGCCATTTGGTTAGTTCTTGCCAGACTCTCCCTTACCGTCACATCATCTTTGAGAGTGTGAGCCTTCAACCAACCGGCGGGATCTTGGGAAGGGCGAACGATCTCTTTTTGAGTAGCTGCTTTTTCTGTGGTAATATTTTTACGTCGGCTTGACTCATTCACGCTGGCCATTGCGTTCGAATAAAGTTGGGATGTGGACACGCGTGAAGGCATCTATGATTCCTTGGTCACTATGGCTTAATGGCTAATATCTGTTCAAACAGTTCATCGCCCAACTTGAGCGCTTTGGCAGCTGCATTGTATGCCGCTTGATACCGCATAATATCAACCGCTTCCTCTTCTAACGAAACACCCGACATCGATTCGCGATAGCTCTCCAGTTGTTTGACGATATTTTCCTGGTGTTCAAATTGCGCATGATCGGTTTCACTCTGCACACCGATATTGGCAATAATGCTCGCCAGCGAATCGGTGATGTTTTGCGAACCAACCTCCGCCGTATCGGGAGGAAGCTTCGGATCTCGAGCTTTTGCTAAATTGAGAGGTAAAATATCTTTGGTTTGAAGAGTGGCAATCTCAAGGGCAACACTATTATCCCCCAATGAAGTCGAAGAATGGCCTGCGGCAATTCGTTCCGGACTCCCTTTAATATCGTCATTCACCTTCATGTGAATAGCGGCCCCTTTTTCGTCGGGGAAATCCTTAAAAAGCGTCCGCCCCCCAATCCCATCGAGCCCCATTCCACCTTGATGAACTTTATTGACTTCACTCATGAAGGCATAGGCAACTTTATCCAATTGCTTCATGGCCTGATTGATCACCTGATCACGGACAAACATCAGCCCACCCAATTCCCCATTTTGTTTGTCGTAGTTCACTTTGCGCACACCACTAATATCCTTGATATAAACCTCGAGCGAACCACCTGCCTTCATCGGAGTCTCTTCCGTCGACATGGTCATTAATTTATAGGCATCTCCGGCCAGGACCAAAAACCCGTTGCTGCCGGCCGTTAAATTCACATTGCCGCGTTCATCGTTAAAAGTCTGGAATCCCAGTTTTTGTGAAAGCTGACGTTGGATCTGATCCCGCTTGTCCAATAATTCATTGGGGGATTCTCCCAAAGCCGTCGCATTGGTGATTTTTTCATTTAAACTCGCAAGTTCTTGAGCCCGGGAATTGATCTGGGTAATTTCGAAATCGATCTTCGTATCAATATCTTTCGACATCTCGCTGAGCGATTCCGCCATCTGCTTAAATCCATGGGCCGCCGTTTCAGCCGAAGTAATGACCGTATTTCGCATCGCCATCACTTCTGGATTATTCGATAGTTCCCGCACATCATTAAAGAACTTATTGATGTGATCGGACATCTTTTCACTGGTCGTGGCCGCGATCGTTTCTAATCTTTCTAACGTTTCAGAACGGGCCTTCACCGCGCCAAAATAGCGAGACTCTTGGATCATCTGATTGTGAACAAAGGCATCATGAACACGATATCGAGAAGAGACATCGACCCCTCCCCCTTGAAAATGGCCGCCACTTAAGGAACCGGCGCGCGATTCAATATTTATTTTTTGGCGAGAATAGCCGGGAGTGTTCGCATTCGCGATATTATTAGCACTGGTTTCAAGTGCGGAACGGTTAGCATTGATTGCCTGCCTTCCGATCTCAAGAATATCACCTATCGCCATTAGTAATTCCTCTCCACCATTTTTCCGGAGACTTTGCTTTCACGGTAGGTTCCCGCTGGACCATAAGCCGGGCGTTCTCCCACAATCTGTTTCCAGTTTTCGACCATTTGGTTGAGATTCCGTACGCTATGCTGGAGAAAGAGTTGATTCTCTTCGCACCGTTTTTTCACCCGTTCCCAAAGTTCTGTACCTTCAGTTGATTTCGGAAAAGGGAGGTTCTTCGCTCGTAAAGCCTGTTCATGGGCCTTATTTCGTCGCAGGAGCCGAATGGCATTCTCTTTTTGGAGATTAATCTGGACGAGGGCATCCACATTTGCTTCCACGACCGCAATGCGTTCCTGATCGAGCATGTGGAGTAATTCGGTAAAGATCTGCATCCGCTCTTGATAGATCTGTTCACCAAGGTCCATAGATGGATTCCTTTCAAATAGTGGTCATTGCGAGGGGCGCGAGCCTCATGGCAATCCCATCAGGCTGTCATTGCGAGACCTGCGAAAGCAGGTCGCGGCAATCCCGTCATTAATTTATAAATTATTCTGGCCTAAATCGGTATTGAGATGCTCATCCACCAAGCGATCAGCCACTTTTTCTGTATCCACTTTGTAAGTGCCACTCTGAACCGCTTTTTTCAGTGCAGCCACTTTTTCCGCCCGGATATCGGGGGTTGCATGGGCGATATCAGAAGCCTGCTTATAAAGACGAGCCTCATCTGAGATTTTCACCTCTGGTCCATGCACTCCATGGGCTTGCGGTTGTGGTGTTATCGCTTTCGTCCCTTTTGCTTTTTGAGACGTGGAGGTACTCTCAACGGCTGATCCCTTTGAAGTTTGAGTTTGAGGAATGGGTAGTTGTGGAGAATCGGTCACCTTCATTGGGACCTCCTAATAAAAATTATACCACAGAGGCCTTCACAAAGGTACGGCCTACCTTTGTGAAGAGATGCTTTGCTTCTTCACAAAGGTAGGCCGTACCTTTGTGAAAGCTCCTACTTTTTAGGTAGGAGCTGCTGATAAATCAAGTTCGACAATCCTAACTGGCCACTCTCGGACATTTGGTCGGCATATTCAAAGTCTAGTAATGATTGATAAATCTTCTCCCCTTGGCTTTCCTTAACGAAGCCCCCTTTGACGACGGTATTGCGCATCGCTCCAATAAGTTGGTTAATAAAGACCGCTTCAAACTGCTTGGCCACCTTCATCGTGGGGGCATCGATTGGTTCTTGATGGGCGGCCATCGGAGGAGGTAACTGAGGAATCATTTGAACTCCAATTCCGCCATCAAGGCGCCCGAGGCCTTTAAGGAGTGTAGAAGAGAGACGAGATCTTCCGCCGAGGCGCCAATCTCATTCAGACTGGCCGCGATATCGGCGATATTAGCACTAGCGGGAAGCGGCAACACTTTTTTTGTAATCGTTGTTACCTCCGCCTCCTCTTCGCCCTCTTTTTTCTCACCCTTTTGTTTAATTTCGATCTTGAGGTTGTTATGAGCGATTGCAACCGGAGCGATCTGCACATACTCTCCTAAGATAACCGTTCCTGTTTTCGCATTCACCACAACCTTCGCCTTGCGATCGGCCTCGATGTCGATGCTTTCAATCCGGGCGACGAGATCGACCGCCGTACCATCAAACTGATAGGGAACGATCACATTCACCGTTGCCGCATCTTCAGCCACGGCATATTTCCCTCCCAACTCTTCATTGATCCGCAACACCATCCGTGCTGCCGTCGTGAAGTCGGGATCCTGGAGGTTGTAGACGAGATCTTTTTTCGAGGCGAGATCGAAGGCGATCTCCTTTTCAACGAGGCCACCATTTAAAACCAGCCCCGTCACCGCCTGCGCGCCTCCGGCCCGTCCTCCTGAACGCTGACCTGAATCGGCCTTCTTGGGCACACTCACCTTCCCTTGTGCTACGGCATAAGTTTTTCCATCGGGCCCCCGTAAAGAGGTCGCAACGAGGGTTCCCTCTTCGAGCGATGTAGCTGAACCTATCGACGATACGGTGACATCGATCCGATTACCTCCCTTGGCAAAGGGGGGAAGTGTCGCTGAGACCACTACCGCCGCGACGTTTTTGGTCTCCATCTTTTTGGCTTTCGTATCGGCGCCAATCTTTTTCAAAGCGAGATCTAAAGAATTTTCGGTGAGCTCCAAAGATTTATCACCTGTACCGGCAAGACCAATCACCAAACCATAACCCAAGAGCTGGTTATCGCGCGAACCTCTTAATGCCGCTAAATCTTTGATGCGGGTAGCGAAACAAAGAGAGGAGAAAAGAAAGATTGCGATGATTGATCTCATTGTGGCCTCACATCCCCGGTCTGAACACGAATGACGGGATTAAGGAGAAGATCGGAATTGATCTCATCTCCCTGTTCAATATCCTTTTCACGCACCACGGCTACCATTTCGATGGTATGTTCTTTTTTTCCATTTTTAACCTTTTGGCGTGCCGAAACCTGGAAAGTATCTCTGGGACGGACCTCCATGATGGTGAGATCGACATTGGACATTTCCCATTTAATCTCTTCCGGTTTTTCACCATTGGGTGTGGAAGCAATTCCCCGTTCCGGTGCTGCATTCGCTTCGGCACCCGCATTAGCGGCGCTGGGTGGCGGTGGGTTTTCTTTAGGAATCGCGGCCAACATCTTGTTTTTCAGCCGATCTTCCAACTTCATTTTGATCGTATCGCCGACAAATCGTCGATTGGAGTAGTTATACATGTCATTCCAGCCCGAAACCTCATTCCATAATGCCCCTTCCGCGCTTTGAACCGGTCTTTCCTTCGGTATGGGTCCCGGTGCCGACATCACGATCGTCGGCTCATCTGTGGTCGATAAAATGGAACAACCCGAAAAGAGAAACAGCATCAACATTAAGAACAGTAAAAAGGACTTCATCGAATTTTTACCTCCCCTGCCCGCACCACCTGCGCGAGTAAAACCTTCTTGCTACTTGGATTTTCCACTCGGATCCAACTCTTTAGCTGTCCCGCTTCCAATGCCTTCACCTTGGCCCGAATAATCACCGGACCACGCTCTAAAATCAGATCGACCCATTCTCCCGAATAGACCGCCTTAGGGGTCTGGACATGCATGTAACCAATAATGCTATGGGCTGGGATATTTCCATTGGCGGTGAGAGGATCCAGTTGCGCGCTATCGGTATAATACCCCGACTGCACCAAAGGACTGAGTTCCCGGGTTTCAAATCGAACCTTTCCAGCTGACAAGGACTCTCCATGACGAATCATTGTTTCGGCGATCGCCACCTGAGCAAAGGCCCGTACCTCTGCGGTACAGATGGACTTTTGAAGTTCGCCTGCCACTCTCCAGCGGGCCTCAAAACTGACCAAACCTAAAGGATGCTGCGGAGAAAGGACGGTAAACTCAGCGCGGGCCACCGGAGTCTTACGGCAGCGGAGCCGTTCCACCTCTATCCGTTCACTTTTTGGGATCTGTCGTTTCAAAAAACTTTCAAGTTCAGATTCCAAACGCAGGTGTGGCTGTGCACTCATTGCCACATTTGAAATCATGAGGAGTAAAAAAATGATCATTTCACATTCACGGTGTGCTGAAGGATTTGGTCGACCGTCTGGATCACCTTCGAATTCATCTCAAAGGCCCGTTGAGCGGAGATCATATCGGTCATCTCTTTCACCACCTCCACATTGGAGGTCTCGAGGAAGCGTTGCAAAACAAAACCCGAGGCATTCTGCCCGGGAGTAGTCATATTAGCAGGGCCACTTCCTTCCGTGGCAGTGAAGAGGTTTTTTCCCATCGCCCTTAAACCACCATTATTCACGAAGGTCGCGATCTGGATCTGGCCAATTTGGGTGACGGTGTCATCTCCCATCACGGCTCTTACAATCCCGTCATCACTGATCTCAACCTTGCGCGCATTGGGAGGAATCGAGAGCTCCGGCTGGATCGGATAGCCTTCTAGCGTCTCGATTCGGCCGTTACTCGATTTGAAAAAGGACCCGTCTCTTTTAAAGGCCTGTTGGCCATTCGGTAAATCGACGACAAAAAAGCCATCCCCTTTGATCATCATGTCGAAATCCCGATTGGTGTTAAGGGGACTTCCCATCTCGAAGGTGCGCTGAGTCCCGGCGACTTTCACTCCCATGCCCCGTTGAATTCCTACCGGCGCCTGGGTTAATGCTGAGGTATTGGCCCCTGGTTCCTGCAGCGTTTCATAAAGAAGATCCTGAAACTCCGCCCGTGAACGTTTATAGCCATTGGTGTTCACGTTGGCGATGTTGTTTGAAATACTCTCAATCTGCGCCTGCTGCGCCTCCATCCCACTCGCTGCTGCTTTTAGTGCTGTAATCATAGCTTACCTTTTATCTTTCTCTGATAATTTCGTTCACACTTTTGCCATCGATCTCTTGATAAGTCTTCACCGCCTGCATGTGCGACTCATAGGCCCTTGTGACCTCGATCAACTTCGTCATCTCGTGCACAGGATTCACATTGGAACCTTCAATCGCCCCCTGATGAAGTCGTATTTTTCCCGAAGAGGGACGGAGATTGGCATCATTGGTATTTCTGAAATAGGACTGCCCTACTTTTTCCAGCCATTGATCCTCATGAAATTCCTGAACACTCAAAGAGGAGAGAGTTGCGCCATTTTGAACTAAATTCCCTTCGGAAGTGATCGAAAGATTTCCCTGCCCTACTCTCACCACCCGGCTCTCGGGTTGAGCCGCTCCTTTAGCCAGCAGTGGAAACCCTTGTGTCGTGACCATACGTCCATCGGGCGTCACATTGAAATTCCCCTGACGCGTATAGCGAATCCCAGCGGGAGTGAGCACTTCAAAAAAACCGTCCCCCTCAATTGCCACATCTAAACTTCGACCCGTTTGACGAATATCCCCCTGGCGAAAATCGGTATAGACCCCATCCATCTCGACAAAACTTTTATCCCCGGTAATCCCACCTTCCTGCCATTCGCTGACGGCAGGGGACATTTCCGGAGCTTCATTGCGTCGCAACTCGGTGAGATACTCATTAAAGGTGCCGGTATCTCTTTTAAAACCGGGAGTTGTTGCATTCGCTAAATTATTGGCCACCAATTCAAGCTCATGGGACTTCGCGATTCCACCTGAGAGCGCCGTGTAAATACCCTTATCCATTTTCCCTCACCTCTTTTTTCTCTTCTTCCTAAGTTTTTTTTGCTAAAGTATTTTTAGGTTCAATCCGAAAAATAGCAATTTGAGTGCCAAGGAAAATGAAGCTAGGGAATCCGGATTAGTAGGAATATTTTTCCGGGTTCAGGAAAATCCTGCCATTCCTACTCGAAAAGAACGCGATTGCCACGTCGACCTTCCGCCCTATCGCATGACTGCTCTACTTTGTCGTTGCGAGGAGCGAAGCGACGAAGCAATCGCGTTCTTTTCGAGTAGGAATAGCAGAGGAGATTGTAGAAAAATAACTCCGCACTTTATTTCCCTCCCCACATTGCCATCCCATCGCCCTACATTCACAGTTCAGCCTCAATCATGGGAGGAAATATGAAATATCCATACTTTATCGGCTTATTTTTACTAGCTACCATCTCAATTGCTCAAGCAAAAGAATCGGAAGAGGAAAAGCTATTCAAGAAATTAGAAGAAGACTTTCAATCCCCCTCAACCTTCAGCCTTAAGACTGGAAAATATGATACTACTGTCAATTGCATCATGAGATATATCAAAAATGATGAATCTTCTTATGATTCCACTGATGTTATACAAACTTCGTTTTTCATCAGTCATGACGCCTATCAACACAAAGTTTACTTTTCATGGCATGATTTCAGCCCCCACGTAACACTAACCCGGAATAATCAATATGAATTTTTCAAAGAAAACCAGCTCTACAAAATTCAAGCCAGAATTTATTATGGCAAGTGGATCTTGAGACAGGAAGATAAAGAGAGTTCCGAAATCACCTATTGCTATACACTCACATTCCTAAAAGATGGTAATTAACAACCAGATCTGATACCCCAGGGAATGTATGAGTGACCTCCATTCCCTGGGAATTACTGCAACCGATGCCACTGCAATTGAAGCGGTGGATCCCCGTTTTCTACGGGATCGCCTGCTTAACGCCCAACAAAAGAGTTGGGCAGTCTTTCACCAAATTCGAAATGCATTGAAAGTCGGGATGACCGAAATCGAAGGACAACAGCTCGCCATCGATCTTTTTGCTAAGGCAGGCTCCCAAAAGCAATGGCACCGTCCCCAAATCCGGTTTGGCTCTGGGACAACCCTCACCTATTACGACTCGTTGCGCCCAGATTACAAACTCCAGGATGGGGATTGCGTCTATTTCGATTTAGGGCCCGTCTGGCAAGATGCAGAGAGCGGTTTGGAGTATGAAGGGGATGTGGGAGACACCTTTGTCGTCGGCAGAAATGCTGATGCCGAAAAGTTAATTGAGTCCACTCATCAACTCTTTCAAGAAGGCTCTCTTTATTGGCAACAAAATCACCCAACCGGGGTTGAACTTTATGCCTATCTCCACCAACGTGCGAAAGAGATGGGATATACCTTAATCGAAAAGATCGATGGCCATCGATTGAGTGATTACCCTCATATCAAATACACGAAACAGCGGCTATCTGAGTTTCGATTTGTTCCTTCTAATACACTTTGGATTTTAGAATTCCAGATGCTCCACCCCACCCTCCCGTTAGGGGCCTTTTACGAAGATATCTTAACGCTTTGAAATGAGGCTTTTGATCTCTTTTCCAAAGCTCTCCTGGCGATGAACCGAAATAGCATTGCCGCGGTAGAGGGCGACTTCACTCAATCCATTCCGATTGAAGGTCACATCCCCCCAGGTATAGAAATGGGCCTCAGAATTAAACGAACCCCCACTTGCCTTTGCTTGCGGCTCCCCAAACTTTTGGCTCAGCGTTCGGCTCCAGGATCCCTGCTTCGATTTCCCAAACTCAAACAGAGGAAGAGAATGGTTAGCGATTTGCCCTTTAAAAGGACGGCCGATCACGATCAGCGCCGCCCTCCTATTTCTTAAATAAACCGAAATTCCCAAAGTCGATATTTCGATCACCTGGGTAAATTGTTTGTAATTCAAATCCGCAGGAATGAGCTTCCACTCCCTCGGTTCATAGGCCTTACTCGCTTCCAATATTTCACTATCGAGCTGACCTAAATGGACAATCCCATTCACCGTCCCAGAAGGAAGATGAATCTCTAAAGAAGGAATGCTTGGGGAGTTGGGATAGAAGACCGCAAAGGTTGCGATGCCCAACGCGAGCAAAATTGGAATCGTTCTCATCCACATACGTACATCCTATTTCCAGCTTAATAGTAACTCTGAATTGTGAAGGGATTGTGAAGTATAAAAAAAGCCCCTTACTTTTCCAAGTAAGGGGCTTTTTGAAAACAGTATTGATAAAGCTATTAATTCAAAAATTCTTTGAATGCTTTGCCAGGACGGAATTTGGGTACTGTGCAAGCGGCAACCTTGATTGCTTCACCAGTTTGTGGATTACGTCCAATGCGGGCCTTTCTCTTCGACCGAGTGAACGTTCCAAATCCGACGAGTGTTACATCATCCCCTTTTTTGACAGATTTTTTGATGGCTTCAATAGCGCTATCGATCACGCGTTCACAATCTGCTTTGGTGATGCTGACTTCTGACGCTAGGTGTTCCACAAGTTGAGCCTTGTTCATGTTTTTCCTCCGAATTAAATTATGGAATTGGTTGCTACGCAATAAGCGACTTTTTTAACAAACATGGAAATCACGGTCAAATCTTTTTCATGATGCACTGAGAAGGTGTGTGACCACAGAAAAAAACTTTCTTCTTTACTTTAGAACGAATTCACTATCCGTTTAAAATAATTTCCACGATCTTCGTAATCCTTAAACATATCTTGGCTTGCGCATCCCGGAGAAAGGAGAATCACATCTCCTGAACGTGACTTTTGATAAGCAAGATAGACCGCCTCTTCAAAAGTTCCAACCAAGAAAGTTTCACTGAAGTCACCAATCGCACGATTCAGCTTTTCCTTCGCTTCACCGACGAGGATCAGGTTTTTCACGTGACGCCGAATCACAGGAGCCAAAGAGGTGTAATCCTCTCCTTTATCTTTTCCTCCAGCGATCAGGATGATCGGTTCATGGAAACTTTCGAGTGAACGCAACATGCTATGCACGTTGGTTCCCTTTGAATCGTTGTAGAAAGAGACCTGATTTTTGCGGGCCACAAACTCCATGCGATGAGGCAAGGGTTTGAAATTGGCCAATGTCTTTTGAATGCTTTCATTGGTGATGCCTGCCAGTTTAGCAGCCAACACCGCAGCCATCATATTTTCACGGTTGTGAATACCCCGTAAGAGACAGCCTTTAAAATCGAAAGAGTGTTCTTTCCAGCGAGCCGCATTTAACACACCGGTCATCGGGCTTTCCATTGAAATCCCTTGGAAGCTCTCGGCATAGTGGGCCGGTAACTTAGCGATGGTGTCGGAAGTGAAATGAAGGATCTTGCTTTTGCATTCACCGATGGAGTTCATGAGCTTCGCATCTCTGAGGTTGAGGATGATATGATCCTCTTCCCCCATATTGACCTTTAAGCGCATTTTCGATTGCACATAGTGATCAAAGCTTGGATACCGATCCAGGTGATCAGGGGCGATATTCAGAAAAACCGCAATGGCCGGTTTAAAGGTAAAAGAAGAATCAAGTTGAAAACTGGAGACCTCGGCCACGACATAATCGGCCTTATCCCGACGCAAAGGATATTCACTTAAAGGAACCCCCACATTTCCACCCAAGAAGACACTCTTTCCTCCGGCTTGAATCATCTCGGCAATTAAATGGGAGGTGGTGGTTTTTCCATTGGTTCCAGTGACGGCGATAATCGGTTCAGTAATGAATTGAGACGCCACTTCGATCTCACTCAACACCGGCACGCCCGACTTTTCGGCCTGTTGGAGCGCCTTCATATCCAAACGCACTCCAGGGCTGACCACGATAAAATCCTGTTTGGTAAAGGTCTTTAAAACATGCTTCCCGAGCTCCTGCTTACAAGCGACCCCTTCAAGAGCATCCAACGATTCTTTCAAATCGCTCTTATTCAGTTCATCGGTGACGGTGACCTTAATCCCTTTTTTCACTAAAAGCTTCGTGACAGAAACGCCGCTTTTCCCAAGTCCTACCACCAGTGCCCGCATGCCCTTTTTTATCTTGAACATTGTAACGCTCTCCTTGTTTTCCATATCATTACCTCAATTTCAGTGTCGCCAGCCCTAGCATGGCCAATACAAACGAAATAATCCAAAAGCGAACCGTAATTTGCGGCTCAGCCCATCCAGAAAGTTCAAAATGGTGATGGATCGGGGCCATTCGAAAGACCCGTTTCTTCGTCAATTTATAAAAATAACGTTGAATGATGACCGAGATGGTCTCTATGACAAACACTCCGCCCACTAGAGCCAGCAAAAATTCATTTTTAGTGATCACCGCGACTGTTCCAAGCGCCCCTCCCAAGGCCAACGCCCCCACATCTCCCATAAACACTTGAGCGGGATAGGTATTGTACCAAAGGAATCCGACTCCGGCGCAAACCACGCTGAAACAGAAAATAGCCAGCTCCCCCGAATCGCGAACATAAGGAATATAAAGATATTCCGAAAGTTTAACGTGACCTGCGAGGTAAGCTAAAATCGCAAAAGTTAAAGAGGTGCTGACGATAGGACCAATCGCCAAGCCATCCAATCCATCGGTGAGGTTGACAGCATTGGAGGATCCCACGATCACTAGCCAAGCGAAGATCAGATAAAACCAACCTAAATTGGGAACCAAGAAACGGAAGAAGGGAACATTCATTTCCGTAGGGAGATTCATCTCAATAAAGATCGCATAAATCGCTCCCACCGCGGTGAGGGTCATTAACCCCATCTTGGCCCGTTCGGACAGCCCCTTCGAATTTTTTTCTCGAATCTTTTTAAAATCATCGAGCCAGCCAATGAAACCGAACGCCAAGGTCACTCCTAATACAATCCAGATCCAACCATTTCCCAGATCGGCCCAGAGGAGAGTCGAAAGGGTCACGCTGATCAAAATTAAAATTCCCCCCATCGTGGGGGTCCCCGTCTTCTTGAGATGGGATTTCGGGCCATCCTCACGGATCGACTGTCCATATTGATTTTTCACCAGAAGGCGAATGAACTTTGGACCCAGCAACAGACAGATCATCAGGGCGGTTAGCCCTGCGCACAGAGCCCGAAATGTCAGGTAACGAAAGACATTAAAGGCATGGATCGAGGTATGAAGCGAATATAAGAAATGATAAAGCAACGCTCTCTCCTAAACTCAGTTGCAATCCTCCTTAATCGGGGCCCGTAAATCCCAATTCAGAAGGGCTAAAGCCATAAATCTATTAGTCAATTTCCGCTTGGGCCGCAACCACAAACTTATAACTAGTTAATAATATTAAGGTAATTATGCTATGTCAGAGCATTGATTTTATTGACTTATCGCTTCAATTAGCTCGTCCAAGCGGTTTCCACGGGACCCTTTTATAAAGGTGAGCAGATCTGAGCACAAAAGAGACTTCGTTTGCCGAGTAGCCTCCTGGACTTCATCACAATAATAAGTCTTCACCCCTGCCTCCTTTAAAGGTTGCAGCAGATGTTGAGTCTGTTTACCTACGCCGATGATTTGCAACTCCCGTTTCCCCCAATCCTTCACCAGCTGCAGCAGAAAAGCCCCTACCTCTCGGTGCAATTTTTCCGCAAAGGCATCTAGCTCCCGCATTTCGCCAATGACGAGAAGGAGCGGAATCGATTTGGAGTAGCCTCCTAAGCTTTGGAGTGAAGATTTTAATGCTGTGGGGTTGGAGTTATAAGATTCGTCTATCAAGATCCCCCCCAGTTGAGTTTTTCGAATTTCACCGCGATGGAGCGCGGGGCGGATCGAGCTCAACCGCTCTTGAATTTTTTCGATCGGAGTTTCCAATAATAACGCCGCTGAAACGGCAGCCGCTAAATTCCCCACATGGTGCATGCCGAATATCGGGAGAGAGGCATTGAAGGTATGGAAACGGTAGCGAAGCGCAACTTCGAGCAAACCACTTTGGGAGTTCTGGCCTTCCTTCACGATTTGAACATCGACCTTGTCATTTCGACCATAGGTTAGTTTTTTTATGGTGGGATGGTTCTTGAAGCTCTCCTGAAAAGCGCGCATCACCCAACGTTCGTCTGAACTCAACACCACTCCTAGAGAACAGCCTTTCGAGGCAAGGTGATCAAACAACTCCTTCTTAGCTTGATAGACCCCTTCTTGTCCGCCCAACCTTCCAATGTGAGCATCTCCGATATTGGTGATGCAGCCGCCGAGGGGTCGGAAACTTTCACAGAGTTCGGCAATTTCTCCCTTGGCATTCATTCCCATTTCAAAAACAACGCGTTCCGTTTTTTCATCGAGCAGGCAACAGGTTTTGGAAAGGCCCAAAAGATTATTGAAGCTAGCTGGGGAAGCAAGCGTTCCGGGGCCCAATAGTGTCGCCAGCATCTCCTTGGTCGATGATTTCCCTGCACTGCCAGTAATCGCAAAGACTGGCCCCATGAAATTTTCGCGCAACTTTTTTCCAATCTCAACGAAGGCCTTCAAGGAATCGCCCACTCTAAGGATCGGAAAATTGGCTGGACCACTCTTCTCGGCAATGCAGCCGATCGCTCCTCGTTCCTGCGCTATGGCGATATAATCATGGCCATCAAAGGCGTCCCCTTTGATCGCTAAAAAAACATCCCCTTTTTGGAGAGAACGGGAGTCGGTGGAGATTTGCCTGAATTGAGAGGGCCAGGTGCCATTGCTAATGGCGCCGGTCCATTGCTTAAGATGTTCGGTGGTGACCCAGGAGTACATTGGAAATACTATAACTTGAATTTTGGGTGAAATAAAACAGTGTTGCCGTTAAACTTAAATGGATGGACTTCTTCCAACTCCTTCAAGGACTCGACAGCACCAAGTTTACGGAGCTGGCTCAGCAAAATATTGGATTGGCGCTCGCTCTGTGTTTCGTCTCTGGGATCTTAACGAGCTTCACCCCCTGCATCTATCCCATGATCCCAATTACCATCAGCATCTTTGGACAGGCCGCTAGAAAAAGCAGTAAAAAAAGCGGTTTCAATCCCCACACCTTTTTCATTGCCTTGATCTATGTCGCTGGCATGTGCCTCACCTATTCACTCATGGGAGTGGTGGCGGGGCTGACCGGATCGCTCTTTGGAAAGATTTTGCAAAGTCGCTCAATGTTGCTTTTTCTCGCGCTCCTTTTTTTCACCCTTGGCATGGGCCAGATGGGTTTGTTTAAATTGGCATTGCCGGGATCGATCCAAACTAAACTGGCCAAGATTGGCGGCTCCCAAAGCCGTTTTGGAATTTTTTTGATGGGGGCGATTTCTGGCTTAATCGTCAGTCCGTGTGTGGGTCCGGTTGTTGCCGGGATATTGGCCTTTATTTTTAACACTTCAAATCCCTATTTAGGTTTTCTCTACTTCTTAAGTTTTGGAATGGGTCTGGGGGTTTTATTTCTTGCCATGGGGGGCTTTGCCGGCCTGCTCAACGCCCTACCCCGCTCCGGAAAATGGATGGTCCGGATCAATGTGATGTTGGGGGGACTGATGTTCATTGCCGCTGCTTATTATGGCCAGCAATGGGTAAAAAAAGGAAGCCAACCGACAGCTACCAGTTCTTTGCAATGGATTACGCAGGAACGAGAAGCGCTCAAGCTGGCTGGGGAGACGGGAAAACCGATCTTCCTCGATTTCAGCGCCGAATGGTGCGAGGCCTGCCATGAGCTTGATAAATATGTGTTCAGCAAACCCGCGGTCCAGGAAAAATTGAAGCAATTTGTTCTATTGCGACTCGATGTCACCGATAGCAATGAGGAGAATGTGCAGACTCTTTCGAAGTATGGAGTGCAAAGCCTTCCGACCTTACTCATTCTATCCTCGAAGGGCGAGGAACTCCAAAGGGTGAATGGATACATCGAACCCCAAACTCTCATCCCGATGCTCCATCCTTAACAAAGTTCCACTCTGGAACCACTGTGAACTCTCTTTCCTGCACAAAAAGATTGGCACCTGAAATGCATTCCCCTCCAGCATGTTTTCTTTAACTGGAGGAATAAATATGAAAACGTTAAATCTGATGATTGCAACCTTTACCTTATTGAGCTTCAGCGCTCAGGCAATGCCGACTGCGGCAGAACGCATCCTGGTGAAAGAACTTCACCAACGGGCGAACCTAAAACCACCGGTGACTTCGAATCGCGTACACACCACCTTCACCGTGGAAGTGCTCAGCAATGGTTGCACAAGGGCAGAAGATTTTAAAATCAATGCCAGAGTGACCCGAAGCGGCCAATTCGTGGAAATTGTGCGCGTTAATCCGGATCCCTGTGAAGCACTCCCACATCGCAAGACGTTGGAGCTCGAAACAAGAGCGCTTCAATTGAGCAGCGAAAATCCAATCCTGCTGCAAAACCCAGTTTTTGCGGTTGAACAGGTCGTGCATTAATTCTGAGATTGAAAAGAAAGGGAAACCACCATGAAAACTTTAAACCTAATGATTGCAACTTTTACATTATTGAGCATCAATGCTCAAGCTGTGCCAACCACGGCCGAGCGAGTACTGGTGAAAGAGCTTCACCAACGGGCGAACCTAATGCCGGTCATTCATCCCGGATATCGCCCGATTCACACGACCTTTACGATAGAAGTGCTCAGCAATGGCTGTACCGATCAAGAGAGCTTCAAAATCGAGTCTAGAGTTACCCAAAGTGGTCAATTCGTAGAATTCGTGAGAATCCATCCCGATTTCTGCAGAGCGATCCCGCATCGCAAAACGTTGGAGCTTGAAACAAAAGCGCTTCAGTTGAGCAGCCAAAATCCAATCCTGTTACAAAACCCAGTTTTTGCGGTTGAACAGGTCGTGTATTAACACTCTCCCGGTACCCACTTCCTTTACAGAGAAATCTTTGCTTTCTCTGTAAAGGAAGTGGGTACCGGGATTATTTTTTCTTGATGGGAACAGAAATTGCCACCTGGCCGAAGGGCATCACCGAAAAGAAACCAAAGTCGGTGTTATTGACCCGACTCATGTAAGAAGCCTGCACCGAAAGGCTTATCTCACCCAAAACAATTCCCCAATCCCACCGCCACCCCGCCCCCAATCTGGCTCGAAAAGGCCAATAACGCAGATCGGTCTCCTCTTTTCTGTTCATGACATACGAGATTCCAAATGCACCGTCGACAAAGGCACTCGAAAAAAAACCTTTCTTAAAAGGAAAGTATTGGAGAATTCCCATGATAGAATAGGCCTTAACCTCTGGGCTGGAGTTGAGAACTCCGAATTGGGCCAATTCCACGCCACCCAACACATTCTCTTCGATGGCATAAGTAGCGCCAATCGCAAAAGCTAAGGGATCATAGATCACTCCAAAAGATCCGCGGCTGCGATAAACGGCAGAAGGAAAAGCAGGTTGATGGGCAAATCGAAGCAAGATCGATCCTTTGCGAAGTTTTTTCTTCGCCGATTCAGGAACCTTTGTTTCTTTTTCTTCTATGGGTTTCTTTTCCTCTTCATATTGGACTGCGGGTTTCTCCTCAATGTGCAACACTTCGGCCGATAGGGAGGTGTGTAAATAAAATAAGAGAAAGAGGATCATCTATGGCTATTATTCTAGCTGACGAAGGTACTCGCGGATAGGTGCTTTCATCCTATCGTGCCATCCCATCACCCAATTGCCCTGCTCGGAGCTTTCTTTCCAACCGGCTTCCTGTGCCTTGATCAATTCAATCACCCTCGCTCGAACTTTGGGATCCAACTTTTTGGTGATCGGGACGCCAAAAGCATTTGATTGAACCAATTCGATCAGTAACTCATCCCGCTCAGAACGGTCCAATATATCGGATTTCTGAAAGGCATTTTGCCATTGCTCAGCGTACTTATCGATGAAGTTTGGTTCGAAGGATTGTTTTAGCATTGCATCGAATTCAACCACATTCTTGGGCAGGTGGCTTGCAAGAACGAAGGCGGTCGTCGGGGTCACCAACTCTGGAAAGTGATCAAATGCCTGCGCCGGTTCCTTCCATTTCAAATGTAACAATTGGCGTTCGATCTGCACCGTCTCATAAACATCGCGAGTATAAAGGTGGAGGAGTGCTTTTTGAAGAGCCCGCAGATCCCGCTCCGGAGTCACTCGATGCCCCTGCCACATCTCACGGGAACTATAAGCAGGAGTTCCAAAGACCATTCCATCCGCATGTAGAATGGACATGGGATCTCCCTTTTTAGTCGCATAGCAAAAATCGATGAACCGAACAGAAATCTCGTGATTGAGGCCAAGCGAAATCAAAATATTATTCGGTTTCACATCCCCGTGCACAATTCCCAGATCATGAAGGCGCTTGAGTTCCTTTAACAACGCCTGTCCTAAACGACCGATAAATTTTTTATCTCTTTTGGCAGGATCACTCGAAAAGGGATCAAAACCGTCATACCCTCTCCTCATAAAAGATTCCAAACTCATCGGATAGTGTGGCATCCGAATGAAAGATCGGCCTTCGCTTTCAACTAAAACGGTATCAGAGGGATAGGCCATCTTCTGAAAATGGTAATCGCGTGCGAGATCTGCTTGGGCTTCCTCGGTCGGCAGGGCATCTTTCACCGCCCACAACCTCTCTTTCCACTGAACCGCATAAACTTTTCCGGTGCTTCCCTTCGCTATTTCACCTCTTAGTTCCGCTCCCTGAACCAATTTCGGAAGGGGTAACCATTGAGGGCTCCCCTCTGGATTGCTGGCTGCCTTTGCGACTTCTTTACAGGCAGGGGTAAAAGTGGAAGGAAGAGCGGAGGCCGGATTATTCGAAGAATTGGCAAAAGTGAATAGAATTGAAAATAAAACCGGAATGGGAAAAGATAAAAGAATCAATGTATTTCTATTTTAGCAAAATAGCTCAGGAGTTTTTATACCCACTGAATATAACCCTTATTCTCATGATAGTTGGGCTGCTTGCAACCTGGAAAAAAAGACCCCGGCTCGTCATTGGGAGCTTTGCCACCGCTTTCCTGCTACTTCTACTTTGTTCGATGCCCGTGGTCTCGGAACTTTTACTTTCTCCGATTGAATCTGCCCATCCTACTGTTCCTATTAATAGCTGTCCAAAGGCTGACGTGATTATTACTCTAGGAGGGTCCCTGGCTCCCTCTTACTTCACAAAAGAGGTTCCCGAAGAGCAGACAGGGAGCCGGCTCCTCCCCACCCTCAAACTTTATCAATCTGGGAAAGCTCCCAAGATCATCGTCACAGGCGGAGTACCCTATCTGGATTCCAAAGGAGTGGGGCATACCGAAGCCGGCGATATGAAGGCCTTTCTGACTTATTATGGTGTCCCTTCCCAGGACATCATCGAGGAGAATCGTTCCCGGACTACCTATGAAAATGTTCTTTTTACGAAAGAAATCTTAGCGCAAGAGGGGTATCAAAAGATCCTCTTAGTGACCCATGCCTTCCATATGAAGAGGGCGGTAAATCTTTTTAAAAAACAGGGAATTGAAGTTATCCCGTTTCCGGTTTCATTCTTTACTCAAGGAATTCATTCGAAGGGGGGATGGCTGCCCTATCCTTGGTCCCTTCAGCTCTCCACCCACGCCATTAAAGAGATCGTCGGAAATATTGTGCTCCATTAAGAGCTGCCCGAAATAAAAAGGGCCGGACCCTCAGGGATCCGACCCTTTTAAAACTATCTAGGAGTTTAGAGCTTAGGACTAGAAACGTCCTCGGCCACCACCCCCGCGTCCGCCGCCGCCGCCGCCCCGGCCGCCACCGCCGCCGAAACCACCGCCGCCGCCGCCACGACGTCCACCACCACCACCGCCGCCACCAAATCCACCGCCGCCACCGGAACGTGGGGCTTGAGGACGGGCTTCGTTGACGGTCAATGCACGCCCTTCGAATTCCTTCCCGTTCAGGCTATTGATAGCCCGTTCAGCTTCTTCGTCGCTTGCCATCTCAACAAAGCCAAATCCCTTGGATCGGCCACTATCGCGATCGGTAATCAAACGCACGCTCTCCACCGCTCCGTTTTGAGCGAAGAGATCGTTCAGCGACGCTTCAGTCACTGAATACGACAGGTTTCCAACATATAACTTTTTTCCCATTACAAAGACCTCCAAATGGTCAGTAGGTGCCGACGAGACATAACTTGAGCACCCGCTCAGAGGTCAAGATCGGACAGTAACGCTAGTATTCCTAGCACAGCTTAGTCTACCATACTAGGAGTTTCTTTTCCGCCCTTTACTACCCCAAACACAGCCACTGCAAGACCCAACACCAGCACCGAATGGGTGACGCGGATCATCTCTTCCCATCGATAGGAGAGGTGGTTGGAAAACCAGATAAGCCAGCCCAATGCCAATAAGGAGCTCAGGGCCGCAGAGACTTGCAAGAGGCGATCAATTTTAGGATTCCTCTTCAAAATAAGGTAACAGACGACGGTAAACATCATAAAACCGACTTCTCGCTGATAGGGGGAATAGAATGAAAGTTCTCCCTGGATCATTAAGAATAAGGGTAGGATCAAAAAACAAACCACCTGCATGAGGTTCAGGGCTCCGGCAAAAATAGCGAGATCGAGCTCTACCTTTTCCGAATTCCAAAAGAGTCCTATGAGAAGGAGTGTTAGCCCGAGTGGCAACACCGTTTTCCAAAAATAGAAGGCGGCCCCTTTCGAAGCATAGGCAAAGACGACCGGAAACGGAGAAAGGAGATCATTCATCACAAAGAGTGGAATAAAAGCCCCCACGCCCGCAATCAGAGTAAAGACCCAGGGCTTTTCAGTCCGCTGGAAAAGCAACGCTCCCAAAATAATTCCAGGAACGATTTGGATGAGGAGCTCCAATAAAGAAAGATTGTCCTTGATATCGACCAGCCAATAGCTAAACCCCAAGAGCGGCAGAGTCATTAAAAAAGTGGGGATTCCGATCTGGAGTGCCATCGGCATTTTTTTCAAATGTTCCCATGTTTGCTCCGCGGTGAGAGGCCAAACTAAAAAACTATGGACCGCCACCAAAAATGCAGTCCCATAAAGGAAGAGATCCAAAAAAGCGTGGGGAGCATAATAACGTGCCCCTTCAACGAAATAACAAAGCCCCATCCATTTTGCCATCGGCAAGAAAAGAAAGGGAAGGAGTAACGAGAGTGAAATCTCTTTCCAGGGAATGCGTGAAAGTAGATTTTCCGTTACCGGCAACGATTCAAAGCGATCGATTTTTTCCATGCCATTCATTTTATCGAAAAGATGAGCTTCTCAAACGACTCCACATGTCATTTACTTTCCAAAAACTACTCTGCTACTCTTTTCGCATTCATGAATCCATGGAACCAACTTATCCATCCGGTCGATCCTAAATTGCTTTATCGTGGGCGTGTCAACGATCCCCGGCTCGGAGAATGGATCATCGGAGATCTCCAACAAAAAGAGGCCCCCTATCGAATTGCCCTACTCGGTTGCCCCGACGATACGGGCGTAAAAAGAAACCGGGGACGCGAGGGGGCGAAGCTTGGGCCCGATAGTATCCGCAAACACCTTTTTAAAATGACGCTCCCGATGGATGCAATTTGGGAGGATCGATTCCAATTAGTCGACATCGGGAATATCCGGGTGAGTGATAACATCGCCAAGACCCACCAGACTTGTGAAGAAGTCCTTGCCCACCTTTTAAAATCATTCGATTGCGCTATTTCATTAGGAGGAGGTCACGATTTCGCCGCCCCCAATTTTTTAGGCCTCGCACGAGCCAAAGGGGGCGCTCCTAAAGATTTTGGAATTCTAAATATCGATCCTCACCTCGATGTTCGCGAGCTGGAAGAGGATCTCCCTCATAGTGGAACCCCCTTTCGGGCAATCTTAGATAGCCAAAAAATCCTGGGTAGAAACTTGGTACAGTTTGGAACCCAGATCAATCGCAATAGTCGTACCTATTACAAGTACTGCCAGAATGCGGGAGTGCAGATCCTTCCCTTCCATACGATCAAAAATCCAGAGGTCGATTTCACCAAGGCTCTGAAAGGGCTAGCTCAACGGTGCCGCACCCTGTTTGTGACTCTCGACATGGATAGCTGCTTCCAAGCCGAGGGGATCAGTGCCCCGCCTATTATTGGTTTCAGTAATAATGAGGTGCGTCAGTTTGGTTATCAGATCGGAAAAACGACCAAAGTTTCGCTCCTGGAGATCGCCGAAGTGGCTCCTAACCTCGATTTTAACGAGCGAACCAGCCGTCTTGCCGCCGAAATTATTTTTGCCTTCTTATTGGGGCGAAGCGAGCTTTTGAAACCTAATAAATCTGCAAAAAAAGGGAAAAATAGTAGAATTCGAAAATAATTCATTTTTTTTTAAATTATCCACAGGGTGTTTATAACTCTTCTAACTGTTTTATTTTATTTAGATTCCGATCATTTTCCTGTTTTGATGAAACTATCGAGGAGATAAACTTAGCAAAGAGAGTCATCTTGAATTATTTCATAGACTTACTCTTGGGGATAACTCTTAAAACCTATCTGATCCCGCGATCTTTCCTAACTCTTTGCCCAGCTCCATTTTCCCAAGATATAACCATTATTTTACTTCATGGTTCACCTAGATTGGACAGCTGCAATTAACTCAATTCGGGAGACACTGCCACAGACGCAGTTCCAGAATTGGTTTAAACCCCTGGAACTGCTCCGTTATAGCGAAACGGCTGTAGTGTTAGGGGTTCCAAGCCCATTTCATCGAGATTGGCTACAGCAAAACTACACCCAACAAATTAAGAAAGCGATCCAGGATCAGGCGGGAACCGAACTTCAACTCGAATTCGAAATCCTTAGAGAGAATGCTTCAAGTGCGAGCTCTGCCCCCCCTTTGCAGACCCCCTCCTCTCCAGTCGAACTTTCCTCGCCATCGAAACCCTCTTTACGGATCGTTCCGAATGCTCCTGAAGCCAAGCCTGCGATTCACGATCCCAAGCTGCCGCAGTTTGCACAACCCTATTTAGAATCTGAATTTAATCACGTCGCCTATCAATGCTCCGGCATGTTTGTCCGGCAAGAGGCGATCCTCATGAATCCACTCGTCATTTTGGGCGGGGTCGGCATGGGAAAAACCCATCTTCTCGCTGATACTGGCAAACGGGTCATCCAACAAAATCAGGGATGCAAGGTGCGTTACATCACGTCGGAAAACTTCACCGCCGACATGATCCAATCGATTAAAACCAACGACACCTTTACTTTCAAACGTGTCTATCGACAAGAAACCGATTGCCTAATTTTCGACGATATCCACCTGCTCAAAAACCGCCTCAAAACACAAGAAGAGCTGCTCCACATCTTCAACGAAATGGATGCCAAAGGGGGACGGATTATCTTTTCCACCAACGTTGCCCCTCACCGCCTTGAAGGCTTTATTGAACCTTTAAAATCGAGATTAATGTCCGGTATCCTCGCCGAAATTGCTCCCCCTTCTTTCCAAAACAAAATCGACCTTCTCGAAAAGGTAGCCGGTGGCCATCAAATTGTTTGCGATCGCCACACGCTCAGCACTTTAGTGGATCAGGGACAAAAGAATATCCGCGAACTGGTGGGTTCTCTTCTCCGGATTCACCTCCAAGCCCGTTTAGAAAAACGCTCCATTGACACCGCGCTCGTCGTCAAATCGACAGGAATGCAGGCCCATACCCGGGAAAATGTCACTCTGAATGAAATCTTAGCGCTGGTAGAACATAATTTTGGGGTTTCACGGGTCGATCTTGTCTCTAAATCCCGCAAAGGAAAGATCACTTGGGCGCGACAGGTCGCGATGTTTTTATCCCGAACCTATACGCTTCTTCCGCTCCAAGAGATTGGAAAGTTTTTTGGGCGGGATCATGCCACTGTAATACATGCCTTCCAGAAGGTAAAAGAGGCGATGGAAAAGAATCCCACCAAGCGATACGAAGTCGATTTCTTGAAGCAAAAATTGGAGAATCGCTCTCCGAAAACAATCAACCCGATTGTCGTTCCAGTGCCCCCCCCCACAGCCCCTTTTCGCCCTTCGCCTGAAGCCCCTTATTCGGAGCCCCCACAGCAGCCATACATGCAACAATACGAAGGGACCTTCGAAGATGATATCCTTCTATAGAGTTTTTCTCGCCATCCATTTGATTGCTGTCATTTCCTGGATGGCCGGCATCCTTTATCTCTACCGCCTTTTTGTTTACCACGCCGAAGAGACCGAAAATGTGGTGAAAGAGCGTTTTCAGGTCATGGAACGGAAACTCTTGATGGTGATCCTCCTTCCCGCCATGATTGTCAGCCTTTTTGCGGGGCTCGCCATGCTCCATTTCAACCCTGAACTCTTGAAACAGCCCTGGATGCACGTTAAGCTCCTTTCTGTGGCGGGACTCATGTACCTTTCCCATATAGCGGGAAAGTTTCGCCGGCAGTTGGCAGAGAACAGTTGCCCGGTGAGTGGGAAACAGTTTCGTTTCTTGAATGAAGCCCCGACCCTATTAATGATTGTGATTATCTTTATGGTGATCCTGCGCCCTTTTTAAACTTATGCTGACCGATGATCCCACGCTTACGTTTCAAATGTCTCTTGAAGTAGAGCCGACCTCTGCCCCTGCCAAAGTTCCTGAAGTAACTCAAGACTGGCGAACGCAAGTTCCAACCGTCACCCAACTCACCCGCAATTTACGCGGCCATATTGAGAACACCTTTTTTGATGTATGGGTCAAAGGGGAGATCAGCAATTTCAAAAAACCGGTTTCAGGACATGCCTATTTTAATTTAAAAGATGCCAATGCCCAATTGCGGGCTGTAATGTTTCGCCAAGCCATCTCCAAAGTAAAATTCCAGGTAAAAGATGGCGTGGAGGTTTTGCTCCACGGAAAACTCTCGGTCTATGAAGCCCGTGGAGATTATCAAATCATTTGCGACGCGATGGAACCGGTCGGAATGGGGGCCCTTCAGCTCGCTTTTGAACAGCTGAAAGCTAAACTCCAAGCCGAAGGACTCTTCAACCCAGAACGGAAAAAAAGGTTACCAATACTCCCCAAACGCATTGGCATTGTCACCTCCGCCACCGGTGCGGCGATCCGTGACGTTTTAAAAGTAATTTCCACTCGCTTTCCAGAGCGGCGTATTTTTGTGTTACCCGCATCGGTGCAGGGAGATAAAGCAGCCCCTGAAATTGTGAATGCAATCTCTCTTGCCCAGAGGTGGAACCAGGAAAATCCAAGTGACCGCATCGAAGTTTTAATTGTAGGACGCGGCGGCGGCTCGATCGAAGATCTCTGGCCCTTTAATGAAGAGATCGTGGCCCGTGCAATCGCCGCCTGTACGATCCCCACTATCTCTGCTGTTGGACATGAGGTCGATTTCACGATTGCCGATTTTGTGGCCGATGTGCGCGCCCCAACACCATCCGCCGCCGCGGAGATGGTGTTACCGGCAAAAAGGGACCTTCTTTTTAAAGTTCAAAGTTATAGTCAACGCAATCGAATGTTGATGTTGAAACGGGTGGAACAAAACAAGATCCACCTCACTCACCTTTCTCAACGCTTGGTAGATCCCAGACAACGACTCGCCGAAATGCGAAAAAACCTGAAACAGACCCAGCAGCGGCTTAAAATGGCGCTCGTAAATCAGGTAAAGTTGAAACGGGCCCGATGGGAACGCGCGATCTCTAACTTAAATGCCCTCTCCCCCCTTGCGGTTCTTTCGCGTGGCTATTCCATTACATCCGATGCAAACGGAGAAATATTAACCCAGAGCAATCAGGTCAAAAGCGGAGATCTTCTAACAACCCGTCTACACAATGGTCAGGTTCATTCAGTAGTCCAGTAGAATACGAAGCCTAGGGTATCGGAACACCCCTTGCAGCATTTCTATGTAAATGTTTGCCCTCTTATTATTGATTCCATGCCTCGCTGCAAAAGGGCCGGTCGCGACCCCATCGCGCACGCACCATGCCCTCTCCTTTGGAGCTCAACTCCATTACCTCTATTATAAAGAAGATGTAGAGCCCCCAAGAAAGAGCACCGAACGAAACGCCATCCCTGGCCTTTTCCTTCGTCATAGTATGGATTTCGATCAGAAGTTCGAATTGGAAAATCGTTTTGAATTAAATTTCGGCAGAACCTTCTATGACGGTTCCACTCAAGATGGAGCCCCCGCTGAAGGGGACACCACCAACCAAATGTTTGTTTGGGAAATTTTAGGCAAATATCCGGTGAGTTCCATCGTTAAACCCTACCTTGGCTTTGGATTGCGTTATTGGAACCGCGATTCGAGTGGCAGCGAAGGCGGGTATGGAGAAAAATATTACATCCTCTACGTTCCCATGGGAGTTTCCATTAATGCCGTAGAGAAGGAATCCTTTTCCCTTGGCGTCGACCTCTCTTTACTCTGGACCATTGGCGGCCGCATCTCCTTCTTTCTTTCCGATGCCGATCCATCACTGCAAGACACTGCCGGCTCACTAGGCATGGGACTCGGTTTCCGGGCGGAGTTCCCAGCCAAAATCCCTCTTTCAGCGCAATGGAAAATGCGGTTTATTCCTTTCCTGCAACTCTTATCGATTGGAGAGGGAGGACAAGAACTGCTCAGAGACAGCTCCGGTCGACCGGTGGTTCAAGATGGAAGCAACGTCCTCATCCATGAACCGGCAAGCCAGACCTGGCTATTCGGCATCATGATCGGCCCACAGTGGAATTTCTAAGGGGAATTTTTAGCCCGCCCGTCATTGCGAGGAGCGAGCGCTGCGACTGACGCGGCAATCGTACTCTATTAAAAAGATTCCTATTGATTTGATTTTGGTGGGTCTCGGGCTGGCTTGAAGTCTTTGTTACTTTTTCTGTCTGTTCCAGCACGAAAGTTAAAAAACCTCAAGAAGCATGGGACAAGGGCTTCTCGAAGCCTGAGACCGAATGGCCTCGCAGATTAACTGCATTTCTATGAAATTGGACAGGCGAGTCCAAACCCGCCAAAATCAAATAAATAGGAATCTTTTCAACAGAGCAAAGCAATCGCGTCGTTCCTTGAAAAGTGACGAACATCCTTTCATTGTCTAAGCTATTGGGGTGACTAAAAAGCTTACCCTGGTACTGATCGTTTCCTTCCTTTTTTTGGTGGTCATTGAAGGGCTCTCCAGCCTCACTCTGCGTACCCTCCAACTGATTGGACTCTCCACTCATAAAGGCTCGGAGCGAGTGGTCACCCAATGGGATCCAGAACTCGGCTGGATCAATACTCCCAACGCCATCGAACCCAATATGTTTGGGCCAGGCAAAGATGTGAAGATCAACGCGCAAGGAATCCGTGCTGATAAGGAATACTCTTATCAAAAGAAAACCGACCTTCCCCGGATCCTTTGCTCAGGAGACTCTTTTGCCTTTGGATTTGGAGTGCGCAATGAGGACAACTGGTGCGCTCAACTCACCGTCAACCAATCTCAGGTGGAATCGATCAATATGGGACAGATCGGTTACGGATTGGATCAGGCCTTCTTATGGTATCGACGGGATGGGATTCGATTTGAACATAATTTTCACATCATGAGCGTTATCTTTAATGACTTTCTTCGCATGCGCCAGGATCGCTTTGAAGGATTTGGGAAACCGACCTTAGGACTTGAGCAAGGAAATCTCGTCGTCAAAAACACTCCCGTCCCCCGCCTGCCCTATCGATTGCCATGGATTACCCGCAATTGGCGCCTCTTTGAGAAGTTTGGTTTCATCGAAGCAGCAGAGAGGATCTTTTGGGAATTTCCTCGAGGACAAAAAGTATCAATGATCGAGGATGACGCAATGGCACCGGTGACCGTTGCCATTTTAAAAGAGCTGACCGAAATCAACCGAAAGAAAAAAAGTCGATTTATATTGGCTTTCTTCCCGATTTTAGCCGATCTCGAGCAGGACTATAGCCAAGGGTGGAAAGGCTTTCTCAAACAACAAAGTGAGGAGATTGGATTTACCTTTATCGATCTCCTCCCGGCATTTAAACGGCTTTCACCTGAGACCGTCAGAAGTTATTACATAGCGGAAGGGGCGATTCCCTACCCCGGCTCTGCAGGCCATTACACAGAAGCGGGAAACCGGTTTGTAGCCGTACAGATCTCCAAAGCACTTTCCTCCCCTCAAAAAATTCACGTCACATCCTTCGAATAGGACTTGTTTTGAATATGTTTTGGGGGTGTTGCTTGATATAACTACTATGTACTGCAAAGGGTAGATAACATGAACAAATCGCTAGTAAGAAATCTGTTTTCTGTTTTTTTTCCATTCTGTTTACTCTCTCCTTCGCAGCTACAGGCAGCGCGACTATTCAAATCGATTTTTACACCCTGGACGCATAACTGCATTACTATTCAAAACATTTCCCCAATCGTGCAAACTGTCGAAGTTACTTTTTCTTCAACCGGAGGGAACATCAGCGCAGGAAGCGCCATTGCATGTGGAAACTCGGTCACCTGTTCGAGCAACACTACTTGTAAAACGAACTCCAGCTACAAGACACTTCAACCGGGCAAGTCTATCTGCCAATGCGTTTATGACACAATTGATCTCAGCGAAAGTTACCCACTCGATGCAGCACTCAATATAGAGATCCATACAGAAGAAGACCGAGGAGCTATCACCGCACAAGCCGTCAAGCAATTTACGCAGCCAGGCCGCCACTATTACTTGCCCATCGACATCAATGGGGGCAGGCCCTTTTAGAATAAAGCAAATAGGATTGCCAAGATTTAGGAGGCAAGGGTAATCTTGCGACTTATTGAGTGAACGCCGACGTAGCTCAGTTGGTAGAGCAGCTCATTCGTAATGAGCAGGTCACCGGATCATGCCCGGTCGTCGGCTAATACCTCCTATTCACCTACTCCTCTGAATTTAACTTTCTCAGCTCTTTCTGCCCCAATCGTGAAAAATGAATCGACTCCCCTAAAATTCGCAAAGCCTCTTCCGGCGCATGAAATCCCGTGGAGTTTTCAGCCTCCACAAAATCCAGGAAAAACTGGGCTTTTCGATGATATCCCTGAGCACTCGCAATTGCGGTGTTGTTGTTCCTCGGCTTAACCTGGACTCGTTCCAGATCCCGAATCAGGTCGATGACTCCATCCATAGCCAGGTTGCGCATGTAAAAAGTGCGCTCCTGAATCATTTCTACCCGTGCCTTGAGTTCCGACTCCGGCCAGCGGTGGCAGGTTTGGCAGGAACGATTGATGTTTAACAAAGGACTCCGCACGTGATGATCCGATATTTTCATCGCACCTTCCCTCATATAAGGCATATGGCAATCGGCACAGGCAACAGAGGATCGTCCGTGGATTCCCTGATTCCACATTTCAAACTCCGGGTGCTGTGCTTTTAAAAGGGGCGAACGGGCGGTTTTATGGGACCAATCCTTAAAATCGATGCCATCATAGAAACTTAAGATCTGCTCAATTTTGATTCCCTTAGACCAAGGGTAGGTCAGCCGCTTCTCTTTTCCCTTGAAGAAATATTCGACGTGGCATTGGGCGCAAACAAAGGTGCGCATCTCCTGACGAGTGGCCATCGCATTCACGTCATAACTTTTAATCCCTTGGTGTGATTTAAAGGCCGCGATCCCTTCCATAAAAGCAGGGCGCGTTACCCTGAGCTGCATCGTTTTTGGATCATGGCAATCGATGCAGGCAATCGGATGACGTACCTGCATTTTCGCTTCGGAATAGGGAAGTGGGTTTAAAGTTGCAAAACCCTTGAAGAGATCCCCATGACCCGCCTGCATATAAGGAACATAAATAGAACCGTGGCAATGCAAACAGGCCCCGGGCTGTTGAACCGCATGTTGCCGTTGCGTATAAACTTGATCTTCGAGCATGAAGGCATGCCCTCTTTCCTCCCTGAAATCGACGGCGAAAGCATACCCATTCCAGATGGTTTTCAGTCGGGGATCTTCAGATAGCCTCGATTGGGCCACTAAAGATCTCGGATCGGCCTGTGTAGGGGTGCGGGGCATTGCCTCACTTCCCCCAAACCGAGTACGAACCTGATCCACCGTCCTTCGATAACCGTCATATTGAAACGGAAAATTTTTGCCCCAGACGGCGGGATCTTCGATGGTATCATCAAGTTCGACTACCCGGTAAAATGGATTTCTCGATTCGATCTTGCGTTCGAAAATATTGATCAACAACATCGAGATAATAATTGCGATCAAGAAAGAAAATCCGAACAAGATTAAGAGCTGTCTACTTTTCTTGGGCTTCATAGCGTCCCTCTAGTGTGCATGTCCAACCCCTTGATGGCATTGGACACAAGAAATCGGTTTTTGAGAATCCAATGAAAAATCGATGGCATGCACAATTTCTGCGTGACAATGACGACAGGTGGCTTCTGTAATTCGACGGTTTCTGTCCGAGATGCGGATGGGTTCGTGAAAAAATCCGGTAGTGAAGGCATAGCTATGCCAAAAACCATTGGAAGCTTTAGTTAGGTATTTTCCAATAAAGCTGTGAGGCGCATGACAATCATTGCAATTGGCAACCGCCCGATGACTCCCTTTTAACCAGCCGTCATATTGCTCATTCATGATATGGCAATTGTTGCAGGCTTTGGAATCATTGGTTAAGTAAGAAGCTCCTTTGGCATAGTAAAAGGTGTATAGCCCGAGTCCAATGGTGCAACCGATTCCCACCCCTGTACCCAATACGGCAACCCTCAAAACCCAGCGCAATCTTCCGAGTTTTTGAATTTTTCCTGTTCTGTCCGGGTTCATACTACAGTGTTTCACCCCAATGGGAATTCACTGTCAAAGAATTCGAAGGAATTAAAATGGTTATACCATCAATGACTCGCAAAGAGACGATCGAGCGAATTCAGCATCGCCATGCGAATTCCGGCTTTAAAGAGAGGCAGATCGTGAGTTCCTCGTGAGTAAGCGACCAGCCAATTCATGGATCCGCCATTCGGTTCGACTAAAGTTAAAAGCTCTGCTTCAAAAAGGCGAAAATAGTTATGTGCCAGAACCAATAGATCGGGGGGGAGCGGGCTGAAGTCACCTGTCTCCAGCACAACGGCAATGGGCGCGAGATGGGGAGCTCGGGAAAGTAAAACCGTCTTAAATTCTTCCTTGGTATCGGAAAGAGCGAGAAGAGTGGTAACACCCCGTCCCGTTTGGTGAAGCATGAGAGTATTGTATATCCCTTCCAAATGCTCCCCCCCATCGTTCGTCTGAGTGACCAGGATCTGCTGTCTAAACGGATTCCCATTTCCGTCGACGAATCCATTATTCAGGATCCTGGTGTAACTGGAGCTTCCTCGCATCGGGATGTAACTGTTAAGATGAACGCCATTGTGGTGCAGCACTAAAAGTGCGTTGTGATGACAGGAGAATCCCCAACATTGGTATTGTTTTTTTTCCTCAATGAACCCCAAAAGACCGTCAACTATCTGCTTGCCTACGCTGACCCGGACATGGACCCCCGCATTGATAGATCGACGGTGGCAGGGCTCAATGCCTTGAAAATTGGTGTGTACAAAGAGATCCCCTACAAAGAGATCGACATGCCCCCCGAGATCAAAACCTACCATGATTTCCTGTGAGGGATCGTAGTCGGGAACAGCTTCATTAAAATCGATGATCTTGCGATGGCTTTTAAAGTACCTTACGGGAAAAGGCAAAGTTTCCGGCTTGGGGGAGATGATATCCAAGCAGGGATGGTAAGTAGCAAACCCGGGGCCGCTTAACCCAATAACCCAAAATGCCAACAACCATAATTGACGAATCATTCTAAATTCCCTGTTTTGTGGAAGTAAGGCTCCTTATATTTTAATCCTCTTCCGTAATGAAAACTTTTCCGACGTAACGACTCTGAGAAAGCGGAGCAGGAAAAGGAGCTTTCTCGATAGCATCGATATAGTTTTTATAGTTTTCCTTAGGAAACTCTTTAGCCAATACATCCTGAATCACCGAAGCAGGCCCTTCCCCTCCACTGCCCCCTTCCCCATCTTTCGGTTTAGGGATCATGACATAGGTCAGGCTGGATCGACCCGGAGTAATCGAGACAAAAAAACTATAACGGGTTTGTAGTTTCTCAGGAAAGGGTAACCCGCCAGGAGCCCTGAACAACTCCCGAAAGTGATCCAACTTTAAAGCAGCCGATTCAATCAAAGAGGGCGGAGTATAAGTATATTCTTGAGGCATCCGCTTCTCTACCCAAACATCTCCATTGGTCTCCACCTTAGCCGCATAGGGGACCTTGTTGACTGAGAAATAGATCATTTTTTTATCCTCTTTTTTTGCCTTTTCATCTATTTTCAGTCGAATGTTTCTTGAAACGATCTGATACATCAGCAATCGCCGTTTTTCGTTTTCCTCTTTTTTTTCTTTTTCCCACAGACCGTTGAGATTTTGGTTGGCCGCATCGACATAGGTATCCATTTCCAGCGCCGGGATCGCATCCACAACCAAATCGGCTCCTTTAGCAACTTCCTGGAGATGGGCTTCCTTGGCTATGAGTGCAAAGAATCCCTCAATGATATCTTTCCAGTCGATCACGAAAGGTGAATAGGGAACGAGAATGCGTCGCAAACGAGCGGCTGTTTCAGGGCATGGGGTGGTTCGTAACGCTTCTCCTAGTTTGCTCACTTCATTTTTATAGAGATCGGTCTCATAAAAATTGACCTCTTTTTTAAATTTTCCATTGAGTGCTTTTTTCAGTTCTGTTTTTAGAAGTTCTGCGAGGTGATGACTGGCGGCCTCTCTTTCCTTGTAAGCAGGAGAGCCAAGCTGTTCCACCCATTGGGTAAGGTTTTTCTCCCCTCCGAATAAAATAGCCCCAAATAAAATAATACCCAAAAAAAGTTTACCCATATCGGCCGTCTCCCGTTTTATTTACACTGCCCACTATTGACACATGCAGTCAATATGGCTTTTTATCTTTTTTTAAATTTCTTTGGAGGCCCTGTTCAATGTCGAAAATAGTTTGTGTTCTTTATGACGATCCGATTACCGGTTACCCAACATCCTATCCCCGCAACAACCTTCCCCAACTGGAGAACTATCCCGATGGGCAAAAGCTCCCCACTCCTCAAGGGATCGATTTCACTCCTGGAGCGCTTCTAGGAAGTGTCTCGGGAGAATTAGGGCTACGTTCCTTTTTGGAAAAGAAGGGGCATCAATTGGTCGTCACATCCGATAAAGATGGGGCCAATTCGGTCCTCGATCGCGAACTCAGTGATGCTGAAGTGGTGATCTCGCAACCCTTCTGGCCCGCTTATTTGACAGCCGAAAGGATTGCAAAGGCCCCTAAATTAAAATTGGCCATCACCGCTGGAATCGGATCGGATCATGTGGATCTCCAGGCGGCAATCAATCGGGGAATTACCGTTGCCGAAGTCACCTATTGCAATAGCATTAGTGTTGCCGAGCATGTGATGATGGCGATCTTATCGCTGGTCCGCAATTACATCCCCTCCTACCAATGGGCCGTTAAAGGGGGTTGGAATATCGCCGATTGTGCTGCCCGCTCTTATGATCTCGAAGGGATGAATGTAGGAACGGTCGCTGCAGGCCGGATTGGGCTGGCAGTTTTGAAACGGCTCAAACCCTTTGATGTCAAATTGCATTACACCGATCGTCACCGATTACCGGAAGGAACTGAAAAAGAGTTGGGCCTCACCTTTCATCCCAATGTAGAATCGATGGTGAAGGAATGTGATGTGGTGACTATCAACTGCCCACTCCACCCAGAAACAGAACACCTTTTTAACGAGGCCCTCATCAACAAAATGAAACGGGGAGCTTATCTGGTGAACACCGCCCGCGGAAAGATCTGCGATCGCGATGCCGTCGCCAAAGCGCTCGAATCGGGTCAACTGGCGGGCTATGCCGGAGACGTATGGTTCCCGCAGCCGGCACCCAAGGATCACCCCTGGCGAACGATGCCCCATCATGGAATGACTCCCCACATTTCAGGAACATCACTCTCTGCCCAAGCTCGCTATGCGGCTGGAGTGCGGGAAATTTTGGAGTGTTGGTTCGATGACCGGCCCATTCGGAATGAATACCTCATCGTGGCGGCAGGTAAATTGGCCGGTGCTGGCGCCCATTCTTATAGTGCGGGAAATATGACGAAAGGATCGGAAGAAGCCGCTCAATTTTAATTTTCACCTCTCCCATAAGGAGAGGTGAACCATTTTATCGGATAAAACAGGATTGGTTTGCATCAATCTTTGAACCGTCTCAATGATAAAGGAAACCTGTTTATCCATCAGAAACGGAGTCAGTGGAAGCGATAGGGTTCGCTCTCCGATTCCCATCGCAACCGGAAAATTTTTGGGATCCCAACCAAAGCGCTTTTGATAGTGGGTAAATAGGGGAATCGCAGGGTAATGCACGCCCACTCCAACTCCCGCCTCTTGCAATTGAACTAATAAAGCATTGCGGTCCGATGCCTCCACTCGGAAAAGATGGCAAGCCGGATGGAGTTCAGGGCGAGGAGGCAAAGGCAATTGAAGCCCGATTCCAGAGAGTTCGTTCAGGTATCGGTTCCAGATCTCGGTTCTCCGTCGATAAAACCCCTCTATCTTCTGGAGCTGGGCATTCCCAAGGGCCGCTTGGACATCGGTCATGGTGAATTTAAACCCTTCCGACAAAATATCGTAAGACTTAAAACCGGAGGCCGAAAATCGACGGTAAGCATCCTCACTCATCCCATGCTGTGAAATTAACCTCGCCCGTTTCGCAATCATGGGATCAGAGGAACAAACCATTCCCCCTTCAATCGAAGTGATATTTTTAGTGGAATAAAAACTGTAGCAAGCGACGTCCCCGAAAGCGGCCAAACTCTTTCCACGCCAGCGGGTTTCAATCGCATGGGCACAGTCATGGATAATCGAAATCTTTTTGGGGTCCCGCAAAGCACCCAGTCGATCGACATCGACCGCTGTTCCCGCCAAATGGACCGGCAAAATCGCACGGGTTCGTTGATTGATGAGTGGTTCTACTTTGGAAAGATCCATCAAACCATCGACTGGAGTCACATCCACCGGAATCGGGGTCGCGCCACTGGCGATGATGGCGTTAACTGTGGCGGCAAAAGTGATCGCAGGAAAGATCACTTCATCCCCTGGCCCAATCTCTAAGGCTTTCAATGCAATCAGAAGAGCCGCGGAACAGGATTGCGTTGCTATGGCATGGGGAACATTTTGATATTTGGCAAAATTCTCTTCAAATTCTCGGGTGCGTGGACCATGGCCAATCCATCCTGACTTTAATACACTGACGACGGCTGCGATTTCATCATCCGAAATCTGCGGTCGACCGAACACGATGAAGGGATCCATTTTATATAGGGTATCTTAATTTTTATATTTAGATTGACTCACCGCGCTTATCTTGTATTGCTGGGATTTATGAAGGCTATTCTATTTATTACACTTCTATTCACCTCCATCCTTTTCGCCGATATTCGGGAAATCACTCAAATGTCCGACATCGAAGCCGAACTCAAAGAAGGAACCCTGCTGGTTTTTGATCTCGATAATACCGTCATGCGACCGGCACAAACCCTGGGAACCGACCAGTGGTTTGAATACCTGGTAAAAGAATACGTCGGGGAATTGATGGGAGCCGGAACGCCAGAAGAGACTGCGGTCAGCCAGGCGATCGATAAAGCACTCTTACTATGGAACAAAGTCCAGCGAGTGACCGAAATCCAACTCGTAGAAAAAGAGACCGCCGATATTATTCAGAAAGCCCAGAAGGCAAAGATTCCGGTCATGGCACTCACCGCCCGCCCCAGCGATCTCATTGAGACCACCCAGAAGCAGCTGAAAAGCAATGGCGTCGATTTTACAATCAATCCCCCCTACGCTAAGGATCTTGAATTCCGGGATCAGGTCCCCGCCCAATTCACAAAAGGGGTGACCTACATTGGACCTAAAAATGTGAAAGGAAGCGCGCTCATTACTTTTCTCAAAAAAATCGGTCTGCAGCCTAAAAAGATCGTTTTTGTGGATGATAAAGTCCGCCATGTAAAGAGTGTGGATGCTTCCACATCTGAGGCCAAGATCCCCTCGGTCTGTTTCCGTTATGGAGCGGCCGACCCCATCGTAAAGCAGTTCGATCCCAAGATCGCCGGCGTCCAACTCAAGTATTTCAATGGACTCTTAGGGGATGCAGAGGCCCAAAAGCTTCTCGAAAGGCACTGAATTCGTTAGTTGATCCCATAACCCATTAGTGCTACTGCTGAAGTTTGCGGTAGTTGCTATGGCTAAAGTGGATCTCTATTCCCATTCCGATTTTAAGAGTTTTTTAAGCACCGTTTTAAAGGAATTTTCCTCCCTCCGTTCCTCTAAGGTCGGGTTGAATACCCTGGCTCGTATCCTAAGATACCGTTCCCCACGCACCATCGGCATGGTTTTAAATGGGGATCGCCTGCCTAGCCCCCAAATGATCTTACGGCTTTCGAAATGGTTGGAACTCACCCCTGAAGAGCACCATTTCCTGTTGCTCTTAGTGGAACGGGAACGGCAATTGCGCCGAAAACTTCCTACGCAAACGATCGATGATCTTTTGGAACAGGCCCGTCCCAAGTCGATGCCAAGGCATACTTTAGATGAAGAGCAGCTTCATGTATTTGCCAATTGGTACTTCACCGTCATCCACCAATTGCTGGGAACGCCAAAAGTAAGCCCCTCCTTTTCGGAACTGAGTAAGAAGCTCAGAAATAAGGTCACCCCCAAAGAGATCGAATCCACGATCCAGTTGTTGGTGAATTTGGGAATGGCAGAAAAGACCGAGAGCGGTTTTCGCCTCTTAGTCCCTCACCTAGATACGGTCCGTGGAGTGCCCAGTCGAGAACGTCGTAAGAGCATGAGTGAAATGTTTCAACGCGGAATCGAAGCGATTGAGGAACAACCTCCCGAAGAGCGAGAAATGTTTGCGCTTACCCTGCGTATCGATAAGAAAAGGTTAGGTGAAGCGAAAGAATATGTGCACCGCTTATTAGATGATTTTGACGCCCGGTTTTCAGATGACAAATCGACCGACGTGTATCAGTTCAACACTCAATTCTTTCGGCACACTCAATAAGATCCCATACAGAATCCCCTCCTTCATATAGGCAATTCATAGGAACACACTTTGAGACACACGACATTGCATTTGATACTGACTTCCGCCATACATCCATTTAAGGAAAATATTTTTAGGAGAAAAGATGAAACCGAATGTTTTATTGTTGGTGTTGGTTCTGTTGGGAGTTTCCGAAGTAATTAAAGCAGAATCTTGGCATCCGATCTTAACGATCAAAACGCCTCACGCACAGGGCTATCTGAAGACAACTAGCTTAGATATCACTCCGATGATCAAAATCGAAAAAAGGGGGGACAAATGTGGTCAAACCTCGGTCGATTACCAACTCACCTACCTTGGCGAAAATAATAGAGAGTATTCGATTCCTGTAAAACAACTCAAAACCGATATCAAGAATGGGCCTTATTATCGTTATTTAACAGTTCCAGCGAAGATATACCGGATCTGGATTAAGCAAGCAGATACAGATGGGGAAAAGTGTAGTTTCACCTTTTCGGAGCTTGTTTTTGATTCAGTCGTTGATACGGGCTTTATCCCGCGCGTATCTGAGGACGGAAGCGACACATTACCACCACCACCACCACCCGCTGCTGGCAAGTAAATTATTCCGCCTGTATCCGATCGTAATTCCTTCTCATCTCTTCCAATCGCCCCTCAATATGAGCCTTGAGGGGTTCCCACTCCCCTGCTCGCGCTAATTTCAATTCCCGCAGATGCGCCCGGGCCTGTCTCGCATCTCGGTCCAGACTATTCACGATCAAACCTAGCCTCCCTGCTCGAGTGGCGGATGCACTGTTTCTCGCGTCATTTTTAAGTTCGCCAATGATCGTGTCCCAATTTTCTAACTTACTCTCGACGACCCGGGCATATTCTCGTTTATCTTTATCCATGATCAGGACCGTTGGCATATTCAACACAGGAGAGGAGTGATTTTGCTCGCGCAGGTCGTTATCAACGGCTCCTAGCGCCCCTTGTCCGCAGATGAAAACCACCATTGCTATCTTTAAGACTAGGAGTGGCTTCATACGGTCCTCCTTTGTATGCCAACGGCCCCAAACTGAATGCCAGAGAGGCAAAAAAAAGAAACTCTGGCTGTGCTAAAGTGTGTCCAGCAGCCCCAATCCCAGAGTCCTTAAGAAAAAGTTTTTAGGGCTGCTGATGAGTACCAACACTCATTTCCTAGTACCTGTACTCACTCTGCTTTCTCACAGCTTTTTCTGATTATTTAGAATTGCATTTCGGATGCCAGTTTTGCCGTGGCTGGAGAAACGTGAATTGTTTTAAAACCGTTACAATGCTGTCACATTTTGGGACTCTTTCTTCATAGTTGCAACACTCCGCCTCCTCAATTCTTCATTAAACTACTTCAGTGTATACTCTGATTGGTCTATTCCTCATGCGAGCCTTTGCTGGAACGGTGGAAGGAGTAATTACTCTCGAACCGGAAGGGCTCCCCTTGTCCCAAGTGAAAGTGTGGGCCTGCGACCGTTCTGCTCAAGTCTCTAAGGATGGAACTTTTGTGATTCCCGAGGTGAAACAAGGGGCTTGCGATATTTTTGCCGAGTGGCCAGAAATGGGCTCTCAAACCAAACCGGGAGTGAAGATCGATCCCGATAAACCGACCTTTGTGGAGTTTGCCTTTATGCAGCCCCGTCCCTATCTCGAAACCATCGTCCCTTCCGCAATCGAGATTCCAAAGGAGATGATGATCCGGGGTGATTTTTTCTTTCATCAGGCCAATGCCCCCTTTGAAGTTTTTTGGGGTGATAAACCGCTCAAAGCGATCCGGGTGAGCAACAAAGAGATCCGCATTCCTGAAGCGGAAATCGCTGATTACCTCCAAAAAAATCCGCTAAAGAAAGCGGTCGTGGAAATGACCGTCACGGTCAAAGTACTTAATCGACAGAGCCAAGAAGCACGCATTGCTTTACTTTCATTGAAGCGGGCGACGATAAAGGGCAAAGTAGTGCAAAAGGGGCTCAATCTTCCTTATGCCAATGCCAAAGTTTTTGTCGAGGGGGACAATGCGGTCATCACCCCCGATGATAAGGGGGCTTACGAAATTCCGAATGTGATCCCGGGAGATCGCACAGTTGTGGTCAGCTGGCCCGACCAGAGCATCCGAAATCCTAAGACTCTCTATATTCCTCCCGGAGACACAGTCGAATTGGGATTTAATATTGAAGCCCAAGAACCTAAAATTATTTCGGCAGAGCCTAAGCAACTTAACTACGAATCCCCTATTACGATCCGGGGAGACAACTTTATCAGTGATAAAAACAACCAAGTGACCGTTCGCATTGGAACCGTCTCTCTCGATGCTAAAAGGATCAGCGGTAAACTGCTCTATATTCCCAAGAAGACACTCCAGGCGGCCTGGAAAGGGCTTGCCAGCCAGAAGTCCTTTGATCTCATGGTCTTAATCGGAGATAAGAAAAGCAATAGCTTCCCCTTAGAATTACCTGCAGCTGCCGACCGCTCGATCGCCTCCAAGAAATAGTGTAGAGTATCCCCGCTATGCCAGTTGAAATCGTTGAACTCTTTCGTCATTTCCAGATTTTCGCCCTATCAATGGCCACCTTTGTCGGCCTTTCGATTTCCTTTATCGTCATTAAAAAACTGCTTTGGGGCCGCATTGAGAAGTTGCTCCACGATTTTGAAATCCATACCGATCACCCGATCCTTTCCCGCCTTCACCGTTCCATTAATTTGCTGTTACTATTGGCCGCCTTTGCACTCGCGCTGCAAGTCGCCCCCTCCCCTTTTCGCAAGCAGGTTGCGATCCTTTTGTGTTTAAAAACGCTCGTTATCCTATTCGTGATGCGGTTGAGCCTTCACTTGGTGAATTTAATCCTCCATACGGCAAAGCCATTCCGCAATCTAGATCCCAATACCCGATCTCTTACCCAGAAATTAACCCAGTTGCTTTTGGTCTCGGTCACTCTCCTGATTTTATTAGATACCTTTGGAATTTCGATCACCCCGGTTTTAGCATCATTAGGAGTGGGCTCTCTCGCCGTCGCCCTTGCGTTGCAAGATACACTGAGTAATTTTTTCAGCGGCATTTATATTCTAATAGATAAGCCAATCCGCCCAGGAGACGCCATCCAAGTCGAACAACTCCAAGGCAAAGTGGTGCGGATCGGTTGGCGAAGCACCCATATTTTATCGGGAAATCAATCGACTATTGTAATCCCCAACTCCAAACTTTCCTCTTCTGTGGTGACCAACTACAACATCCCTTCAGCAGAGGTCAATTTTACGGTCGAGGTTCCCCTTGCATCCAATACCGACGTTCAAAAGGCGGAGGCGATTTTTATGGCGGTAAGCAAGCGGTTATTCCCGGGATTGCCGCCCCTGATTCGGATCCAATCGGTTCAAGAGGGGAGAATTATCTTTTCGGCCACGCTGAAAGCGGTCAACTTCGATGCTACCGGCCTGACTCGGCACCAATTTTTAACGGCCCTTCTACCGGAACTCTCGGCGCAAGGGATCGCCCTCGCGCACGCCAAGTTTCTATAGTAAAAACCGCTAGTCCTAGCCAGATAAAAGAAAAACCGACCCCTTTTCCAAATGAAAAAGGTTCTCGAAAGAGCAAAATGGCGAGCAAAAACTGCACGCTCGGGGCGATGTACTGTAAAATACCGACCAAACTGAGCGGAAGCCGTTGTGTCGACTCGGCAAAAAGCCATAAAGGAAAGACCGTCACAAAACCGCTAAATAACAACAGCCCGTCAGTCATCCGATCGATTTGGGCCAAACTTCCTGTGATTCCCGATTCGTAAAAATAGAGATAGCCGACTGAAGGAAAAAAGCAGATGAGGGTTTCCCACCATAAGAGAACCAATGAATCATGCTTTAAACGCTTTTTGATCAATCCGTAAAACCCAAAAGTAAGGGCAAGTAAAAAAGCGGCCCAAGGGATAGTGCCCGATTGCATCACAAAAATGAGGGTTCCTAAAGTAGCCAGAGCTACCGCTACTCTCTGTCCCTGACGGAGTTGCTCCTTTAAAAAGACGGCCCCCAAACAGACACTCAAAAGGGGGTTAATGAAATACCCTAGACTCACCTCCACAACGATCCCAACGTGCACTGCCCAAATAAAAAGGGCCCAATTAGCCCCAATCAGAAGGGCCGCGAGAGTAGCCCACGCAACCGAACGGCTGTCCGAGATAAATTTTTTCCAGGGCTTGAAATAGCCCCCAATACAGAGAAAGAGGGTTAATGAGACTTGGGACCAAAGGATCCGCTGGGCACAGATTTCACCGGCCGAAAGATGGCCGAGCCATCGCCAATAGATAGGAAAAATACCCCAGATAAAAAAGGCCGCACTGCCAAAAAGAACACCACTCAGCATAAAGGAGTGGGAGTTTTAATTGAAAACTCGAAATAATAATACTATTCTTTTGCACTCAGGTGAATTCATGAGCATTTTAGATTCTATCTTTGGCGGCACATCACTCGGAAATGGCAACCCTCAATTGGGAATTTGCAATGGCAATATGCCAGGCAACATCGGCGTTTGGGTAGCCTGGAAGGCGCCCCAAACCGAGTGTTTCAGAATCGTTATCAACTGCTGCTCCCGACAAACCTTCACTTTTACATTTGAACAGAGCTTTCAAGAATCCTTCTGGGTTTCGATTGAGACCCCGTATGAAGTTCGGGAATGGCTCCGGGGCAAGAACCGGATTCAAGAGGGATCCATCACCTTCGAAGCGGTGTTGAGTGACCGACAGGGGATATCCCAAACCTTTTCCTTAGAAGAGGTTACGAAGGCCATGCACGGCAAGGGGTCCAGACCACCCGTAAAAGAGAGTAAAAAAGGAGCGATTCCGCTTGATACCCCGGAACTGAACCAGCTTTCCGAGGGGCAACTCAAAGGCCGGAGTGATCAAAACCGACAGGCCGCTCAGGAAAAGGCCCGTAAGCTTGAGGAAGAACGCAAAGCGAAAGAACTAGCCGCACAAGAGGCTGCCAAAAAAGCAGCCGATGCAGCCAAAGCAGCCGCAACAAAACCTGCTGCCGGAGGGGGAGCCCCAGCTCAAGGGGGAATGCCTCCAGGAAGAGTGGCCCTGGTTTATGGAACCACCACGGGGAATACCGGACAAATTGCTGAATCGATCAAGAGTGAATTGGGGGCGGCGATCAACAACGTAAAGCTGATCACCGAACTAGCTCCACAAGACCTCACCGTGCCGGAGATTTTAATTTTGGGAGTTCCCACCTGGCACATTGGAGAGATGCAGGATGATTGGGCCGCTTTCTTGCCGCAATTAGAAAGCGCGAATCCTAACTTCAGCGGAAAAAAGATCGCTATCTTTGGATTGGGCGATGGCAAAGGCTATCCCGAAACCTACGTCGATGCGATGGCCGAGCTCAGTGAAAAGTTTGAAAAACGGGGAGCTAAACTTGTCGGACTCTGGCCCACCGCCGGCTATGAATACCAAAAATCGAAAGCGATCCGGGATGGAAAATTTTTAGGGCTCGTCATCGACGTTGAAAACCAACACAACCTCAGTGACGAACGGGTCAAGGGCTGGTGCACGCTCCTTCGTGGCGAATTAGGATTATAACAATTCTTTCATCTTCAACTGCAACCCTTTACGGCTAATATTTAAAAGCCGGGCCGCCTGGGTCACATTATTACCAGTCGTTTGCAACGCCTCTTCAATCGCCTTCTTTTCGATCCGACGAGTCACCTCTTTCACCTGTTCTTTTAGATTACCGGGTAGATCGCCAGATCGCAGATTGGGTAGGCTAGAGACGCCACCAAAAAAACGTTCCTCTTCATATTCTAAAATCTCTTCGGGAAGATGTTCGGGTAAAATAGCATCTCCCTCTAACATCACAATCATCCGTTCAATCCCGTTTTCCAATTGCCTGACATTCCCGGGCCATGGATATTGCGAAAGCAATTCTAACACCTCAGGAGAAACACTGGGAATGGGCTTGCGATTCCGTTCGGCAAAACGTTTAACAAAATCGGCCACCAAGATCGGAATATCGCCGTGCCGTTCACGCAACGGGGGAATCGAAATCGGAACGACATTCAAACGGTAAAAAAGATCCTGTCGGAAACGCCCCTCTTTCACTTCTTTATCGAGATCTTTATTAGTGGCCGTAATTAATCTCACGTTCAAAGGCTGGGTTCGAATTCCACCCACTCTTTCAAAAACGCGATCCTGAAGCACCCGCAACAGCTTCACCTGCATCTCGATCGACATCTCAGCCACTTCATCGAGAAAGAGGGTTCCACCTTCGGCCAACTCAAAACGGCCCGGCTTAGCATTCACCGCTCCGGTAAAAGCTCCTTTTTCAAAACCGAAACATTCACTCTCGATCAAAGTAGATGGAATTGCCGCACAGTTAATCTTGATAAAAGGCCCCTTCGCTCTTGAGCTCTTCTCATGCAACGCCTGGGCAATCAATTCCTTACCCGTACCACTCTCCCCAATAATCAGCACATTAGCTTCTGAGGGAGCTACCTTCTCAATCACTCCCGCAATTTTCCTCATCTTATCGTCGACCCCCAGCGCAGAATATTCCTTCAGCCCTAAAGTTCGAACTTGGGTCCGAAACTGATATTGTGAAGTCAGGAAAGCTTTTCTCAAAACCCCTTTTAACTCTTCGCGATCGAAGGGCTTCAACACAAAATCGAAAGCCCCCTGTTTCATTGCATCCACCGCGGTATCCACTGTGCCATGGGCCGTCAGAATCACCACCGGAATCATTGGAGCCTCTTCACGAACCCATTTCAACAAGGTTAAGCCACTCTCGCGTGCTAAACGCAAATCGGAAAGAACAACTCCAACCTCTCCCTTCAAAATCTCTTGGCGGGCCTGAGCCAAATCCTCTGCAACCGCAATGGCGTACCCGTCCTGTTCCAGCATCGCCGCCAGAATCTTCCGGATATTGGGTTCATCATCTACAATGAGAAGTTTCATGTTATCTCTGTTATATCTGGCCTAAAGGCAATTGAATCAAAAAACTAGCCCCTCCTAAAGGACCATTTCGAGCGGTCAAACGCCCTCCCATCTCCTGAACTATTCGTTCACAAATGGCGAGCCCAAGCCCCGTACCTTGCGCCTTGGTGGTGAAAAAGGGAAGGAAAAGATGGGGCATATCCTCTTTGCGAATCCCGGGCCCCGCATCGGAGACTTCAATCTCAATCTGCTTCCCCTTCCCTTCCTTCATCACATTGCCCCCCTTTTTCCACCCCTCCCAGACCTTGTAGATAGGAAGGTCCTTCACCACCGATAATCGATCGGTTGCAGCCGGATGACGGACCTGAATTCGGATCTCCTTTTTTTCCGCGCCCCCTTGTTGAACCGCTTGCTCTGCATTCAAGAGCAAATTCAGCAAAACCTGCTTGAGCGATTCCGGATCGGCCTCCAAAACCAAATCCTGCTTTGGCATCTCTAGCTGAACTGGCAACCGAATCAAATTTGCCGTATGCAGGATAACCTTCTGCACATCGCACTTTGACTTCAAATGTTGCCGTCGTGGCTTTGCATAATCCAAGAAATTGCTCAACACTCGATTCAAACGATCGGTCTCATCTAAAATAATCTGTAAATACTCCTTCTGCTTTCCATTTTTACTCTCTTCGGAAGAGAGCAGCTCAGCTGCCCCTTTGATGGCTCCCAATGGATTTTTTATCTCATGGGCCATCCCGGCAGCCATCTCCCCTACCGCCGCTAATTTATCTCTGTCCCTAACCCGGGAAAAGGTCTCGGCATTTTGAATCGCCAAAGCAATCTGACGACAGATGGGTCCGAACAACCGAAGTTGCGTATTGCTCACCACCGTTCCCTCACCCGTAGCAACTGCCATGAATCCCTGAAGTTGATTCCCTTGAATAAAGGGAAACACCAGATCCACTCCCAACTCTCTCATGGATTGAATGCACGAATGACAGAACTTTCTAGCATCAGATGAATAAAAGGAATCGCGATCACTCTCAATCGTCTCCAATACAAAAGGGCGACCTCTTCGCAAGTTCATATACTCAACCAGAGGATTTGCGAAAGAGATCTCGTTCTTGGAATCAACTGCCCCGAAACACTCCCGTTGTCTTAAAAAAAACTGGGCCCTTTCAACCGTGAACCATCTTCTGAGTCGTTCTTTAAATTTGCCCCCGATGTCATTCACGTCCACATTACCCAACAACTCAGCTGAAAACGCCGCCAACTCCTCTTCTAAAAAAAGATTTCGTCGCAAAAAAACCCGCTTCGTCAGAAATCTAGCCAGCTTTTGAATCGGCTCAAACAAAATCAGGATCACGAAAGAAGCAATCAGCGTATTAAAAAAGAAAAGACCGGACTTCCCGCCCACCCAACTCACCAACAAGTAATAAATGGTCGATAAAACCAAACTGATCACGCCAAATGAGGTGACCCTCCCCACTACCTCCTCTGCCGTGATCAATTCCTTTTGGACAAAACTCAAGAATATAAAAACGGCATACACGGCCCTTGCTAACGTTCCGAGTTCCGCAATCCCAACCCCCAATGACTGCAATGCATTTGTCACAAAGGCGAGAAACGTGAGCAGCCCGCCATAATAGGCAAACCGCAGACGGAGCCTTTCTCGCGTTAAGGAACTCTGCTTGGCCCCCATGCGCAGAATCCAAACCCACAAGAACCCAGGAACCAAAAACAGGAGATCGGAGACTAAAAATGAGAGATTGCCATATTGCCGGTAGATCCAAAATATCAAAACCGGAAATGCAGCCACCACCAACACCAAATAGACCCAAGTCCATCGGATCAAGCGAGGTTGATAGGCAGGGACAATATTACCTAGAAACCAGAGAATACTTGGGCCGGCGAGGAGAGTCGTTAAGACATATAACTCTGGATTTCTGAACACCTCTGGCGTTTGGAAAGAATAGATGAGCTTGAGAACATCGTGGACAAATAGCACCCCCATGAGCAGGGCAAAACTCCGACAGACCCGGCTCTTATAATTCCTTAACAGCGCCGCGATCCCGACCGATCCTTCAACAAAGGCCGCGATCACCAAACTGACAATCTCAATGCCCATCCCCCCCTTCTACCCAATTCCAGGGACGGAGGCAATTTCCGCACGAATCACTAATTGCCGACTTTTAAATCTACTTTTGCATTGTTTTTTAGTACTAAGTGAAGCTTATTACCTACCGATCATCCCAAATTTTCAAGTAAGAGTTTTTGTTTTCACCTTGGCAGGGGATTTGAGAGCAAAAATCTCTTTAAAATTAAAAAAGGTGTGCTTTTTAAGCACACCTCTAGCGTCAT
>CAZRZK010000020.1:0-61444 GCA_964604555.1 uncultured Pseudobdellovibrionaceae bacterium | reverse complement strand
ACATTAAAGTGAGCCCCTTCGGGGCTGTTTTTTTGCATTTCCCGACAGCGACTAAATAATTTATTCTGATGCATCTCCATCATCAACGTGATGGTGTCAGTGAATCAATAAGAGGCAGGAACTCCTTGGCAGTCGTGTCTTGGCGCTTAAAATGGGCGGCCGCCATTTAATTGGAATGTGAGCGATTGATCGGAGCTGTTTGCGTTGTTATCAGAGCTGTAATGGGCCAGAGCACTTCCAATCACAGCTCCTCTATCCTCCTGAACACAAATCTTGGCACTGACCCCTCCTGAGATTCCGCTGTTGATGAGCTGAGTGACGCCGATACCGGTATAGGTTAAAACAGTCGTCCAGCTAGGGGTACACGTCGCGGCCGAATTCCAATTGATACTGCAATAGACGGTGAACACAAGGCTTCCATTTTTTTGGGTTGGAAGGGTGATTGTGGCGTTTGTTCCGGGGTTGAGGTTATAGGTCGAGCCCACAGAGGTTACACCCAAACTTGGAATGATGGAGGGCGCAGAGTTGAGAGGGGGATCAAAGTAGCTCTTGCCATCGCTTCTCATCCAACTAAAGCGTAAAGTATTGGATGAAAGTTCAGCGCTTATTTTCTGACTTTCCGTTCCCAAATTGTAGAGATTAATGTGAAGCGCAAACCCCAGGATGTCTTTGGCGCCAGCACTGAATTTTACCTCAAACGGGGGAATTGTAACGCATCTATCGGCGAATGAGCCCGTACAATATATCCATAAAACGATGCTGCTTAAGTAATGGATCCTCTTCATTTTTATTAGTTTACCTGAGAATTGAGCTTTGACCTATATTCTTCATTAAAGCTATCCGATAAGGAAGAGATAGCAATGAAAACCCTTTTCAGCATTTTAGCAGCGTTTTATTTGGCAGCCTGCTCCAAAGGCTCTTCGGTCGCGAGTGTAACTCCTTCCGCCGCAGCAAGTTCCCCCACGACTGCAGCGAATAACTCTGGCGATTCTGAAGGGTATTTAGGGAGTGATGAGTTGAAAAACAGACTTGCCGTGTCAATTGGTGCGGCAGTGAAGGTTTTAGAGGCTTTGCCGACAAGTGGATCCCTGGATCCTCTCCGCTTGTGTCCCCTGCCGTCTCCGCAGCATGAGCTCTACCCTTTTCTTCATGGGGTGACGTCCGCTCAGGTACAGGAGGCAGTCACTGAATTGCAATCGCTCTTCTTTCGCACTCAGCTGATCAATGCGCTTAGCAAGATTGAGGTTGTTTTAAAGTCTCCAAGCCCCGCCTGGAAAGAGACGGAGGAGGCGAGAGTTCCGTTGCCTATTCCACTCTCTGCAAAAATCCCTACTTATTTTAATGAAAAGAAAATATTAGATTATTCGATCGAATCTCTCACGAGAGTGGTGATTCATGAAGCGCTTCACCTCCTGCACAACGGCATGGCGGATGAAGTTGCTTACGGAAACCATTTTTCCTCCTTCCGTCTCTATGCCAATTATCTGGGGGCATGTCTGGGGTCTCGCCTGACGAGTGCTCTGCGAATGGATGGGACCTATCTCCTCAATGTGAGTGGAAGCAGAAGTTCCATGGTGATTCGACTTCAGAATGAAAATGATTTTGTCGGCCATTGGGGAGCGATACCGGGCGGTCCGCAGGGGCGACGGAATTTGCAGGGGAAGGTGAAAGGAAATGTCCTCGAATTTGCGGTCACCTATTTAAGTTCACGTTATATTTGTACCGGAGCGATTGATCAGCTCAATGGAAAATACCTTCTCAATGGAAACTGCTATCGAGAAGCGGAACCTGGAAAGTTGATTGCATGGAATGCGGAAGAAATCGCTCCCCTGTTTTCCGATTTTGATTTTGTTGAGTTTGCGTCCCGGTGGCGGTTATTCCTGGGCGGACCTGCCAAAGTATCCAATGAACAACTCATTTCACAGCCCGCGGCCAGTTATCAAATGGCACCGAAATTCACTCTTCCAAACTATTTTAAGGGCTCTGTTTTAGTCGATGTCACTCTCGCGAATAGCGCAAATGCAGGTGGGGCCGGAATTTTACTCACCGACCCCGCCCATCCTCAAGAGTGCTTGACCCTATTTGTTCTGCGCCAGAGCTCTGTCACTTCATTAGTGGCATGGAAGTGCAAGGCCACTTCTCCATTTGAAAGCAAAGAACTTTCCCGTAGTGCCAATCCCTTTGTTGCTCAATTGAGAGTGAAGAGGTGCAATGACAAAATCATCGTGAGTGTGAATGAGCAGGTTATCTTCCCGTCTATCGGCTTTGATAAAGTAGCTCCTCTTGACCTTCATCCTGAAACGGATAGTGGCATTATTATTGGTGGGGACGGGGCTTATCTTTCTAATTTTATCGTTGAAAACGGAGATCGTTGCCGACCTTGAAGTCAAAAGGCCCAGCTCTTGCGAGCCAGGCCTTCTTTGTCTGGGTGGTGTCTGATGGAAATGAAAACTTATCCAGGGCAAACCGAGTAAGGGCCAGTATTTCGTCCCAAGCCGACCTCAACCGATAAAAGACCGTTGTAAAGATAGTAGATCCGTCGGCCATTCTTGATTAAATCGGAAATCGGAATCACGACGCCATTCGATTGCTGTCCGAGGTGATGGAATTGCCCTCCTGCGAAAACAGCGGCTTGAATGACGATAGTGGCTTGAGCGGTGACATACAAACGGGAGCCTATCGACTTCTTTAAATCGGTCATGCCCTCAAACGTGACGGATGTGCCGCAGAAGATATTGGAGTAGGGGCAAGCCGAATTCGTGAGAGCCCCCGACACTCGATCCTTTTGTTCTGTGAAGTTGCCCGTTCCAAAGTGACCAGCAGCATTTGAGCTCACATTCCAGATCCAGAAATGGCGTTCTGGGGTGAGATGGCACTTGCCGGCAGTGATTCCCACTCTCACATCAATGTTTACTGCATCGCCTATCTGGGGAAATCGAATAAAGTCACTGCCATCTGAAATGGCAGGGATAGCCGGTGCTGGAGTTGGAATTGGAATTGGAGCGGGAGTGGCATATACCCATTCGGTCTGTCGGGCTGGTGGCGCAAGATTCAGGGTCGGTTTCGGAGCAGAGGTTGGCGCGGGCGCTACAGCTGGTGCGGGAGAAGTTGCTTTTTCTGTTTGTTGTTGAGGGGTGGTAAGGGACTCCTTATTTTTTTCTACTTGGATCGCATATGGGGCTTTCCCGCAGGCCATTAATAAGAGGGTTGTGAAGAGGTAAATTGAAATTCTGATGCGTTGTGATTTCATTGGTGTCTCCTGTTGTTTTCTTATTATCGATAATACCGTCTCCAGTCTCCCCATCCCATCCACGAATGGGCCCTATTCCTCTTTATTTACTGTATAAAAAGTAGACGTTATCCTATTAAAGAATGGAACAACTGGAGACTCTCATTCGTGAGGGTAAAATTGAAGAGGCGCGGAATGAGCTGCTTAAGCTCACCGCCTCGACCCCCTTCCTTAAACAGCATCGATCACAATCTTCACATTTCGCGGCCCGCGTGGGACTGCCTGAATTGGGGCTGAAGTGGTTGCGGCCGCTAGTCCTATCAACTCAAGGTTCAACTTCCATTGCTAGCCCCGCAGAAACGGCGGAATATGCACTTTGTCTGGTGAGAGTGGGGGCACTCTCCGAAGCAAAGCGGTGGCTCAATACTTTAGATTCAAAAACATACGGTAAAATCGACTTTTATCAATTTTTGGCTCATATCGGAAGTTGGAACTACATCGATGCGATTCCCTATTTGGAGCGTTACATCAAAAACAACCCCCTCTCCGATTATGAAGAAAGGGTTGCACATATTAATCTGGCCTCTGCTCTAGTCGTTACAAGGGACCATCAACGGGCTGAAACGATATTGCGGGATCTTCGAGAAAAATGTCGGCAAAGCAACCAACTCCTTCTTTTCTCCAACGCGAATGAACTGACGACCGCAAATTTTATTTATCAAAAAGATTACAGTGCCGCAGAAAAGAGCCTTCAGGTTGCAGAAACTATTTTGGGGAACGCTCCGGTCGTTTATTCGCTCTTAATCAGGAAATGGCGAGCCGTTCTTCACCTTGCGGCCAACAATGCGGAGCCGTTACAGCACTTCCGCCAGGAGGTGATCGAGAGGGGGCATTGGGAATCGGTCCGAGAATGCGATCGATTCCTTGCAGTTATCAGTCACGATAAAACCGCGCTTTGGAGAGCCTATTTTGGAACCCCTTTTAAAAGTTATCGCGAAATGCTGTTGAAAGATTTTGGGGAGAACGTATCGGTTCCAGAAGTGTTTAACTGGGAAGTTCGATCGGGAGAAAGTGGAAGGCATTTTTCATCGGTACAATCTTTGTGGAGCAGTGAGAGGAAGCCGCATCTGAAGGCGCTTGAACTGCTTTTGATCTTTACCTCCGATTTCTACCGCCCCTTCCAGATCGCCACGCTTTATGAAAAGCTCTACCCAGGGGAGTTTTTTAATCCAGTCTCCTCTTCCAAGAGAGTGCATGCTTCGATTGCTCGGCTGCGCCTGCTCTTTAAGGAGTGGAAGGTTCCCTTTGATGTAGCCGAGGAAAAAGGGCTTTACCGTCTGACTGCTCTTTCCCCTGCAACACTAGAGCTTCAATCGATTCACTGGCATTCGCCCTTGCCTTTGCTGCTTTTGCCACTCGAGGCAAAGGTAAGAGAGACTCCATTCTCTGCCAGCTGGGGAGCAGAGCAGATGGGAATTTCATTGAAGACGCTTTTGGGGCTTCTGGCCGAAGCTGTTCAGATGGGTTTTGCTTCTAAGATTGGATTGGGGCGTGCTACCCGATATCAGTTCCTTCGCCCTCAATAAAAAAATGTTGCACTCAGTGTTAATGCGATGCATTGTTTTTGTTGGGCAATGGAAAGCGGGGCAGTCTGATAAGGCACCTATTTTTTTTAAGTCTTTTATCTGTTTACACGTCTGCGGTCGTCATCGACACCGATGATCGGCAAGATTGGTTTGAGATTCGGGATCCCCAATTAAGGGCATTAGCTCGAGCTACGGCTCTCTTGGTTCCTAAGAGTTACGAATATATCGATAAGATGAAGGCGGGGTATCGTTGGTCTAAAACGGTTCCTTTTCATGGGGAAGAGGAAGGGTTGCACCCTACTGCAATGTTTTATGATCAGCCTTCCCCGGGGTATTGCACCGGATTTTTAGTCAGTAAAGATCTGTTGATTACTGCGGCCCATTGTTTTGAAAAGTTTGAATGTTCCAAGATGGATTTTATTTTTGATTTTTATTATCGAAAGGAAGGAGTTATTTCACGCTCCATTCCAGAAAAAAATCTAGCCTCCTGCAAAGAGGCGTTGGAATTGAACGAAAAAGAGGATTGGGCGTTGGTGAGGCTAAATAAAGCGATTTTTCGTCGACAATACTTTAAGTTGCGCGCCTCTGGGAGTCTAAAAGCAGGAACACAACTGGCGATGTTCGGGTATCCCTCGGGCTTACCCATGAAAATGGCCGATAATGCCCGGGTGATGGAAACTAACCGAAACGCAGACGAAGAGCTCTACTTTGAGGCCGATCTCGATTCCTTCGGTGGAAACTCGGGTAGTCCCGTGCTCAATCTTAGGACACTGGAAGTGGAGGGGATCAACGCGGTCAGTTTTGGGGAGTACGAGGATCACAAAGAGCTCAATCCCAATACTGGAAAGCCTTATCGTTGGCCGCGGACCTTTTCTTCAAAGGATGCCACTCCCGGGTGGGTATTAAGAGCTACGCGGTTTCAGAAATGGGTCGAGAAATACTGGTGAACGGTTTGAATCGGGTATTGGGACAAGGAATTTTCTCTGTCCCCCAGCATTTTTGCCACTTTGGAATCATCCCCACCTAAATTATCGACAATTTTTCGATGTTCAGAAGCGGGAATTGCCCTCATAAAGATGTAATATTCCAGTTTTCCGGCGGGATGGGACGGGGAAGCGGCAAACATCCCATTGAAATATTCTTTTACATCCAAGAGTTTTCCGTATCCATAATCCAGATCCACAATTTTCCCTTCAACTTCCAGGATGGTATGCATCGGCCAGCTGTAAGTGAGTCGAAATTTACGGGTTGATACAGGTATGAGATCCCCTTTGAACCAAAAGGGGAGGCCACCGTTTTGAAAAGCTTCATAAAGGAGATAGACGACCTTGATTTTGTCGATCGAAATCCCCTGCTCGACTAATTTTTTTGTCAGCTGATCGACGTTTCGGACGCACTTGGTTTCTTTGTAGACATCAGGATTATAAAAATTATCTTGGTAAACCCGGTCTACAATTTTTAAGCACTCCACTCCACTGGCAGATAAAAATGAAATGAAAAGAAACAACCCGGTCATGCTTTGCCTCTTTCAATAAACTGGGTGGTGTCGGCTTTTACCTGTTGTCCTTCCCATTCGAGAGAATAGGCTCTGAGGAGGTGATGTTCCCACTTTTCAGGACGATTCTGATAATGGGGATCATAGAGAGCATCCCCTAAAAGAGGGTATCCGATAGAAGCTAAGTGAATGCGAATCTGGTGAGTCACGCCGCTCGTACAATGGATTTCAAAGAGGGTTTTACCTTTTTTTGATTCAAGAGGAAGGGCAATGGTTTGAGCTTCCAGCACGGGCTCTCGATAAGGAGTCCCTAAGCTGGGGATCACCATTTTTTCCTCTGTTCCGGAGCTATGGGCGATTGAGGTGTTGATCTCGTAACGTTGTACTTTGGACACTCCCCAACTCCAGGCCAGATAACGTTTCTGAATTCGCTTGTTCTTGAAGCGTTCTCTCCAGGTCTCAAATCCCATCTTGGTTTTGGCTACAACTACTAAACCTGAGGTGTCAAAGTCGAGGCGATGAGGAGTAAGGGTGGGCTGAATAGTGGGAAACTCCTCACGTGTTTGCTTATGGTGGGAGAAAGCCCATTGGGTAAGGGTGTTTTTATCGAATAAGGAAATGGGATGGCAGTGGATCTGGGGTGGTTTATCGATGATCCAAACCTGCTCGTCTTCCCAAATAACGGGAATAATTTGTTCAAAGGGAAGTTGCCGGAGTGATTCTAAATGCTCTTTTAATTTGGGTAGATTGAGGTCGGAAGGGGAATCCAGTTTCAAACCCTTTTTAACCGCTTTTCCTTGAGCATCGACCACCCACTGGGCTTCGATGGCCTCTAGGATCTGGCGTTGAGAAAGATCGGGAAACGCGGTTTTAATGAGCTTATCAACTCTGGGCACAAATCAGCTTTCCATTTTGGAAATACCACGGCCGAGCGAGTTGGGGTTCAATATCAGCTAACAGGGGACGACAAAGGCTTAGGCGGTAGTTGTTATATTGGGTTTTTTGATTATGGGCGAGTTCTTGCCGATAGGCCTTCCAGAATCCTGGGCGTTCTTGAGGCTCACCTGCGAGTAGGATCTTGGTGACCTCATAGGTAATCCGACAAATCGGTTCGGAAGGGTTGGGTTGCATCAGAGTAAGGCCTTTTCCCATTCAGAAGCATGAAACCCGACCAAGCCGGTTTTTTCAAGGAGGAGAAAGGGGCGTTTAATCAACCGTCCATTGGAAGCTAGCAGGTCTAAGGCCTCTTTTTCGCTCATTTGGGGGAGTTTGTCCTTCAAGCCGCTTTCTTGGTACACATGTCCCATCGTATTGAAAAGCTTACGGATATTGCCTTCCTGGAACTTCAGCATCTGAGCCAGTTCAGCCTTTGACGGGGGATTCTGGAAAATATCGACCCGTTCGACGGCAAAGCGGCGATTCACTAAGAATTTAAAGGCCTTCTTGCAGGTGCTGCAGTTCGCATATTCGTAAAGTTTAAGGACTTTCATCTGAGAATGAGGATCTATTCTAAAATCGAAGAAATTACTATTTAAATTCAGTATGGTAGAAGAGGCGTGCTGATGGAAAAGCTACTCAAAGCGAAAGCCGATTTTCTGGAGCATTGCCGGTCTTGGATGAAAGAAAAAGGCTATTTAGAGGTCTCTACCCCTTACTTAGTGAAGGCGGGAGCTTTTGAGGCCTGTATTGATACTTTCAAAGTAAAAGGAAAAGACTCCTCGGGCGAGCTCCATTCCTCTCCCGAGTTCGCAATGAAGCGGATCCTTTCGGAGGTGCCGGTTCCGATTTTTCAGATCTGCAAATGCTTTCGCGATGACCCCGATACGGGCCATCATTTAAAAGAGTTTACGATGTTGGAGTTTTATCGCATCGGAGATGATTTGGAAGGATTGATTTCTGATGTGAAAGGCCTCCTTACTTCACTTTCATCCACTGCGATTCAAACCGATTCGATGGATGAGCTGTTTCGAAAGGCATTGGGTTATGGTCTGGATGAAATTCGACCTGAAAAGGGGGATTCCTGGGAGGACGCCTATTTTAAGTTGTTGGTGCAATCGATCGAACCTTCACTGGATCCAAATGTGATGACTTTAGTGAAGGATTACCCAGCTCAACAATCGGTGCTTGGAAAATTGAATGCAAAAGGTTGGGTGGATCGGTTTGAGATCTATTGGAAAGGGATGGAGATCTGTAATGGTTGTGTCGAGCTTAATGATTTGAAAGAAATGAACCGTCGTCATGAGGAAGAAAAAAAGAAGCGTTCCGATCCGCATCCCTATCCCGAGGTGCTATCGACCGCACTGAAGGAGGGGCTTCCTCCTTGCGCAGGTGTAGCAGTGGGACTTGACCGCCTATTTGCCTGTCTGCACCCCGAATCGTTGCCATTCAAACCACAGATAGCATAACGCAGTATATAAAATCGCTTGCAATGGACAGGATTCAGCAATATCGCTGAGAGTAAGGAGACCCTATGCGACTCGCTCAATTTTTTTTATTGCTCTTTGTTCTTTCTGCCTTCAGTGAAGCCAGTTTGAATGATGTGACTGCTTGGAAATATGAGAAGTGTGAATTTCTCACTCATAACGGCGCCAATTATATTCTGGGGGATCCCGAGACCATAGTAGGAAAGATAAAGTCTGAGTTTAAGGTGCTGCTGAATTTAAGTGCGTTAGGGTCTGAGGATGGGCGGACAGTTGTTTTTACAGCCGATTCCCTACATCGAATTTATTGGTTCTATCAGGAAAAATTTAAGGAACGAAAGAAGGATGAATATGTCATGTGGAAACATTCTGATCTTAAAGTGGATGGTCCGTGGGGCAGGGAAAATGGGTTTAAATCCGAGAGAAATTCGGTTACGGCAATTTATGAGGAATGGAATCAAGGAAAGCGGCAGGCGATGACAACTATTTTAGCGGGAGTGAATTCGGACAAGACCCAGCATTATACGATCGAAAAATATGACAATCAGGGGAATCATGTCGATATTATCGTCTGGGAAGAAAAAGAGGGTCGTCTTTTTAGGGTGTTTAGAGGTTGCGGAAACAACTTCGGATACAAAGTCTTGCCTGGCAAACTAAGACAAGTAGCGAAAAAAGGGGATTTCTCGCTTGAGTTGCCCTAACGGGGCTCTATTTCCCCCAGACATACACCAATGCCATGCTCGAGCTGCTGCCACAATCATTTTGTGCCGTTAGACTATATTCTGTCGACTTCTTAGGGCTTGCCTTGGTGACACAGCTATGGGGATCGGATAGCCCTTCTGACGGTGTCCAAGTGCATTGGGTATTTGGAGGTTGCTTGGTTCCAATTTCAACCGTTTGTCCCGCATAGATCTCCTGCATATATTCTTGGCCCGCGTCTGGAGGGGACGTGCAAGGGGCTTTATATTGTACGATTTTCGCACTTCTTCCGAGCCCTCGATTTAAGCGCCCGTCCCCGCATTCCCAAACAATTCTGGAAACCCCGTTTTCTCCATGTCCTTTTCCCCAAGAGTTCCAGACATGAGCTACTTTTTTGCCATTCCAGGTTTCCCATCCAACAATGGCAACCATATGATCTCCGCCAGAATTGATCGCGCTACAGGAATCATAAACTCCAGGGCCAGACATCGAGTAAGCCGCTACGGTCACTACGAGTGGGGATTTCCACTGGTATATCGCCGCCATCATGTCGTTAACTTTCGCTCCCGTGCGAAAGCTTCCGTCACGTTTCTGGAATCGGCGGAAATAGTTTTTTGAATTTCCGATATAAGGGGTGGCTAGGACCTTTCCGTTCCAACCCGATGAAATTTCACTCGATGAATATTTACATTTTTTATTGCTGGCTGCGTATGGGAACTCACTTTCCAGGGGTAATCCATGTTTCAAAAAATCGACGGCACTCATATACCCTCCGCTGCAGGAACCCGCATTGGAGCAAGAAAGGACCGATTGGCTCGAGAGATCGAGAACGAGGGGATCATGCACCGCCCGCGCAATCTCTAACCCGTGGTGGGTTGCCCAGGCCCAACAATCGCTGCATTTTTGTTGTCTAATCTCCGGCTGCCCATTCACCATTAAATCCCGAAGATCGAAATTCTCGGGGAGATCCATCTCTGAAGGTTCGTAGAAGGTGACCCCATCTTGATAGATTTCGTCAGGGTTGTGGAGTAACCCGGTTTTTTCCCAAGCCGGCCGAAAAAAAAGTTCATCGAGTTTTACCTGATAACTGCAATGATTTTTAAAGGGATCTCCATTCTTATCTTGCGCATCTACAAAAACTCCCCGGCCACAGGACTGGAGAAGTTGCAGGATTTCTTTTTTTGCATGTTTAAATTCGGAATCGATATTGCGGTATTGATTTGGGATTAACTTTAAAATCTCGGGGGGAATCGACTCAACTTTGGAACGACTCGCCCAAATTGGAACACTTAAAAATTGGAACACTAATAGGAGCATTTTCATAGGAATCCTTGTGATAGAGGGGTGGGGTTCATTTTAGATTACTTACTATTTATCGGGATAGCAGGTGTGAATCGAAATTGGATTTAGCAGGCGTTAAAGGTGTGAGAAAAATAATGTCAACATTTTGTCACGACTATATTCTGTTCACAGAATTTTGAAGGGTTCCATTCGTAATGGAAATTCGCTGATCGCAGTGTTCTATTGTCGAGAGGCGATGGGCGATGATGATGCAGGTCTTGCCTTCCATAATCTTTTTAAGAGCGTTGAGCAGGGTATTTTCCAATTTCCGATCGATGCTGGCAGTCGCTTCGTCCAAGATCAGAAGTTCCGGCTTCTTTAAGAAAGTTCGAGTCAAGGCGATGAGTTGCTTCTCTCCCAGAGACAAGTTGTTGCCTCCTTCGAGGATCGGAGTATCGAGTCCCCCCATCTGTTCCAAGTGGTGCCAGATGCCGAGGGTTTCACAGGCCGATTTTAGCATGGCATCGGTTTGTGGTGTTCCCATGAGATTGAGGTTGTCCCGAAGAGTGCCTTCAAAAAGAAAAACCTCCTGCTGAACCGAAGCGATCTTTTCGCGTAATAGGGGGCGCGGCCATTGTTTAAGTGGGATTCCTTGAAAAAGAATTTCGCCCGAATCAGGTTCATAGAATCGCAATAAAAGGCGACTGAGGGTCGACTTACCACTACCGGTTGGACCGGTGATAGCGAGTGATTTTCCACCTTCTAGAGAAAAATCGATGTCGGTTAGGGTGGGGGTATCGGCGGTGGCATAGGTGAAGTTGACGTGGCGGAAGGAGATTCCTTTTTGTGGGTTTAGGATGGGGGTTGCTTCGGTCGCTTCACTCGCTCGCAATGACAGCTCTTCGGTGGGTTCGTTGAGGATGATGCCAATCCGTTCGGCGGAGGTGAAGGCGGAGAGAAAGGTATTGTATTTCTCAACGAGATCGCGAATCGGTTGGTAGAGGTTTCGAATAAATCCTAGGAAGGCGACGACTATGCCAAGGCTCATGCTTCCATTTAAAACGCTGTGTCCACCATAGATGATAAGGGCGGCGGTGCTGAGTCCATTCAAAATATTGGTGTAGGGTTGCACTTTCGAGAAGTGTTTCACAGTATCGAGTTGGGCTGCGTGGTATTTACCGACGATCTCCTGGAAGCGTTCGTATCGGGCTTTTTCCGCAGAAAGGCGTTGGATGGCGATGATCGCGGGAATGTTCTCTCCGAGAAAGGCGTTTACTTCAGAAAGTCGTCTTCTCACTTCACGATGGGCCGCTGCCAGTTTGCTTCCGTAGTAATGGACAAGGTAAGCCAGCAAGGGAATGGGAAGAAGGACAAAACAGGCGAGTCGCCAGTCGAGCCAGAACATGGTCACCATGGTTCCCACGATGGTGATAATATCGAGGAGAAGAACTGAAAAGGATGCAGTAAAGATTTCGCCCAGGGAGCGAACATCGTTGATGACTCGGGTGAGGAGTCGACCGGTTGGGTTCTTATCAAAATAGGGGACTGGTAAATGGATCAAATGATCGAGAAGAGTGCTTCGGAGATCCCTGCCGATCGATTCCCCCGCAGTTTGGAGGGTCCACGACTGAGCGGCTTCAAAGACTACTTTTAAAAGAAGGAGGCCTAAAAAAATCAGACAGTAACGCGTGAGAAGATCGAGCGAGAGCGGAGGGGTGCTCACGGCATCGACGGCCCAACCGGTAGCGATCGGAAGGAGGTTTTCAATGACAGCCGAAATCAAAATGAAAAAAAATCCGAGGGTCCATCGGCCTCGATAGGTTTTTAGAATCGGCCAGAGGAGTTTCAGCGAGTTCATGCGTCCATTCCCTTCCAAAGTGCTTGATAGAGAGGGGAGGCCGACAAAAGAGCGGGGTGATTTCCGGTAGCTTCAATTTTTCCTTTATTAATGAGCCAGATCTCGTCGAGCTCGGGCATGATCGAAAGGCGATGGGAGGCGACAAGGACGGTAATGTCAGGGAACTGCTTCAAAAAATTTTCGATGATCTTCTGTTCAATGTCGGGATCGACGGCCGAGAAACAGTCATCGAGTAAAAGGAGTTTTGGTTTACGTAAGAAAGCGCGCGCCAGAGCAATGCGCTGCTTCTGGCCTCCGGAAAGATTGATCCCTTTTTCCCCTAAGATGGCCTGCAGAGCTTCGTTCAGTTGTTTGATCTCGGCGTCCATGTTGGCCGTTTCCAGTTTTTCCCACATTTCGGAGGTGGCAATGGAGGCGGCGTTGGGGTTGCCCATTTTCAGATTCTTTTCGATTGTTTCAGCAAAAAGAAAGATCTGTTGTTCGACACAACCGATTTCACTCCGTAGCTGAGGGAGTGGGATTGAAAGAACATCCCGTCCTTCAAAAAACAGGGTGCCGCGTGGTGGCTCCACAAGGCGTTGGATCAGGTTGAAGAGGGTGGTTTTTCCCGCTCCAATGGGGCCTACGATTCCAATTTTTTGATGGGGCTTCAGTATAAGATTAGATACGGAAAGGTTGAAGTGGGAGTTTTCTGGGTATTTAAAATGAAGATTGTGGATCTGAAGTGTCGGTTGTGAAGGAGTTACCGGAGTCGCAGGAAAATATACCGATTGGACCGGCTTGATTGAAAAAAGGCTGGTGAGTCGTCGGTGAGCCGCTCTTCCTTCACGGCTCATGGTGACGGCCCAGCCGATGGCCTCCATCGGCCAGGAGAGTTGGAACATAAATCGCTGGAAGGCCACGAAGGTTCCCAAAGAAAGGGCACCGGTGAAAACATCTCGTCCGCCGAAAAATAGGATAAGCAGCGTTCCCAATCCATTAAAGAGGCCTAATGTCGGAGAGAGCATCGATTGGAAACGGGCCTGTTGGTTTGCGGTCAGGCGATAGTCTTCGGCCAATTGGTGGAACCGCTTATTGACCGCTGGTTCTAAGACCGCGCCTTTAATGAGACGGGAAGCCCCTAAAACCTCCTGAACAAAAGCACTCATCCGACTCATTTTGGTTTGGAGGTTTTCAAAGAGGTCGTCGATCTTTTGTCCCAAGACTTTGGTCAGCCAAGGAACGACTGGGAGAAATGCAAAGGCGAATAGACTCAGTTTGGGAGAAAGCCAAAACATAGCCGGAGTGATGAGGAGAAAAAGGATGACGGTGTCGGCAGTGACTAAGATGCCGGGCCCCACGGCCATCCGGACCGATTCCACATCATTGGTGGCGCGGGACATGAGATCGCCGCTGCGGAGTTTTTGAAGTTCGGAGGAACCTAATTTTTGGAGGTGGGAATAGAGATCGAGCCGGAGTTTTTTAGAAACTTCATAAGAGGTTCCAATCAAAAGGATGCGCCACCAGTAACGACCCCAGGCTTGGACAGTCATTAAGGTGAAAAATCCGACGCCGGCATAGAGGATCTGGGAATAGGATTTTGCAACGATCGCGTCGATACCCAATTTTAAACAAATGGGAAGTGCCACGTTGATGGCGTCTACCATAATAAGAGCTAGAAGCCCCAGCCCATAAGCGGCTTTATGGGGTTTTAGGTACTCTAAAAATGGTAGTTGTTTTAATAGTTTCGACGACAAAGACCCCACCCACTCCGACTATTTGCACTTTGGCCAAAAAATTGACTCTGCGAGATTCGAAATCATCTACCCTCAAGCGAGATCTTAAGGAGAGAATTGACATGAATCTCAACCACTTCACTGTAAAGGCTCAAGAAGCAGTTGTCGATGCACAGGGCTTAGTCATTAAAAGTATAGGAAAATACCCCACCCTCGTGAGTGGTCATGATGGGGCATGGAGTTACGGAGCCGGCATATAATGTATAGGAGCTATAAAGCGGGTCTAGCCCTACTTCTCTTCGATGGCCCCGTTCCTTTTTTACTTGGGAGCAGATTCATGAAAATGGGACAGGAAACCTATAGACCCACGGAGGAATAATTCACATAATTTTAATTGAGGGGGAAAAATGGGATTAATAATAGGTGGGTTACTCTTTGCATTTTTTACACATAGTCATGCTACGGATGGGCTAAAGCATCTGGAAGAGGTTCAGGTGGTGCCGCAAGGTTTTGAAGTGGTTGAACCCCTTTTTACACTGAAATCTAAAGAGGGAAAGCAAATACAATTCAAACAATCTTTTCCGGTAGATCACAGTTATATTGTATTTGAACCTAAAGGGTATCCTACTTACAGTAACCTCGATATTACTTTCCATTCTGAAGGAGAGCTTCGGCAATATTTGATCCAGAATTTTTGCATGAAGCCCGAGAAATCGATAGGAGCCCATTTCAATATCGAAACTGTATTTCAAGGATATATGAGTTCTAATGCAGGCGGCGTATTGCTGAATCCATCCGAAGTTAAGTTATTGCGGTATTATCTTTCAACAATGCAAGGTTCAAAATTAAATATTTTTGATTGCGCCAGTTCTCAATCAGAGCCACCCAACAATGGGGATTGATTTTGCTATTTCATTTGCAAGTCTTTCATTCTCTTTAGAATGCAAAAATGTAGAAAAAAATATCCACACCATGAGAGCAGAAACAAGTCGCCCGTTCAAGTTTTAATCAGTCGACTGCGTCCTAATCCCCATCAAAACCAGAATCCACCCATATCATTGAACATTTTCGCTGGTCCGGATATTGCTCTATCTTTCGATGCGTGAGTAGCTTGTTAAAATACCGATTCTTCACGATAGTTCTGCTTTTAATTTGGGAGCCAGAACTCCATGCAGTTAGCCCCGCTCCTCAACGCTTTCTCACCATCTGCACCACCATCAGTTTTAAGATCAAAGACCGACTGAATCAAAGGCTGGAGGAGATCGACAAAAAAAAGGCGGAACACTCTACGACACTCGAAATGCAGAGATATGTCGCAAACTCCAAGGCCTACGCCTATCAACTCTCACTCACACCAAAGAATCAAAGTGAGCAAAAACTGGAATTTGTGGTTCCACATTCAACGGAAGCTGCTTTGAAGGGGTATATGCAATCCGTGGCTAAAAACACCGTCTCCTTTGGCTTTACAAAAGGATGGTTCGCAGATGAGGCTGGCCGCCCTGGTTTTCATGCCTTCGTGAGAGTAGGCGATCGAATGTTCCACTACATGAGCAAAAGAGTGGATGGCAAAGAGATTGGATACCTCGTGGAAGAGAGCTATTCCGACGTTCAACGAGGGCTCTTGGTGCGAGCTGACAAGCCAATGACTTTTGAAACTGTTTTTACAATACCTGAATCCGCCAAAAATGATCTCCTTCGATATTATCAAGATCGGATGGCAAACAAAGCCACCATCAAAGGAACAACAGTCATCCCTGGATATGCAGTGGATGGATGGGGGGAACGGAATCCGGATGGAACCATTAATGAAAATTGTATTACCTTTGCCCTCTCTTTCACGCAAAGCCACTGGGCCAATGATTATCCAGGTTTGGCAAAAATCGCAAAACATGGAGGATTAGCAATCAGCCCGGACAGTCGAGATGCGATCACTCCGAATGTTGTTACAGAAGCAGTTATCGGCTCAAAACCACTAGGAATTGTAGTGTGGGGGCAGGATGCGCAAACTACCGGAATCGTCCCTGGGCAACACCATTGGGATATGCTTACACAACTCAGAGCAATACGACGATACCGTCTAAATGAATCCAACACGATAGTCCTCCCCAGCTCATTTATGCGCTAGTTTTTGAATCCACGTCGTAGGGGAAAGAAACCCATTATTCATTGCTCAATAAAATCTCTGTTTTAGCATACCCGTTCGGCTGGTCGGGCGAAACTATAGAGGATTAAAGAGAGTTTGGAGCTGCGAGGTAAGATTTGTCACATCGCAGAATCTGTACCCGAAGGCGATGGCTTTCGTAGTCCCGTTTTAGAATCTAATCTTATACAACTCGGTAAGTCACAGTTAGTAGTACACAATGCTCTGCAAATCGTTAATAGTATGCTATTCTCAACGGAGTCGTATAGACTTAAAAATCCACAAAAATATGAAATCGCGCATCGCAGTTTCTCTTTTTTTTATGCTAATCATGTCCGGAGATGCATTTGCATCTCGCACCATTTCACTCTCAGGGATTTGTCTTTCATTTTTCAGCTTAGCAATTTCAAACATCGGAGATGTATCGCAAAATGTACGGGTTACCTTTACATATACAGGCAATGGCAGTATTGGCCCAAACACCGGGTTTACAGGCACTGCCAATTGCTCAACTGGTAACCTCTGCATTTACCCAAATGCGGGTCAATGGGCTACGATGCCAGCTGGAACCTCAGTTCCTACTGGTATTCAATGTATCAATACAGCTGTCGCGCCAGTTCCAATAAATCAAGGACTGCTGATAAAAATCGAAGTACAAGAGAATGCAGGAGCCTTAAGTGCTGTGGGACTTGCTCAATTTATGTATCCTCTTGGCCCACCGCCTGGACTTATCAACCTCCCCCAACCTTTTGTAGTGAATGGCTCCCGTCCATTTTAGTAGGCCGGATCTATAGGAAGCATAAACGGGGTCTATCAACGATTCGAAGGGCAGGTGTCTACAGAATTGCTAATTATAGGACGATTTGCGATAGGGTTTCTTGTCTTAGATGGCCCATTTCCTTCTCTTTACGGCGTATAATTGCTCTTGCGGTGGGTTAAATTCCCTACTTTTAGGCCAGCTTAGCCTTAAAATGCGTGGCCATTATTCAGTGGAATCGTGCGGTTATGGGGCGCAGTTACAGATGTAGTGCTTCCAGTGTATTGATTGATGCCCGTATTGTAGTTTACTTCCCCAATTAAATAGCCCGCATCTTCATCTACCGTAATGTCCATAATACCAGAAGCCCCTCTCAAGGGAGGAACGAGTGGCCCCTTCCACTCACAAATCCCTCCCTGTACTGTCCACACTGTGTTGCTTAAGTAGGGCTGAGTAGCCATACAAAGGCTAATAGACGCAATGCTTTTTGCATTCACTGCAAAAGGCCCCACAGTATAAACGGCCCTAGAATTCGAGACGGAACAACTCCAGTTGGAGGGTCCATAAGCATTACCAGAAGAAGCGGAGCCAAATGTAATGCAAGCGGAAAAAACGGTGGTTAACTTGATTGAAACCGTTTGCTGAACATCGGAAGAGTTGACTAACACCAGTTGATGATTGACCGAACCACAATATCCAACAGCATTGGAGCCGTTCGGAAAAGGAGTGCAATCACTTACCGTATTCAAGGGAAACGAAATCGTCCTTTTAGCTGAAACTGAAGCACTAAAAAACAAGACCGCTAAGGATATAAGAGAAAAAAATTTTCGATGGCTCATAAGATTTAATTATACCCGATTCTTTAAGTAATTAGGCCCTGTCGGGAAATTAAAAATGAGGGCCCTTTGGGCCAACATTTCAATTTTCCCGACGGGGACGTGTCCTGAGGGCGAAAGCCCGAAGGATCTCGTAAATTCAAGTATTTAAGACGAGATCCCTCGCATGCGCTCGGGATACGCCGCTTTCGGGAAAACATTAAAGTGAGCCCCTTCGGGGCTTTTTTTTTGCATTTCCCGACAGCGACTAATTATCGATAGGGCTCCCACGTCTAACTCTTTACGGTAAGTTTTGAATCCATGACGAAGTTTATGCACCAAAAACAGCCGTTACCTAAGGGCTTTGTTTAAGGGGCGGGGTAATCACCTAACAAGTTCTATGAAACTATTGATACTCTCTAACTTCCCTAAATCAACAGGTTCCCCCCTTAACGAATAAAACTTTTCGATCGCAAGATAAATATAATATTGATTCCTACGACGAGATGACTCTTGAATGCTTGTTTTTTCGGGTGAGGAATTAATTCCGGCTGTTTTAGGGATTTCAGCAACAAATTCTTCCCATTCTTGGAATTTGTCATTTGACAGGGCCTTACCCCACCCCTTTATGCTTTCATGTAGGCCGTCGTTTGTCTTGAGTTTAAGTTCAGCTAAGACCTTCCCAATGTGAGGGATAAATTGGTTAAAAGGATGCTCTACTGTTGGTTCAGGGGGAGCACCTAAAATCTCCTGAGTTTTAGGCTTTATCAGTTTGGCTAGTTTCAAAATTTTCGATTTGTTCTCTAAAGCGCCAACCTCTATTTTCTGTTCGTTCTTGGGGTTTTTGTTATAGAACTCAATGAATTTTTGAACCGCAGAAAACACATAAAATTGATTCAATCGTATCGTAACCGGATTGTGGCCCGCAACATCCGGGGAGGCGTGATTCGCAGCGGTTTGAGGAATCGTTGAGACAAATGCTATCCATTGAGCAAGATCTTCATCTCTGAAATATTTTCCCCAATCTGTGAGTTCATTTTGGAAGCGAGGGGTTCGCAACTTCAAAAGTTGCAGAAAATATCCAGCATTCGGGGTAAAATCATTGAAAGGATGAGGATCCGTTGGGGCTGGCATGCCCGATACTCTCACGATGAAGTCGGGGTCTATTTTCTTGACAAATTCCTGAGCGGTTTTCTCGCTGACTACATTTTCGAGTCGTAAATGATCTTTAGGTTCTCGAGTGGCATTCCAGAGTTCAACATATTTTTTCATCGCCTGAAAAAGGTAATACTGATTTAACCGTTTTGTGGACTCGGGTTTGTCGCTTCTCTCAGGATTTGCCGTTACTCCTGAAGAAGGATTCATTCCTTTGACATAGGTTTCCCACTCTGCCCTTTGAACATCTCCTAAACGGATCCCTATTTTAGAAAAATTCTCAACAAAAGTGCGTACCCCACTTATTTGAAATCCATTTCTAAAAACATCTACTTGGGCAGCAAAATTTTCAAAGCCCGGATCCTCTCCAGGATTTGGAACCTCCACTTTTTGCCGGGTTCGAACATGGCTGTCCGCTTTTAAAAATCTTCTTAAATAGGTTGGAACCCCTGTTGAATAAAGGCTCGAATAGGTCGCTTCAAATCGCTTAATCGTTACTGCATCCACACCTAACATTTGCTCCATGTCAACGAGACTTTTGCCGAGATTTCTTTGCTCAGCTATGAAACGAACAGCGCCTGGGATTTGAAGATGCCCATCTCTGACAACATATCCAAAAGGGGGAATTTGGAGGGTGTGGGTTGAATGAGGGGAGGCGGGTGTCAATCCTTGTGCAATTAATTGATTGGTGATCATGGAAAGGCTTCGAAATTCAGCATGACCGGGGCCAATGTGCTCTTTTTGTGCTCTTTGTGCAGCAAGATTCATGAGTTCTGCGAGATCCGCATGCGTATAGCGGCCTGTTAGGTAGAGCGTCTTTAGATATTCACTTTCACTCAATCGATTGCCCTTTTCGTCTTCTACGATTCTATCCCACGAAACCACTCGGCGTTTAACATGGTTAAAATGCATAAAAAAGCGAAGCTCTTGAGATGTTACATCAAAAGCTTTTGCGATTTCATCGATAGGCACCGATAGCTCATGAAGCGCTTGGACCGCTTCAGCGACGGTGAGAACCGTGTTGGCTAGTTTGAATTGAGCCAATCGAGCCCTTTGACCCACGGTGAGTGGATTATCAAATCGTTCCTCAAGTGAAATTTGAAACGATCGAATTTCAGAATAGACTCTTCCCTCGGTAAGTCCCGTATCTCCAGAATCTCTTAGGAGCCGCGTCATCTCTGGCACAGACAATTCACCCACATTTCTGAGATAAAATTCATATCGCTCCTTTAGTTTGGGATAGTCTTCTAAGAATTGCTGGTACTTCGCCCACCGTTCCCACTGTTCGTACTCTTGTGGGGCATAAATTTCACGAAGACGGGTGCCACTTGGAGCATGTCGATAATAAGCAAATAAAATATCAAAAAGTTGGGCATCAGGAACATTCCAACGTTTTTGGAACTCGGCAATGGCGCCTAACCTTTGTTCTTTTGTTCCTACATGAGCAATGGTCTGTTCCAAGTCAGAAATAAAACTTTGCAGACTTTTCGGGTCAGAGCTGTCTACTTTACAAACTCCATCGCATTTATGGAGCTTTTTTAAAGCGTCTCCAATTGGATCAATATGTGTATTAGGATCAATGACCACCAATCGATGTTGCCTTGCGATCTCAGTGCACACGATTCGACAAAACAAAATGCTATTAGGCACAGCAAATAATTGCGTAGAGAGTAAAATAGAAAGCATTAGAACTTGTGTGAAATTCATATCCTATAGTATAACAAAATTATCTATACACCCTCTTACATCCAGTAGCTGGAGGGGGAGCGCCTTTTTCATGGCCCCGATACTTATTGTGGAAAAAAACAGTCATCGCTTACCGTGGGTCATCGAAATCTCTCGAGGCAAGGGAGCTAGTTCTGTTTTGATGAATTGTCGTTGAAATTTGGTATAACGTTCATCGGGACTGGTGACTTCTACAGTATCCAACCACATGAGCAGATCATTCACCGCTTTTTCATCGGTAATGGGCAGACGTTGTACAAGATCGGTAGTTAATTTGCCTTCATTGTTGATCGCTAAGGGCTTGTAAGAACCTTCGAATTTAAGATGAACTTTGCCATCCGAAAGCATCAGGTAATCTAATTTTTTCTCTCCCGATTTTGTGATCACCGAAGGAAAGGTAGTTCCCGAAGTTTCTACGCTCAATTCTCCCGTTCCTCCAATTTTCATTTTGCCCTTCACTTTGGGGGGTATGACCGTCTCGTTATAGGTCGTTTGAATGATTTCACCCTTTTTTTCCTGTTTTGTCTGGTTCGACTTAGCGATGGGTGCATTGAGCGTCCCGCTTTGCACGATCGATAATGCCTTAGATGAATCAACCACAGTCCAACTCATTTTTCCATCGGCAATCACAGCTGTCTTTAACGTAGGAACTCCGGTTATCCCATACTTTGTCCATTTAGGGTCGCTTCCATCGCTAGAAAGGCTCACTCGAATGACATCGACAGCAGCATTGGGTTTCAGACTACCCAGTTGCGCTTCAAACTGGCGGCAGGGACCGCACCAGGTCCTTCCCGTGGTGACATCCCTCCCGGTAAAAAAAACGATAGTCTGCTTTCCCGCCTTCTGATTAGCGGCAATGCGTTCCTCAATTTGTTTGTTCTCATTAACGTCGGTGAAATATTCGTCGGCGAGTACAGAAACCGATGTCGTAACTGATAATAGTAGAGCCAAGCTCAAAATCTTATATGCTAATGTATGGTTCAAGATCCCCTCCCCAGAGAAAAACGAAAGCAATCTGCTTTGGGAATGAAAGTGCAGTTTTAATGCCATTTATTTGTTACCCCCACAAGGCTAGAGAAAGAGCGAGTCCTGCGATGTATTCTATAAGTAATGTCGATCAGTTGTTTGCTTTGTTTGGAAATTCGATGAGTTGCGACGATGACGATCTTTTTGGCAACGCAGGGATCCTTTCCATAGAACACGCGTTGGGAAACGGAAAATTCACTGTCTTTTAACCTGTCGCCCGTCGAGTAAGACCGGATCCCAAAAATTGACTTTGCGAGATTCGAAATCATACTACCCCAAATGGGAGAAATGACATGAATCTCAACCAGTTCACAGTAAAGGCTCAGGAAGCAGTTGTTGATGCACAGGGCTTAGCCGTTAAAAGCAACCATCAGAGTGTTGAAGTCGAGCATCTCTTGACTGCGCTTCTGAAGCAAAAAGAGGGGATCATAGGCCCCTGTTTTGAGAAGATACAATCGGGGTTGTCGAAAAGGCTGTTGCAGGCGTTTGAACAGGCGTTGAAAAAAATTCCTGAGGTCCACGGGAATGTCAGTCCCTATCTTTCCGCCGGGTTAAATAAGCTGCTCGCCCACTCCGAAGACGAGTCGAAAAAGCTGGGGGACGATTTCATTAGTGTGGAACACCTCCTTTTAGCTGCACTGAATCTAAAAGAGGGGACCGCGGCCGAGATTTTTCGGCAAAATCAGGTCACAAAAGATCGCTTTTTAGAGTCCTTACAGAAGGTAAGAGGCACTCAGCGGGTTTCGGACCAAAATCCAGAGGAAAAGTATAATGCGCTGGATCGGTACACCCGAGATCTCACAGCAGCGGCCGGCAATGGCCGGCTGGATCCGGTGATTGGGCGTGACCATGAGATTCGTAGAGTGATTCAGGTGTTATCGAGACGCACAAAAAATAATCCGGTTCTCATTGGAGAGCCAGGGGTCGGAAAAACGGCCATTGTAGAAGGGCTGGCTCAACGGATTGTGACCGGAGATGTGCCGGAGAGTTTGAAGCGAAAGAAATTATTATCGCTCGATTTAGGGGCCTTAGTGGCCGGAGCGAAATATCGCGGAGAGTTTGAGGATCGTTTGAAAGCGGTATTGAAAGAAATTGCGAGTGCTCAAGGGAGTATTATTCTTTTTATCGATGAATTGCACACCGTCGTAGGTGCGGGAAAAGCGGAAGGGAGCATGGATGCTTCCAATCTATTAAAGCCGCAACTTGCGCGTGGCGAGTTGCGTTGCGTGGGGGCGACTACTTTAGATGAGTACCGCCTCCATATTGAAAAAGATGCTGCTCTGGAAAGGCGTTTTCAGCAAGTCTATGTGGGTGAGCCTTCAGTTGAGGATACCGTCGCTATTTTACGGGGATTGAAGGAACGGTATGAGGTGCACCACGGGATACGGATTTTAGATTCAGCTTTGATCGCGGCTGCGAAATTGAGTCACCGCTATATTACCCATCGCCAATTGCCTGATAAGGCGATTGATCTCATCGATGAAGCGGGAAGTAAGTTGAGGATCGAGATCGACAGCCTTCCCACCGAAATCGACGAGATTGAACGGAAGTTGATCCAACTCGGCGTGGAAAAAGAGGCGATGAAGAAAGAGACCGATGCCGCTGGAGTGGCCCGTCGTGAGGCTCTGGTTGCCCAAATGCAGGAGTTACAGGCGAAATCGGCCGAGATGAAAAAACATTGGCAGGCTGAAAAAGCGGTCATCACGCAGATTTCAACTGCTCAAGAGCAGATTGAACAGACGAAACTGCAGATCGAAAAGGCGGAACGGGAAGGGAACTTAGGGCAGGCGGCCGAATTGAAGTATGGAAAGTTGGCCGAGCTGCAAAAGGAGATTGAAAAATTAAACACCAATCTCAAATCATCCGGCGATCGGATGTTGAAGCAAGAGGTGGATGAGGAAGATATTGCCGAAGTCATTGCAAAATGGACCGGGATTCCGGTTTCGAAGATGCTGGAGTCGGATAAGCAAAAACTTTTACGGATGGAGCAGGAGCTTAGAAAACGGGTAATTGGTCAGGAGCCTGCGATCCGTGCGGTGTGTGCAGCGGTGAGAAGGAGTCAGGCCGGATTGAGTGATCCCAAAAGGCCTATCGGGGGTTTTCTCTTCTTAGGTCCCACTGGAGTCGGAAAAACCGAAACGGCAAAGGCGTTGGCGCAGTTCCTATTTGACGACGAAAACAACATTGTCCGGATCGACATGAGCGAATTCATGGAGAAGCATTCGGTTTCTCGTTTGGTCGGGGCTCCCCCGGGTTATGTCGGTTATGAAGAGGGTGGAATTTTAACCGAAGCGGTGAGGCGGCGCCCTTATTCGGTAGTTTTATTTGACGAGGTTGAAAAGGCCCATCGCGATGTTTTTAATCTCCTGTTACAGGTTTTAGATGATGGGATTTTGACCGATAGCCAAGGCAATCAGGTCAATTTTAAAAACACGATTTTAATCCTAACCTCTAATTTGGGAACTCCCCATTTATTGGAAGAGGGAGTGACCGAAGCCTCGCGCCAACGGGTGATGCAAGAGGTACGGGCACATTTTCGGCCGGAGTTTTTAAACCGTTTAGATGAAATTTTGATGTTTGCGCCGCTGACCCAGGCGGAGATTGGTCAGATTGTTGACATCCAAATGGAATCGGTGAAAAGGTTGCTCGAGTCTAAAGGGATGCAGATCGAGTTGGATGATGCTGTAAAGAAGGCGTTGGCCGAGAGAGGGTATGATCCTACTTATGGAGCGCGCCCCTTAAAACGGCTTATTACCGATAGTATTTTAAACCCCTTAGCGACTCGTCTCTTAGAGGGTGAGTTTGGAAGTGGGGATACCATCCATTTCCTGGTAGGGGGCTCGGGAGATTTCGAGTTTCATAAGGTCGAAGCTAAAAGCAGGAAGAAGAGTGCAGGAGGAAGATAATGTATTCAGATCAAGAGAATCCAAAAGGTGATAAGAGTGAACCTCAAAAGGGTTTTTTTCATCGCCCTTTAGGCTATTTTTTAACGGCACTCGGGGCTTCTGTTTTTAGTGTCTTCATCTATGTCGCTCTTCAATATTATTTTGGTTCGGGCGGGAGTGCAGAGAAGGCCTTAGATAATCCTATTTCTGCTGCCGAAACGATCAAGGCCGCTCCTTTGGCGGGTGGAGTGAGTGAGTTGAAAAGGACCTCCGAAACATTCAGGAGTATCGCCAAAAGTGTCGGTCCTGCTGTCGTTACCGTAAAGGCAACGCAAGGGAGCAGCAAAAAAGACAAATTGAAACTGAAACAGCGGGGGGGGCGACGTTTCCATCAGCAGATGCCTGATGACGAAGGCGGCGAAGGAGATGATCCTTTAAGGGATTTCTTTGAGGGATTTGGTTTGCCTTTCCAGATGCGTCCTTATCCAGAACAACAAATGCCCCAGGCTTCGATGGGCTCGGGAGTCATCATCAATTCCAATGGAACGCTCGTAACCAATAACCACGTGGTGAAGGGGGCGACCGATGTAGTGGTGATGGTCGGGAATGAAAAGACCGAATTGAAGGCAAAAGTGATTGGAACCGATCCTCGTTCCGATGTGGCGGTCTTAAAAATTGAAAAAGCGGGAAAATACCCGGCCGTGGAATGGGCCGATTCCGATGCGATTGAGGTCGGAGATTGGGCCATTGCCATCGGAAGTCCTTTTTCTTTGGGACAAACATTCACTTTAGGGATTGTGAGTGCCAAAGGGCGGAGCGCCCAGGCTCTGGGGCCCGAGACAATGGGAGATTTGATTCAAACCGATGCTGCAATCAACCCAGGAAACTCGGGAGGCCCTTTAGTGGACCTCGATGGAAAAGTCATGGGGATCAACACCGCTATCTATACCCGCAGTGGGGGGTATATGGGGATCGGTTTTGCGATTCCGTCCAACACTGCCAAGGATGTTGCCGATAAATTACTCAAAACCGGGAAGGTAGTCCGGGGCTGGTTAGGGGTCTACATCCAGCCTTTAAGTCCTGAGCTCGCGAAGGAGATGGGAGTTGAAAAGGGTGTCGGGGTCCATGAAGTGGTCGAGGATAGCCCTGCTGCGAAGGCGGGATTGCAGGCGGGAGATGTGATCGTCCAGGTAGATGGAAAAGAGGTGAGCGAACCTGCCGAACTGCAGAAAAAGATTTCCGCATTCCAACCAGGGCAGAAAGTGGCCATTTCCTATATGTCCTATGGCGAGAAGAAGAAAAAAAGTGCGACCGTTACCATTGGGAATCTAGCCGATGCCGATGCAGAGGGCGGGGAACAAAAAGGGGGTGGTGGAGATGGCAATTCGGAAGAACCCGATAAGATTGGGGTAGTGGTTTCGAAGTCGAAGGAAGGTTTGGCCGTGATTAAAGGGGTTGTCCCTGGCTCCTTAGCCCATCAAATGGGCATTGAAGAGGGCGATGTGATTGAGAAGATCAACCGAAAGCGAGCCGACCCTACGACTTACCGTAAAGAGGCCAATAAAAGTGGAAGTGTGAGCCTCTTGATTCGAAAAAAGGGAAATAAAAACCAGACCCGTTTTTATCAATTTACGCTCCCTGAATAAGCCATTAGAGTTATTCCCCATGAATAAAATAGGAATTATTGGTGGGAGTGGTTTGTATCAACTTGATTGCGGAGAGGCGTTAGGTCCAGTCGAGTTGGAAACTCCCTATGGCAAGCCATCAGGAGCCTATCAACAGATTCGGGTGGATAAGACGCAGCTCTTTTTTCTCTCCCGGCATGGGGCTCATCATTCGATTTCCCCTTCAGAGATCAACTATCGTGCGAATGTCTATGGATTTAAAAAATTAGGCTGTGAGGCGTTGATTTCGGTCAGCGCCGTGGGAAGCATGAGAGATGAGATTAAACCAGGCCAATTTGTACTTCCTGATCAGTATTTAGATTTCACTAAAGGAACTCGCCGGAACACCTTTTTTGGAGAAGGTGTGGTGGGGCATGCCCCTTTTGCCGATCCCGCTTGCGCCACTCTCAGGGAGACTTTGTTTGAAGCAGGAAAAGAGTTGGGCATTACAGTTTATCGCAATGGGACCTATGTGTGTATTGAAGGTCCTCAGTTTTCCAGTCGGTCGGAATCCCATTTTTACCGGTCATTAGAATTGAAGGACCGCCCCGTGTCGGTGATTGGAATGACCGCTTTACCTGAGGCGCGTCTTGCCAGAGAGGCTGGGCTTTGTTACCAAACCGTTGCCATGGCAACCGATTACGATTGCTGGCGCGAAAGTGATAGTGACGTCTCTGTTGAAGAGATTATCGCCGTGCTCTTATCGAATGTGGCCACTTCTAAAAAATGGGTGGAGTCGGTTGCGAAAAAAGGGCTGCCGGCTTGCAAAGGAAAGTGCAGGAGTTTTATGAAAACTGCGGTCTTGACACCACCCGAGCATTGGCCTCAATCTCGACGGGAAGCACTTTCAACAATCTTGGAATAAAAAATCATAAGGGAATCAACAGATGTCTGATATTCTAGTAGTAGGGACAATGGCGTTTGATTGCATTGAAACGCCCTTTGGAAAACGGGAACGCATCATCGGAGGATCGGCGAACCATTTCGCCATGGCGTCCTCCTTTTTCACCGAAGTCAAATTGGTAAGTGTAGTGGGAGAGGATTTTCCTTCTCAACATCTGGCTGTTCTGCAGGAGAGGGGTGTGGACACCCAGGGAATTGAAATTGCTACCGGACGTACTTTTTTCTGGTCTGGAAAGTATGATTTTGATCTGAACTCGGCAAAAACTTTGGATACTCAGCTCAATGTATTTGCCGATTTTAAGCCTAAGGTTCCTGAGAGCTTTAAAAAGCCCAGTTATTTGATGTTGGCGAACCTTTCGCCGGTGCTCCAGTTAGAGGTGTTAAGGTCCATTCAGCGGCCTAAATTGGTGGTGGCCGACACCATGAATTTCTGGATCGAAGGGCAGCGAGAACCCCTTCTGGAAGTGATTAAAGAGTCGGATATTTTTATTTTGAATGAGGGAGAGGTTCGGGAACTAACCGGTGAACATAACCTGGTTAAGGCTGCCAACTGGCTCATCAACCGGGGTCCCCGGATTGTGGTGGTCAAACGAGGGGAGTATGGGGCGGTTCTTTTTGAGGGGGGCAGGATGTATTGTGCTCCAGGACTCCCTTTAATCGATGTTTTAGATCCGACAGGGGCGGGTGACACCTTTGCGGGAGGATTTTTGGGTTATATCGCCTCAACCGGAGGTCGATTAGCCCCCACCGACCTGCGAAAAGCGGTGCTTTATGGCAGTACGATGGCTTCGTTAACGGTCCAGGATTTTGGAACTGTTGCCCTCCAAGGGCTCGGAAGAGCCGATATTGAGAGCCGCTACCGCGAATTTGTGGACTTGTCCTCTATTACCTAAGAAGTCATGGAAAATATCAGCTTTTAAATACGTTTTAGAGTTGACGACTTTGGTTTGAGTTATTATTGAAAGGCCCGTAATGAAAAAAGCGACTAAAAAGACGGAATCTCCAAAAGAAACAGCAACCACTCCTAATTTAGGAACGAAACGAGTTTGTCCTGAATGCTCTACCCGCTTTTACGATTTTGGCCGGCCTGAAATTATCTGCCCAAAGTGTGAAACTAAGGTGAGTGCCGAGGAGCTGGATCCTGTGGCTAAACTTCAATTGGCAAAAAAGAATGTGGGTAAAGCGGTGGCAGATGAGCCCAGTGCTGCGATGCGCCCTGAAGAGGGTGAAGAGCCCGCAGCCGGTGGTATCATGGATGACATGGATGATCTTTCGGATGACGGGGATGAGATCGTGGAAGATCTCGTCAACGATGATGAGGAAAACGAGTTTTAATCTTCATCCCTAAATTGTCTAGCCGTTCTTTTTTGATAGAAACGGTTCATTCCCCAAACTGCTAAAAATACGATGAAGGCCCAACAGCCGAAAATGATTTGGGCTGCGCTGAATTCAGAGAATAGCTTTGCCATAAGTATTATAAAAAAGGTTGTGGTGAGTTTGCTGGCTGAGTCTCTTCCCTAGGATGCAATAACAAGAAGCCCCCTAAAAGAATAACTCCGACCCCAGTCCATATCTTCCAATCATTGTACCAGCTATAGGTGGGCCTTTCCAACGGACTTGCCTCTAAATTAAAGAGAGGGGGCTTGTCGCTTAATACGTGGTGGCGGTTCAATTCAAACATGAAGTTTTGCTCCCAGTCATTATGACTTTGGGATTCTGCCCAAAGAAGTTGAGTTGAGAGGGTTAAAATAAGAACTATTCTGCCCATAGGATCACTTTCTTAGAAATGGATTTTGCTTTTACCTGTGGTTTTTCTATTGGATTCGATTCATCAGGGTTTCTGAGAAGGAATTTTATCTCCCCTGATCGCCTTGCCGCTTCAATGATGGGAACCTGATTGGGGCTCAAAGCGAGGGTTAAGGTACGTTTTTGAGTGCCGTTTAAAATATCTAAAATTAAAATACCTTCCAATAAGGACTCTGGATTTCGGGTGTTGTTTTTTGGGATTCCTAAAATATCCACCTTGTCTCCCGGTTGGACCGGAAGGCTTTGCAAGAAGGGAAGGGCATAAGCCCGGTAACCTTTCGGGACACGCAGGGCAAAATTCCCTTTTTCCTGAAAAAGAAGGTGAGTTTTCAATAACCATTGCCCTTGCGGGATATCGATGAGGGCGCGATTTCCATTCACCAAACCCAAATCTTGATCGGTAAGGGGAGACTTATCAGAGGGAAGGGAGGGGAGCTGGTCTTTCGCAATTAATTCAAAATGGCTAGGGGAAAGCGTTTGTCCTGCCCGAATGGAATATTTTGCTACGAGAACGGGGGGAGTGTAGGGGAAGGAATTCCGAGTTGAGGAATGAAGCCATCGATCGAAAAGAAGCAAACAAAAAATGAGGAGACTAAGGCCTCCCGCCAGCGACCAACTCTGGGTGGACAGCCTTTTAAGTTTTATTTCCATGGATGAACTCCATCATAGGAAATGCGCGATTGATCAATGGCTCGAAGAGTGGAGCGGATTTCGCGGATGAGTGAGATGGAACCGAAAAAGACGGCGATGAAAATCAATTCAAGGTAAAGGGCAATTTCTAAGGTAATAGCCCCGTTATTGGAGCTGGTAATTCCAGTTTGCATGCTGAAGATCCCTCCCTATCAGTGAAATGGAACCCTCTACTTTAGGGTTGGATTGAATTTGGCTACTCGATCCCCAGCGATTTGCGCTTGGGACCAATTTAAATTGCTCTGGAAAGTGGCAAAGAGGGCAGGAACTGACATAAAAAGGAAAGGCAGATCGGCGATTTTCGGACTGAGGTGAAATTTGATGGGTTTTTACTTCAAGGGAAATACCATTTCTTTTCCACTCCATTTTCATGAATCGTTCAGCCTGAAATGAGGTCATGCGGATTGCATTTTCAAAAAACTGATCCCACGGAATGCATTGGGCTGCTGATGCTGGAATTCTTGCACAGTGATGGTATCGGTGATGATTCTGGTGCAGGCCTTTCAGAAATTGATTTATTTTGACGGCGTAGTTAAACAGTTCCCGATCCTGTCGACCCAATAGAATGAGGGCGTTGTCTAATTTGACCTGCCGAGTTTCGAGTTGCTTAGCCTCTAAGGTAATCCGAACCATCCAAACCGGTGCCAAAAGAATGGGTAGCAAAGCTAATATGAGAGTGGAAAAAAACATGGGGTTGTGATCTCAAAATGGTGCTTATTTTGATTAAAAGCTTTAAATGAAATCAGCGAAGGAAACCGAACCCAGGTTTTGTTAACTAATCCCTCCTGATTGACTTGAATAGGGCGAATATCATGTTGCTTCAAAAGCCATTTTCCTTTTTCCTTTCCTAGGAGAGAGAGAATTTCAGTCTCGAATATTTTATTTCCTTTCGATTCACCCGCTCCTAAGGCTCGTGCACGTGTAGATAAAAATGTGGCATGTCTGAGAACAACTTCGAGTTGAGAACGTTGGCACAGCTCAACCATAAAGACAGTAGAAAGAGTCGTGAGAAATACTACCCACACTCCTTCCATCAAAATATGGCCCCTTTTATTCATCGAAGTTATCCACGATCGATTGGATTGCTAAGATCATGCCAATTAAATAAATTCTGTCGCGATTCGAAGAATTGCGGCAGAATTTATCCTGAACGAAGTGAAGGATCTCATCGAATAGGCACAAAGCTATGCATCAAGATCCTTCGGCTAGCGCCTCAGGATAGATTTTGTCGCGAAACGCGACAAAATCTAAATAGGCGGTAAATACGGGAGGTAGGACCGGATTCCGGACCCGATATGAAAAACTGTGGCTTGAATCCTGTCAGATGAGAATCAGAATAGATCCAAGTTCCATTCTAACAGGCTATGCTGCCTCGTCTTCAAGTCGGACTGAATACTTTATTCCTTCTTCATAGAGGGAGTCTTGCAGTGCAAGGGCAATCAGTCCCATCTCAGGAAGTCCGAGCTTTTTTGCTATCTTTTTTGCCCTTGTGGGACTTGGTATGCGACGTCCTTGTTCAAGATCGCATAGGTTGGCGGGTGAAAGTCCCAACTTTCGTGCGAAGGCTGCTTGAGTGAGATCCTCGGACTCTCTCCAGGAGACCAAAAATCGACCGAAAGTCATTCGACCATACTCCTTCTGGAGTTCTCTACCGTAAAAAGACTTTCTAGTAGTCATGTTTCATTGTCTCCAAAAGTAGAATCTCTATCTCACTCCTAATCTCTTGATACACAAGTCTATAGGACTTGTTCAATCGGACCGAGCGTTGGCCTCTTCTTTCGCCATGGAGAGGTTCATCATGATAGCCAGTCCGCTTTCTTACCTCTCTAAGTCCAAGCGTTTCAACCAGCTCAATCCAAAAAATAGCCTTATCTTGGAGGTGTGAAGGGATATTCTTCAAATCTTTCTCGAATCGCCCAGTTCTTCTAACAAGGGTCATGACAACGATTCTTTAACAGTTATACTTCAAATTGAAGTATAAATCCATGAAAAAAGTTGTAGAAAGTATGTTTTTACTCATCGAGATTCTGTAAGTTTCTAGCTTGGTAGGTCGATTCTTCGGGGCGGGTCATTTGGATCTGCTCTTCACTCCCTCGGAGGCGATTTGAGACCTTTGCATAGAGTTCGCTGATGTTCTTGCCAACGATACGGACAATAGCAATCGATGCTAAGGAGATGAGTCCTACCAACACCAAATATTCAACAAGGCCTTGGCCCTTTCGATTTTGTTTCATGGGATGAGTTATTGCTAAGATGATGCCAAGAAAACAGGCAGAAAAAAGAGGGGGCGAGACCGGATTCCGGACTCAAGAGTCCGAAAAAATACCCGTCGTCTCGCAACGACGGGTAGCATAGTGATTAAAACGGGACTTCGTCGTCAGAGAATCCCTTGCCGCCGCCACCAAATTCAGCGCCACTTTGAGGAGCCGGAGCAAAGTCATTGGCGGTGCTGAAGTCGGCACTGCTTCCTTTTTCACCCGGCGATCCTAAGAATTGAACCGTTTGGGCAACCACTTCAGTGGTGTAACGTTTGTGGCCCTCTTTGTCGGTCCATTCTCGGGTTTGAAGGCGGCCTTCAATATAAGCTTGCCGTCCTTTAGAAAGGTATTGGGCACAGAGTTCTCCTAGCTTCCCCCAAACAATGATGCGGTGCCACTCGGTTTTTTCCTGTTTTTGGCCGCTTTTATCGGTCCAATTCTCATTGGTAGCCATATTGAAATTGGCTACGGCGCCTCCGGAGGTAGTATAACGCACCTCAGGATCTCCACCGAGTCTTCCAATCAAAATCACTTTATTAACGCTCCCAGCCATAGGTCTCCTTATTGTTTCCGACAATAAATTCCAATCGCAAAAGGGAGTCAAGGGACAAAGGCGAGCATTTTATAAAAATCTAGGTTATACTAATTAGGTAACCCTTTCCCTGTTATTCCCATCATCCTAATCATTCCCCAACAAGATACGCTATGGGTCTATTTAAACGTTGGGATCGCAATCTTATCGGGCTGGATATCGGTGTGTCCGGAATCAAGGCTGTCGAGATTTCCGGTGGAGAATCGCCCCGATTATTGGCCTACAATCGACTTCCCCTGCCCTGGGATACCTTTACGAATGAAGGCGAACTTCAACAGCGTGAGGTCGTGGTCGCTGGGATCAAAAAACTTTTTTCATCGAAAATTTTCTCTTCAAAACAGGTAGCTGTGGGACTCTCCGGAAATTCGATTATCACTAAGAAGATCTCGGTTCCTAAAGTTTCTGAAAATGATTTAGCCGATCAGCTCTATTGGGAAGCGGAACAGTTTATCCCTTTCGCGATTAATGAAGTGAATCTGGATTTTGCCATTTTAGGGGACACCCCCACTCCTTCCGATGGTACACAAGCGCAAAAGATGATGGATGTGCTTCTGGTAGCTGCTCGTAAGGAGTATGTGCAAAATATTCTTTCATTGGTAGCGGAAGCGGGACTTGAATGCACCATTTTGGATGTTCAGGCCTTCGCGATGGGGAATATTTTTGAGTTTAATCACCCTGGTCCTAAAAGTCCGACCTCTCAAACAGCTTGTTTGATCGATTTTGGCGCCGGGACCACAAAGCTGGCTTTTGTGGAAGGGGACAAAACCACTTTCACCCGCGATCTCAGAACGAGCGGAAAAGCCTGCACCTTGAGAATTGGCGAAGCGCTTGGCGTTGCCCCTGCAGAGGCGGAAAAGGCCAAGTTAACACGTGCCCAAGAGCCTGCGATTCAGGATCTTCTCCAAGAGTTCTGCTTCAACACTACCGAAGAGGTTTCGCGCACCATCGATTTTTATCTCTCCCAAAGTTTTGAACGGTCGATCGAGAAGATCTATATCTGTGGAGGAGCGGCCCAGACCGCGGGTCTGTATGAAGCTCTTTCCGATCGCATGAGTGCCCCGGTGGTGCAGCTGAATCCTTTACAGAACATTGCGGGAAGTGGAAAGAAGATCAGTGCTCAGGCAGTGAAAGAAATCGGCACGTTAGGGTCGATTGCCCTTGGCCTTTCCTTGAGAAAAACGGGGGATTGCGAATGATCCGCGTTAATCTCAGTCGAAAGGAGATTGGTAAAGGCCAAAAGACGATGCAGGCCGAGCTGGCGAAGCTGATCCAGCCTTTTGAGAAATACCTCCCGAAAAAGAATCCGGGAGCACCTAAGATTCAATTTAATGCCCGCGCGCTTGTCGTTTTGGTTTTCGCGGCTCTTCTGGGCGGGGTTCCTCACCTGCTTTATGTGCAGTTCCGCACCTTTGTGGACGATGAGCATGCCCAGAATAAAAAGAAGCTTGAGCAGCAGATTCAAACTCTGGATAGCGAGATCGTGAAGTTTTCTTCCTATCAAAAGGAGCTGGAGAGTTACGAGAAACAAAAGGGGTTGGTGAATACACGTTTGCAGACGGTGAAACAGCTTCTTTCGTCAAGAGGAACTCCCGTGGCTATGTTGGATGCCTTAGCTCAAAGTCTGCCGAAAAAGGGATGGATCACCGATCTTGATATCGATCTCAATTCACAAACGGTTCCAATCAAGTTGGCGGGACAGGCCTACTCCAATGAGGAGGTTTCCGATTTCCTCGATAAATTGAATGAGTCGGTCTATTTCTCCGATGTGAAATTAGAGGATGTGGGCGCCTCTAGTGTTGCCAATTCGATCGAGGTCAAAACCTTCCGATTTACTTTAAAACCCAAAAACTGGACGGGACAAAGAACTCCGGCGGCAAGGCAGGAAGCACCTAAAGCTCCGCCGAGTAAGCCCCCCCCCGCCCCTCCTCCAGGGGAAGCAAAGAAAGAAGAATGAAAACGATCTTAAAACTTGCGTTTGTGATTGTTCTCGCAGGCGTCGGCTATGGTGGCTATGAGTATTACACCTTCCAGAATGAGCAGGTTCCCCAATATGAAGGGGAACGCAAACAACTGGAGCAAAAAGTAGGCAGCAAGCAGCAGGAGCTCAAAAAAGTTCAGGAATTTTCAAAAAACATTGAATCGATCAAACAGGAGCTGAAGGAACTGAATGCACAGCTCGAAGTAGCCCTGGAACATATGCCCCGGCAATTCAATCTTGCAGCCCTGTTAAGACGGCTTCATTTGCTAGCGCAAAACTCCGGTTTAGAACTTCATACTTTCAAACCCTCTTCCAATGAGGAAAAAAGCGGGGATGCATTCTATAGCACACTCAATATCGATTTTGAAATTCGCGGGACCTACACCCAAATCCTCCTTTTCTTGGATCAGGTTTCCCGGCTCAAACGGATCATCAACACCGATGCGATTAAATTCATCGTGACAGGTGGATCTTCCGATAACGCCAATAAAACGAGCGGGGTCATGCTCAGCGCGAGTGCCAAAGTGAAAACTTATAGGTTTATCGAATGAACTGGAATATTTTCATTTCTATCATAGCGTCGATTGTATTCAGTTATGCGAACTCGGCGAGCTTGGCCGGCTCGAATACGACGCTCAATAATGAAAATGCCACTCCGGGATATTCCCCCATTGGAAAGCGAGATCCTTTTCGGGCTCCGGCGGCGAGCGCGGCGCGAGAATTAGCGAGTCAAGAGCCGATTGAGCAGTACACCACCGATAAATTTCAATTGAAAGCGATTTTGCGAGGTGGGGGGGCGCCCCAGGCCATGCTGCAAACTCCAGATAGCAAGATTTTTATCGTGACTGAAGGAGATAAACTGGGAAGAGAACGGGCTACGGTCAGCCACATCCTCAATACCGAAATATTATTGACTGAAAGAACCTATAATTATCTGGGCAAAGAAACCCTATATGAAAGAATTTTGAGCCTCCCCACTGAGGATAATATTAATGCTGCGAGTGGTGGTTCTAGCGCATCCGAGTTTAGCGGGGGTGGAGGGGGAGGATCGGCGTTGAGTTCCAGTCCAGCTCCTGAGGCCAGAAGACCGGCGGCGGCCCCTGCTGCTGCTCCTGCTGCAAGCAGTAGCGCAGGGAATAGCCCTCCTCCGTTTATAGGTCCCAATATCAAGTGATAGAGGTGTTTTTATGAAAACTAAAAATCTTTTCCTGTTTCTGCTCTGTCTCTTAATGATCGATTTCCGTTTGCCTGCGGCCCCGAAGCAAAAGGATGCGGAAGCGGATGATCTGGTATTGGAAAAATTGGATGATGCGGTCCTCGATGAATCGGAAGAGGCCTCAACCGCTTTCCCGACACGCCAACTGAACGAAGCGGCAGCAGCTTCGGATGCGAAGATTGAAGAAGAGCTTTCTCCAGCGGTTCCGCCGCCGCCTCCCATCGCGGCTCCAGAGATAGGTGCAGAAGAAGAGCTTTCTCCTTCCCCAGCTGCCCCCACTGTTTCAAACTCGCTGAATGCCATTACCAACCTTGAGTTTAAGATGACCGGAGACACCTCTCGTATCACCGTTACTTCAAAAGAGTCTTTAAACTTCAAGGAATTGAAGAATCCGCAAATTAAGCAGATCGTTTATGTTTTTGAAAACACGGAAACTCCGAATCGACTTCAACGGGCTTATGACACCATGGAGTTTCAAACCCCTGTGGCTCTATTTACGCTCCTCCAACTCCCTAATCGTAAGGACCCCTTGTCTAAATTGATTATTCAAATGCGGGAAAACAAGGTTCCTAAAGTTACAGCCCATGAGCGGGGGATCTATATCGATTTTCCGGTGTCCGATCTCAAAACTGATCCGCGCATCATCGTCGGGGATTCCGATAAGCTGATCTCTGAGGAAAATATCTATTCAGGGAGTCACACCTTCAGTGGAAAACCCATCTCACGCTTAGAGATTAAGGACTCCGATATACGAGATGTTTTGAGACTCATTGTCAAAAGCAGTGGCTTCAACCTCGTGATCGGGGATGATGTGACAGGGAAAATCGGGACGATGTCCCTGCAAAATGTGCCTTGGGATCAGGCCTTTGCCCTGGTGTTGCAATCTAAAAAATTAGGATACGTCAAACAGGGAAATGTGATCCGTGTCGCCAGTTTAAATGCATTGAAAAGCGAGAAAGAGGAATCGGTGGCCAATGAGAACTCTAAAATCAAGGTAGAGTCTCTCAAGACAGTCCTCATTCCCATCAGCTATGCAAAAGCATCGGAGCTTTCGGCCCAAGCCAAAAATTTCTTAACGGAGCGGGGCACCATCGATGTGGATCAGCGGACCAACACCATCATTGTAAAAGATATCGATCGGGCGGTCACCCGCGTGCAGAAACTTTTTTCTGCGTTAGATACCCAACCTGCACGGGTTTCGATTTCAGCCAAGATCATGGAAATGAACACCTCCTTCTCACGCAATATTGGGTTTAGGAAAATGGAGGCCAATCAGCAGCTCGGGGGCGTGAATATCGATCAGAAGATTTTATTCGACAATAAAGGAACCACCATCACCACCATCAAAGCTCCGACTTGGGGCAATCTACTCAGCGAATTTAGGATCGGCGAGTTAGAGAACAAGGTGAAAACCCTCGCTAATCCGTCGGTGAGTGTGGTTGCCAACCAACAGGCATCGATTACGCAATCGCTCTCCTTCTTCGTGATCAACGGAGATGCTGTGGCCGGAGGCCAAGTGATTCCAGGTGTGCGTCAGATTACGGCCAACCTGAACATGGATGTGACCCCTATCGTTTCAGGGGATGGCTCGATCTTCATGAATGTGAATTTAAGAAACGAAATCCCGGTCGGTGTGCCTCCTGATATCCGGATTGACTCTCGTAATGTGCAGACCCAAGTGCTGGTGGAAAACGGAGATACGGCGGTGGTGGGAGGTATTTTCCAAAACACTGTCAATACCGCGAAAGAAGGGGTGCCTTTCTTGATGCGCATCCCGATTTTAGGTTTCTTCTTCTCGCGTAGTTCTTTGACCGATACCAAAAACGAAATTTTCGTATTCTTAACAGCGAAGCTTTTGAACCCCGAAGAAGCGTTCCAACGGACTCTGTGAGGTAGATCATGGACTGGATCTGGATTATTCAACTGACGATTGATGTGGGCTTGATAGTGAGTGTCATGTTGTTGTTTAAACCGACGACAGATCTGGCTGCAGAGGAACAGGAAAAACGATTGAAGGAGATGATGGAGGCATTGGAACGCCGAGCAGAAGCACTGGAACGGGAAATTCAACGCAACCGGCAAGCTTTCGAAGAGCAGACGTCTCGCCTCCAACACATCTGTCGACAGGCCCGAGATCTCTTGGATCAAGGACAGGTGCGGATCACTGCCTTTGCGCCGAGCCAAGAGGAATTTGAGTTAAAAGGAATTCGAAAAGAGCCGGGAATTTCTGCGGTTGCCCCGGAGCATAAAATTCCTACTCTCGAAGAGGTTCAAACCGTTCAAGAAACAGCAAAGAAGCCGGTGGAGCTCGATCTCAAAACTATTCTTAGAAGTCAACTCGCCTAATTTCCCTTCTCTATAACGCTATCCGCAAAAAAAAGTTGACAGCTATTGTCAGCGGTCCAAGAATACAAGCTGGAAACGGAGTGCCATACTGAACCAATTTGAGTCAGTCGGCGTTAGTTTCCAATATGGGAGGGCTGGAATAAACACACATCTCTTTTGATAACCGTTACCCCACTGAATTCTGCGGCCGCTGCTCACAAATCCTTATCCTTATCAAAAGCATTTGTTTTGTAGATTCTGGTCCATTTTTAATCATGGTTTGGGGGTAAAATGGATAAATCTAAGGTTATTAAACGCTATCAAAACAGAAAACTCTATGACACTGACGCAAGTTGTTACGTCACGTTAGACGAAATTGCAGAAATGATCCAGCAAGGGGAAGAAGTTATGGTGGTCGATAACCGTAACCAAAAAGATATCACTGCCTCTACCTTGACTCAGATTATCTTTGAGAAGCAAAAACGCTCTGAGAGCCCAGTTCCTATCACAACTTTGAGGCATATCATTAAAACTGGAGATGGCTCTTTTAGTTCTTATCTCTCTAAAGCTGGGGATGGAAACCAACTTGGGATCATCCAACAGTTGGAAGAACAGGTAAAACAGCTGAACACTAAGTTGGAAGCGGTTGAAAGAAAAGCGACTGTGGGCGGCAAAGAAACTGTGACTTCCAAAACAGTTGAAGTATAATACGAAGCGTTATCGTTAGAGCTCCCCTGTCGGGTGCGTGAGCGAGAATATTCTGCCCTACAAGTTCTTAACCGGTAACCTCCGCTGAGTACGGTGAGCATGCCTGCTTTAAGTAGGAAGCCTAAAGTATTCACGAGGTCACCCCTTATTCTTTTGGGTTAGGAATTTTCTATTGCCACGGCCTAGCGCGGGGGAGCTCTATAATAATTTCTACATATGTTGACCTCAGTACCTACATTGCAGTGGATAGAAAGCCTAGCCGAGCAAGAGCTTCACATTTTGGGGGGGAATCGCACCTCTATCGATCTTTTAGTAACGAAACAAGAGGTTCTGAAACTAGAGACCGTTTCTGTATTAAGGAGTCTATCGGCCATCTTTGGCTTTTTAGTAAACTCCTTTAATTATCGTGTAGAAAACCCAGAGCTTCAGATTCGAATCTTGCGTGAAGGGGAACCTATGGAGCGGTTCTCCCTATCTAGAAATCAGCTTCGCATGACCCTTTACACCTTAAAACCCGGGGTTATTCAAATTCAGTGTGAAAAATTGAAATGGGATGAGGCCGCTAAAGAGGAAAGAGCAGGACTTCTTTTCAGTGGCGCCATAGAGGCCTACTTTGGATCTTTTTTCGAGGTTCACTGGAATTTTCTTGAGACAGTGATCACTCCGGAGCAAATTGCTCGCCATTACCTCACCGAATTCATTCAGAGCAGTAGGCTTTGTTGAAAAAGCATCATCAGTAATTTTCACAAAGGTACGGCCTACCTTTGTGAAGAGCTCGTTTGCGTCTTCACAAAGGTAGGCCGTACCTTTGTGAAAATTACGGATGATGCTTTTTCAACAAAGCCTGAAGAATGTCGGTCAGGAGAGGTGTTGGACGATGGTGTCCGCGAGGATTCGGCCTTTTTTCGTGAGTAAGAGCTGGCACCCTTTTTCCTCGAGGAAGCCTTCTTTTACCAATAGAGAGTATTTAGGCGAGGAAGAGATGGTGTGTTGGTAGCGTTCTTGAAAGTGGTGAGTATCGATTCCTTCATTTTTTCGGATCTCTAAAAACAAGGCTTCTAATGTAGTCTGTTCCTGGGTGTTTTCGGTGAAACTATCCACTTCAGTTAGAGTCATTGAGAGGTAACGATTAAAATCGCTCAGTAGCTTGCGATGGTGAAATTTCCCGTTCCAAAAAAAACGGCTGGCGGCGGACGGGCCTAATCCTAAAAAATCATTCCCCGACCAATAGAGCAGGTTATGCTGGCTTTGAAAATGCGGCTGGCTAAAGTTTGAGATCTCGTATTGTTCAAAACCGAGTTCAGCCAATTTTTCGATTCCAGCTTCATAAAGGTCTGCGGCGAGATTTTCATCGGGAAGTTGGGAGTAAAGCACATGGCCAGGTTTCAGGGTGAGATTGTAAAAGCTGATGTGTTTTGGTTCTAGCGAAGCGGCCATTTCAATGTCATGGATTGCTTGGGGCAGAGTTTGTCCAGGGATCGCAAAGATCAAGTCTAGGTTAAAGTTAAGAAATCCATTTTTCTTCAGCCGTTCTGCTGCTGAAATAATCGTATTGGGTAAGGCCAATCTTTCTAAAAGGTTTAAGTTTTTTTCAGAAAAGGACTGGGCTCCCATGCTAATCCGATTGATCCCGAGTCGGTGCCAGAGTTCGCAATCGCTATCATCAAACGTTTCAGGATTGGCCTCGAGAGTAATTTCACACTGTGGAGCCATTTTGAAATACCGATTAATGTTTTCAAAGATGGGGGTGAGGTATTCTTTCTTTAGCAAAGAAGGGGTTCCTCCTCCGAAGAAAATACTGGTGAGAGGCTCTGCGATAAATTTTGCATTCCACTTCATCTCTAGGCAAAGCTTATCGGTATAGTTTTTAAAGTTTTGCGGGCTGATATCGGTAAACGAAAAAAAGTCGCAATAGGAGCAACGGTGGACGCAGAAAGGGACATGAATATAGAGGCCGTTTGGCTTGTGAGGCTGGCTCGGGTATCCTTTCTGCATGGTGGTGGAAAGATACACATTAAAGAACGGAATTCCAGCTTTTATCGTAGAAAATCATGCCGCAAAGGTATGTAGCATCCAGGTCTGGGTGAAACGGGGAAGTGCCTATGAAAAAGAGCCTATAGCAGGTATTTCACATTTTTTAGAGCATGCCATTTTCAAGGGTTCCAAGAACTTTGGAGTAGGGGAGATTGCTAAGCAGCTCGAAGAACTGGGGGGAGAGGTCAATGCTTATACCTCATTCGATGAAACGGTTTACTATACAACCCTAGCAAGTCGGTATTTTGAAAAAGGGGTGGAGATTTTAGCCGATGCGGTCGGTTTCCCGCTATTCGATTCTGAAGAAATGGAAAGGGAGAAAGAGGTTATTTTAGAGGAAATCAAACGGGCCTATGATTCCCCTCATCGAATGGTTTCGATGAACCTCTGGAAAATGGCCTTTGAAAAATCTCCGTATGGCAGGCCCGTGCTCGGTTTTCCAGAAACTGTTTCTAAGATTTCAAGTTCCCTCTTAAGGGAATATTACCGTGAACATTACCACTCCGGAACGATGGCGGTGGTGATTGTGGGGGATGTCGATTCAAAGCATACGAAACAGATTGCTGAAAAACATTTTGGAAAAATAAAACGTGGCAAACGGGAAAAAGCTCTCCCTCAAATGCGGTTCCAGCCCTTAAAAAAATCTCACGTGTCGGTTCTTGCCAAAGAGGTGCAGGAATGCCAGGTGCAGATTGGATTTCGAGCTTTTCCCATTACCCATGCTTCGATTCCCCCTCTCGATTTGGCCTCAGGAGCTATCTGCCAAGGAGAGAGTAGCCCTCTTTACCAATACTTAGTGAAGAATGAGGGGATTGCGCTCGATGTGCATGCAGGGCTCGTTGCAACTGATAGGTGTGGGATTTTTGCGCTTGGGATGACGGTGGCGCCGGAGTTTTTAGAGAAGGCTATTACTACGGCAATTGAGTGGATGCGGAAAACGGTTCAAACAGGAACGGCAAATACCCATTTTGATCGTGTCAAGAACTCGCTGGAGTCGGATGTGGTGGCAGGGAAGGAAACGGTGGAGGGATATGCTAGAAGATTAGGATCCTATTTTCTCCATTTTGGAGATCCCACTTTTGAGCAGAAATATTTAACTCAAATATTGGCGGTGAACCCGGAAGAGGCGCTCGATCAACTGCATCAAGTCCTGATGAACCCGCCGGTGATCTCGGTGGTTCATCCCAAGAATGTTGTTTTAAGTGAGCTGACAATTTTAGGGAAAAAATTTCCTAAGGAGAAGGGAATCAAAAGTAGCCCGTCTGAAAAAATTGCAACAGCGACAAAGGTGACCTCATCCCCGTATCGACTCATTTTAAAATCGACAACCCACTTGCCAGTGGTTTCAGCAAGGTTTGTATTTCAAGGGGGAAACAGGGAAGAATCGAATGATTTATTGGGAATCTTCACGCTTCTTCAACGGGTCTGGGTTTCGGGGACTCCTACTTACCGTTCCTTGGACCTCGCCCATCTTTTGGAGTCGATGGGAGCGAGCATCTATGGGTTTTCGGGAAGGAACACTTTTGGGTTGTCGGTAGAGTGTTTAACTAAACATTGGGGAGCGTTGCGTTCTATTTTATCCGAGGTGTTGAAGAAACCTACCTTTTCTGATGAAGAGTTTGCCCATGAAAAGAAATTATTATTGCGTGAAATTATGTCAGAGCGGGATTCGCCAGGACAGATTTGTCACCTCAATTTCATCCGCGCACTTTATGGGTCACACCCTTATGGCCGTTCCACCTTGGGGACTTTGGAATCGATCAATCGGATTCAACCGCATCATCTGAGAGACATTTTTACCCGATTTGCGACTTTAGAGAATCTGGTGATTTCGGTGGTGGGGGATGTGGGAGCGGCTGACTTGGGGCCAGAAATGGAGCGCTTGTGTGAAGGAATCCCGTTACGAGGACAAACGGTCTCGAAATTGCCCAAACTGATTCCTTCTAAAAGTTTCACCTTAATTGAAGAGACCAAAGCCGATCTCAATCAAAGCCATTTAATGGTAGGTTTCCTGGGGGTCGATTGCCGGAATCCAAACCGTTATGCCCTTAAACTCCTTTCATCCTGTTTAGCAGGACAAGGAGGGAGACTGTTCATAGAGTTGAGGGATAAACAGAGTCTGGCGTATACCGTGAGCCCTATGATGGTGGATAGCCCAGATGGCGGGATGTTTGCTTTTTATATAGGTTGTTCTCCGGAGAAAGTAGAAGCTGCCTTAGTAGGAATCCGGAAAGAGATTGAGAGGGTGATATCTGAACCTGTTTCCAATCGTGAGCTGGATCGAGCCAAACGTTATTGGATTGGCAGGTATGAATTGGATCAACAGCGTTATGGAGCCCAGGCGATGGGATTTGCATTGGATGAAACCTATGGGCTCGGATTCGATCACTGGGAAAAGGTAGTGGATCAAATCCAGTCGGTGACGGCTGCTGAAATTCAAGCACAGGCCGGAAAGTTATTTCAGATCCAATCTCCGATCCTCTCCATAGTTCACCCAACCGGAATTCCTGAGGGTAAGCTGGAAAAGACCTGGATGTGTTAAAATAAAAGAAATGAAAGCAGCGTCTGTAGTTCTCTACCTTTTGAGCACGCAAGTCATTGCTGCGCCAGTCCATAAACTGCGAGAAATGTACCAGGTTTTTTATCTTCCCTTCTTTTTTGAGTTTAAAGAGGTGGGGAAGGAAGTTGAACCCTATCAAATTGGCGACAGAGGCGAACCTCGCACTATCAATTCGGTTGATTTAGAAAAAAAAATAAAACAGTGGGATGAGGTCAGAAAGGGATGGAAACGCCGTTCTTTGATCTTAACGGCTCAGCCAGAGGTGAACACTTCCCAAAAATTAACCCAGAAGATTTTCCTTCATCGAATCGCGTTGTCGAAAGGTCCTTTTGATGGGCTCCCGTTGATTGAGCGAACTCGAGCAGATGAGGTTTTGAAAAAACTTTCCCCTGAGCAGCAGGCCGTTTTCAATCAAACCCTATTTCTGAAAAATTTCTTAACAGGGGGACAGGTATCTAAGTTTAATCTTTTTGTTTTTGCGCCTCAGTGGTGCGCAAGCTCAAAGGAATATATTCTTCTTTTGGAGGAATATTCAAAACGTCTTTCAGGAATGGATTGGTTGCTGCATGTGGTCTTTATCGAAGACCCAAACCGTCAATTTTTTGGCAGTAAACTTAAAAAACTACTCCTTCCACACCCTGAGAAATATAGCCATGAGACCACGCCAGTTTTTCTTGCCCTACAGGACCAAGCCGACAAGGCGACCATTTGGGAAGAAGGGGAAGCGGTAAAAGAGCTGTATGATCGCTATCTAAAGCCCCATAAAGGATTTCTTTCCTCGAAGTAGCACTAAAAGGGATCACTTTCACAAAGGTACGGCCTACCTTTGTGAAGAACTGTCTGGGGTCTTCACAAAGGTAGGCCGTACCTTTGTGAAAGTGATCCCTTTTAGTGCTATAATGAGAGAATCTCCACCCACCTATTCCTAGACAGGTAACGATGATGAAATCCTCTCACAATTCTAAGGCGTTTCTATATTTTGAAGGCCCCGATGGCTTTTTTAATCGACGGATTATTCCTTTATCCACCGGAGTTCGATTCTTATGGGGAATCGGATTCTTGGGAGTAACATGGATTTTATTATTATGCCTCTGGTTAATGGAAATCAACCATTCTGAATCCCTTCGTCAAAAAACAGGAATAAAAAATGCTGCTTCCAATTGAAGCCTTAACGGTTTTTGCAGAAGGAACTACTTTGCAAGGAGAAATTGAGGTTAAAGGGCCGGTCTATCTATTGGGAAGATTAGAGGGGGCTCTGGTAAGTCATTCCGCTGAAAAAATCGCTGTTGGTGTTACTGGTTATTTGGTTGGGCAAATACAAGCCTTGGGATGTATCGAAATCGCTGGCACTGTTTTTGGCGATATTCAGTCAGCATCATCCATTTACCTTAAATCCTCTGCCAAAGTGAGGGGAAAAATTTTGGCCAAAAAAATTGTGATAGAGCCCGGTGCCCATTTAGATGGGGAGAGTTATTCCCAATGTCGTTGACAAGTAACACACACGATTCTGTCTTTTTTTCCTTTCGCCTGCCGATGGTGTTTCTCTTATTCATGTTCTGCGCTGGATGTATTTACTTCTTGAATTTAAATCAATCCGGAATTGATTCAGGCGGGTTAAATTGGATCTATTTCCTGGTATTGATTCAATTGCTGCCGTTTTCCATTTCTTTTGCTTTGGGAAAACCTAGTTACCTAGCATTGATTCTATTATTCCATGCCCTGACATACTCCTATGGAAAAATATCCTATCAGTTATTTATTGGGGACAAGATCCAATTTGATTCCGGGGATTTTTTGGAAATTCAACAGGTCATTCTATGTACCATTCTAATCATAATTTCATATTATATTTTCATCAATCTATTGAAAGGAAATAAAATTGAAAAAAAATTAAACTACATTGATGCTAAACCAGTACTCATATATTCAGCGCTAACGATGTTGTTTAGTTGGCTTTATTTTGCTGATTATTTGCCACTGGAACTCTCTCAAATTGCTATTGTTACAGTTTTCATGCTCCAAGCTTTACTCTTTTGCATTAAGTGTCCAGAAAATCCAATTCTGGAAAAAGTAGCTCAGGGGGCTGTTTTTATATTCAGCTATTTTTATTATGCAAAAGTTGGGAGTATGCAGATGCTTGTTCAAACGGGACTTTGCCTGTTGGTGATTCATTACCAGCGGGTCGATCTCAAGGCTCTTATCTATCTTCCGATCATTTTTTTAACGGGTCTTTATATTCAAGTGGCTAAAGGGAAATTTAGGTATTATCTGTACAGCCATGGCGAAGCGTCGATGACTGAAAAAATATCGACCAGTTTGAACATCACTTATCAAGGGTTGCTCGACCCGAATTCTCTTAAAAACATGGATGATTTAGAAGAGGGATCGCCGGGAACTACCGAAGTAGATGATGAGGAAAAAGGGTTATATTTGGTAAAAGCGATGGAACGGATGTTTGATGAAAGCTTAAAAAGAGTTTTGGCTAGAACTCCTGATCCTGTTCCCTTTTGGAATGGAAGGACTTATGAGGCGTTGCTTTTTACCTTCATTCCTAGATTTGTCTGGCCAGACAAGCCCGGTAGGAATTGGATGAATGAATTTGGGATGAAATATCAATACCTGACCGAAGGTGATAATATCACTTCTATTGCATGCAGCTTTTTGGCTGAAGGCTACCTAAACTATGGTTATCTGGGGCTTTATGGGGTGGCGATTTTCTTTGGAGTCCTCGTCGCCTTTTTTGAGTCGATAGCGTTGAGTCTATTTGGGTTCCCGAGCCTATGGGGATATGTCGTTTTTCTTCTCCCTCTCCTGTCATATCAGAGCGATTTGGCGGTTTTTGTTCTTCCTCAACTTTACCAACTCGTCATTTTGATCCCGCTTCGACATTTTATGAGTTTTATGACGCGCTGAATTTATGATCGGCTTAACTTTATGATGAGAAATGACGATAAGTAATATGAAATGGGATTATTTTATCATCTCTACTCTTATGCTGAGACCTATGTGGTTCTATTTGCCTGGATCACAGTTCCTCTTGCATTTTACGCCGCCTATTTGTTTTTAAATCACCATTACCGCATTTTTGAAGTGAGCCCCAATCGAGAACCAGGAGCGACTCATCCTCCCGTAAAGGAAGATCTGAATGGCACGCATTGATCATTATTTGCAATTGGCTGTTTCTCAAAAAGCCTCCGACATTCATTTTTCAAGTCAGGAGCCGGTGCGGTTACGCATCCATGGTGATTTGATTCCATTGGACGAACCCCCTATTTCTCACAAAGATTTGGAAGTGCTTCTCTTTGAAATCCTCTCTGAAGCGGATCGAAAAAGATGTATCGAGTCGAAAAATTTGGATAAAAGTTACTCTATTCCTAATTTAGGCAATTTTCGCTTGAATATTTTTTGGAACCGACTCGGATTAGGAGCGGTACTGCGTACCATTCCGAGTAAAATCCCCACCCTTGCAGAATTAGGGATGCCAGATATCGTCCGACAGCTTTCTGATCTGGGAAAAGGATTGGTATTAGTAACGGGTCCCACCGGCAGCGGCAAATCCACAACGTTAGCTGCTATGATCAATTACATCAATGAGAGCTATAATTACCATATTTTAACGGCTGAGGATCCCGTAGAATTTGTGCATCCGAGCAAAAAGTGTTTGGTGAACCAAAGGGAGATCGGTTCTCAGTGCCATAGTTTTTCGGATGCCTTAAAATATGCACTTCGTGAAGATCCCGATGTGATTCTAGTGGGAGAGATGAGAGATCTGGAAACGATTGGTCTCGCATTGACTGCTGCTGAGACGGGCCACTTGGTCTTTGGCACTCTTCACACTCGGGGAGCTCCAGCTTCTATCGATCGGGTCATTGACTCCTTCCCCGCGAATCAGCAAGCAATGATTCGAACGATGTTATCCGAGTCATTGGCTGGGGTTATCAGTCAAGTCCTGCTCAAAACTCAAGATGGCAACGGACGGGTCGCCGCCCAGGAGATCATGGTGGTAAATCATGCGATTTCAAATTTGATTCGCGAGGGGAAAACCTTTCAAATTCCATCGATCATTCAAACGGCGCGTAAAGAAGGAATGATCTTAATGGAGCAACATATTAAAGAATTGGTCGGTAAAAAAATTGTCAGTGCCGAGGAGGCCAATCAATATTTAGAGGAGCCTTTGCCTGTGATGAATAAAGGGGCTTCCTATGCGTCCTCTCCTGTTAAGCCTCCAACCACTGCGGCCAAGGTTTCTGCTCCACCGCCGCCTGCTCCCAAACCAGCCGTCGCTAAACCGAATTTATCTGTTGCTCCACCCCCTGCGCCGAAAGCTCCTGCTCCCCCTCCAGTTCCAACTGCTGCTGCGGTTCCAAAACCGCCGCCAGCCCCAGCTCCAGTAAGGCCAGCTCCTCCTCCTATCGCGCCTCCAGCACCGCCTCAAAATAAGGCCCCCACAGGAGTTCCCGATGCAATGCTTGAAGAGGCCAAGGGAGCCGAGATCACCTGGAATGAAGCCGACGAACAAGCAATCGAAGAACCCTTAGAAGTGCCTCAAGAAGAGGTAAAGTCGGCGGAGCCAGAAATGCTCTCCATGCCTCCCAGTGTAAATAGAGATACTCCAGCTCGAGTGAAACCAGTTCCTCCGCCATTTAAGAGAAAAACTGGCTAGGCTTTGTTGAAAAAAGCACCATCTGCATCGTCATCCGGCGGGTTTCACAAAGGTACGGCCTACCTTTGTGAAACCCGCTTCTGCTTCCTCGTATCTGGTACTTAAGGCGCTAAAATTGGAGTCGCAAGTGATCCGCATCTTTCGCAATGCTGGGCTCGGCATAGCTTTTCTTTTCCGGGGATTTACGTAAGCAAAGGCGATCCCGCTTTACAAGTTTCATGAAAAGGGCGAGGGGAGTGATTAAGAGAAAGAAAATCAGTGTGATTAGGATGCGTGAGTTGATCCAACCTAAAATCGCCCCGATTTTCATCCATAACCAATAAGGGCCTGATAGGAGTTTAGGAAAGGTCATTCCAACAGCAAGCAATCCCAAAGAAATTACGAGCGCCCATATCCGGATTGGGGAATGGTGAAAAAGATAGGGAAAAAAAGCAATTCCCAAAAATCCAGACCCAACAACGGATCCAAATTTCTTGAGTTCTTTATGGGTATTCATGGAATCAATCAAGTTGGAACTCCTTTTGCCAATCAGCGGAATCGGAGAACTGCGGTTGCTCCGATTTTTTCAGCATACAGTTTTCCAGGACTAGTATATCCATCTCCGTCCGCATGAAACAGCGATAGGCATCTTCCGGAGTGCAAACAATGGGCTCGCCCCGCACATTAAAGGAAGTATTCACTACCACTGGGCAGCCAGATTTTTTTTCAAAGGCTTGGATCATTCGATAAAATCGGGAATTGGTTTCTTGATGAACTGTTTGGATTCGGGCTGAATAATCAACGTGTGTCACGGCTGGGATGTCCGATTTAGGCACATTGAGCAGATCGATTCCCCATAGTTTTCCTTGCACATCAGAAAGAGGCTTGCGGTGTTTAGGCTGGATGGGGGCCACTAGAAGCATGTAGGGGCTTTCCTCTTCCATTTCAAAATAGTCTTGGACTCTTTCTTTCAAAATAGCAGGGGCAAAAGGTCGAAACGATTCCCTGAACTTGATCTTGAGGTTTAAGATCGATTGCATTTTTTCAGACCGGGCGTCTCCTATAATGCTACGAGCACCTAGGGCACGGGGGCCAAACTCCATTCTGCCATTAAACCACCCAATGATCTTTCCAGACACCAGTTCATCGCCAAGGGTTTCAAATAAGGAGGGATCCTCTAATTTCTGGTAGGGGGCGCCTTGCTGATTAAGAAATTTTTCAATCTCATCATTGGTGAATTTGGGACCCAGGTAGGATCCAGACATCCCATCCAGTCCGTCTTTTAGATCTTTGGGTTCTTTTCGCTCTCGTCCATAAAATTTATGTTCGGCCACAAACGCACAACCGACCGCTCCGCCAGCGTCACCCGCGGCGGGTTGAATCCAGATTTTTTTAAAAGGCCCTTCTCTGAGCAGTCTTCCATTGGCGACACAATTAAGGGCTACCCCGCCTGCCATGCAGAGATTATCCATTCCTGTCTCTTCGTGGATTTTTTTTGCGAGGCGCAGCACCACCTCTTCGGTCACCACTTGAATAGACCGAGCGAGATCCATTTCCTTTTGGGTAAGAGTACTTTCAGATTTCCTGGCAGGTCCTCCGAAGAGTTCCTCAAACTTTCGGTTCGTCATTCTTAACCCGGTACAATAATCAAAATAGTCTAAATTAAGGCAAAAGGTGCCATCTTCCTTCAAGTCCATGAGATTCGTGAGTATTTTATCGACGTATTTTGGCTCCCCATAGGGGGCAAGTCCCATAATTTTATATTCCCCGGAGTTGACTTTAAACCCGGTGTAATAGGTGAAGGCAGAGTAGAGGAGTCCTAAAGAATGGGGAAAACGGATTTCCCAAAGAGGTTTCAATTGATTCCCAGTACCCAACCAGGCACTTGTGGTGGCCCATTCTCCCACTCCATCCATGCAGAGCACAGCTGCTTCTTTAAAAGGAGAAGGGTAATAGGCTGAGGCAGCGTGAGATTCGTGGTGTTCACTAAAGAGCAGGGTTTGTTTTGCAGACCAACCAAAGTTTTGTTGCAGCTCTCTCTGAATCACCTTTTTCAAAAAGAGTTTTTCATGAAGCCAAATTGGGATGGCAGCCATAAATGAACGAATCCCCTTGGGGGCAAATGCCAAGTAGGTTTCGAGGAGTCGATCGAACGTGAGGAGGGGTTTATCATAGAAAATCACACATTCGAGATCGGAAGCCTTGATTTTCGCCTCGGCCAGACAATATTGAACGGCATTTCGGGGGAATTTTGCGTCATGTCGGATTCGAGTAAAACGTTCTTCCTGAGCGGCGGCAATTGGGACGCCGTGTTTTAATAAGCAGGCAGCAGAGTCATGGTAATAGGCTGAAATTCCAAGAATGTAACCCATGAAAGTAGAGTGATTATACATGATTCGCTAGGTCGGGGTTGACTCATTTCTGAACTCATGTGAAACCCACAGGGATGTTTAAATCCATAGAAATAGCGGCCATGATTGACCATACCTTGCTCAAAAAGGAGGCGACCGAGTCCCAAATTATCCAGCTCTGTGAAGAGGCTATTGAACACGGCTTCAAAACCGTTTGTGTGGAATCCAAATGGGTACCACTCTGCCAAAATCGTCTACAGGGGAGTAATGTGATTCCCATAACGGTGGTTGGTTTTCCGACGGGGCAAGAGACAACAGAACATAAATTATACGAGGCCAAACAGGCGCAAGATTTGGGAGCCCAAGAGATCGACATGGTGTTGAATCGGGGATGGCTCAAGGCAAGGGAACTTCATTCCATTGAAAAGGAAATTTCCTTGTTGGTCCAAAACTTAAAGGTTCCTCTGAAGGTCATTATCGAAACCTCTGAACTCACTCCTGCTGAGAAGGTGATGGCCACCACCCTTGTAAAGGTGTCGGGCGCTGCGTTTGTGAAAACATCGACCGGTTTCGCTTCCGGTGGGGCGACGGTGGCGGATGTGCAGCTTTTGAGAGAAGTGGTGGGAAAGGATTTTGGAGTGAAAGCAAGCGGCGGGATTCGCTCTTATGAAGATGCGGTGGCGATGATAGAGGCAGGAGCCAGCCGTTTAGGAACCTCCGCTTCAGTGGACATTATTACTCGAGCAAAAACCGCTGAAAAAGGAGGGTATTAACGATGCCACGAGCCATCTGTTTAGTTGCGGATGGATTTGGGATTGGTGCCCTTCCTGATGCCTCAAAATATGGAGATGAAGGTGCCGATACCCTCGGCCATATTGCAGAAGTGGTGGGAGGCCTCCGGCTTCCCGTTCTTGAAAAATTAGGTCTTGGAAATTTGGGGGCTTTTAAAGGGATAGCGCCTCAGAAAAACCCACTTGCGACGATCACTCGACTCGCGGAAAAAAGTGAGGGGAAGGACACGACGACCGGGCATTGGGAGCTGGCAGGATTAGTCACAAGTACCCCCTTTCCTCTTTTTCCTCAAGGTTTTCCAATCGATCTTCTCGAGAGATGGGTAAAGGAATGTGGCTTAACTGGTTTTTTAGGAAACTACCCCGCCAGTGGGACCCAGATCATTGAAGATCTGGGAGAAGAACACCTGCGGACGGAGAAGCCGATTGTTTATACTTCAGGAGATTCAGTTTTCCAGGTGGCAGCGCATGAAGAATCTTTTGGTCTGGAGCGACTTTATCAAGTTTGCGAAATTGCCCGTAAGCTGACTCTTCCTCTTCAAGTGGGAAGGGTGATTGCACGCCCTTTTACCGGAAAGAGAAAAGGTGAATTTAAAAGAACCTCCCATCGCCGAGATTACGCCATTAATCCAGGAAGAAATGCTTTGGATGTTCTCAGCGAATCGGGAATTACCGTCTGTTCGGTGGGAAAAATAGACGATATTTTCAATCATCGAAGCATCCACCATAAAAATCATACCGGCAACAATGCGGATAGTTATGCGGCCACTTCCGATTTTTTGAAGCGATTTCCAAATGAAAAAATCTTTGTCTTTGCTAATCTCGTTGATTTTGACATGCTCTATGGGCATCGGCGCGATCCCAAAGGATACGCAAATGCGCTAGTGGAGATGGATCAATTTTTAGGAAAATTCCTGGCCGAACTCAAGGTAGGAGACACCCTTTTCATCACTGCCGATCATGGTTGCGACCCGACCTTCAAAGGGACCGATCACACGCGAGAGTATGTCCCGCTGATTACCTATTCTCCCTCAAAAAAAGGAGGGAGGATCTCCGATCAAGGCAGTTTCAGCCATTTCTCTTCTGAGCTTTTCAAAGTCTTTGGTAAGTAGCCTGGTTTAGAAGATGTTCTACAATCTGTTGAGAGGATTTTCATTGTTCCACACCCGCTTACGGATATAATCGACGTAACTAAAAATAATCCGGGTCACCTTTTCTGACACATTCGGTTGACTGTAGTCTTCCACGAGTCGAAAGGTACGTTCGGTATCTCGGGATTGCCCCTTGATCAGTTCAATCGATTGGAGCACCCTTTCAGGGTTCAATCCAGTGAGGACAACCGCCGCCTCTTCCATCCCCTCAGGCCGTTCATGGGCTTCTCGAATATTGAGGGCTGGGAAATTAAGAATCGAGCTTTCTTCTGTGATAGTGCCGCTATCGGAAAGCACCATGAATGCCGACATTTGTAATCGCACGTAATCTGTAAAACCCAAGGGTTTCGAAAGGATCACCTGTTTAGGAAAATGGACCCCTGCCGCCTCTATTTTCTTCCGAGTTCTCGGATGGACCGAGAAGAGAATGGGCTTTTCATATTTCTGCGCAATGGCGGAGACCGACTCAACCAGGTTTTTAAAATTCCTTTCCATCTCGATGTTCTCTTCGCGATGGCAACTGAGTACGAAGTATTCTTTTTCCTTCAAGCCTAAACTATTGAGCACGTTGCTGGCTTTGATGTCAGGGAGGTGGAAATGGATGACCTCATACATGGGGCTGCCCGTCTTGATAATCCTGTCGGGGGGGACTCCTTCATTAATGAGGTATTGTCGAGCGATGGAGCTATAGGGAAGGTTAATATCGCTCACGTGATCAATGACTCGACGATTGATCTCTTCAGGGACATTTTCGTCAAAGCATCGATTTCCCGCCTCCATGTGGAAAACAGGGATTTTTTTCCTTTTTGCCGCCAGCGCAGTTAGGCAACTATTGGTGTCTCCCAATACGAGAAAAGCATCGGGTGATTCTTTTTCCAGGATGGGATCTATTTTTGACAGGGTTCTCCCGATGGTATCGATGGCAGAGTTTCCCACTGCCTCTAAATAATGTTTGGGGTTCTTGAGTCGCAAATCCTTGAAAAAAACTTCATTTAATTCAAAGTCATAATTTTGTCCCGTGTGAACGAGAACATGTTCTGTGGAGGTTTCTAGTTTTGAAATGACTCGTGAGAGCCGGATGATTTCGGGCCGCGTTCCCACGACCGTCATCACTTTAAGGAGCTTCATAGACCTTCTCTGGATAAGTATCGCCGTCGGTTGGGTCATATAATTCATGAGCCCAAAAGAGCGTTAACAATTCTTCTGTCCCCGTATTTTTAATAGAGTGGGTGTGAAGAGTCGGGATGTCAACATATTGGGGACGGCTGCCCGATACCTGGAAACGGTCTATTTCATGGGAAAAAAGTCGACGGATTTCAATGACCGCTTCCCCCTTTAACACGCAAAATCGCTCCACTTTTCGCGTGTGAAAATGGTTTCCCCGGGTGATGCCAGGATGAGTAGTGGAAATAAAAAACTGCCCGCAACCTTCGCTCTTAGCTCCTTCGAACAAAGATCCCCGGGGGTCGGAGTGGAGTTGAGGGGTCACTGGATAAAATGTCGGATACATTTTGGATCTCAGAGTATTAAAAAGATCCAGTTCCAAGCGGCTTTTGAAGATGGGAATAATTCCTTGGGTATATTTTTGATGGAAAGCCTTCAAGGTGGTCAGGATCTGGCTGACATGGAATTTGGTTCCAGAGAAGGAGATGTCCCCACCTTGTTTTTCTATCAAGATGCGGTGAATGGGGGATCCTACATCACGGGCATGAATCAATTCTATCTCCCGGTCCTCGATAATGTGCGGGGTTTGTCCATTGGCGAGTTGGTAAGAAAAAGTTGCGATCACCGAATTATAGAAGGGTTTGCCATGTTCTCCGAAGAGGTTGGGCATAATCAGGTTCGTAAAAAGAGTTTGATTCTGCTCACTCCATTCCTGCATGAGTTTAGCGGAGATCTTTTTAGATTCTCCATATGGGGTTCCTAAATAGATCTGGGTGGAGGAGGAAAAAAGAAGGTGCGGCGTCGTTTTTGATTGTTCCAATGCCCATAAAAGTCGTTTCGTGAGTGCGACATTCGTAGGAAGGATTTCAGCTTCTGAACCGCGATTCATCCCGGCTAAGTGAATGATGGCGTCGCAAGAACGACAAAATTCAATCAATTCGGCATCGTTCGAAAAGGCGGATCGATCGATCGGGATGGCTTGAATCTGTGGGTGCTGATGGAAATAGCACCTTAAATGCCAGCCTAGAAACCCATATCCTCCAGTAATGCCAAGTCGGATCATCTGAGAATCTCCTCGGTAATAGAGGCAAGTTTTGAATCTTCCATGAGCAGCCGGTGTTGACTAAGTAAGCGATAGGTTTCTTCTAAGCTGAGTGTCGGGTGTTGAGAGCTGTATTCCTTATTTAAAGCCGAAGGGGCATCCAATTGATCGGACAGAAGCTCCGGCAACATGGGGCGAATGGCAAGGTAATCACCCTGTTGGCGAGTCCGTTCCGCTTCTTCATCGGAAACCATGATTTCATGCATCTTTTCTCCGGGGCGGATGCCGGTGACTGCAATTTTGATGTTTCGATTGCCGATCAATGTTTTTGCGATATTGGCCACTTTGGCGGAAGGAATTTTTGGGACGAAAATCTCCCCTCGTTTTCCATATCGTACCGCTGCAAAGATAGTGTCTACAGCATGATCCAAGCTCAATAGGAAACGGGTCATGTTTTCGTGGGTAATGGTGACTGGCCCCCCGTTTCTGATTTGATCCTGGAAGAGGGGAATGACGCTGCCTCGCGAAGCCAAAACGTTTCCATAGCGGACACAGACAAAACGGGTGTCCGGGTTTAAGATATTGGCTGTGATAAAAATCCGTTCCTGGATAGCCTTGGTGAGGCCCATGGTATTGACCGGTTTGCAGGCTTTATCGGTGCTGATGACGATGACCGTTTCGACTTTGTTGTGGTGGGTTCTGATCGCGCGGACAATATTTTCCGCCCCTAGGCAATTGGTATAAACTGCCTGTTCTGGAAAGTATTCGCATGCGGGAACCTGCTTAAGGGCGGCTGCATTGATGATAATGTCCACATCTTGCGTCGCGGAATAAACATCTTCATAGCTTCGCACATCTCCAATGCGAAACTCCAAAGCATTCATAAAATTTTTATAGGTTATTTCGTCGGTAGAGACCATTTTATGCTGGTAATGCATCCGCATGTCATGTTGCTTTGCCTCATCCCGTGAAAGAATGATGATTTTAGATGGGGTGCCCTGTTCACCAGTAAGGAGTCGTCGGACGAAAGATTTTCCGAGTGAGCCTGTCCCCCCCGTGATCAAAACACGTTTATCCTGAAAAAGCATTTCCCCCCACCCCCATCGATAAATAAAACCCAGCCTATATTCAACCTTCTAGGATTGGACATGGCAAGAGGTTGATAAGTTTTCTCTCTCAGCTTGAACTGGAGAAATGGAAGGGCTGCTGCTCAGGAATGGCATCCCTTCGCATCATTTCAACTATCAACTGTTGATATCGATCAATAATGCTCTTTGGAGAAAATTGATTGCGAGCGAGTTGATGGGCCATTTGCCCCATTCGTTCCAAGGTAGTGCATTGTTGGGCGACAAGGATGGCCCGTGCAATATCTTCTGGGTTTCCGGGTTGTGCCAGCCAGCCGACTTGATGTGTGTTGATCACAGTCGCGATCTCTGATTGAGGATCGACTACTGCCAAAACAGGCTTGCCTGCCGCCAGGTAATTATAGAATCGACTTGGAACACCAAGTCCATACATTCCAGCTGACAATGAAAGCATCGCGATATCACAGGCGTTCAAAAACTCATTCTGCTTTTCACGAGGCTGATTGGGTAATGTGCAAACATTCGACAGACCTCTTTTGGATATCTGTTCGTTGAGGTGATTTGAGAGCGCTCCTGAGCCGACAATCAAGAATTGAACATTACTATTATCCCGAAGCAGGCTCATAGCTTCTAAATAGTCGGCCACACCTTGCACCCTTCCAATGTTTCCAGCTATGAGTACTAAGAATTTATTTGACGGGTTGATTCTTTTATAAAGCGCATTTGCACTCTTGGGCTCTGGCGTGACAATATCCAGGTCGGCCCAATTAGGAATAATATGTACATTTTTATTGGAGTCGCCCATGCGTTTCTCCACTGCTTCCCGCATATCTTTTCCTAAAGTGACAATCTCATCTGCCATTCGATAACAGTATCGGTTTAACAGGGCGAGGATTCTAAAGATTAACCCCTTGTTCTCGATTAAACCAGATACTGCAAATGAATCGGGATAGATATCATCCACTCGCAGAAGGCTTTTGATTCCTCTAAGCCGTGCGATTGGGATGAGCAAGAGCGGCAGGGTAGGTGGGTTGGTAACAATAAAAACAACATCGCCAGGACGTGCATGCTTTAAAAACAATCCAAGCATCGAGAGGGTGGTCAAGATTGTTCTGAGCATTCGTTGGATTAATTTATTTTTATCAAAAGGGGGGTGAATGGAACGGTAGATCTCCACTCCCTGATAAATTTCGACTTTCTTGTTATTGATGGGGGGATTTTGTCGAGCATGGCAGGTGAGGACTTTTACCTTCAGTTTGGAGGCTAGAGAAGATGCGATTTTATTGAGGTAATATCCCGTTCCCTCTTCAGAGGGGTAGAACACTTCAGAAAGGATCCATAGCGTTCGTTGTCTATTATCCATTTTCACTATATTCCTTCTTCGATCGCTTATGCATGGCTCGCTGTCGGCAGTGATGGGGCGGTATTTATTGATTCAGTGGCACGAAATAGCCATAAATATCCGATGAGCAAAACAATTTGATTGCCGAAGCGGTTACCAAAATTATCAAGCCCCAGAGTCCTGACAAAGCAGGAAACTTCAAAGGTCAATAAGGATGCAACACATAAGGATCCATAGGTTGCACGATGCTTTAATATTTGAATTGCCAATGAGAATAAGAATGAAAAAACGTAAATGGCGAAAAGCCCCCCAAAGTATCCAAACAACTGGTAGTTAATTCCCCACATTCCCCATTCATAACTATTGTAATCAACCCTCTCCATCGAATCGAGAGCAATATGGCCTTCAGAGGAGATTAAATAACTGTAAGCAAACTCTGAATAGAGGATATCCCCTAAAAGGTGGCCTGGAATGACGCGATTAATGGTGGAAAGGATGGTGGTTTTTAAATTTACGAGGCCTGAAATGTCATAATATTCTAATTCATTGGCAAAGAGGGGGCGCAAAGTAGCTTCGATTAAACTGGCCCGTTCTGAGGCCATTTGGACCAAGATTTCGGGGGTCGCCTTAAGTTCTTCTGAACTTTCTGTCTGTGTATACCAGGTCAGCGCTCGAAAGTTCGTGGCTGCATGAAAGAGGATTGGAAGGGCTAGGAGCGCGAAAAGTGAGAGCGAGAATTGCAAGATCGTGAAGCGGAATCGGAGCGTATCTTTAAATAGGAAATAGGTTCCCACGATCGGAAGTATCACTTCGAGGACGCCCGAGCGGGTCCCAATTATCGTCATATAAATCATGTAGATGGTCAGCACCGCGATTAAGATTGTTTTCGTGGAACGGTAGTTCCGGTTGAGTGCATAAAAGAAACTCACGAAGAAAAGGACCTTGACCACAGAGGGTTCTATGAACCGGATCACATATCGGGAGAAAAAGTTCAGGTGTTTTCCTGAACCCGATTGCCCCCAATAACCATAAGCGAAAAAACTATATCCCCAGCAAAAAAGTGCGAATAAAAAACAAAGAGAAATGAATTTAAAATCGACATAACGCCCAGATAAAGAGTGGCGGGGAGACATTTTTCCCAGTTTTCCGCCATGTACGATTCCCAGAATGCAAAGCGCCAAACCCACTAACATATAGGCTAAGCAATGATTGAATATCTCAGAATTAATTTGGGGATTGATGCGAATCCAGTTTTCATTGTAGGCCAGGCAGGTGAGCCGGATACTCACCATTAGCGTAACCATGAAAAGCACCATCCAAATGACGGGATAACGCTTCGCAAGGGTGCCCGAGACAAAATATTGGAGGACGATAAACCCTAAGGCCAAAAGCAAGCTCGTCTCATTAAAGTAGCGATAATGCTCGACTGAAAAGTAAACAATGATGGTGATGATGCCGAGGGCGACAAGACCGATTCTAAAAAGTCGATTCAGGGTGATGTTAATCTTCACTCTTTTACCCCAACGTAAAGTAGGACTACTTTAGTATGAATGAAGGGGGGGGGCAATAGGGGCGATAGAGAATTAAGCGCCTAAGCCCTATTGACGGCATCCCGATTATTTAGATAGCCTCGACAGGATAAAGACAGATAAACAATTTGAGACTCCTCGGTTAAGGGATGTGGGGCCATTATTAATCACAACGGGTAATTTAGGTTTTTGGGAAACTTCTGGGGAAAGACTCTTCTTAGGCGAGTGGTGCCGTCTCTATGATCAAAAGCACCTTTGGGAAAAGTGGAAGACGCGAGTCCTGCCGTATCCATGGGATGACAGGAGCTTATTTAGGCATCATTTCGAAACTCTACAGGGGGTTTATGAAAAATACCTGGTTCGGATCACCGATTCCCTGAATCAACTCCATGGAACGCATCACACGACTCGCTTTACGCGAATGACAGTCGGGCCTTGGATGCTTTTCTTCATCCCCATGGTTTTTGAACGTCTTTTCTGTCTGGAAACTGCCGTTCATAAAATCCCATCGCTCACTACTCGAGTGGCCAAGATGGGCTGGGGGAAAGCGACGCCTTCCAACACCCAATTTTTTTACGATCTGTTTGCGACCGATTGGTACAATCTTTTCCTTTACAGTCGAATATTAGAAATTAAAAAAATAATTCCCTTTACCACTAAAGAATTCTCGATCCCTATAAAAGACGCCCCCCCAAAAAAATTGAAGGGGTGGGCTAAACGAGTAGTGACTTCGATAATGGGCCAGGCAATCCAGATCTTGCCCAAGGAAATGAAGAAGATAGTTTGGGTCGATTCCAGCTTTCCACTTAATGAACTCCAAAAACTTCAACTGCTGCTTAGCCAAGGTCCTGTCGGAGATCTTTTTCCTAATCCCGTATCCACTGAACCTTTTGATCTGATCCAACGCACGAAATTGATTGAGTTATTAAGAAGGCATTCGACCTCAAGTGATTTTGAGCTTTTGTTACATGAGCTCGTGGGTGAGCAATTGCCGATAGCTTACCTAGAAGGTTTTGCCGATTTAATGGATAAAAGCAAAAAGCTCTTTCCCAAGAAACCCAAAGCGATTCTCACCGCTTCTGCTCTGGATACGAACGATGCCTTTAAGGTGTGGGCAGGAACTCAAGTCGAAAAAGGGACCTCGTTAGGAATTGTCCAGCACGGCGGACATTATGGAACTGGTTTCTGTTTGCTTGAGAGGAATGAGGTTGAATTGGCTGATAAGTATTACACCTGGGGGTGGAAAAGAGAGAAATGTATTCCTGCTCATCCCCCACGTTTATTGAGCATGGGTAAAAAATTAACACCCAAATTAACAGGGGATATCGCTTGGGTTCTTAACTCACTTCCACGGTATTCTTACCGTCTTTTCAGTGTTCCCATTGCTTCTCAGATGCTTTATTTCATAGAAGAACAGATTCGATTTATTAAAAGTCTTACTCCGAGCCTCAGGCAACGTGTCCAAGCGCGTCTTTACCCTACCGATTATGGCTGGAATGAGCGACAGCGCTTTCAGGACGAACTTCCTGATTTGCGAATGAATAAAGGGCAGAGCTTCCACCAACAATTAAAAGAATCCTGCCTATTTGTGGGAACTCACAATACAACCACCTATTTGGAAACTTTATCGATGAATTTCCCGACGCTTATTTATTGGAACCCCAAATATTGGGAGTTAGATGAAGAGGCTCAGGAAAAAATTGAAATCCTGAAATCGGTCAAAATTTTCCATGAAACGCCGGAGTCTGCTGCTGCGCACCTTATTGATATAGAGAGTCACTTGATGCAATGGTGGCTCTCCGCGGATGTTCAAAAGGGCAGGGAGATTTTTTGCAAAAGTTATTGCAATCGGGAACAAGAATGGAGTGGGCAATGGAAGAAATTGATTTTAGAACTGTCTCAGTCTTCAACCCGTAGAGAGCCTTATGCCAAATCTATATCAGTCGGAATGGAACGGAATTAACCTTTTAGAAATTGCCCGACTCCAAAATACCTTAACTGGGGGAATCCCCAATCAATTGTTTTATGCGGAGTATTACAAAAGATTGACGGGGGTTGAACTTCCCGAAAGCTGGAAACGTTCCAAAGCGGCAACTTCTGTGGCTTTGGAAAAATGGTTGAACGAAATTTGTGTGAAACGAGGTATTTCGAAAGATCAATTGACCGTCTGTTCGATCGGTGCAGGATTGGGCACAGTCGAATTGCCCCTCATTAAAAAGGGGTATTCCATCACTTTACATGAGGTGCAGGAGCATTCGCTTGAGGCGGCTCAGATTGAGGCTTCACGACTCGGAATATCCAAGTTAGAAACATTTTCTGGGGAGTTATCGGGAGGGGGGGGGCGTCAATTCGATGTCCTTTATCTGGGCACTTGCGAATATTGCTTTTTAAAGGAAGCCGACTACCTTTCATTTTTAGCTTCACTGAAAGGATTGCTTAAAAAAAACGGAGTTTTGATCGCGTGGGATTTTATGCCTTCGATCAAATCTTATTTCACCTCATTTATTCACCAACTTCTCAAAAATAGGAACAAAGAGATCCTCTGGGGTTATGCGAGAAGTTCAAGAGTACGTGCCCGAGCATGGGTGGAAAGCGGATTGAAAATCGAAAGGGTTCAATATTGGGATGCTTCATGGCAAAAGCTTTTAGCAGAATCCAGTTATCCTGGTTTGAAAGATTTTAAACTCACTCGACCTACCCAAGCAGTTTTGTTTGGAGCCCGGGCATGATGCCCTTTTGAACTGATTGCCATTTATTTGATTTTGGCAGGTATCGGACTGGCTTGAAGTCTTGGGCAGTTTCACAAAGGTACGGCCTACCTTTGTGA
>CAZRZK010000019.1:0-65003 GCA_964604555.1 uncultured Pseudobdellovibrionaceae bacterium | reverse complement strand
GTAGGATGCTAGCCGCTTGGCTTGATTATTAGGCTGTACTTGAGAATCTTCTTTTCCCCAAAATTCGAGACAAGGAAGCGACCAGTAGGGAGAGTTTTTTAATTTAACTCGACGCGGCTCTGGAGAGGGGAATGTTTTTTAACGAGTCGTTCTATTTTTGCCGAAATGAAAAGTAATTCAATTGTCGGATACTTTGCCTCAATTCAGTTAATAAACATCACTTAAAACTGGATCAAAAAAACATCCTCATGCCATAAGGACTAAAAAAACCCTCAAGGCACACCCTTGCCTTTTTCCTCGCAGGGGTTAGCGAGCAATGACAGTGCTCTATTGCAGAAGAATGAATTAATGGGTGCAGTCGGGGCCGCGCCATTTCCAGATGAGGAGGGTCCCTTTCGAGTCAGCGATCCATTGGGTAACGCAGCCGACAGGGGTGTTGTCATTGTCGGTGGCGACAAATCGACCCTCGGCATTTTTCAATTCAAAGCGGTTTTTGAAGTGGTATTCATGAACCGTATTTCCGTCGCCTATCGAAAAGGTTCGTCGAGGCTTTCCCCACTTCTCATAAAGTTCAGAAGTGTTGTGACCTATCCAACCATTGAGGAAACTTTCATAACGATGAGTAGTTGCACAACCGACTAAGAGAAATAGGATGAAAAAAGGTTGTTTCATCAGAAACTAAATCCCACATCCACTCGAATCACCGGAAGAAGTCCTTTGAAGCTAGTCTGGATCACTTTGGGATCGGCGGCGACATATTGGGCGCCGAGTGCCAAACCGAAGTCCATTCCCAGGGACCAGTAGGCTTTGCCTCTCCATCCAACCAGGGCTTGTCCAGCAAGCGGACTGATCTTTTCGGTGGTGTTATTGACCTTTAAATCGAGCGAGTAGTACCCAACGCCTCCTTGGAAGTAGACACCACGGAAGGCGTAGTGAGTGTAGTAATAGGTTGCATTTAGGAAACCGCCCACTGCTTTCACTTGCGACGAGTTGGAAGACTTGAAATCAACGTAGATCGGCTCCACTCCAAGCGATAGTTGGGGCATGACGGCCACTTGTATCAGGAGTTCCGGGAAGAAATAGTTGTGTCCTCCTGCAAGGGCAGCCGCCACGTTAAAGGTATAGTCGTGATCGCGTCGGACGATCTGTTCGATTCCAGTCGAAGCAACACCTCGGCCTGCGGTTCGGAGTTCGATCTGTTGTCCTTTGGAGAGGTCGCGGGGGGGCTTGAAAAGCGATACGATCATGACTCCTTGAGCTTTATTCTTTTTAATTTTGAGGATTTTTCCACAGGCTTGTCGAGTGTCATCAGAGTAGAGGCAGAGGTGGTTGTCCACCGCCCAATCGTTTTTGCCCAGTTTATATTGGATGAGGAGTTGATTCCCATCCTTTTTAAAACCTTTGATCTCATCGGCGTGGGAAAGGATAGGGAATAGAAATGATATGACAAAAATCGCCTTTAGCGATTGACCACGGGATTGCCACGGCCTGCTTTGCAGTCCTCGCAATGACAAATTGGGTGTTTTCATTTGTTTTCTCCAGGTGCTTGGGGTGGCTTACAGTTTTTTTCGTCCCCGCCTTTCATGGGGAGCACTAAGCGAATGGTGTTCCCTTCATATTCTAAAGGAAGGGAGCGGAGGGCGGCGGTGAATCGTTGTGCGTTTTGGACCGATTCTTTTTGACCCGTCGATTTTTCTCCCGAGCGTTCGAGATAATTTTCAACTGCAGTAAAGGCCTTCTCATTGACCATGGGGTTATCGAAGGAGAGGAGTCCCTGGTTTTTCTCGATGAAAAGATACTGGAAGTAATAGATCCGATCCAATGAAGCGGTGGAGGCCATCGCTCTTCCTTTGGATTGGATTTCCGCCTGCATCACTTTGTTGAAATCGATCGGAGCTTCACTTTGACAGCGGATCGGGGTTTTGGAGCTACGGCAGATGAAAAGTCCCAGCTGTCCTACACTTCCTAGCTCTGGAATCGGAACGGCGAAACTGATTCCGCGTTCCACTTCATCCAACCGGAAGTTTTTTTGGATCGGTTCCATTTTTGAATCGGCCGAGAGGGGTTCGATGGAAAGGGTGAAGTTCTTGTTTTCACTGTATTGGTTGTCGATCTTCATGAGATCGAGATCCCCAAAGCCGCACCAACCCCGTGCTTCCAGTTTAAAGTAAAGTTGTTGATTGCCGGGAGTGCCTGCTAACGCCATTTTCTTCCAGGGAATTTTTTCAGAGGCGGCCCCTTCATAGAAGGCTGTCGGTTTCATTTGAGAGCCGGTGGAGCTTTGTGGCGAGCCCGGCTTTGCCCCGGAAGTTGTATTCTCTGCTGGATCCGACTCATGCCCAGTATGGGAAGGAGATTTCTTAATCATTAGAAATATCCCAACGCCAATGACTAAAAGGACCGTAACGATTCCGAACTTCTTCATGGTCTTCCCCTAAGGTAAATAGCCTTTGTCTAATAGAGTCTGGAGGCTGAAGTCGCCCGTGACAATGCCATCGGATTGAATCACATGGGCCTCCGGACTATTTGCATCTCTGATTGAATCGGTCTTTAAAATAAAATTATATACCGTTTGATTCGATTTGTATGTCACCTGTTTAAGGGTGTCGATTCGATGGTAAATACCGTCCGATCCCAAGATCGAATCTTTTCGGGTTAACGCTCTTGCTTGCTTGAGTCCATTTTTGGTGAAGAAGACGTGTTTAGATGAAACCTGAACTTTTCGGTCGCTATAACCGATCTCTAATAAGCGCTCTTCTTCAGGGCCAGAGATCACCTTATCCACTAAGAAGGAGCGTTTCAGGATGGGATTCCAAATGGCATGACCTGCAACGATCCGATCGGCACGTTCGGAAATTCCGCCTTCCAATGTAATTTTGGATTCAGGGGCGAAACAGCCACAATTTCTGTAGTAAGACACAAGCACCCAGGTGGCATTTCCGTAGGCATCGCATCTCTTTTGATAGATATAAGCATAGCAGTTGGCGCTTTCAATTTTTTGCTCTCCCGCATTACAGGTTAATGAGGTGCTGTAACTGATAGTTTGAGAGAGGGTTCCATTTTTTGCGCTGACATCGAATTTATTGTTGGTGTCATTCTTAAATGAGCCGTAGGCGACAAATTGGGAGCTGACCGTGATGTTTTGGGTCTTGGCCGCCGTGCCGGAGCAGTTATCACTCGCATAAGCATTCGCTGATCCCGTTACACTAAAAGTGATTGTATTGCCGACTGGGACGACTAAATTGCCGAAACTGTCGATGACATACATCTTGGCTGAAACGCAAGTCCCAACAGTGGCGGGAGAGGTTTTGCTGAGCGCGAGAACGAGTTGAGTCGCTGTTCCTCCATTCTGAGTGATTGCATTTTTCGCCTGCTCCAATCCAGTGGCTGAAATAGTAATCGTGGTCGTCCCGGTTTTGGTTCCAAGGGTATAGAAGGTTGCTGAGTCGCTATCATCTGCAATTGAGATACTGCCGGTCGCAAATTTACAGGCGGAATCGGAATAAAAGCCGGCATTAATCGCGGTGGTCGTTAGACTGAGGGGTAAAACATCGGTCACCGCCTTACGATTTCCATACTTATCGTAAACTCGGATGGTAATGGGCTTTGAACAGGCTCCAGCAGTCGAAATAATTTCCGTCGGAATGCTAAATCCAAGATGGTGTGCTGTTGCCGAAATAACGAGAAAGGGAAAGGATTGAGAGAAGTACCCATTCAATCTGGGGGTGGCCACAAGATTGAGGGGGGCTTTCGTCGATCGATAGTAAACTTTAGATTCTTCCGGTGTCGGGGCTATCTTTCCTTTTGTCGTGGCGATAGTGCAGACATTGTCGGTGTAGAAGGAACCCAATTCAAAAATTCCGGTATAGTTAACAGGGGTCAATTCAAGATCGACCATTTGGGTTGTTTGAGGTGAAACAGCATTTCCATAAAGGTCTTTGAGGGAGAGTTGGAATTCAGCGCAATCCCCAGCAACAATCGAACTCTTGCCGCTGAGCACGATTTGTTGGGCGGTGCTCGAAAGGATGGTGAGTTTTCCGGTTCCGCTAAAGGATTCTGACTTTAAATTGAGATCGACGGTCTCGGTGCGAAGGTCCTTCACGAAAAACTCCTCTGAAGTGCTTGCTCCATCTGCAATTGAAACTTCTCGGATGACTTCGTTGGAATTGCAATTGCCATTTCGGTAAAACTGACCTTGCCAGCTATAGATGTTTCTTTGATCGGTAATCGTTCCAGAGAGAGCGATGTTAATGTTGGCTCCTGTGCTGTTAACCGTTGGGTTTCCATATTTATCGGCTACTTTGACTTTGAAATTACCGACGCATTTTCCCGCTTCGATTGAAGTGGGGCGATCGGTGTTCAACACGAGCCGTGAGGTAACGTTAGCGTTGATGGTGACATCGGCCGTGCCAGGATTGAGGCCATTTCCGCTGGCGGTAAGGGTGTGGGTGCCAATGGTAGTGTCCAGATAATAGATGCGGCTCACGGGTGATGAGCGGAAACTGCTGACGGGATCTCGGAGTGCACTCAAGTCATTAACTGGAAAGTTCGAACAGGTCGGCTCCCGATGGAAGGTGCCTTTAGAGGTTGTCTTGAAAGTGAGGGCTTGAGCGGTGTTGGAGTAACTTGCTGGATTGTTATAGGCGTCGACGGGTTGGATTCGGATCTCGCCACATTCTCCGGCTTTTTTAGGATAGCCGATTGGGGTCAGCACAAGATTGATCGCTTCTGCCGCCGTGATTGTTAGCTTGAAACTGGCTCCTGAAAACTCGGTGTGGTTAGCACTCAAGGTGACCTGTTCTGCCTTCGTGTCTTTGAAACCGATCACGCTTGATTCTGAAAGGCCGGTTCCAATGCTGATCGAGGTGATGGCCGTATCGGAGCAGGTAACGACCCCTTCGTTAGTGGTGGTGGTAACCCACTTACCGTTGTCGGTGCCTCCACCCGTCAGTTCTTTACCGAGGGTGATAGTAAGATTGCCACTTGCGGGGTTTGGATTTCCATAGGCATCTTTTAAGTTAACCTTCGCGAGAAAGCAGCCTCCCGCCAGGATCGGGGAGCTATTGCCTAATGTGTCAAAACTTATTTGAGTTGCTCCGCTGGGGACCACTTCGATGTCGAAAGGTTCAGAGGCTTGAAGTTCGGTCGCGGTTACATTGAGAGAATAGGCACCGGCCTCGTTTGTTTTGATATAAAAGATTCCGCTGCTGTTCCCTTGTGGAATGGTAAAACTGGTCAAGGCAGTATCGCAGGATTTAGAACTGAAGGTGGGAATACCAGATAGACCAATATCGATCCCACTGGCCGATGAAACGGTCGTGGGATTTCCAAAACTGTCTAACACCTTAACTGAATAAGAACTGCATTCTCCGGCTTTGATGCTTTGGGCGCCGCCCACGGCAACTTTATTCATCACGTCGCTTTTTACTTCCAGGGTTTTCGTTTTGTTCAGACCTTGAATATCGAATGAAAGGGTGACTGTTTCATTTTTGGTGTTGTCATAGGAAAGAGTAATACTGGGGGTGTTTGCGGGAATTTTGAGTTTATCGATGCCATCGCCGTTACAATCGGCCCCTTCATGGAAGGCTCCATTCCCGGCTCCGCCTAAACTGATATCGTGTTCATCCGCAAATCCGATGGCCACTCCCAATGAGTTCAAGAAAGAGACGGTAAAATTGAGGCAACTTCCAGCGGTAACGGAGCTCTCCCCTGAGATGGAGATCGATTGGGGAATGGTCTCAGGAGTGGTGGAACTGGCTTGGAGTTCCAATAAAGCACTTTGATAAGTTTTTTCTGGATCGGAGGCGGTGATGACAAAACTGTTCGGTCCCGCGATAGTTCCTTGGATTGCGAATGTCGCTGAGCTGCTTCCTGCTGCGATAGTGGGAGAGATCTTCTCCTTGGCATCCGAGCAATCATTATTACTCGAGACGAGATATTTGCTATTGTTTGATTGAATCTGGACATGGACCGCAGAGGTGAGAGGGGTTGCAGAGCAATTGGTTCCAATCAAACTTAAGACGTAGCCGCCAATGCAGCCAGGACTCGAAATTTTACTTGATCCATTCAGGACAAGTTTAGGCGAGCAAACTGGGGTTGGGGTTCCACCACCGCCACCGCCATTGTTTCCATTTTCATTTTCACTATTGAGATTTCCGTTGTCCCCGCTGTTACTGGTGTCTCCGATGTCGATAAATCCGCAGGAGAGAACAAACGGAGTGATAAACGTGAGTGAAAGGAACAAAAGCGCATGTTTTCGGAATGACATAGGAGCCCCCCCACCGTCCATTAAACCGACAGAAGATGGGGGAAGTGTGGAGCAAAAGAGCGTTTTTTTTAACCTTGAAGGATCCTATCGAAATCAATAGGTTAGGCGGTATGCGTATCTTGATTTCAAATGACGATGGAATTGAATCACAGGGAATTTTAAGGTTAGCCGAAATGGCAAAGCAATTGGGGGAGGTTACCGTTGTTGCCCCGCATCGAGAGCGGAGCACTTCGGGGCATAGTCTCACCCTTCATAAGCCTCTCCGGATTATTGAAGTTCGACCCGGCTATTATGCCGCCACTGGCACGCCGGCCGATTGCATCTATTTGGGAATTCATCAAGTGTTGAAACAGAAACCGGATCTGATTTTAAGTGGCATCAATGCCGGTGCAAATCTAGGGACCGATATCCATTATTCGGGAACGGTCGCGGCCGCCCGGGAAGGGGCATTGATGAATATCAAAAGCTTTGCCTTCTCCATGGTCTACTTCGATGAGTCTCCATTCCAATATGAAATGGCTGCAGAATATGCACTGCAGGTTTTGAAAAAAATGCATCATTTTCCTTTTCCGAACCATTCCTTAATCAATGTGAATATTCCCAATATCCCGAAATCGAAAATCAAAGGGATTAAAGTGTGTGAACAGGGAGTGCGTTTTTATACTCAAGAGGTGACCCAATGCCGTGATCCACGCGGAAAGCAATATTATTGGGTCGGCGGTCCTTATCGAGGCTATGAAAAGGTAGGTTACACCGACTGCCAAGCGGTGGATGAAGGGCATGTCTCGGTCACACCCCTCACCATCAATTGTACTCATCGCGAAATGTTGAAACAGGTGGAGAATACCTTCCATGCAAATTAAGAGGAGTGGGAGTCGATTGTATGTAGTACTTGCAAAAGAAGAACCGTTGATTGCGACTCTGAAGCAGGTGATGATTGAGCATTCGATCCAATCGGGTGCAATTCAAGGGATTGGAGCCCTCAAAGAGGTTCGGATGGGCTTTTATCACCTCAGCCAAAAGAAATACCACGAAGAGACTTTTCCCAAGGAGTATGAGCTGATCTCACTGGATGGAAATATGAGTTGGTTTCAAGAGGACCCCATTGTCCATTGCCATGTGGCGATTGGGGATGACGACTTCAAAGTCTATGGAGGCCATTTATTTGAAGCGAAAGTGGCAGTAACGACCGAGATTCAGATGGAGGTCGGAGATATCCGCATCCAACGTCGCTTCGATGAATGCATCGGATTGAATTTGCAAATGCTTTAAAATTACTTTACGTCGAGTAATTCGACTTCAAACACCAGTGTTGCATTGGGGGGAATAACGGGTGGAGCTCCATTGGCGCCATATCCCATATCGGGTGGGATTTCGAGGCGTCGTTTTCCACCGACCTTCATCTTCTCCACTCCTTTATCCCAACCCTTGATCACTTCCCCTTTTCCAAGACTAAAACTGAAAGGTTGGCCCCGGTCCACCGAGGAATCGAATTTGGTGCCATCCACTAACCAGCCGGTGTAGTGGACGCTGACCACTTTGCCCTCTTTGGCCTCGGCCCCTTTTCCTTTTTTGAGATCGGTGATTTTCAATTTTTTTACCTCTTTATACTTTTTACCCTCTGCTTTGGGCTTTTGAGCTGCCTCATCAGCAAAGAGTGAGAAGGAGAAGAAACAAAGAAGGAGCAAAGAATATTTTTTCATAGCGTGCGAAATATTAAACGCATTCATAAAAACCGCAAGCGGAAAATGTGACGAAGAATTAAATAAATATTTTGACGCTGCGCAATGAATTGCGCTACCGCTTAAGTGATAGGCAATCGTCGATAAAAACCGAATATCTAAGGGAGGTCTGTTAATGGGGCAGCGGTTGGTATGGGCTATGTATGGGTTAGGGGCTGTATTGTTGGGTGGGTTGGCAGGGTGTTCTCGGGGTGGGGGAAAAGGGGAGACGGTCTTAAGACCGGAGCCTCTTCCTATCAATAGTGCTATTCGAATCGTCAAAAACAAAGAAGGCTATCCCAGGCTCATCGCCATTCACCAAAAGGCGTTGGATCAAGAGTTTCTCCTGCAAGGTTCTACCGCTTTTCAGGTGGAGATCCCCTGGAGTACCGCCTTTCCGAGTCGGATTGTGCGTTTTCAGGAACGAGACGGGCAGGTGATCCTTTCCGAAAGCTCGGAAGGGAATGTGGTGGATCGTTCCCTATCTCAGAAGCTTTTAATCGCTGTTTTTCAGCGGCTCGAATCGCCCGAGGTGGATAAATCCTGGGTGGTGTTTGATTTCAATGAAGGAATGAAACAGGTCCCTACGGGTGACGACTGGACAGGCACTACAGATGGGGGGACTTCCTATAAGCCTGTTGTCTCCAATATTCCTTTAAAAACCAGTTATATTGAAAAACAAAAACTGGAAAAAGAGCGGCTTGAGATTTACCAAATTGGGGTAACCAACGAGCATAGCGGTTCTTCTGCCTTAAGAAATGCTCCTGTAGGATTGAAATATTACCTTTCGACTTACAAACCGGATCCGAACTTTAAACCGATGAAGTGGGAATATTCTCAAGAGGTCGGTTTTTTTGAAACTTCAGGGTTTCTTGAGCATGGCACTGGACGTGCGGTGGCTCATGCGGCCAAATTTAATACCGATAAACCGATCCGGTTCGCGATTTCGAGCAATACTCCTGCTGAGTTTTACCAAGCGGTGGCCGATGGAGTGCTCTATTGGAATCGAACCGATTCGGGAATTAAGGTAGAAGTGGTTCGCGCACCGGAAGGGGTCCATGCTCCTGATATCGATTACAATGTGATCCAGTGGGTGGAGTGGTCACGGGCCCGTTATGCTTATGCCGATGCGCAGGTGGATCCGCGTACGGGGCAAGTGTTGCATGCTCAGGTCTATCTTCCCAGCAATTTCGCATTCTCGACCCTGGAGAAGATGAAGATCGCGGTAGCGGGGAGTAATGCCCCTGTATCCTCTTCCGGCTGTCAGCTCCACGCCCATGAGGCACTCAAGGGTGTGGCAACAAAGTTGATTGCGGAGAATGCAAGTCCTGAAGTGGTTTTGAGGGCGGCTCAGGATATGGTGAGATCGGTGACAGCTCATGAGGTAGGGCATGTACTCGGCCTTCGTCATAATTTCGCCGGAAGTTTAGGGGCAAAAAAATATACCCATCAAAATGAAGGGGCGATCTTTGAAAATTACCTCGGGGGAAAAGGGGTTGAAGAATCACTCGCTGTCACTGCTTCGGTGATGGATTATCTTCGTTCCCAAGAGGATATTTTGGCAGGGGCCCAAATTGCTAAAATGGCTGTACAGGGAGGTAAGGCCTTTGAATATGATACCCAGGCATTGCAATACCTCTATCAAGGGAAGAGGCCCGAAAAATTTGTCCCCTTTTGTACCGATGATTATAAAGATCGGTTTCTCGATTGTGCCCAATTCGATGCGGGTGGGTCGATCGTAGAGGTTGCCGGCTTTTCTGCCAACGAGGCCCAAAAAAATCTTCATGTTGATGTCTTTAAAGCCTTTTTGGCGGCGAAGGCGATCTTAACCCGAGATCTGGCGAAGCCGGTCGAAAGGGTTTCACTCGAGCCAAGTACGTATGCTCAAGGGCTTGCTGGAATGACCTCATGGCTTCTCAAACCATTCGGAGAGGGGGTAGGAGTGATGTCCATCCGAAAGGATGCGATCGTGGTGGATGAGAGTAACAAAAACGAGGTTCAGGATAAGGAATTTGAATATTTCACCCAGGAAATTCAGAAGAGCCTGAATCGCCATGGGAAATCGGGTGCTTTTGCCTCGATGAATCTGGAGGATTTTCAGAGCTCTCAAAGGAGGTTTGAGGCTCTTTTAAAAGGAACGTGGGGTATTCAGCAAAATGGGGGCAAAGATTCTCTCTTCACTCCTAAAGAGCAGGAAACCATTCTCAGGAAGGCGACTGTTTTTTACAGTCGATTGCCGGAGCTCTTTGCTAGGGCAGATATCAGTGCCTGGAGTGGGATGCCGGAGAGTTGGAAAGAGGAGAAGCGGAGCGAGTTGAACAAAATACTCTTAGTCGACTTGGAAAAACGGCTGGAGAACTATCTCTTTACCCTCCAAAAACAGGGCGATTCGATTCGGGCTGAGGTCCACTTAGAAACCCAAGTGCTTCAACTGAACCTACCTCGATACGCCTACTCGACAGAGGTTCGAACTGAGGCGGCGAAGCTCCTGACCGCAGGGAAGGGAGCGGGACAGCATTGGGGAAAAGCGGAGAAAAAACGGGTTAAAGAAAAAATGCTGGCACAAATGAAAACTCTCCTGGATAATGCCGACCTTTCGCAATTGAAGGTTGAGAATATTCAAGAGGTCTTTCCCGCAGCCAACCGTGAAAAGGTGGTGGAGTGGATTACCTCAAACAGGAAAGTACTTGATTCATTATGATTCCATTGAGCAGGGGAAGGCAACCAATCAACGACTTCCCCTGCCTGTTGAATCGGAAATTATAAGAGGGGTTAAGCCGGAAATCCTACTCGAACAGATTCGCAATACCATTCCCTTTATTTTTGAACAAAGAGTCCCTTCACCGATCACTCGAGCCATCTATAGCGTTGCTGACGACCCCACCCGGGAACTGAGTCATATCGAATATTTTCAGCTCTGCGTTTCGGGGCATTATGCGACCGTTGCGAGCTTTATTCCCACAGATGTGGACAATCAAATTCGCTTTAGGTTGTGGCATCCCAAATTGGATCCTGAAGTCCTTTTTTCGATGGCCCGGTGGAGCTTATCGATTCAAGCTTGGGACAGCTCTTCATTTTCGGCCCGCCACCTTCCCGTGAATGAGGTGGACACGAGAGCGCTTTCAGGTCATGACGGTGAATGGTTTACGGTTATTGCGGCGGCCTATGGCGTCGCCCGTAAGAGAGATCCGGAACTAGCGATGACGATTCTGGATCGAGTGGCCTTGGAAATAGGAAGGCACCAACAGTTTTTAGAGTTTTTGTGGAAAAAACAGCGGGGAATCGATCTCCTGATCGCGATTACCATTACTGCCCATAACCTAGGAGATCTCCTTCGAGTGATCGATATGTGGAATCTGCCTCCCGAGGATCCCATGAGGAAACTCGCGACCGTACAGGGGTTGCTCGCTTTCATCGGTGGGATTAATCAGCAGTTTATGGTTCCGGAAAATCACCGCCATTTTGCGTTAAGAAAAATAAAGCCGCTGCGACGGGATCGAAAACTCCTTTTGCCCATTGGCCCCTTCCTGGATGACTGGGGACGTTCTTTGTTGACGAGCCAACTTTTGAATGAACTGGAGATTGTGGAAGTAGTGACCGCATTGATTGATGGGTGGATGTGGATGGAGAAGCATCAGGGGAAGGGGCCGGTGGGATATGCCAGAGCGATCAAAGGGATTACAGAGGCTTACCCGGGAGGGGAAGGGGCGTTGTTGCGAGCCCTTCCCCGTTCGCTTGAAAAGATCCTGACGGGTGGAAAGTTGAGGGAATCTTTTGTCCTTTCTCAGCAGCAGTTCGAGCAAAGTTGGGATCGTCGAGCCTTGAAGGCGATGGCTCATTTTCCATTGGAGAAGAGTCGGAAATAGGAGGCTTTGTTCCGTTCGTTCAATAATGATTCTAAAAATTGCTTCTTTAATTCATCATCTAAATTCAATTTTACGGCGAGGCTAACTGCCGTTTTTAAAGAAGGGAGGTGCTTTCCGCTCAGGAGTTTGCAAAGCAAGCTCGCATCTACACAAAGAGCACGTGCGTAGCTTCTGATAGAGTAACGAGGATTCTTTTTTTTTCGATGCAGAAACTCCTGCATGAGTATTTCACAAAATAAATTATATTTTCCCATTTCCTAACGATAGAACTCTCCAAAGGACGCAGTCAGCTGCTGAGTTTAATTCTGAGGAATATGTGTGGAAATAAATTTCCGCAGATAGTTTCGAATCGGTGGAATCATGTCGATCGTTTCACTTCAGATTCATCATTTATTGCCGATAAAGGTGCAGGATTGAATCAGATCAAAAATCTCAAGGAGGTTTCTAATGCGAAACATTTTTATTTTACTCACTGCGTTTTGGGCGACAACCTATTCAGTTGGCGCTGCATCCAATGTGACTTTCAAGGGACAGGTCCTTGATTCCACGGGACACTCCGTCGAAGGGGCCGCGATTTTTGTGCTCCAGTTGGCCCCGAAACAGTCGAGCTCACAAGCGTCAGCGGCAAATCCTGCCAAGCCAGCGCTAACCGGAATGCTGGCGGGAAAGAGCGATAGTACCGGAGCGTTTAGTGTTTCTGTCCCTTCGACCCCCCCGGGTGGACAAAGTTCATCGACAGGAGATCGGCCTTTTCTCTTTTACGTCATCAATTCCGTGACGGGCGAAGTGGGAGCAGGACGCGTCACTTTACCAAGTGGTAGCTCCTCCGCGACCGTCTCAGATATTGAATTGAAGTAAATAAAAAAAAGTAAAGCGAAAAAGGGGAGGGCGTTTCGCTCTCTCCTTGTTCTTTGTTACTATTTGGCTTATCGAAGTTTGAGGATCGTTTTAAATTCCATCTCGGTCACCGGCTGCACCGAAAGGCGGCTCCCTCGTCGCAGGAGCTCCATTTTCGCCAGTTGAGGCAGTTTGATAAGCTCCTCTCGGACAATCGGTGGAGTATACGGATGAATCGCTTTTACATCGACCATGACCCACGGGTTCTTTTGTGTCTTTGCCGCCGATTCGTCGTAGTATTTACTCTTCTTGTCCAGGGCGAAGGGATCGGGATAGGCCTCTTTCACCACTTCGACCAAGCCGTGAATGGCGGGAGGCTCGGCGTTGCTATGATAAAAAAAACAAAGGTCGCCCAATTTAAATTGGTCCCGCATGAAATTGCGGGCCTGGTAGTTTCGAACCCCTTCCCACGAGGTGGTTTTGTTTTTTGCCTTTAAGAGATCGTCGAAGGAGAAGGTGGTCGGTTCCGATTTAATGAGCCAATACTTCATCAGTTCACTTCCCTTTCGCATTTGCCCCAAACATGGGAATGGCCCTCTTCAACCAGGAGGCACCAGCCTTTTTCTTTCAAAAGAGCGGTTTTTCTTTCTTTTAAGATGTCAGAAAAGAGAAGGTTGCCTTCTGAGTATGGAGGGGGCGTCTCTTCCATCCGCACATATTTGATTTCCATTTGGGTATACCAAGCAAAAGGACCGGAGACTAGGAAGTCGGGCTGTCGATCTTCAAAATAGAGATAGAGGTTTTTTGCTTGGTGTTTCTGGGAAAGTTTTTTGATGGGCTCAAAGCTTTCATTGTATTCATTGAGGTAGTGGGTGCGATAAGGAAGGTATTGTACGATAAACATACCGACGATAGAAAGGAGGCTGGTTACTTTCATTAATTTTAAGGTTGGAATAGGGAAAAGTTTTTCTGCGGCAATGGCAATCATCCAAGCCAGTGAAGGCAAGATCAGTAAAAAATATTGCGAGCCCATGCGATCGATGGGGGCTAAAAAAAGAACAAAGGTAATCAAAAGAGAGAGCGGAATCCAAAATTGAACTAAAGCGGGCCGCTTCCATCCTAAAAAGGGGATAAGGAGCGCAAAATAGTTGGTGTAGACCAAAACGGTATGCCAAAAGGGCCATTTAAATACTTTCAAAAGCTCCCAACGTTGTTGAAATCGCCCCGTGTATTGGCGTTGCCAATAGATTTCAAAAAAGTGCGGAACTTTGCTTTGTGAGAGAGCCCAAAAATAGGGAATGAGAACGGTCGCGAGGGCGAGTAGCAGGATTCCCGCATGGTAAAAAAAACGCTGGCGCTTAAAAAGGTAGATCAACCCCACGGTCGGGAGGAATCCGGCTACGAAAGTTCCCTTATAGAGAAAGCAGAGGGCAAGCATGGATCCGCTTAAAAATGAGAGTCGAAGGTCATCCTTTTGGGTCGCTAAATCGGCGACCAAAACCGCCCCCATCCCAAAGAAGAGGGCTCCAGGATCCAAATAAACACTCGAAAACCAGGATCCGAATCGATCCCAGCTCCAAAGCAAAATAATCGTAACAACAGCGACGGTGAAAGATTGTTTTCGTTTCAGGTAAAAGAAAAAAAGAGAAAGAAAGGCGAGGTAAAAAAGATGGCCTAAAATGCGTGCCGACCAATCTTCCGCAGGAAGAATTTTAAAAAGCAGGGCTTGGAACCAAAAACCGAGATGGGGGTGCTCCGCAAAAGGGACAAAATCGGGAATGTTGCCATAGAGGAAGAACCATTCTCCGGAATGGGCAATATTTCTGGCAATCGCCGCGTAAAGGGGAGCGTCGACCCTAAGCCCGCCTACCTCAAAATTGCGCAGTCCAACACTCACAAAAGCGAGGGAACAGATCCAGGCTAGTACTTTCCAGTTGGGCATTTGCCCCCTACCTTATAAGGGGGCTTTAATTTCTACAACCGATAATCGATATAGATGGCGATGTTGTTGACGGTATAGCTCACGGAAATTGACGTGTTGGCGGTTGAGCTTGACCAGGTCCTTGCCGAAGGGGTTAAGGTGCATCCGGACGCGCTATCGCAAGAGACACTTTCGCTGGCATAGGGCGAAGAGTTGTAATCGGTTAAAAAGATAGAGACGCTTTTCAGTTGTCCCAATAAGGTTGTGTCGGTGACTTCGCTAAAGGTCCCGGCGTCATTGTCTTTCACATACCACCGAACATCCACTCTCGTGATATTTCCTCCCGAGGTGGTCGCTTTGATTGAAGGCAGGATCACGATCGGTTTAGTGGTATTGTCATTTAAAAAGATACTTCCCACATTTCCTTCAAATTCAGCAATCGTGGTCGAACCTACTTTTAAGGTCCAGTCTCCACTCGGGATTGGCGGCGACAGGTAATCATTCGCCCCCCCGGTAGCTCCGGCCGAAAAGTTAAATTGGTAACTGCCATAAGTTGCGGTGTCATCCCGTAAATAGAGTTGGTTAGCGGTGCAAGAATTGCCATTCGTACTTGCGCTGCCCCCCAGACTAGAAATCGGTATACTGGTTGTAAATGTGGCGGTGTTTCCGATGTTGGTCACGCTGCTTGGAGGATAAAGAGTCATTCCAGTGCTTTGAGCACAGATGTTGGTGTAGTTTATCGCCGAGTGATTGGAATTCATATAGAAGAGGTAACCGTTAAATCGGTTGGAGACCATGTCGGAGACGCTGGTGTAGGTGTCTAGAATATCGGCCGAAGCTCCGCTCGATTTTCCCCAGGTAAAGAAAGGCTTTATAGAGGTAAAGGTTGTTCCATCATAATTGCGGTAAGCATTTTTAACCGTTTTGATCCCGTTATCACTGAGGGCTAAAGCCAAGAGTTGATCGGAGGTAATTGAAATGGGCGCGGCATTATCGTCATTGTCCTTAGTAGAGGTGGTTTCGTCTCCGCTTTTGGAAAGATCCCCAAAATCGACGGTGCCGGAAGCTCCGGAAAGGGGCAGCGCGGTCAGTCCGTTAGAGCCGGCAGTCATGGTCACGTAACCGACCACCTGATCTTTGCGAGCAGCTTGGTTGGTATCGAGGAGAATCAAGACCCAGCCCTTTTGATCGAGCCCAATCGAAAAGCTCCCATCACTATTCGGCGTAATCTCCTTCACATAATTGAAAACAGTAGGATGAAATTCACCGTTATAGAGAGGGATCGCCCAAATTTTATTGACCGTGGTGGAGGAGGCCACCGCAATCGGCTCGAAGAGCAAGGCCCAGAGGCGTTGGAAGTGTTGATTAGAGGCAATCGCATAATCACTGGCGGACAGTTTTCCTGTGACGACCACTGGGGAAGAGCTATCGCTTCCTCCGCAACTTGCGAGAAAGATCGAAAGGATTAAAAAAATAGAATAGCGAACTTGCTTCATAGCTAGCCCCTCCATGTTCCCATCCTAAAATGAAAATATGTCCTCTTAATGTCAGAAAAATGTCTTTCACCCCACCAAAAGGGGTCACTCTCCATTTGGTAACAAAAGGTGCCAGGTGTTTATCCACAGGCCTCCGGCACCTTTTGTTACCAAATGGAGAGTGACCCCTTTTGGTGGGTCGGGTATGGTGCGGGGATGAAGAGGATTGTCCTGGGATGTGTGGGGCTGATCACAATTAAGCTGCTGATCCTGTTGCTAGGTTACAGGATGGCCTACCAAACCGGGGCAAAATTGGAATGGTGTGCCTGGGATTGCGCCTATTACCAAGAGATTGCGACGCAGGGTTATTCTTTCCAACAAGGAAAACATGGAACGATGGCTTTTTTTCCACTGTTCCCCAAATCGGTAGCCCTCTTAAGTTCGATTTTTCACCTCCCTTTTATTCCAATGGGGATTCTTTTTAATTTTTGTTGTTTTGGCTTGGGGATGATTCTTTTCATGAGGTGGTGCCAGATATTGGGAATGCGAGCCTATTGGTTGCCTGCGTTGCTTCTGACTTTGGATCGTCATTCGCTCTGGAGTTTGATTCCCTATACAGAGGCTCTATTTCTGCTTATTATTCTTATCTTCATTCATCTGACTCGTCGGGATTCTCCGTTCGCTTCCTTGGTTGCAGGGCTTGCTTCGGGAACCCGTCTGGTCGGAATCGCTCCGATAGCGGCCTGGGGATTGGGCCATAGCCGGTATTACCTGCGCCATCCTTTTCGTGCGGGCGGATCGCTAGTCATAGGCTTATCGGGAGTGATGCTTTTTTTCGGATACTTAGAGGTTGCGCATGGCAATTGGCAGTTGAGCTTCATCACGACAAGTTTTTGGGGGCGTTATTTTAGTCTCTCCGGAATTTGGGGAGCCCTTTGGGTGATCGTTTCCCGGGCCTATTTTCCTACCGTCATACTATTGCCTCTTTCGATCTGGGTTTTGATACGGCCACCCGCCTCCCTTTCTCTCACTTTAATAGAACGACTGGTTTTTGCCTTTTTGGTTTTATTGCCGATGGTAAATTCGATCTCTGTCTGTATGACCCGGTTTTTAAGTTTAATTTTACCTGGGTACATTGCGTTGGCCTATTGGCTGGAATGGTTATGGTTCGACAGTCGAAAAAAAATCGCCCTATTGATAGGTTCTGTTTTTTTAGGTGAGTTCTATTGGCAGGCTTTTCTGCTGAAAAAGTTTTTGTTGTATGAAGTGTTCTTTTGGGCCGCTTAATCCGGTGTGGGCGATGCAATCGAGGATAGAAACAAAAGGCTCATAGGGAAGATCCCATTGAGAATAGGGAGGGTAGCTGGGGTATTCCTTGAATTGAAGTTCGATTCCTTCTTTTTCAAATTGATGTTCTTCTCCCTTTAGATAGTCTTTTCCAGAAGGGCCACTCAGATAACAGTTGGCTCCAATCGATTTTAAAATTTCAATGAGACGGGCTATTTTGTCCTGGGAACGATGAAGTTGATGAGAGGTTAAAAAGGGGGTGTTGATACCCATCAGTCGACTCAAACGTTCAATCGTGTACCGGTTCAACTCACTCAGGGAGGTCCAAGTTCGGCTTAAATAAAATTCTTTGATCAAAGGAAGGAGTTCATTAAAACAGTCGGCTTGGCTATAGCTGTGGAGAAGCGTTTTGTAATGGTACTCTTGCCACTTCGGATCCAAAAGCTTGACTTCATCTAAAGGGGCTCGATGATAGATATGGGAAATAGGAACGGTTAGCCACCGCAATCCATGCTTGGGATAGATACGATTTCTCGATCGCCAATCTCGCTGAGTGTATTGCACTGAGTCCAGAAAAACAAAATAGTCAACCTCTCGGATCAGATCGAAGTATCCCCGCCATGGGATATAACTTGATTGCAGAATGACTGCTCTCTTAATCATTTCCTAATCCACCACTTTACTCTTAAGTGTACTCTGTTATTTAATCATTACTCATGGATTCAACAAAGCTTTAACACATGACCCTTTCATTCATTTTCAAGCAGGCCCCCTTTGTTCCAAAGGTTCGTCTTTCTTTTGAAAAGGGGAGATACTTAGTACGGACGATTGAAAATGCCAGCGAATTGAAACGGGTCCGTCAGCTTCGCTATGAGGTTTTTTTCCGGGAAGGGTTGAAACGAAAAAATCCTTTTGGGCAAGATATCGACCCTTTCGATCTAAAGGCTGACCATCTCGTTGTCATTGAAAAAAAGAGCCACCGTTTTGTGGGCTGTTACCGCTTTATTAGCAGTCGATTTTCCAATCAGTTTTATTCCCAGACCGAATTCGATATTTCTTCTTTTTTAAAAATTGAAGGAAATAAACTGGAGATGAGCCGGGCCTGCATCCATAAAGATTTTCGTAATGGTCAAGTGATGCATCTCTTGTGGCGCGGACTGATGGAGTACGTACGAAATGTTGACGCGCGTTATCTTTTCGGTTGTTCCAGTGTGAAAACGGTGGCTCCGGAGAAGATTCAACAAATTTCGCAGTTTTTAACGGAAAAAGGACATAGTGATCCTGAAATGGGGGTTCAACCCCTGATTCCTCCCTCCGCTTTATCGGGAATCGAGGCAAGAGCGGTAAGTTCTGAGGAAGATTCGGCTTTGCCACCGCTCTTTCAATCCTATTTAAAGGCAGGGGCAAGAGTGGCGCCCAAGCCGTACCTGGATAAAGAATTCCAGTGCGTCGATTTCTTTACGGTGCTGGATCTTAAAAAAGTGACACCGAATTATGAACGCCGTTATCGTAGCGAAGCAGTTGCATGTTAAAATATAAGGATGCTCACCTCTCCTGTGACCCCCTCAGAATCGAACGAGCTTTTAGATCAAGCCAGTATTCGGAAACTGTTTCCTGAACTTAGGGAGCTGCTCATCCTCGCGCGCCATTTAGGAGCCCACGCCCGGGTTGAGGTCTTAGGACATGCGAAACAAGGCGATCATAGTTTTCCTTTAGTAGGAATTATTTTTGGCCCCACGGATGTTACCACTCCTGTCGTCGGATTTTTTGGCGGGGTGCATGGACTGGAACGAATCGGGACAAAGGTCCTTACCGCCTATTTAGGAACCCTTGCTGAATTGGTCCGCTGGGATGCACAGTTTTTAGAGGTATTGAAAACGACACGCTTGATGTTGATGCCACTTGTCAATCCCATGGGGATGTTTATGAATCGGCGGAGCAATGGGAATGGCGTCGATATCATGCGCAACTCACCGGTGGATGCTCCGGGGATTTCGAAGTGGCACCTCCATTCGGGCCATCGCATGAGTTCGAAGTTGCCCTGGTACCGAGGGGAAAAGGGGAAGCTGGAGGTCGAAACAGAGACGGTTTTTAATTGGGTAAAGCGGGAAATTTTTAGTGCTTCGGTCGCCCTTACCGTTGATGTCCATTCCGGCTATGGCAACATCGATCGTTTCTGGTTCCCCTATGCCAAGGGGCATGTTCCGATGCCCCATCTCGCCGAAGCCTATGCCGTAAAATCGCTCCTCGATCGCAGTTATCCTAATCACGTCTACCGAATCGAACCCCAATCTTCGGAATATGTCACCCATGGGGATGTTTGGGATTATTTGTATGAAGAATACCGGGCTCAAAACCCTAAAGGGATCTACCTCCCTTTCTGTTTGGAGCTAGGGAGCTGGCTGTGGATCAAAAAAGATCTTGGACAGATCTTCTCAAGATTGGGTGCATTCAATCCCCGTCGCCCCCATCGGGTCCGTCGTATTTTGCGTCGACATTTGATCCTTTTTGATTTTCTCATGCGAATTGTGCATTCCCCCGATTCCTGGGCAAATCTGGATGCGATCCGCCGGGAACGATTTGAGGAGCAGGCTTTGAAGCTGTGGTACGGAAGGTAAATGGAATGGATATTTTTGAGAGGGCTGGGTCGATCGAGTGGACATTGGGATGACTTTCCACAAAAGTTAACTGCCGCCTGCGGGGGGCAATTTAAGACGATCGATCTTCCTGGAACGGGACGATTTCACAAACTTCCCGCCGCCCGCACCGTTTCTGGAAATAGTGATTTTGTAATGGAGCAGTTAGGGGAAATAGATTCCCCCCGATTCTTAGTGGCCATCTCCTTTGGCGGAATGGTGGCGGTCGATTTACTGCTCCGTTACCCACAAAAATTTGAAGGGGCCATTCTCATCAATAGTAGTGCAGCCGGATTGAGTGGCCCCTTTGAAAGGGCAAAACCTCCTGCTCTTCTCAAACTTTTCCAGATTGCCTGCACTCTGGACGCCAAAAAACGGGAAGAGGCGGTTTGGCGACTCACTTGTAATCAACCGATTCAGTCGGAGTTATTAGAAGCTCGAGTTAAAATCGCGAAAGACTTTCCAATCACTCGAATGACTTTAATCCGCCAATTGTGGGCTGCATCGACCTTCAAACCCCCTCGGCAACTCCCCCAAAAAAAGATCCTGATTCTATCGAGTGAAGGGGACACTCTAGTGAGCTCCCAATGCTCAAAGCGAATGGCTACCGCTTGGCGAGTACCGCTCGAACTGCATCCCAGTGCCGGTCATGATCTGCCGCTAGAAGAGCCCCAGTGGGTAGTCCAAAAAATAAAAGATTTTACCCAACATTAGATGTTTTATTCGTAGGAATTATTATAGTCCTAGAACTTGTCTGGGTTAAGCCTATTATGGTAGCGTCTCACGCATGAATCATGATGCTATCGACCCAAAATCCTTAAAGACTCCCGATACTTTCCAGAAAAAAGGGGGCCAAGTATTTACCTTCTTGGTGCAGCAGCGAGTGCTCTTTTTAACTGTCATCGGAATCGTTGTGACGGTTGCAGTTGGGAGCTATTCCTACAATCTTTGGAAGGATCGCCAACTGGAAAAGGATTGGGAAAAGTTGCAGGTGGTCATGAAGGCTCCGGAAGCAGAAAGAATTGGAAAGTTGAAGGCAGTCTGCGGAGAGTTGAAAGGACGCCCGCTGGAATATTGCGCCGCTTCCCTTGGAGATCTTTTGGTGGAAGAGGCTAAAAAACAGATCGCAAAGGATGTGAATGCCGTTCCTGCCGAAGGAAATCAAGCGATCGAATGGTATACCAAAGCACTCGATTCGGGGTCTTTGCTCGATTCTGAAAAACAGCTTTTATTGATGAACCGAGGGGCTGCTTATGCCCTATTGAAAAACTGGGATGGCGCTTTCAAGGATTATGAAGCCGCTTCGCAAATTACCGCTGAAGGCCGTCCTTTGGCGATGTTGGAGCTTGCCGAAATTCACCTCGTTCGTGGCAACAATGATAAGGCCATCGAAGTTTACGAAAAACTTTCTGGAGAATTTAAATCGACCGAAGCGGGAAAAATGGCGAAAAATATTTTACGGCGCATGAAAAGCCCGATCTTCGGAGGTTCTAAGTCTTGAAAAAGAACCCCGAGATTGCCGCATCGACTTTCAGTCTCCTCGCAATGACGGCTATTTATTTGTCCTGCACGGCGTACCCTCTTGGAGTGTTTAGCCAATGGGTCTACCCCTCCCGTTTGGGAACCAAGTGGGATATCCAGCCACAGGAGCGGGGCCGCCCCATCATCATCGGGGATCAACTTTTTTTGGGGAATCTTTCTGGTGAAGTGGTCGCAATGCATCGTCTCGAAGGATATCCACTTTGGAAAACAAAAATAGGAGCTCCTATTGATGGCGCGATCTCCTATTCCCGATCGAAAATCTTTGTGGGTGATACTAAAGGGAAGCTGTATGCGCTTAAAGCGCATGACGGTTCTTATGCCTGGGATAAACCTTTCGTGTCCAGATCGGAATGGCTCTCTCCTCCTACGGTCTTTCGAGACAAGTTAGTGGTGAGCAATTCGGCGGAAGAGGTGTTTCTCCTTTCGGAAGCGACTGGGAAAGAGATTTGGCATTTTTCCCATCGGGGAGACGAAAAGATGACGGTCCGGGGAACCGGTATCTCCACCGTTTATGAAAATGCGGTCTATGTCGGTTTTGCGGATGGCCATTTGGTTGCGCTGTCCTTAGATAAGGGAATTGTGTTGTGGGATCGCAGGCTGCGAAAACGGGAGCGATTTTATGATATCGACATGGCCCCTTATGTCGACGATCGAGGGGTGTTGGCCGCCACCTTCGACGGACAACTTTACAATATGAATCGCCTGACCGGTGAATTTAAGTGGGTATTACCGATTGGAAGTTACGGCGGCTTTTTGGTGGAAGGGGAGACGGTCTATCTAGGGGCTCTCAATGGAAAGGTGATGGCGATCGATCGGACGACAGGAGCGGTGAAGTGGGCAACGCAACTCACTTCGGGGGTTCCTTTAACTCCGACCCGATCCGGAAACTATTTAGTGGTGGCCACCTCTTCCGATCCGGTTTTTATCATCGACCCCAAAGATGGAAAGATTATCGAATCGAAATCCTTAGGTGCTGGAACATTGGCGGCCGCTTCGGGAACCGAAGATGGTTGGTTCTATGCCATGAGCAATTATGGAGTCCTGACTTCCTATTGGATCCGCCCTGAGGTGAATTTCACACGCTTGCCCACAACCCATCAGAGTTTATCTGCGCTCCACCGACACCGTGAATGATTCTCTGCTCGCGATTCAGTCCTATTTAGAGGAGCAATGTTCGTGGCTCGTTTTTTCGGGTTACCAGCTGGCTCTCTATTGCGATGGAAAAGAGGATTTTGTTGAAGGGGGGAGAACCTCTTTTTTGAAAAGTTCGGTCGCCGTGAATCGTCACACTCGATTTGATATCGGTTCAATCACCAAGGCAATGGTAGGCACCACGTTGATTGCAGAACAGGTCGCCACTGGAAAATGGAAATTGGATCAAACTTTCGCCGAACTCTTTGATATCCCGGAAAGGAGCCGCTGGGGGAAAATCACTCTTGAAACTTTGATGACCCATTCCACCGGTTTGGTCTCCTGGTTGCCCTTGTATGAAAAAACCGATCGCGAACATTTAGTGGAATGGGTTTTATCGTCCGAACAGGAATCGGAACTTTTTCCATTAAAACCGAAAGAAAAATCGGTCTATAGCGATCTCGGTTATCTCCTTTTTGGGAAATGGCTCGAAAAAAAAGAGGGAAAACCCTTAGCCGAAATTTGGAAAGAGAAGGTAGGTAAACCTCTCGGTTTAAACGAGACCACCTTTGGGCCGTGTCCAGGTGCGGTGGCTACCGAATGGATTTCGACTGGACTCTTAGCGTCAGAGGTTTTCGACGAAAATGCTCGCCATTTCGGACCAGCCTGTTGTCACGCGGGCCTTTTTTCGAACGCATCGGATCTCCTTCAATTCGGTAAAGCCTGGTTAGCTGGAAAATATCCAACTGAATTTACGCAACTTCGATTTCCACAACTCGGCACCTGGGCTTTGGGATGGGATACCAAATCGAAAACGGGATCGACCGCCGGCAACCATTTCTCCGAACAAAGTTATGGTCATTTGGGTTACACCGGAACCTCTCTTTGGATCGATCCCAAACGGAAAGCGATCGCCGTTTTCTTGACCAATCGAGTCCACCCTACACGTAAGGAGGGAAGGATTCAGCAGATCCGTCCCCTTTTGCATGATAAGATTTGTGAATATTGGGAGCAGCTATGAAACAGGATGCAATCCACCTCGTTGGAATCGGGGGCGTCGGAATGGGTTCTCTCGCCGAGGCCTTGGCCAATGCCGGTTATCAAGTTACCGGGAGTGATCAAAATTTATATGATCCGATGAAGGGGGTTCTCGAGCGGGCGAAAATACAATTGGTAGAAGGCTTTTCGGCCGACACCCCAAATCGATTTTCTCCCGATCATGTGGTGATTGGAAATGTCGTCAGCAAAGAGAATCCCGAGGTACAGGCGTGGCTCCGCAAGGGAACCCCTTTCTGTTCTTTTCCAGAAGCGGTTCGGAGGTGGGCGATTGGAAATAAACAGTCGGTGGTGGTGGCTGGAACTCACGGGAAAACGACGACGACCAGTTGGGTTGCCTTTTTATTAAAAGAGGCCGGCCTTCATCCCAGCTATTTAATCGGCGGGGTACCCAAAGATCTCCCGACAGGTTGTTTAATAGGCACGGGAGATTACTTTGTGGGCGAAGGGGATGAATATGATTCCGCTTTTTTTGATAAGGGCCCGAAGTTTCTCCACTATAATCCCAGTTCCCTCATCCTGCTGAATATCGAATTCGATCACGCCGATATCTATCGCGATCTTGATCATGTGAAGTCCTCTTTTGAGAAGTTGCTGCGCATTTTGCCCGGAGATGGCATCTGCGTCGCCCGATATGAAGATCCGGTGGTGCTTTCGATCCTCTCCGAGGCTATTTGCTCGATCGAAACCTTTGGAAATTCTGCGGGAGCCATGTGGCGGCTGGGGAACATCGAGGAGGATGAATCGGGATTCCATTTCGAGGTCTATTACAAGCACCGACACCTGGGTCAGTTTCACACGGCGATGTTTGGCGAGCACAATCTCTTGAATCTCCTCTCCGGAATTGCGGTGGGAGTGAATTTGGGAATCCCGGTGGAAACGATCCGGACCATTGTCCCTAAATTTCAAGGGGCGAAACGGCGGCAGGAGATTTTATTGCGAACCCCTTATACCTTGATCGATGATTTTGCCCACCATCCAACGGAAGTGAACGCCACCCTGACTGCGGTTCGTCGTCGGTATCCGGAAGGCAGGTTGACTGCCCTTTTTGAACCCCGTTCGGCTACTGCCCGGAGGAATGTTCACCAACAAAGCTACCCCGATGCCTTCGAAAAAGCGGACCGGGTGCTGATAGCCGCTCCTTATCGGCAGGATAGCTTAGGGGAGGCGGAGCGTTTGAGTGTCGACTCAATTGTGAAGGAATTATGTCGGCAGGGCAAAGAGGCCTACACATTTTCAAAAAGTGAAGAGGCAATTGAGCGTATTCAAAGGGAATTCACCCCCGGTGAAGTTATCGTCGTGATGTCTAACGGTGGATTTGATAAAATACAGGAGAAGATACGAAATGCCGTTAAGTAGTTGATGTCGGGAAAAGTAAAAAGTTAACCCCGGAGGGGTTAACCTTAAGGCGTTCCCGACAGCGACGTATCCCGAGCGCATGCGAGGGATCTCGATGTAGGGGCTTTTACGCATGGGATTCATACTCTCCCAAAAACGGGGTTCCGCCCTCACCGATTATCTGGTGCTCATTGCCTTTGTGCTTGGAATCGCCGTTCCCATTTTGGATAGATACTTTGGTCGCCCCCTCGTTCAAACTCTGAGAGACAATCGTGAAAACCTGATCGCCTTTATCGGCCAAGACCCCGATCGGGGACGGAGGGTGGGCCGGACCGTTCCAAACATTTGGTTTAACCGTGAAAACACAGGAGACACCTCGGGTGGGGATGGACCCATTGGAAGCGGAGCCGGGCCGATTGGATCGGGCGAGGGGCCGATTGGATCGGGTGAAGGGGCAATTGGGAGTGGGGAAGGAGCGATTGGGAGCGGATCTAGTTCTATTGGAGGTGGCGATGGCTCGATTGGCTCGGGTAGCCGTCTCGCCGGAAGCGGTCGGGCGGGAATTGGCAGTGGCAGTGGCTCTATTGGATCGGGATCCGGATCGATTGGATCGGGTCGAGGCGGGGGTGGTGGCGGTGGTGGCACCGGAAGTTCTGGGAGCAGCCAACTCAGCGATAACGCCTTCAGTGGAAATGGGGACGGAGGAGGAAAATCGGATTCTCCATCCATCGGCGATGGAACCACATCTAAAGGAGCGGTTTACGGCAAGGGCGGCGGTGGCGGTGAAGAGAGTTCGAGCGGGGGAGGAGATGAAAGTGAGGGGGGAAGCACCATTCGATCCGCCAAGGGAGGTGGAAAAGAGACTGAAAACAAAAGCAGCAATACCACTCGCGGCGGCAAAAAAGATATCCTTACCATGGAACAAGCTCAGGAAGACGTGAATAGCCGAGATGGCAAGTTCGATTGGTGGATGATTATCAAGCTGATACTAATTTTACTGATCATCTTCTTCTTGGTGATCATCGCCCTCAGTAACGCTCGAAAAAATTAATCCACACTTAAAAACGGCCTTCAGCATCTCGAAAATTGTCACTTCTTTCCGTCGATACCGGCCTCCACATCGAGTATTCTACTGGTCTAACAATTGCAATTTCCTCGCAAAGCTAGAAAACCCTAGCTATTGGAGGAGTTCTTAGATGAAGCGTTCCCTACTGTTATTGTTATCCTTAATCACAATCGCTGTCGCCGGTTGTGGCGATGATAAAAATGCCGTCCCTACCAATAATGGAGCCGGGGGAGTGGGCGGAAGCGGTGGTACGGCCGGACAATTTGAAGGAAAATGGAAAATCGTAAAGGTCACCCATGATGGGGTTAACCAACCCAGCAACCCCGGTCTCGGTGCGTATCTGGTGATTACCGGAACTAAGTTCAAGGCCTATAATAGTGATAATAGCCCGGATGGCGAAGGCACAATCAATGGAAATACCATGACCATTGATAAGACAAAATTCACCTTAAATTCTGTGAACGCGAATCGATTTACGATGTCTTTTACCGATGGCGGAATAGTGGTGGAAGTCACTTTTGATAAATTCTAAACTCTCAGGATAACAGAGTTTTACAAAGGCTTCCCACCATTAATTTCAAAAGTGGAGACTGTTCCGGTAGTTCCCAAGCTGGGTGGAGTTGCGGCACTACATGTTTGGAGTCGTATTGTTTTGACAGTGTCTAACCGAATGAATGATCCCGCTACCCAAGAAGGCCAGTGTTTCCTTTGATGGTAATGGTTCCAATGTACCGGCCTCTACTCCCTCAGTCTCACTTCCTGGATGAGCATAGGTGCAAACTACGTTAGCATCAAAAGTAAACTTTTGCTCTTCGTCCGAGTCATTGCGAATTATTATCAAAGCAAAGAGAAAGTCTCCTGTGTAGAGCTGGCTATAAGGGGCATTGAATTGGATGGTGCGGAACAAAGAACTTCAACAAATTCAGGAAATGAAAACGGGGAGAGTAAAGGTACTCTCCCCGTAATCCAGAGCGAACGAAGACGGTAGGCAAGCAGTGTCGTTCAAAAGGAAAAGGATCTTTGAAAGGCGACCGTCAAGAAACTCCGTTTTGTCCCGTCCAGGTTTTTGGCTACTAACAATGCGAACCTTTCGGTTCAGCGGGGTTTGGCAGCCTATGCCCGTAAGAGACTGTGATTGGAAAAACTCATTTCCGTCAGGGTGGATTAAAGCAATGGGAGTGCCAGTAGATTAAATTTGCAAATATTTGAATTTATAAAGAGTTTTTTAGTGAAGTAGAGACGCAGTGACGGAAATAGTCGGAATACGGTGACGGGGAGCGCCTTCTCTTATTAGAATAATTCCATGAAATGGCACTTTCTACTCTTGTTGATGGCATCTATGGCTATAGCCGATCCCCTTAAACTCATCCGCAAAATTCCCCATTCCGGCTATTCCGAAGGGCTCGATTATTATGAAGGATATCTCTGGCATGCCCTGCCCAAACAGATCCTTAAAATAAACCCGGCCGATGGGTCGGTCTTAGAGCGCTTCACCCCTCCTACGGATCATAGCGAGAGTGTCGTGTGGGTGCCGGGGGAGCGGCTCCTCAACTTAAGTTTTTCCAATAACGGGATCTATGAAGGAAAGTTATTACGAGGGAAAATCGAGTTTAAAAAGGTTGGCCAAACCCCCGAAGTCCACAGTTGGGGAAGCACCTGGACCGGAAAGCAGTTGGTGATTACCGGCGATTACAGCAACAAGCTGTACTTCCTCAATCCCAAAACCTTCAAGGTGGAAAAGACAATCGTAACCGAAGTGGGAGATTTGGAAGACCTCGCCTGGGATGGGAAGGGGGTCTGGAGCTCCAGTTTTACTCAACATCGGGGGCAAATTTTTCGGATTGATCCCAAAACCGGAAAAAAGGGGAAATTCTATTCCTTACCCGACCCCGAGGAATGCCCGGTAGTGGATGGGTTGGCCTTTGATGGGAAACACCTTTGGGTGACTGGAAAGGACTGCCCCAGTATCTATTATCTAGAAAGACCTCAATAGATCGAGTAAACCACAGGCATGGTAGTGGTCATTACAGGAGCTAGCCAGGGCATTGGACTGGAGACGGCCAGGCGCTTTTCCAGGGAAGGCGCGGCCAGCTTTTTAATCGCTAGGGGTACCGTTCCCTCGATTGAAGGGGCGATTGCTTATCAGGCAGATGTGGGGAGTGAGACTGAAGTTCAAACCGCGTTCGAAGTTTGCGACCAAAAGCTGGGACCGGTGGATATCCTGATCAATAATGCCGGTCTTATCGAAAGCGCCCCCTTCGACGATTTTTCACTCCAAAACTGGGAAGCGATTTTCCGGACCAATGTGGCGGGAAGTTTCCTGTGTGCCCGAGAGGCTTTTCGCCGAATGAAAGCCAAAGGAAAAGGGTCCATTGTTAATATCAGTTCGTTGGCAGGGATTCGGGGAACGGAAAAGTTTATCGGTTTTAGCGCCTATACCGCCAGCAAACATGCAGTCGTGGGACTCACCGAATCGCTTGCCGTGGAAGGGAAACCTTTTGGGATCCGCGCCAATTGCGTCGCCCCCGGAGCGGTAAATACGGCCATGGCAAAAAAAGCGGCGCCTCAACTGATTTGCCATACCGAACCTCAGCAACTCGCCCAGATTATCTATTCGGTGGCGATGGATGGATTCGAATCTGTATTGACGGGATCGATCGTGGAGGTTCACTGCAATGGGTAGCTCGAAACTCAAAGTGGGACCGCTGACCGTACAAGCGATATTAGGGAATGCCGATTTTGAACGCGAAATTCCCCAACCGATTCAAATTCATCTTCAACTGACTTTCGATTCTTTGCCGGCTGCAAAGACGGAGAAGCTCGAAAATGCGATCGATTACGTGACCCTTTGCTCAGAGTTGCGATTTATTGTCGAAGAGTCGCATTTTATTTTGATCGAAACGCTAGCGGAAGCATTGGCCCAATACACCCTGTTCCGTCATGCTTCTCTCATCTCTGAAGTGGAGCTTTCGATTGCAAAGCCGATGGTGGTAATCCATGGGGCAACACCCGTGTTAACCATTAATCGATCCATTAAAGAGATGAAGGTTGAAACTGAAATGCAGAACGAGGTTTCGAGGAGTTTAGTTTTTAAGACTGCGAATCGATCCCTTTGGTTCTGTTCTATCCTAGAAAATACAAGCATTGCTGATAAAACGCTCAGTTCGAGAGAGATGCGGCTCAATGGTCAGGTTTACACCTGGGAACAAGAATCTGTCCGTTCCTACCTACCCGGAGAGAAGGTTGTCTTTTTCTCTTCTGAAGAACCGAGATTCCATTCAGGTAAAATAGCTTCAATTCCTTTATCTCAAGAGGACTATTATCTTGGTATTCCGAATCGGTATTTGAATGAAAAAAAATAATTCCATCCTCTGCTGTCATTGCGAGGCTTTCGGACTTTTAAGAATTAAAATCCGTTCTGCCGAAGCAATCCCGTTGCATAGTCTTGGACAGCTTGAGATTTCAATAAGTCCGATCTGGGTTGACGGGATTGCCGCGCCCGTGCGTGAAGAATCTTCGAGTTATTGGCAAGGGCTCGCAATGACAGGGTTGGGGAGGTTTTTTTAATGATGAAGTTACAGTTTGATAAGGATAACCTGAAGTTTTCGTCGGCCCATTTCACCCTCTTTCCAGACGGGACGAAAGAGGCACTTCATGGCCATAATTATTATGTTCAGGTCACCTTTGAAGTGGCTGATAACGCTCCAATGCTTCCTTTTAAGGAATTGAAGCAGGCGATATCTAAGATAGTATCCGAATGGGATGAAAAGGTGCTTCTTCCAGCCAGTGTCACGATCCAAAAAATGGGCGATTCTTTAGATGTTATGGCTTGTGGGAAAAATTATCGTTTTCCAGCCGATGAAGTTTGCGTTTTAGATACCAATAATATTACCAGTGAAAATCTGGCCAAGCTCCTCTGTTGGAAGTTGCGGGGACTTTCCTATTCCTTTCTTTCCATTGAAGTGTCGATTGAAGAGAGTCGCGGGCAGCGTGTGATTTATAAGGAAAAGCGATGAGACTCGCCCTTGTACACACCGCCGTCTCTCCCCTCGGTGCGGGACCCGATGGCGGCGTTGGAACACTGATTATTGCATTAGCAAAAGAGCTTTTAAGAAAAGGGCACTCACCAACGATTATATGTGGGGAGGGATCTCGCCCGATCCCAGAAATGACTTGGCAAATTCCTGGAGCTTTTACCGTCCCTGCGCAAACGATATCTCGAGACACCCGACTTCCATTAGAACGGACCTCTTTTTTAGCGAGAGCTTGGTATGAATTGTTGCGGGAGGAAAAGAGATTCGATGCCATTATCAATTTAAGCTATGATTGGTTTCCAATCTATTTGACCCCCCATTTCCGTCGACCGGTGTTCCATTTTTTGAGCATGGCTTCACTTACCGATGAAATGGATCAGGCTTTAGTGGAATTGCAACGTCGATTTCCGCCCGAATGCCATATTGGCATGCTTTCCAAGACTCAAGGCGAAACTTTTCCCAAAGAACTTCAATGGGAGGTGGTTGGAGCTGGTGTAGAGGTGGAAGCGATCCCTTTTTCCGAAAATGGGAATGGGCCATTAATTTGGATGGGCCGGATCACTCCAGAAAAACGGGTTGAAGATGTTTTTGCGCTTTCAGAGCTTTCCAGTGAAACGATTGAGGTCTATGGTTTCATGCAATCCCAAAGTTATTGGGATGAGATCAGTCGGAAACATCCGTCAGCAAAAGTGACCTATCGAGGGTTTTTCCCCCAATCAGAACTCCATGGCTATATCCAGCATGCAAAAGGGTGCTTAGTGACATCCGACTGGAACGAAGCTTTTGGATTGGTGGCTGTGGAAGCGATGGCTTGTGGAGTTCCCGTGATTGCTTATCGCGATGGCACCCTCAAAGAAACGGTATTAGATGGGAAAACTGGCTTTTTAGTGAATCCACGCGACGTTGCCGCCCTGGCGAGGCAAGTTCCGCGCCTTTCGGAAATTAAAAGAAAAGAATGTCGAGAGCATGTTCAGGAAAACTATTCGATTTCGGTTTTTGCGGAGAATTTATTGAGTTGGGTGGAAAAAAAAAGGGCGTTTCGCTAGGAAACGCCCTTTTCAGCAAAGTGCAATTACTTCGTGCGAACGACGAGTGAAGGATCTCCGAACAGATTATACCATTCGATATTGTCGATCACTTCATCCCCAGTCCCTTTTTTCTCAACCAGGTACATTTGACCGGCCATCACGCTGCCTCCAATCGAGTCGACCTTCTTTTCGAAGTGGTATTTCGCCACGCCGACTGACATGATTGCAGGTGGATGCCAACTGATACTCACCGAACCACCATAGAAAGCGACCGCTCCGGTCTCCTTTCCGGCCTTGCTTGCGGTGACCCATTTTTTACCGAATGGAGTGGCTAATCCATCCCAATCGGCATTCAAGCAGGCCACATCGATAATAACCGGCAAGCGATCCGAGTTTTCAAGCGTATCGACTTCATCGTTCGAGAATTCGGTAGTGGTTGACCCCCAGCTGGTGCCACTTCCGTGACCAAAATAGGCGAGCCAACTTTTTCCAGCCTTTAAGGATTTGGCGATGTTTTCTGAAGTGGCAGTATCATCCCCTTGCAAGAAAGCATCGAAGGTTGTGTAGGTTCCGGCTTTAAGACCGGCCCGGACCTGTTCCGCATATTCTTTATCGGATGGGTTAGCCCCTTCGCTACTGGCAATGGTCACCGCAGAAGCATACCAAGTAGCTCCTTCTTCAGGCTCCCGTTCATACTTCACGCTACGGGCGACCTGATGGGCGACTTCAGCATCGTTATCAGCGATGATACGGCCATAGAACACATCGGGTATCTTGTCATTTCCGGCAAGCAGCGCATAGTTATAGTCGGAAATGGCATCCCCGCTATCGGTGTCTTGCGAGAAGGCCGGCATCGTCTTCTTATTTCCAACGAAGAGGAGATAAGTCGGCTTTACCGTTGCGCCATCATAATATTTTTGGATGTAGGTCTTTACCTTTTCCTTCGTGCCACCGGCTTCGGTTAAGGTAACGACATCGACGTCCAATCCTCTTTTGACTTTCCAGTCGACTAAAGGTTGAACCGAATTTTTCAAGGCGTCGGCCGTCACGACCAACATTTTTTCTTTGGCCGCAACCCTAACGACAGCACCTAAGTCTCGTCCATTGACCGTCATCGTTTCAATGATGGAATGGATTCCTTTAGGAACCGCCGTTTGAATGGCATTGGTCGCTCTTTTAAAATCAACCCGCATGCTCATTTGAGTGGTCACAATGAGACTGCGGTTTTTCATATCCATTTGGATCGGATCGATAGCAACCCGAACGAGACGGACATTTTGCATCTTTCCAACCTCTTCCAATCGAGCAAAAGTCGTTGGAAAGAGCACATTGGATTGATAGAGCGATGAGTCAAATGCGAAAGTCCGTGATTTTTCGCAATCGCAACGGAATTTGCGTTGGGATGGGCGAACATTCACCCCTATTAACTCCTGAGTTTGTCGGTTTTCCAAGGTGAGAACCGGCTCATAACCACTTGGGACAGCAAGGAGCGTTCCGTTCGTATAGAGATCCGGACGACCTGGTTGTTCCATTGGTTCAAGACCCGTCACAGTGACAGCATCAAAACCGTCTCTATCTTTGTTAACGTCGATCCCTGACAGATTGAAGTCAATATGGACAGGGTTCACCAGCGCATTGGTGCGAAGTGGTTGCGCAGTGAGAGTGGCATGGCTCCCATTTCCAGAGAACTGGAAATGAGTGGCGTAACAGTTTACACTTACGACCAGCAGCAAACTCAAACCCGTGAGTTTGCAGGACAGTGTCACATTGGACATTAAAAAGACTCCTTCCGTTTTTTTTATTTATGAACAAAACAAGTTATGAATGTAACTAACGGACAACCCCCAACCAAGTGTGAAAGTATCACGCAGCTATTCAGCTCGGTGACTAAATTTTAATCAAATCTTAACAGTTGTAAGCAGTTGAAATCTCAGCGTTCATCGAGCCAAATCATCTGGATCGCTTCGAGGATCTTTTCATTCGATCGTTTGGGGTCGTCGTCAAAACCGGGTAATTCCGTCACCCAACGGTGGAGATCAGTAAACCTCACCGTGAGTGGGTCGAGGTTAGGAAACTTGTCAAAGAGGGCTTCAGCAATTTCGCGGGTATCGGTCCATTTCATATCGTCTTATCCTTTAACGCGCTGTGAATAGCATCATTCATGAGCCGTTCCGCGAAAGGGCGAGTGGCTTCATTCAGTTTTTCTATCCCACCTTTAATCGATTTGGAATCCTCCGAAGTGAGGAGTTGCTCTAAATTTTTGAGGGCATCCTGGATCGTATTGATTTCCTCTGCTTGAGAGAGGAGGTGCTTTCCCTTTTCAAGCGCTTTGCGGGTTGAGCGCAAAAGTCCATCGGCCTCGGTGCGGGCTTCGAGTAGGAAGCGGTGTTTAAAATCGCTTTCGGCATGATCAAAGGAGTCGGAAAGCATCTTTTCCACCACTTCATCCGAAAGTCCAAAAGTCGGATTCACCAAAATTGAACTATTTTTACCAGTCCGTAGCTCCTGGGCCCGAACACTTAATACCCCATTGGCATCCACAATAAACTCAACCTCGATCTTCGGAATCCCTGCTGGCAAGGGAGGGAGATCCCGCAATTGGAAACGAGCGAGACTCCGATTGTCCTTCGCCATCTCCCGTTCTCCCTGTAGAACATGAATATCGACATGGATCTGCCCGTCCACATAAGTGGAAAAATGTTCCGTGGCCGATGCAGGAATCGTCGTATTGCGATGGAGCAATTTACTGGTCATGCCCCCCATCGTTTCGATTCCCAGTGAGAGCGGAATCACATCGAGCAACAGCATCCCTTGAGTGTGGCCCGCTAAAATATTGGCCTGAACCGCCGCCCCCATCGCCACCACTTCATCGGGGTTAATGGTGCAGATTGGTTTGCGTTGAAAGAAAGTCTCCACCCACTTTTGCACGAGAGGCATTCGGGTGCTTCCCCCAACTAAGATCACGTCGGTGAGATCCCGCGGCAGCAGTCGAGCATCGGAAAGGCAGAGTTCAAGAGGTCCCTTTGTTCTTTCCAGGACCGGTGTTACCCATTTTTCGAGATCTTGCCGACTGACAGTTATCGTTTTGCCGTCGATCTCAATGGGGGCAGCCTCCTTATCGGAAAGTTCCCGCTTCAGTTTTTCGACCTGCCTTAAGTGGGTCAGGCTTAATTGAGAAAGGCCAAGCCCTTTTAGAATGGCTTCATCAAAATCATCTCCACCCAATCGGGTGTCTCCGGCAGTCGATAAAACCTCAAAGATTCCATCGGCTACTTGCAATATGGAAACGTCGAAGGTCCCTCCCCCGAGATCGAACACGGCGATGCGTCCTTTAGCTTTTTTATCGAGCCCATAGGCAAGGCTTGCGGCGGTGGGTTCATTTAAAATACGGAGCACTTCAAACCCGGCCAACTCCCCGGCCAAAATCGTCGCCTGTCGTTGGGCATCATTAAAATAGGCCGGCACCGTGATGACAGCTTTATCAGCCTTTTCGCCCGACTGTTTTTCGGCGACTGCTTTTAAAGTGCAAAGAATCTCACGGCTGACATCGATTGGAGTGAAACTTTTCCCTCCCAAGCCAAATCGAATGATTTTGTCGTCGCTGGGGCTGAAGTCAAAAGGGCTGTTTTCCAGGTTTGCGATATCCTTGCGTCCAAACCCCATGTAGCGTTTCACGCTAAAGAGATTGGGGGAAATGGCTTTCGCGCTTTCCCCAATGATGGGATTGCCTGCGGTATCGAGTGCCATTACCGAAGGGAAAAGAGTCGAGCCGGTGTCCGAGGTGAAAAGTTGTGGGCGACCGTTATGGATCCTTCCAACTAAGCTATGAGTGGTTCCTAAATCGATTCCGACAATCATCGTGCACCGGCCTGTTTCATCTTTAGATCCTGCATCATCGATTCCATATACCTTCTCGTGTTCAAATTCTGTTGGAGCGCTTTTGCTTTATCAGAACTCCAATTTACAGCCAATTCCATCCACTCCGCCTGATTCGAAAGGATAAATTGCTGTAACTTCTCCTCGAATGCTTCCACATCTTCTTCCATCTCGAAATAGGCTTCGGCCAATTCCTGTGGCATTCCGAGCTTTTTGTCTCCCTGTTTATTCTCGGGCACTCCGAGAAGTTCGAGCAGGTATTCACTTCGTCGGATCGGATCCTTTAATGTGTGAAAGGCGCGATTCAGTTCGGTCGTCCATTTCAGCGCATAAAGTTTCTCGATCCCTTCTTTCGAGGCAAAGCGATCGGGATGGAGCGTGGAGGTCCGCTTGAGGTAGCTCTGACGCAGTTTTTTTTCGTCGATTAAAAGCGTGGGTTCTAAGCCAAGTAACTCAAAAAGATTGGGTAGAGTTAAAGGGAGAGGCTGCAGCGTTCCGCACTTTTGACAAAGGGGAAGGGAGGTTTCTGAATGACATTTCCAACAAACAACCAAGGTAATTTACTCAACCGAAAAAGAGGTTCCGCAACCGCAGCTCTTCGTGGCATTGGGGTTTTTAAACATGAAACCGGTGCCATTTAAGCCGCCTGAATAATCCAATTCCAATCCCCGAACATAGAGGGCGCTTTTCGGATCGATAAAGACTCTCACGCCATCCTGTTCAAAGATCTTATCTTGAGTTTGGGGTTCCTTTTGAAAATCGAGCTTATAAGATAGTCCGCTACAGCCACCGCCCACAATCGCTACGCGCAACCCTCCGCTCGCCATTCCCGCTTCCGATTGAAAGCGTTTAATCTGATCGATCGCTTGAGTGGTAATGGAGATCATTTTTCCTCCTGTTTCTTTTTATAATCGGCAATCGCCGCCCGGATCGCGTCCTCGGCCAACACTGAGCAGTGGATCTTTACCGGCGGGAGAGCCAACTCATTGACGATATCGGTGTTTTTAATCTGCAACACCTCATCAATGGTTTTTCCTTTGACCCATTCGGTCGCGAGGCTAGAGCTCGCAATGGCGCTGCCGCAGCCGAAGGTTTTAAATTTGGCGTCTTCGACGATATTTTGTTTATTGATCTTCAATTGAAGTTTCATCACGTCGCCACATTCGGGGGCGCCGACGATTCCAGTCCCTACCTTGGTGTCCCCTTTATCAAAGGAGCCCACGTTGCGGGGGTTGTTATAATGATCAATCACTTTAGGTCCATATGACATAAATCCTCCTTAAAATAATTCTGCAGTTAATGTGCCGACCACTGCACCGACTTCAGATCAATCCCCTCTTTTGCCATTTCATAGAGCGGGGACATGTCCCGAAGTTTCGACACCGTTTCCACCACACGTTCAATCACATAGTCGACCTCTTCTGGGGTCGAAAATCTGCCTAAACCAAACCGAATCGAGGTATGGGCCAACTCTTCTCCCACTCCGATGGCTCTCAATACATAGGAAGGCTCGAGAGAAGCAGAAGTACAGGCGGAACCGGAAGAGACGGCGATCTCTTTCAGCCCCATCATCATGGCCTCACCTTCGACATAAGCAAAACTGAGATTCAAATTATTGGGCAGCCGGTCCACTGGATGTCCGTTCAAATAAACTTCATCCAACCGACTGCAAATTCCTTTATGAAGCCGTTCTCTCAATTGGGTGAGTCGTTTCGCCTCTTCGGCCATCGTCTGTCCTGCAATCTCGGCCGCTTTTCCAAATCCAACAATCGAAGGCACATTCAGGGTGCCTGATCTAAAACCTCTTTCATGGCCACCACCATGGATTACGGGGCTCAAACGGACTCGGGGATTCGCCCGGCGAATGTAAAGTGCCCCGATCCCTTTAGGGCCGTATACTTTGTGCGCCGACATCGAAAGGAGGTCGATTCCCATCTCCACAACGTTAATAGGTAATTTCCCAAAGGTTTGCGCGCCATCGACGTGAAAAAGAACTCCACGTTCCTTCGCAATCTTTCCGATCTCGGCAATCGGTTGCAATGTTCCAATTTCATTGTTGCCGTGCAGGATTGAGATCAAAAGCGTTTTATCGGTAATCGCCGATTTTAAAACCTCGAGATCCACCTTGCCGGTTTTGTCGACACCCAAATAGGTAACGCTATAGCCGGCTTTTTCTAAAAACTTCATGCAGTCGAGAGTCGCCTTGTGTTCGGTGGAAAGGGTGATCAGGTGATTCCCTTTTTCGCGGTACATTTCGGCCGCCCCTTTAATCGCTAAATTAATGCTTTCGGTAGCGCCACTGGTGAAAACGATCTCTTTGGAATTGGCACCGATCAATTGCGCAATCTGATTCCGTCCCTTTTCGACCGCCTCTTCCGCCTCCCAACCAAAGCTGTGGCTCCGGCTCGCTGCATTTCCAAACTGGGTCGTGAGGTAGGGCATCATCGCCTCGAGCACTTTCGGATCGAGCGGCGTCGTTGCGTGATAATCCATGTAAATCGGTAGTTTCATCTGTCTCCTCTATATTCCTTCGGGGCTGCCACCAGCGAATCCAGCGAAGTCGTCTTAAAAAGGTGAATGAGCCGATGGTTCAATTGATTCATCGGGGTCATAATGGAACAATGGTGCTTCGCCGGGCAGTCACCCGAACCGGGCTCCAAACATTCCGCAATCTGAACTGGTCCCACCAAAACCTGATTCAGATCGAGTACCGTGATTTCGGAAAGTTCACGAGAGAGGTGGTATCCCCCATGATTGCCATGCACGGCATCCACAATTCCTACCCCCTTCATGCTCTGCATAATCTTGCTCAAGAGCGTCATGGGGATGTGGTATTGCGTTGAAATTTCCCGGACACTCGCAGCACGAGAGGGTACACTGGCCAGGTGAATCAAGGCCATCATCCCGTACTCCGTCTTTTTGTTTAAACGCAACATAAGTGGACCTTTTTAGTCTTATTAGCTTCTACCCTCATTTTGTGCCTGAATCAAGGGGGAGTCAAGTATTCGGACTAAAAAAGTCTCATTTGAAAATGTGAAAAAATACCCATAATTCTGATGGGCAGGGAAAGAATCTAAAAATTGGGAATTTTTCCCTGCGTTGTAGCAAGGGTGCGAACTCAAAAGGGTTGGCACGGTGTCTGCAAAACTCAATTCCCAAAGGAGACAACATGAAGTCATTAACACGTTATGGAACCTATGGATTTATGAGCGCCTTGATGGCATCGCAGATTGCATTAGCTCCCCAACTTTTCGCGTCCGATAGATTACAGCGCCAAAAAATGAATGCGAAGAAAGTGGCCAAATCATCAGTAAAGACGACGGTTAAACCTCTGAAACGATCGGAATAATGTGGAATCAATCCCAGAAGGGAGTGATTGCCTTCTGAGGTGGGTGCATGCTAGGCTTCCGTTTTTCCCAATCCCAAAATATTTTGAGGAGTAGCGATGGCTGATAAGCAGACAAGCCCACGAAAAAAGCGTCCAAAGGCAACCAAAGCGGCTGAGCCGGTCCATGTAGAAGAGTCGATTGAGGAGGTTGAAGATCTTCAGCCGGAAATGGACGATGACGTCCAATTGCCGGTGAATCCGAATCGGATTTCCACCCATTCTTCGATGGGGCCTGCCGATGAATATTTGATTCAAACATTTTTCGACAAAACCAATAAACAATTCGTGGCTCGTGTCGTGGAATTTCCAGAGATTCGAGCCACTGCTCCCACTCGGGAGAGCGCCATCGAAGAGGTGGTGACCCAAATTGAAAATTTTGTGATTCAGGCGGAGCGACGAAAGGAACCAATACCGGAGCCGTTGCAATCGAAAAAATATCCCGATCAATTGAAGCTTCCGATTTCACAATCACTTTATCGCCGATTGGATCTCATTTCTAGAACGGAACGGGTAAATATTGAGACTCTGGTTACCGAAATCTTAACCCAAGGGCTCGAGCGGCGTTATGAAAAAAGAGGGGGCCAGCAACAGCAACCTCAGCAGAATCGTCAGCACCATCAACAGCAGCGCGGTGGTGGTGGACATCATGGCGGGCACCGTCAACAGCGCGGACGGGGCTATCAACAAAACTTAGAGAACCGTGAAAACTTCTTGGAGTATGTGCGGAACCTAGAAAAGGGTGGCGGAACTCCCGGTGGTCGCTGGAAGAAATAAGAAGGGACCGTTCCAAAAAGGAACGGCCCCCTTGAATTAAACCGTTTGGAAATAGTCTTTCGACTTTTCTGGATCGGGCTTCATGGTCTTCTTTCCTGGAGACCAATTCGCAGGACAAACTTCACCGGTTTTAGCCACCTCTTGGAAGGCTTTCAACACGCGCAAAGTTTCATCCACATTCCGTCCCACGCCTAAGTCATGGACCACTTGATACTTCACGACGCCTTGGGGATCGATGAGGAAGAGTCCACGAAGGGCGATGCCGGCTTCCGGAATCAACACTCCATAAGAGCTGGCAATCTTCTTATTCACATCGGCCAGGAGTGGGATCTGGAGCTTTCCAAGTCCACCCTCTTTGCGTGGGGTGCGGGCCCAGGCCAAATGGGTAAATTTGCTGTCAATCGAACAGCCTACTACTTCGCAATTCATCTCTTTGAAGTTCTTATAGGCATCGTTGAAAGCGGTGATCTCGGTTGGGCAAACAAAAGTAAAATCCAAAGGATAGAAGAATAGGCAAAGCCACTTGCTCCGAAAATCGGAAAGGGACAGGGCCTTAAACTCTTCACCAATGAGCGCGTCGGCCTTAAAATCGGGGGCCGGCTTTTGAACTAAATTATCCATGAGTGTTCCTCCTTAAAGAAACGCCTACCATAATGGCATTCTACGATGGGGTCAAACCGCCTCGACACATCCCCAAAAGTGTCAGAGGGGTGTCTTTAAAGTAGTCAGTCTAAGCATTTGAATTACAAGCGCATTTCAGCATGCTTAAAAGGGTGTCCTAAAACCCATAAAGGATTGCGGTGATTGGCCAGCTGCCAGGGAGTTGGTATTCATGTTGCAATACTGTCTTACTGCCTACCTCTATGAGGTGGGTTATGTGAGAGGTGTATGATGAAAACGGGTTGGATATTCTTATTATTAGTAGCTTCGGTGGCGTCGGCCGATACGTCGTCTTTGCTCCATTCCGCGCTTCAGGGCACGCTCGATAATATTTCGAAAATCGGGGCGGATGTGGGTAAAAAAGGAAGTACTCCTTCCTCAGCAGCGGATGCTTGTGTGATTCCCGAGCCAAAGCGAGCGACGGTTCCTTCTAAGGCGGCAGAGTCGATTATCCCTAGTCTTCCGAGCGACCGCGAACCGGCCGTATTTTAAGCTTATATAATTAATAATTTCTATTGTTTGACTCTTGTCGTTCCGTTCCTAAGATGTAGGACATGGAACACCCTCAAGAAGAAGTTTCGGTTGCCCAGGGCCCCAATGCCCCCATTGCAAACAGCGCCGACAACTCCGAGTTGATCTCGGTAGCAGAACTTCTCCCTTCCAATCTTTTCCTTCTCCCAGTCGCCCAAACTACGCTTTTCCCAGGCATGATGGTTCCTCTGATTATTCCCGAGGGGAAGCTGACCAAAACGATTGAGCAGGTGATGGAGAAGCAGAATGGGTATATCGGGGTTGTCCTAAGCCATTTGACTGAGGATGGTGTTTTGGCTCAAGGCCCGACCACCTCAATGACAGGTCTCCCGGTAGAGGGTTCGGCTTCTTCAGGGGTTGAAGTGAAGGCCCCTTCGGTGGGCCATTATTACCGTTTCGGAGTTGCTGCGCGGGTGGTGAAGCGGATCAATCTTCCCGATAACCAGATGAGTGTCCTTTTGAGTGGGATCCAACGGTTTGAGATCTCCAAATTGGTTGCGGAAGAGCCCTACCTCGTCGCGGCGGCAAAATATTTTTATGAAGAGCTTGATCACGGTGATGAGATGGAGGCTCTGTTACGGAGCGTATTGAGCCAGTTTAAGATCCTCTCAAAAGACAATCCTCTCATTTCTGAGGAGGTGAAGGTCGCGCTCGTCAATATCGACGGCCCCGGGAAACTTTCTGATTTCATTGCATCGGTTTTGATCCGGGATATTCGAGATTATCAAGAGCTGTTGGCGATGCCGAATGTGAAGGATCGGCTGCACCGATTGTTGCTTCTTTTAAAGAAGGAACAGGATGTTCAAAACGTTCAGAAGAAGATCCAGGATGAAATCAACCAGAAGATCTCTTCGAATCAACGGGAATATTATCTACAAGAGCAGTTGAAGGGGATCCAAAAGGAGTTGGGCCGGTTCCAGGATGATCGCGCACGAGTGGTTCAGAAGTTTAAAGATCGTATTGCACAGAAGAAGTTGTCGGAATTAGCTAAGACCCGCTTAGAGGAAGAGATGGAGAAATTGGCTCACCTTCCGGAGCAATCCTCGGAATATTCGGTCTGTCTTAATTATTTGGATTGGGCGACGTCACTTCCCTGGGGCGTGCGTTCAGATGACTCTAGGGATCTTAATTTTGCTCGAGGGGTTCTCGAAAAAGATCATTTTGGGTTGAAGGATGTAAAGGCACGTATCCTAGAGTTTTTAGCGGTAAAAAAACTGAAACAAAAAGGGGGCGGCTCCATTCTTTGTCTCGTCGGCCCTCCTGGCACAGGTAAAACCAGTCTAGGAAAATCGATTGCGCGTGCCCTGAATCGGAAGTTTTTCCGTTTTTCGGTGGGTGGGATGAGGGATGAAGCGGAGATTAAAGGCCACCGCCGCACCTACGTCGGGGCAATGCCCGGTAAAATGATTCAAGGGTTGAAGCGGAGCGGTACGCAGAACCCAGTTTTCTTAATTGACGAAATCGACAAGATGGGCTCGTCGTGGAGTACAGGGGGCGACCCTTCGTCCGCATTGCTTGAGCTTTTAGATCCGGAACAGAACGGGGAATTTTTAGACCATTACCTCGATATTCCTTTTGATTGTTCTGAGGTGCTCTTTATCACCACTGCGAATAGCACCGATTCGATCCCAACGCCTCTGCTAGATCGCATGGAGGTGATTCACCTGGCCGGATATACCGACACCGAGAAATTGCAGATTGCGAAGCGGTATCTTTTGCCCCGTCAGATGGAGCGGAGCGGACTGAAATCGGATCAACTCAAGATGAACGATAAGGTGCTGACTTATGTGATCCAAAAATATGCGCGTGAATCGGGAGTGCGGAGTCTTGAAAAGTATGTCGGTAAGTTGTGCCGAAAGGTGGCCTATAAAGTGGCGATGGGTTACAAGGGTGGACTAGAGTTGAAAGACACGACAAAGGCCGGCAAATGGTTGGGTGCGACTCCGTTTGAGCCGGAAGATTATTCAAAGCCTTTGAAGCCCGGGGTATCGGTCGGTCTTGCTTGGACTCAATTTGGTGGAGATGTTTTGCAAGTGGAGTCGAGTCAAGTGGAAGGAAGAGGCCAACTGCTGATTACGGGAACGCTGGGGAAGGTGATGCAGGAATCGGCGACCATCGCTTTTACCTATGTCCGTCATTTCGTAAAACCCTTGAAACTTTCGAGGAGCCATTTTGATAAGCATTCTTTTCATATCCATGTGCCCGCGGGGGCGATTCCCAAGGATGGTCCCTCAGCAGGCGTAACGATAGCTTCGAGCCTTTATTCGATGATTTCACACCAGAAATTGCCCACCGGAATTGCGATGACGGGCGAGTTGACCCTCACCGGCAAGATTTTACCGGTGGGTGGTATTAAAGAAAAATTGCTTGCCGCCAAGCGTTCCAAGATTCACACTGTCTTCCTTCCAAAGGGCAATGCTCGGGATCTCAAAGACATTGATCCAGAGGTGCGCAAAGGAATCAAAATTGTGCAGGTAGCGACCATGGATAATCTCCTTAAAAAACTCTTTAGTCAGAAAAAAGGTAAATAAAGTGCCAGACGCAAAAGTTGATGTGAAACTAGTCCGAGTCTATGCAAGTGAAATTCAAGCTTTGAAGGAGTATGTCGAAGCGCTCTATCGTTATGAAGAGGATTTTGATTCCATGGTTTACATCGAAGAGGGGGTCACGAGTCTCCTAAAGAATGAAAATCTGGCCACTCCCTATTTTATCGTGCGGGATCAAGAGCGGCTTGGGTATGTGATTTTGACTCGATATCATAGTGTTGAAAAGGGTGGATTGACGATTTATATCGACGAGCTTTATGTGGAAGAAAAACACCGTAAAGGGGGGATCGGCGGAGCGATTCTTTCTGAAATTAAGGAAGAGGCCCGCAATCAAGGGGCTAAGGCCCTCTGGGCTCAAATTGAGCCCTTCAACAAAGACGCCGCCAGCTTCTTCAAGCACCAGGGGTTCAAAGTAAATCCTTACGTGAATTTAGAAATGCCATTATGAATTCGTTGCTTTATTCCATTATCAAACCCATTGATCAATTCATCAGTGGCAAAAGAGGAGGCAAAATGCTGAACGTCGGAGAAAAGGCACCTGCCTTTAATGTGAAAAATCACAAAGGGGAAACGGTCACACTCGATCAATTTAAAGGGAAAAAGGTGGTTCTTTGGTTCTATCCAAAGGCAGATACACCAGGATGCACCGCTGAAGGATGTTCGTTTAGAGATCGTTACTCCGATTTTGAAAAGAAGAATGCCGCTATTTTAGGGGTCTCATTCGATACCGTAGAAGAGAATGCCGATTTCGTGAAGAAATTTGGGTTCCAATATCCACTGCTTTGCGATGTAAATCGGGAGATTGGAATGTCCTATGGCGCCTGCCAGACACCGCAAGATGGGTATGCCAGTCGTATTGGGTATGTCATCGATGGAAATGGAAAGATCGAGCGGGTCTATCCGAAGGTCGATGCCAAAAATTTTCCAGGCCAAGTTTTGGAAACGCTGTAATGAATAAAATATTTTTTTTTCTAGGAATTTTCTCTTCATTGCTATTTGCAGAAGCGAGCAACAATAACGGCACCGGCCTCCAGACCTCGGTTGCGGGGGATATTGCCGGTCGATTTGGGAAGGATGCCACCAATCGTCTCGATCCCCGTGAGGCGGAGTTTATGTTTTATGCTCCGGTGGATCAAACCTTTGATGCCCAATTTAATGGAGCCGCCCATTATGAAGATGGTGAGCTCCATTTTGAACTGCATGAGCTTTTTGTTGGCTCCTCCAAGTTGATTCCGCGATCCCGATTCAAATTGGGAAAATATTTTTTGGGGGTCGGGCGTTTGAATCCGATCCATCGCCATGACTGGCCCTTCACCTCGGCGCCAAAAGTGCAGACGGAGTTTTTTGATCGTTCGGGGGAAGGGTTGAATGATACCGGAGTGGAATATGGCTATCTTCTTCCTACCTCCTTTTATCTCGATCTCACTCTCGGGGTGACCAACGGGTGGACCTATGGCCATGCCCATGATGAAGGCGCTAAGCCTTTTTTCCCGGTCCATTACGCACGGCTCGCCACCTATCAGAAACTTTCCCAAACGGGTGGTATGCAGGTGGGTTTAAACTATCTGGGGCGACGCGACGCAGGGAATATCCGCTATTCTTTATTAGGACTCGATTTCGTGGCGAAGTGGCGTGAGGCCCAGACGCTAAACTTCCTACTGCAGAGTGAGCTTTGGTACCAATGGAAATCTCCGGCAGGACAGGAAGCTTTAAAATCCTATGGAGCCTATGTTTTTCCTCAATATGGATTTAACGCCAATTGGTATGTAGGGATTCGATTGGACGCCTTCAAGAACTTAGAGGGGAATCCGATCGCCAATTTTGATTATGGATTTGTTCCGACTCTGACTTATAAGGCGAGCGAGTTCTCGACGATTCGGGCCTCTTACCAATGGCTCGTATCGCGAGTGGATGGGCAGACCGTGAGTCGGACCCGTGCGGTTGAGTTGCAAGCCATTTTCTTACTCGGAAGTCATCCCGCACATGATTTTTAAACTCTTATTTTTCTTTTCTTCTGTTTTGTTTGCATCCCCGATCAAGGTGGTCACCTCTACGACCGATCTGGCATGGGCGGCAAGGGAAATTGGAAAAGAGAATGTAGAAGTGGTCTCTTTGTTAAATGGGACAGAGAATCCCCATTTTGTCGATACCGTTCCCGATTTTATTCTCAAGGTGGCCGATGCCAAAGTGGTCTGCATCATCGGTCTGGAGCTTGAGATCGGCTGGATGCCGAAAGTTTTATCGAAATCGGGAAATGCGGGAGTACAACCGGGTGGGGTCGGCTATTGTGAAACGGGAAATGGGGCTCAAATTCTCGAAAAACCTCAGGGACAGATAGACCGGTCGATGGGGGATGTGCATCCCTTTGGGAATCCTCATTTCTGGCTATCGCCCATTGCATTGACGGAGGGTGCAAAAGAGATCTTGTCGGCTTTGATCCGGGTGGATCCAGCCCATAAAGGGAGTTACGAAAAAAATTATTCTGCCTGGAAAAAGGAGTCCCTTCGTCGAACTTCGGAGTTAAAAGCTAAACTCCAGAAGGCGATCGGAAAAAATGACGCCCCAAAGGTAATCGAATACCACCGGGAATTTTCCTACTTTTGGGATGTCTATGGTTTAAAGTCGCTGGGTAGCATTGAAGAGAAACCGGGATTAAATCCGAGCGCCGGTCGGATTGCCGAGATTTCAAAAATCGCCAAATCTGCAGGCGTGAAAGTGGCCTTTGCCGGGGAGTATGCTCCTAAAAAGACTCTCGATCGATTTACCGAATTGAGCGGAGTAAAAGTGGCAAGTTTCCCGACCTCGATTCAACCCGAGGGAAAAATCAAAGATTATTGGCAGCTCCAAGAGTTGTGGGTAAATGAAATTATTCAAAGGATCCAAAAATGAAATACCTATTTATTCTATTGCTTCCAACCTTCCTGTTTGCGAATGATCGGACAGCGATCGACGCCTGTTTAGATGCCTGGGGCAAGCATCCCTTTTCGAAAAATTCTCCCTACCGGAAAATTAAATCAAATGTAAAGGTGATGGGAATCGGTGGAAATGTGGAGGATGACAAACATACCTCAAAGCCGGAGTTGGTGTTGGTGAAACATAGCGTGGCGGTGATGAGCAAGCAAAAATATGAACTCATGAATCCGAATGGTTGGTATTGCTTAAAGGGAGCGGTCGCCGTGCTCGGAAAATCGGAAGTGAGACTCCACTGCAAGGCCCATTTTGCGAGCAGCAACGATGGAGCAGCTGTGGCCGCTAGCGCCGATGAGGGTGGCGTCGCGGTGCTTGGAAAAGTAGAAATTAAGCGGATCTGCGACTAGTTTCTTAAAACTGATAACCACCGGCCTCTAGCTTTTTATATTCGCTATAAGAGACCTTTTCCCCATTGATCAAATAGGTGGTGCCTTCCTTGGTCTTTTCAGCCTCTAGGACCACTCGGAAATGGGGGAATTCGTAGGTCGTCGATGTTGTGATTCTCTCCTCGTCTTGGGCCGCCTCGAATTCGATGTCAACGGTCCCTTCCGATTGAGAGACGACTCTTGCTTCCCCTGACATGGCTTCAAATTTACCTTTTTTAGGAATTGAAAAGTTAAACTCAAATTCAATGATATCGGTTAAGGGAGCCAATTCAGAGTTAGTGAGCTTGTAGCGGAACGAAAACTCGGTCTCGGTGAGTGTCATCTCAAATTCGATGGGGCATTCCCTTCCCTTAATCGAAAGAACGAGATTCTCATTATCCTTAGTGACAGCACATTTGTATTTAGAGAGCTCATTTTCAAAGGTTTTTTCCTGTCTCGCTTGGCCGCCTCCCGATGAGCTTGATTGAGGTTTATTTGGGCTGTAATGGCCTATGCCATTCGTCACCCTCAGCAGATTGGTCACAAATTGGCTTGTCGTAGCTTTTTGATCGGAAGAGAGGGGTTGATTCCCTTTCCCACAAGCAACCAATAACAATAAAAAGGCCGGTATTAAAAATTTCATAATCCCCCCAAACGTTATCGTGAATGTTCTAGATGCCCTTACGATCTGTCAAGCGACGTAATTAATAAGGCGATCGGGGACATAAATGATTTTTTTGGGGGTGATGTTGGCCAACTTCGGAAGGCTTTTTGTTTGGGCCTCCACTCTGGTTTGATCGGCCCCCTTTTCGGTTTCGATCTTCCCCACTAATTTGCCATTGAGTTGGACCACAATGGTGACGGTATTCTCAGTGCAAAGGGCGGGATCAAATTTAGGCCAGGTGGTTTTGCAGATCAGTTCCGTTTTTCCCAGTTTTTGCCAGAGCTCTTCCGCGAGGTGAGGAGCGAAGGGGGATAAGATCTGGAGAAAAGGAAAGAGAACTTCTTTTGAAATTTGTTGGGCCGAGGTTGCTTCATTGACGAAAATCATCATCTGAGAAATGGCGGTGTTAAAGCGCATCCCTTCGATGTCCTCGGTGACCTTCTTGATGGTCTGGTGAAGCATTTTCCAAAGTTTTCCCTGTGCATTGCCGGCTGTATCAGAAACCTTGCTGGCTAAAGTGCCGGTTTTCTCGTCAACTACGAGTCGCCAGACGCGTGAAAGGAAGCGGTAGCAGCCCTCGACACCATCGGTCTTCCAGGGTTTGACCTGATCGAGCGGTCCCATAAACATTTCATAGAGACGCATCGAATCGGCGCCGTATTGGTCTATGACATCATCTGGGTTCACGACATTGTATTTTGATTTCGACATCTTTTCTATTTGAACTTCAAGCAGGTCTTGAGTCCCTTTGACGAACGATTTTCCCTGGCGATCCTCGACTTCATTCGGGGAAAAATATTTCCCTTTGGAGTCGCGATAGCTATGGGCCAAGATCATACCGGGGTTAAAGAGTCGGGTGAAGGGCTCCTTGGTAGTAACCAAACCACAATCATAAAGGACCTTGTGCCAGAAGCGGGCATAAAGAAGGTGGAGCACGGCATGTTCCACGCCGCCGACATAGAGATCGACCGGCATCCAGTATTTTTCAAGGTCTCTGTTCCAGGCCTCTTTTGGATTTTTGGGGTCGATGTAACGCAGATAATACCAACAGGAACCGGCCCACTGGGGCATCGTGTTGGTTTCCCGTTTCCCCTTTTGGCCATTAGGGAGAGTGACCTGGCTCCAACTTTCGGGAGCGCGGGCAAGAGGCGGTTCTCCCGTTGCGGTCGGTTTGTATTCATCGATAGGTGGCAGTTCCACCGGTAATAACTCTGCGGCGAGCGGGATCACTTCCCCTTTCTCACTATGCAGAATAGGGAAGGGTTCCCCCCAATACCGTTGCCGCGAAAAGAGCCAGTCTCTCAAGCGATAGGTGGTTCTTGCGGCCCCTTTTTTATTTTGCTCCAGCCAGGTGATGATCTTTTGTTTGGCCGGTTCAACGGCCAGACCGTTGATAAAATCGGATTGAATGGCAACATCATCTTTTATGACTTCGATGATCGGGAGCTGGTAACACTTGGCAAACTCTTGATCCCGTTCATCATGGGCCGGCACCGCCATGATGCTTCCGGTTCCATAGGTCATGAGTACGTAATCGGCCACCCAAATCGGGATGGGCTGGAGGGTCACCGGATGGACGGCATGGGCTCCGGTGAAAACGCCGCTCTTTCCTTTAGCAAGATCGGTCCGTTGGAGTTCCGTTTTATTTTTCACTTCATCCAAATATTTTTGGATCGAAGATTTTTGGGCGGCAGAAGCGATCTTTAAGACGAGTGGGTGTTCGGGAGCCAGGACGCAGAAGGTGGCGCCAAAGAGAGTATCGGGACGAGTGGTAAAGACGGTAAAGGATTCACTGGTATCTTTAACTTGAAAGGTGATCTCGGCACCGGTCGATTTTCCGATCCATTCCCGTTGCATCATCTTGATGTTTTCGGGCCAGTTCAATTCGTCTAAATCCTGGATTAGCCGTTCGGCATAGACGGTGATCTTGAGCATCCACTGCCGCATCAGTCGCCTTTCCACCGGATCTCCGGTTTCGACGTAGTGGCCGTCCTTCACCTCTTCATTGGCGAGTACAGTTCCAAGGGCAGGACACCAGTTGACCGGGACCTCGGCCATATAGGCGAGGTTGCGTTCATAGAGTTTTAAAAAAATCCATTGGGTCCAGTGGTAATAATCTTTATGGGAGGTGTTGACCTCGCGGCTCCAATCATAGTTAAAGCCGAGCCGCTTTAATTGCCGACGAAAGTTATTGATATTGCGTTCGGTAATGATGGCCGGGTGGATGTTTTCCCGTACCGCGGACCGCTCGGCGGGAAGACCGAAGGCATCCCAACCCATTGGGTGGAGGACATTAAATCCCTGCATCGACTTCATCCGCGCGACGATATCGGTGGCGGTATAACCCTCAGGATGGCCCACATGAAGCCCCGCACCGGAAGGGTAGGGGAACATATCGAGAATGTAATACTTGGGCTTCGCGGAGAGGGTTTTTAAGTCGGTCGGGAGGGTAAAGGCCTGTTGCTTTTCCCATTGCTCCTGCCACTTGGGTTCAATCGACGCCGGCGTGTATTGCATGTCAAAAGAAATAGCGCAGTTTTAGGGATCTGTCATCGTCTCCCACCTTTTAACGGCTTTTGTGATAGGGTGCGGACATGGATAAAAAGTGGATGATCTATGGAGCGAATGGTTACACCGGTCGGTTGATTATTGAAGAGGCTATCAAGAAAGGGCACCAGCCGATCTTGGCGGGACGTAATTCTGAAAAGCTCACTTCTCTTGCTCAAAAGTATGATCTCCCCTATCAGGTTTTTGATTTAAAATCGGTCGATGCGATTCAGGAAAATTTAAAAGGGGTCCACACCCTTTTGCATTGTGCCGGCCCTTTTTCAGCGACCCATAAACCAATGCTGAAGGCTTGCCTTCGGGCAAAAACCAATTACCTCGACATCACTGGCGAAATTCCGATTTTTGAAAAAGTCCAACACAAAAAAAATGAGATTGCAAAGGCTGGGATTGTGGCGATTCCGGGTGTCGGTTTTGATGTGGTTCCCAGCGATTGCTTGGCCGCTCAACTAAAATCGGAACTACCCGATGCCACACAACTTCAGTTTGCTTTTCTATTTGCCGGTAAAATCAGTAAAGGAACTCTCAAGACGGTGATTGAGGGATTACCGGCGGGAGGGGTTGTTCGTGAAGAGGGGAAGTTTAAATGGGTTCCCGCTGCCTCCAAAATTAAAGAGGTCCGCTTTGATAAAAAATCAGTGTTTTGTGTCTGTATGCCGTGGGGAGATGTTTCGACGGCATTCCATTCCACGGGTATTCCCAATATCGAAGTTTACATGGCTTTTCCGAAAGCTATGGTGGGTGCATTGAAATTGAGTCGGTATGTAAGTCTTCTTTTCGCCGTTAAACCTGTGCAAAAGGGGCTTCAGACTCTGGTGGAAAAATTCCATCGAGAGGAAAGCAAAGAGGAGTTTGAATCGGCCCGAGTGGCGGTGTGGGCGCAGGTTACAAATGATAAAGGGATATCAATAGAAAAGCGGCTCTTCGCGAAGAATGGGTATCAACTGACGGCTCAAACGGCGGTAGCAGCGGTCGAGAAAGTGTTAAGTGGTGCCGTTCAACCGGGGGCCTATACGCCTTCTTGTGCTTTCGGGAAGGATTTCATTCAGCAGTTTGAAGATATCCGGGTGGTTTAAGAATATGCCCCGCGATTGCCGCGGCCGGCATTCGCTGGTCTCGCAATGACAATGCTACGAAAAATGTGGTACTAAGCGAGCCCTGTGTATCTTTTTTATTTTCTCTTTTTTATCGGTTGTTTGGCCGGTAGTTGCCGTGACACCCTCTTAGAGCTATGGGGCGATAAAACCCAACTCTTCCACCCCCTTTTTCTACTGTGGTGCGGCTGTTTAGTTTCTCAAATAGTTGCCGCTGGTGTGTTGGTGATCCAATCTATCCAAAAAGGCCACTGGAGAGGATTCTCCGTTCCCAGATCGGCCTGGTCGGCATTGATTGGATTGAATATCGCGAATGCACTTTCCTTTGTGACCTATGCCTTGTCTCTCAATAGTGTATTAGGGTCGGGGCTTACGACGGTACTCGGTTTTGGAGTTGATGCATTTCTCACCGCCTATTTAGGGCAACTTTTTTTCAGGGAACGCATTCCAAGTTCTTTTTATTTAGGAATGATGATCGCTCTTTTTGGGATGGGGGTCCTGAACATGGCCCATTCCTGGCAGATGGATCTTTACGGTTGGTATTGGGGATTCGGGCTTTGTCTGGTGAGTTCCATCTTTTTTTCGTTGTACGTTATTTTTATTAAGCAGATGACGCTCCATCAGGTTCCTGATATCGGAATCGTTTTTTGGCGTTTTGTGATCACAAACTTGGGTTTAGGTATTTGGTGTGTCTGGAAAGGGCTTTGCATTGTTCCTAATCTGGCCGCGTGGATGAGGCTTGGTGTTCTCTCCTTCTTTTTTACGATCTCTGTTGTGACCTTTATCGTATGTGTCAGGAAGGTGCCGGTAGCAACTGTCGTCGTTCTGCTCGCGATGATGCCTTTAATGACCTGCATTCTGAACGCATGGTTAGGAATGCGTTCCTTTGGGTGGCACGAAGGGGTAGGGATCTTTTTTATCCTATCGGGCGCTCTTTATTTTGAATGGATGCGGTATCGTCAAAATTCAAATTTAGTCGCTAAAAATTCATAATTCACATTCTTGTAAATATACATATAATATGTAAAAATATACATTATGAATGTACTTCCTAGGCATCGAATAAAAAAGACGATGGAAATTGATGCACAAAAATTAAGAAGGGCACGCATTATATTTTCCGCAAAAACCGATACTCAAGCGGTAGATAGAGCTCTTGAATTAGCGATTGCAAATGCTGAAATTGAAAAGGCCATGGAAGAGGTGTTTGGGCGTCTACCCAAATTTAGCGTAAAATGAAACCTCTTGTTATTGATACGAGCGTTTGGGTGGATTGGTTTCGAGGGAAGAATGAGTTGAAGTCCAGAATCAGTGGACGGGTTGTCTATCTCCCTTCGATCGTCCTATTAGAACTCTATTCAGGTGTAAAAGACTCTAAGTCAATGCATCAGATGGATCATTTTGTTTCTCCCTTTATTGAACATCGCCGGATTATCATCCCACAAGAGCAAGATTTTATTACAGCTGGGAAGGTGCTGTCTGAGTTGAAATGGTCTGCTTCTAAATACGCAAATGATGCTTTAATTGTACTCTCGGCCAGAAGAATTGGGGCTGAGGTCATGACTTTGAATAAAAAAGATTTTGAACCTATGTGCCGTCGTTGTTCCGTAACCTGTACGATTCTTTAAAGTGTTTGGGCGCTGCCTTGTTTGCGCGAAGAAATCTCCATACACCGATGTTCCCCAACGAATTTAGCATCACCTGTCGTCATATCATGACACTGGACATAGACTTCCAGGGATCCCGCTTTTTGGGTGGCTGGCTTTTGAGAGATTCTATTTTTTAGCGAGAGCATCCAGTCTTCCACTGGGATTCCCGCGACTTGCGCTGTTGGATTGATGTTGTCGGTCTCTTCTGCGACTTCAGTCTCTGGTGCCTCTTTTTTGAAAATATTTGGGAGTTTCTTTTTGAAGCTCTGCTTTTTTACGTGAACTACTTTTTTCGCTTTTGGTTTTGTATTCGGCATCGCTGCAATCGGTTGTTGTTGCCGCAGCGCCGGCATGGGCACGCTCGCCACCGGCTGCATGTGCAACGCACGATAGGCTACAATAAATCCGACTCCTATTAAAAAAAGCAGAATGGTGTCTTTCACGACATATACCCCCGAGCAGGGGTGTGCAAAAAAGGGACCAGTAGGATCGTGCGAGGAAAAAAAGTGATTAGCGCTTGCGCGGACTTTTTATGGCACTGCCGGAATACCCAACTTCGTCATCAAAGGATCCGGAACGGCGAAGGATGCTGATAGCCGCATTGTTAAATTTGGCGTAGAAATGGGTGTCTTGTGGGTGAGCCGCGATCATCTGTGGCACCGGGCTCATTGGAATGTAACCCACCTGTTGGAAGTCGCGGTTAAATACATAGACTCCAGAAGGATCTTTGCGTCCGGTTGCGCTATTGTTAGGTTTGTGAAGGACGTAAAGGTAATTGGGGCTGGCAGTGACCCAGGCCGCTTGGAGTTGTAGCATTTCCGAGTCGGAGTTGACTCGATAGAGGCGTCCGTTGGTATCGGTTTGATACACACGGAGTTCTGAAGAGAAGGCCACGAAAATGGCGTTATTGAAAATCACGCTGGAGGTGGCGCAGCAAACCGGTTTCCCGTTCGGGGAATAGTTTTCTTTTCCTAACAGTTGAAGACCACTGCTCGTAACCAAATAGGTCATCGCATATTCTTGGCTCTTAAAGGCATATAAAACGGGAGCTGCGGGATGGAAGACTGCGGTCGACCAGACATAGGCCGCATCACCCGTGATATTTAAAGTTTCACTGCCGGTCGGTGGAGGAGTGGGAACTCGGAAGATCTCTTTTGCTGATTGAGTGAGATCATAGGCGCTCATTCCTGCGGTTCCGCTGGTGAGGGCTAAATTGTTGTTAATGGCAATTGCGCCACGTGCATATAAGGGGGCAATCCACTGATTTAAAAGATTATTGGTCTGGCTGCCTACGGCAAAGTTTAAAGTGGGCAATTCGGGATCGGCCACGATATTGGCTCCCGCAAATCCAGGTCCGATTTTGCCGCCGGTTCCAGATGCGGTGAAGTAAAGCGTGTTGTTATCGACAATCATGTTCCAAACATCGATATCATTTCCTTGGTATCGGATCTCGGCCACTTGCGTCGCGCTTTGGGCTGGGAGATCGCTACTCAATCCAGTCCTTGAATTGTCCTCTCCAGTGGAGTTGCGATTGGTACAGCCAATAAAGAGGGTTAAGAGAGTAAAACTGAGAATGTAAAAAGAGTGACGTCGTACCATGAGCTATATAAATGCAAAGCCAAAGCCAACCTCCAGGCTGGTTTTCTGGTTGAAATGATTCGGTAATTTGGTGTCCTTAAAGATTTGACAGTGTGAAGGTATTTGTCTCGAGTCTACAAAGAATACACCTCGTAGATTGTCGCTGCTGTCTAACAATTCGACAGTCGAGAAAGCCCTTTTTGTGCTCAGAGAGGCAGTGGCACGACTTGCAGAATACAGTCGGTCGGCAAGGTCCCATATATGTTGTGGCCTTTCCCATGGAGGTTGTGGAACGTGAGACAAGGTGTACGTCTTTTAGTAAAGCCGGGTGCGTTTTTTAATCAATTGCAGTGGTCTTCTCACCACTGGGTTATCTTGATTCTTTTTCTTGCCGTAGCCGCCGTGGAGACCCACGTCGGGAAGAGCCAAGCCATTTATCATGTATTCGTCGAATCGGTGCAGATGAAAACCGGGATCCCGGCCCAAATGGCCACCTGGGTGGTCATTGCCGCTAAACTTGCCGCCACTCTCCTGGCTGCTTTCGTATTAGTACTCTTCACCTGGTGTGTGGGGAATCTGTTTGGACGCCGGACCAGCAAACGGGTGCTTTTTCGACGGATGTCGGTCGTCTTCACCGTCTTTTTAGCCGCTTATACCCTTTCACAAATCCCCATCGCCGAAAAATGGGCAGGTTATACCGTCACTGGACTTTATGTCTGGGGATTGGTCCTCGGTTATTTTGCGCTGAGAGAGCAGTTTGCCCTGACCCACGTTGAAGGTGTTGTGCTCGGTGTTTTTGTCCTTTTAACGTTGGTAATGAGCTTCCATTTCTCGAATCACTTCTTAGAGCGATCTGCACGCCATGAATTGATGGATATGGCCCGCGGAGCGAAAGTTCATAAGAGAGCTTATTAAAAGGTGCCCGTCGTATTTCAAGCTTAATATTAAAAGGTGCCCGTCGTATTTCAAGCTTAAAAGGTAGCGGTCACAATATATTGATCGTGACCACTACCTTTTAAGCTTGAAATACGACGGGCACCTTTTAACGGGACATGGTGACTCGTAGTCCGCGTTTTCTTTCATTTCGCCATTTGCCCCAGGCGCGATAGCTGCGATGGGCTCTTTGGAAAATATTTAAAAAATTCTTTTGATCTCCCGCGACGCCCAGTCGTTCGAGCCCTTCTCTTCGGAGCTCGGCGGTCAGTTTTTCTTTCGGGACGCCCATCAATTTAGCCAATATTTCATCTAATGACGATTTCGAGGTGAGCCCAGAGTTAGCCGCTCCTTTGGAATTCCCATCTGTGACGGGGTTGCCTTTTCCGGCCACTCCATTTTTCCCTTGTCCATTCGGATTCAAAGCGCTCGAATTTTTGTCATTCCCTTTCGAGTTGGCATTGGCGTCACTGCCACTGTTTGCATTTTGATTGTAAGCGAATCGCGAGCCATCCGGTAATTTTTCACCATGGACCTGTTCAATCTTCTCCAGTGCGGTGGTTTGGGCCAATTGGAGACCCTTTTCCCGTTCGCTATCACTCACGTTGGTGATGCCGGCCGCTTGCATGATGGCGGCTCCGGTCGTGAGCGTTCCCGAACTCACTTGAGCGATAAATTCACTTGGGTTCACCCCGTTTTTTTCGAGGATGGCCTTGAACTCTGGAGTATCGAGGGCCTTCTGGATGTCACTCTGTCCGCCGAAGGTTCCATTTCCATAATTTCCATCGCCATTGGCCACTTTTGCGGCGCCGTCGGTTGGCATGAGGAGGTTTTTTTGATCGGTATTGGAATTCTTGGCATCGTTGTCGGCCCCGGCTTGTAAATACTCAATTACTCCCATGGCCACCATTTCTGCACCGGCGACTCGCACCGACTCGACCACGCTAGTCATCATGATGCTACCTTCAATGGTTAAAACATTGCCGGTTTGAGTGTGAACATCATTCCCTCGTTGTGAATCATCGGCGGCAGTTGCCGCGGCATCCCGTCGAGAGTTGGCTTTACCAGCTTCATCGGTGTAAATGATGGTGGAGTCTTCAGTCGTGAATCTTTGTGCCGAATAACTGGATCCCAGTTCGCTGGTTTGGTAGGTTCCATTCATGATTCCGTTGGCTATCGGATCACTGGTTTCTGCCGATAGACTGTGAACGGTGAGTATACTTGCGATGCAGAGAATATTTAGGGTTTTCATGTTGAGTTTCATAGTTGTGTTCCTTAAAAATTGTTTAGAGAGTCCCTTCCTTTGCCCGGAGCCGTTCGAGGAGGCTTCCACCTCCGGCCGCTTGAGCTGTTCCATTGGAGAAAAGGTCCGATCGTTTCGGTTTTGCTAAAATCTTGCGGGCGATCGCCGTATAGGCGAAGGGGCCAGGGCGTGACGCCACCGGGTCCTCTTCTTTCCGGCTAAACATGACCATCCGGGCCTGAATCTCATTGGGGCGCACATTTTTATTGGTTGCCGCTAATTTCGCCTCTTCAGCGCCACCATCGACCGTCTGATCGCTATCGTTATCGCTAGTCGTGGAAGGGGCACTTCCGCCGGCATCGGCAAAAACGCCTTCGCTTTTCCCGACGTAGATCGGCATTCTTCCAACCGCTCCTTCCGCATCGTCATTGGGCGTTGCGGGAGCTCCACCTAAATTGCTGCTAAACGAAGGGGAGCTGCTCGACGGGATGCTGAAAGCGCTGCCTGAAGAAGGGAGCGAGCTCGGATCATTGCTTAAACTGCTGATACCACTTCCCGAGGCCACTGGATTTCCGATTTTGCTTTCACCGACCGGTCCATTTCCCTGACTGGTATAACGGAAAGGATCGGGTGCTGAAGGATCTTGCGGCGGTGTCGGTGGAGTTAAATCGGGTTTGTTCTCGTCTTTCTTTTTGGCCTTGGTCTCGGCGGCACTTTTAAGTTTTCCTAAATCGACGAGTGATTCCCCTTTTTCCTTCTCATTTTCCTTTTCTTTATTCGAATCTTTAGACTTTTCGTTATTGGAATCATTGTTCGCCTGGGCATTTTTCTTTTCCGGCTCCGGCTTGTTCCGCTCCCGATCTTTTCCACGTTCGGAACCATGTTGAGGCGTGCCTCCGGCTTGTTTTCCCTGGCTGTTTTCACCGGTGGGCTGTCCACCTTGTTGTCCATTTCCTTCACCGCCGGTTCCACCGCCTTCTCCGCCTCCTGGGGGCAGGGCGCCGCGGCCACCTTTGTCATCCTCTTTGCTTTTCTCGGCTAGTTTGCCGACCTTTTCTAATAATTCTCCAAGTCCGCCTAAGGCCTTAGTCGGATCTTCTCCCGCCTTTCCACCGGCCTTTCCTCCACCGGTGACGAGAGAACCTTGTGCGAGTTCCTTTGCGGCGGCAACCAATTCTTTCCCGGAAACGGGAGTTCCATCTCTTCCAATCGCATCGGCGAAACCTTTCAGACGGATCTTTTCGTCAGGAGATAAATTGGGTGAAGATTCAATTAAATCCTTGGCAAATTTGGCTTGAGCGGTTGAGTCTGGAATAGCTGCCAACTGCTGAAAGAGGGCAGTCTGTTTGTCCTTTGGGATATCCTGTAAAAGCCCCTTGATCTGGAATTTTCTAAGGGTGGCAGGATCGGGTGTTCCAGGAGGTGGAACACTGGGGTCGACTGGAGCGTCTCCCGCTGTTAGATGTTTTTTGCCTTCTGCCAAGCTCTCTCCTACGGTGTTTTCACAGTTGAAACAAAAAATTGTATAAAAGATCGGCAAAAATACCGATAACTGCAACTTCCGCATCTTCCGCATTTTGAGCCTCCAACTACGTGATCTTCCGCGTTTAACTGCAACTTTTGGTTGCGAACTACACTCCTAAGAAGTGCAAGGAGCTTGCCTGCTTTTTTACGCAAGGGGGTGGAGCTGAGCCTAATTATGAAGCTAAACTCTTTGACAATTGGCTAGATTTTAAACAGCGGCGGTGACAGAACGCGGCCGTTCCGATCGGTTCCCAGTGGAATAGAGCTGATCGCCGATGATTTTCAGCAGCTTCTGCTTCACATTATATTCATATTGGCCGGTAGGTCGGAAATTGGTGATAATGTCCCGGCACTCGCTCATCTTTTGGAAAATCTCTTTATCGGGGACCGCAAGAAGGGGAAGCTCTCCATCCAGTTGGGTCAATTCCATATAATGGAGCCGTTCGAGCCTTCCGACCTGGATACCCCCGTCTGCAGTATTCCGAAAAATAAATTGAAAGTTCGGGTTGCTGGTATCGAGATAGGTGAAAAGGATCGTCCCATTATTGGATAGCCACAATTCACTCTCATTCAGTCCATGGAAATGCCAGACGGTATCTTCAAACCAGTCTTTTAAAAGGGATTCCCCGATCCGCTTGGGAGATAAAAAATAACGGAGTTGCGAAGCGGTTTTTGGAGGCATGCTGGGCAAAGTAAATCGGACCCACTGCTCATTTTTGGAGTGGAGTTTGACCGGAAGGGAAAGAGTCGTCCCAGTTGATCCTCCGGCTAAAATAAGCTCAAGGGTTACCTGCTCTTCCGCAGGGATATTTTCCCAGATTGGATTAGCTTTAGCCACCACTCTGGAAAAGGAGAGATCCAAAATGTCGGAGAATTCTCCATTCCAACGAACTCGGCAATTTTCAAGGGAGATAGGGTTAACGATTGAGTTCATTGGGGGCTTTGCTTCCATTGACTCGGAGTCTAGGAACTAACTTCCCTCTTTTCAAGCAATTCTTTTTATATGATTCTGGGCGTTTGATGTCACTTCTCTTTCTCTTATTGCCTTTGGTGTTTGGGGCAAAACCGGTGCCCCCCTCCGGATTTGATTTTAAGGCCGATCATTATGAGCGGAACCTCACCGATAATTCGGTGGTAGGGCGCGGCAATGCCTGGTTGAAACAAGGAGAACAGGAGTTGCAGGCCGATCGGATCGAGATCGATTTTAACAGCCAGTTGAGCACCGCGGTGGGGTCCGTCCACATTCGCGAAGGGGAATTAGAGATGTGGGGGAAGCAGGGGACCTATAATCTCAAAACAAAAGAGGCGGTGTTGGATGATGGAGTCATCGTCAAAGGCACACTCGTGCTTTCTGGCAAAGTGGTGCGAAAGTTGGGACAAGAACAGTTTGAGATTGAGGAAGGGACCTATTCCAATTGCAATCTGTCATTATTGAAAACACCAGAAGTGGTGCATTGTTTTAGTGATTGGAAAATCTTTTCCCGCCGGATGCACGTAACTTCAAATGAATATGCTCACCTTTATGATGTGGTGATGTATGCGAAGGAGGTCCCGGTCCTTTACTCGCCATACCTCGTTTTTCCGGTGAAATCGAAACGGGAATCGGGCTTTTTGATGCCCAGTATGAGGTATCGCCAAGGGTTGGGGACCGGTTTTTCCCTTCCCTATTTTTTGGATCTCGGCCCTTGGCAGGATTTGACCCTGGAACCCATCTATTTTTCCAATGCCTATCTCCATTTAGGGAGTCATTACCGTTATCTCTATGATGGCAAGCGAAGTGGGAATGCCCAGCTTTTTTTATCTCAACGCAATTATGGCGGGGCTCAAGATCCGGTTTCTGAAAACTCCATCCAGTCTCATTCGACCCGTTTTGGAGAGTGGGGTTTGCGGGTCAACAATACCTATCACTTTGGTCCCCGCACTTTTTCAACCCAGTCGGTAAATTATGTTTCTCACCCCTATTTCGTGATCGATTTCCCTGATGACATGGCGCCGATGTCGACTTTTCCATCGCTTCGTTCTCAGGTGACCCTTTCCCATTCCAGTTCCGATCTTTTCTATGGGGCACGAGCCACTTATCGCCAATCCCTGGTGATTTCCAAAGAAAAAGGGGTTGATGAGGGGGCTGCGACTGAACTCCCCACTCTCTTTTTCTCGAAGATCACCGACGAACTTTTAGGTCGCTGGGCGATGTTTGAGTTCGATAGTCAGTTGAGCCATTTTTATCGTCCTAAGGCTTTCGATGAAGTGCCTCTCTTGCCGGTCGACTCCGGGAATAATCAGGATCCTAATCTGGGGTTTGATGGCAATGACTATGTTCGTCGGGGGAAACGGTTGAAGTTGGAACCCAGATTGATCACAACCATTCCTATGCCGAGTGGCTTTCAATTCCAACCGGTGTTGAAAGGAGGAGGCCTTCTCTACCACTTTGACACCCCTTTTTCGACAGGACTTCACCGCGAGTATGTGGATATTGAAGTCCCTTTTTCGCTCTATCTTTCAAAAAAATATGCCTTTGACAGCGAAGATTTTTCTAAAGTGGTCCATATTTTTCAACCCCGGGTGCTTTATAATACTTCCGTCTACCGTTCTCCCGAACTTTCCCATCCTTTTTTCTATCGGGATCAGTCAGGCCTGAGTAACCCTCGGTTTGATGCTCTGGATCAGTTGAGTGAATTTGAGTTTTTTCGGGCAGAGTTGATCAACCGGTTTTTAAGAAAGCGTGGAGAGTCGGGACTGGATCGTTTTTTATTTATCCAACTCTCGCAACAATTCAACTCCAAGCTTTCCGATCTCAATATCAGCACGCGCCACCATGTCGGTCCTGTTGAGCTCCTTTCTCAATTGGACCTCCCCCATTTGTCGGTAGGCTTCGCGGCGACTTACCCGATTCAGAAAGCCCCCAATGGAGTGCGCGAAACCTCCTATTCCACTGGCATTACCTACCGAGGAGAAGGGAAAGATCAGGTGACTTTAAATGGTCGCTTTACGAATCGAGCCGTTAGAGCCACGAGTGAAGAGATTTTGCGGCTTGGATTTTATAAAATGTTGCCCACCGTTTTTGATTTAGGAGGGTCTTTAGAGTATTCGGTGAAAACGGGACGGTTTCTGAGCTATGTCCTGGGGATTTACCTAGAGCAGAAACCGCGGGCCTGTTGGGGATTGAGTTTTGAAACGGGACGGGATAGTAATTCGATCCCATTTATGAATATCAACTTTAAACTTCTTTTTGGGAATCCCAGTGAGCTCCGCCCACAGTCATAATCAATTATGGATAGTCGGAAGCCCCCTCGATGAACGGGATTCCTTTTCCGAAGCGGTCCGGAAGCAGCTGTCTCAGGCGAGTCTGATCATTGCGGAATCCCGAAAACGTGCAGGACAGCTTTTAAAAGGATTAAACTATCCTATCGAACAACTTTATTTTCTCGACCGCATCTCTGCTCGTGAGGAACAAGAGCTCTTTCTCAAGTTAAAAGAATTAAAAGAGGCAAAAGTTTTTCTTTTTTCCGATACCGGCATGCCAATCCTTTTTGATCCCGGCAGTGAAGTGCTAAAGGCCTGTCGGCAATTGGGCTACGAGGTCCGAAGCCTGCCAACTGCGACCTCCTGGGCCACCGCCATGGCATTAAGTGGCTATCCTCCCCCTTTTTATTTATTGGGATTTCTACCTCAGAAAAAAGAGGAAAGGGGCAGGGAGATCATCCGCCTTTCTCGGATGAAAGAGGCGGTGGTGCTCCTTGAAACGCCCTATCGCCTAAAGCTTTTAATCGAGGAATTAAATGGATTGAAAGAGCGAGAGATCTTTTTTGCTTGGCACATATCAGGTCCTCAAGAGGAACTCTTTTGGGGAAAAATTTCGGAATTGAGTTATCATATAAATAGGCGGGGGTATGAAAAAGGGGAGTTCATTTTAATCCTCTCGCCACTCACCCATGTTAACCAAAAGCAACAACGCTGAATCGATCCTTTATTGGCTCATCTGGGGCGTCATTATCATCGTGGTGGCTATTTGGCGCTTTTGGCCCAGCGAAACGATTGATATCGAAAACCATCCCCAAGTCGTGGTGGAACCCGTGCTCACTCAACTCCTTTCGCAAGTGGAGCTGCATAGCAAAACCGCCTCAGACTTCACTTTGAAAATCAACCGCCATCCAGCCTCTTTGTCCCAGCGAGTCTTTATCGACTATCGCCTCTTAACCGACTCAGGGCTTCATTATGATGGAAAGGTGGCCGATGAAGGGCAGGAGGAATTGCATTTGCTGCGACTTCCCAATCCGAAACGGCTTCCTGCGACGAAAGTAGAGCTTCGATTGTCCCGTTAACGGGCTTTGCTGAAAAAGCGCCATCTGCGCTGTCATCGAGAGACTTTCACAAAGGTACGGCCTACCTTTGTGAAGATGCAAAGTAGTTCTTCACAAAGGTAGGCCGTACCTTTGTGAAAGTCTCTCCTGCTTCCTCGCATCTGGCACTTTTTGAACAAAGCCCCAGATTTATAGTAGAATACTTAGATGGTTCCCCCCAAACGATTAGGACTGATTCTACCTGCCGGAGGTGCACGCGCTGCCTACCAAGTGGGAGCATTAAAGTGGATCTCCGAAAATATTCCTGAATTTGCTCCTCGGATCTTTACCGGGATCTCTGCCGGATCGATCAACTCCTCCTTTTTGGCACAAGGCGAACCCTTTCCGATTGCCACTCAACACCTCCATCAACTTTGGCAAGGATTGGAGTTTGGCCAGGTGGTGAAGACCAACTTTAAAACGATTCTGGGAATGGGTAGCCGTTGGGCCTATGACATTTTTTTATCGAAGGTAACGAATCGGCTTTTGGTGAAATCATTACTCGATGCCAGTCCTCTTTCGACGACTCTTCTTACTCACGTCCATTTTTGGCGCATCACCAAAGCCCTTCGTGCCGGTTTAATCGACGGCGTTGCAGTCACCGCCACCAATTATTACGATCAAACGAGCACCGTTTTTTTCGATTCTCATGCTCCTATCCAACCCTGGTCGGCGCGGGGAAGAAAGGCTGTCCGAACCGCGATTCGAGTGCGCCATATCATGGCCAGTTGTTCAATTCCGTTGTTGTTTGAACCGGTGCGCATTGCCGACGGGCTCTTTGGGGACGGAGCGCTGGGAGTTAACTTTCCCTTTAGTCCTGGAATTCATTTGGGGGCTACCCACCTTTTTGGGATCGGGAATCAGGCGATGCCGAAAAAACAGACCGAATACCATCCTGATCATGTCAGTATGGGGTTCATCGCGGGAGTGGTATTGAATAGTATTTTCGTCGATACATTGGAGATCGACTATGAAAATTTGGTGCGATTGAATCAGATGGGGCAGGGAATCGAGAATACTCACTATAAAAAAATTCCGGTCTATCTTTTAAAACCCTCACAGAGCTTTGCCGAAATCGCCACTGCTCATCTTTCGGAAGTGCCTTTTCACTTGCGGCAATTGATCAATTCCACCGCCTCTAGGGGTGAGATTGGAGACCTCTTAAGTTATTTGATGTTTGCTCCGGGATTTATCCGCACCCTTTTAGAATTGGGTAAGCGGGACGCTGAAAGCAAAGCCGACGAGATTATTAAATTTCTTGGCTAAAGGTATCCGTTACCTTCTGCCACCACCATCTGTGGCGGCAGAAGGTAACGGATACCTTTAGCCAAATTACCAGACGGTCATGATGCCAGCTTGGAATTGAAACTCGCCTTCGAACCAACCGAATTCAAATCTTGAAATCGAACGTCGCCAATCGAAGGCATTCACTAGAAGCGCGGCGCCACCTCCCTGAAGCCAGCGATCGGTATAGAGCACACTATAAAACGGTGCGATCGACCAGGAAGAGATAAGTTCTGCCCGGTATTCCAAAAAGGTCGAGAAGAGTTTGGGGTGTCGATACCGCCCATAGATCACGCCAGGAATTTGGGTGGAATAGGGGAGTTCTAAATAAGGTGTCGTGGAGTTGCTCCATTGATAGGAACCTCCAAAGACCAGGGTCTGCCGCTGAAAAGTGGGGATGGCTTGCAGGTGACGAGCCCAGGCTTTTGTAAAGCTCGCATCACTTCCCCAATTTTTGATGGGATTGAAAACGCCGACTTCACTCAAGTGGCCCCAACGGGGATGATAAGGTGTTAAGAGTTGTCGGTGCTGGAGGGTCGAATAGATTCCTGAGTAAAAGTTTTGATCTTTCGCAATCGCAGTGGCAAGGAATCCTGGGCGCTCTGAAAGAGAGAAGAAATCAAGATGGTAACCGATGCCCCAGTAGAGATCGGTTAGGATTTCAAATTGGGGCAAAAATTGGAAATGGAGATCCCCGGTACGGATTAAAAAGGGACTGTAGTTTTGAAATTGGTAGCTCCCAGAAATTCGAAAGGGATCCCACTCCAGACTGCCCAAAAAACTTTTTTTGGTCATCGCCGCTACGGTTCCACTCAGCCCTGAATAGGAAAAGGCGACTCCCGCTCCCAATCCATTGTTGATTTGGTAAAAGAGGTAGGGGTGAATACCGTCAGAGTGGGGTTCTAAGATCTTGATGAGCCCTTCATTCCGAATTTTTTGCCAGCGCCAATGGTTTTGATCCTGATGTTGTTGCTGGATGTCATTGGCTCGGGAAAAATTTCCCTTTTCGAGATGGGTCAGCATGAGCCAGTAGGCTATTTCCCCATTTTTAGGCTCCAATCGTTCCGCAAAGCTGAATTGGATGATGGCTTGGCGTAAAGGTTCGGGATTGGCCTGGCGTCGATTCTGGGCCAACTGAATGCGCCCTCGCCAGTAATAACGTTCTATTTGTGACAGAGGAAGGTGTTCTGCCTGGTCTAAAGAATTTTTGAAGTCCGGTTGTTTCCAAGGAAGCGGATTGGAAAAGGTTTCAATTTTCTGAAGGGCGCAGACATAATGATCGCGGCTACTTTCTAAAATAGACGGACATTGGAGGTCGGTTGAAGTGTCGAATGGCGAAACCAGTGGGAGCGCCCAGAGAAGAGAGGAGAAGAGAAAGTTACTCGTCGCTATCGTCTTTATCTGCATCATCCGATACTGCACTTGGTAAGACCGTCGATTTCCCGTTGATTCCATCTCTTAGAATACGACTTGGGGTAAAGGTCAACACCTTCCGGGCCGAGATCATCATCGCTTCACCCGTTTGGGGATTTCTTCCCATGCGGGATTTTTTCTGACGCACTCTGAACTTTCCAAAGCCGGAGATCTTGATCGACTCTCCCCTGCATAACTCTTCTTTCATACTTTCAAACACCAATTCCACAAGATCGGCCGCCTCTTTCTTCGAGAAACCGACCTTTTCGTAGATGGAGTCGATGAGTTCCGCTTTGGTGAGTGTCATAGTCTTCTCCGAAGAGCTGGGTTAAGATGAAAAACCCTAATCATTTTCATTATATCAATAGGTAGGGCAGAGTTTCAAAGGATTGTTTTGATT
>CAZRZK010000018.1:0-65816 GCA_964604555.1 uncultured Pseudobdellovibrionaceae bacterium | reverse complement strand
GGTTGGGTCCTAGAGAAAGCTATTGGAATAGCCCCCTCCAGAGACCTCTTTAGGGATCCTAATATAAAGGGATCCAATGGAACGACCGACAAGATGTTAGGGTGGTAGAGCCTGATTTACTCTTACCGATGTGCCCCGCATTAATTGTAAAAAAACAATTCAATGAGCGAAATCATAAATAACCGACCTGCTTAATGGAAGCACACCTGTCGTTAGGTCATTAGAAAGAAAAAAAATTGAATTCCTTTCAATCGTTTAAAGATCTCAACCTTCCTCAACCCTTATTTTCAGCCTTAGAGAAAATGCAGTTTCTTCAGCCGACGCCGATTCAGTCGAGCGCCATTCCGGCCGCGCTCGAAGGAAAAGATATTCTCGGAACGGCCCAAACCGGTACTGGAAAGACAGGGGCCTTTTGTATTCCCCTGCTTGCAAAACTCCATGCGAATGGCCGTCAGGATGCACTGATTCTCGCTCCTACGCGGGAACTGGCAGCGCAGATTCATGAAGTCCTCCAACAGATGAGCCGCGGGATGAAGCTGCATGGCGTGTTGATCGTGGGAGGGGAGTCGTTTGGCCGCCAGGTACAGGAGTTGAGGCGCGGAGCCGATTATATCGTCGCTACGCCAGGACGCCTGAATGATCACCTGCGAGAAGGAACGCTCAACCTTTCCCGGATCGGATTTCTGGTGTTGGATGAAGTGGATCGGATGTTGGATATGGGATTTGCTCCTCAAATTAAACAAATTGTAAAAGAGCTTCCCAAAAAACGGCAGACGCTGCTCTTTTCGGCGACGTTACCGAGTGAGATTGAAGGATTGGCAAAATCATTGCTGACGACCCCAGTTCGAGTTGAAATTGGCAATGTAGCTCAACCTTCGGCCGAGATAACAGAGAAAACCATTCATACGACTCACCATGGGAAGGATGCGGTTGTGCTCTCTGAAGTGGAGCAACGGATGGGCAAGGTTTTGATTTTTGCCCGCACCCAATCCCGTTCCGAGCAACTTGCCCAGCTTTTTTTCCGCGAAGGTCACGAAGTGGTCTGCTTGCATGGCGGACGTACGCAAGGGCAACGAAAACAGGCTCTGGAGCGATTCCGCGCCGGAACCCACCGAATCATGGTGGCGACCGATCTTGCCGGGAGAGGGATTGATGTCACCGACATCGAGCATGTGATTAACTATGATCTCCCCGAGAGTCGAGAGGATTATGTGCATCGGATTGGTCGGACCGGCCGTTTTGGGAAAAAAGGCCAGGCCGTGAATCTGTTGGTGACCGGAGATTTCATGGGAGAGCAGGTGCTCTCGGGCGCTAAGCCCGCCGCGCGGTTGGTCTATCGTACTCGGCGATTTGCTCGTCGATAAAGGGCTTTTATTTCCAGCCCTCGATTTTACCCAACATCTCGACTGTTTCTTCAGGGGTCATGGCGATAATGCCAAAGGCCTCTTTGAGCCGTTCCCGTTTTCCCTTTTCGATGAAGCTTTTTTGATTGTGCGTCACAAAGAGCTCATTCTTGCTGCCATGGTGCTTTACTAGGTGGGCCACATCATTGATCTGGTGAATATCAAGGCGTTGGGAATCTTGGTGTGGAAACAGCACGGAAGCCATTTCTTTGAAATTGACTCCACCCCTGGCTTTCGGTTTGGGGCCGGGGCGAAAGCGGGATCGGTATCCGATGGAGGCAGAGAGTGGGGGGGCGTATCCCGCGGACTCTACTCGTCGAGGAGCCGCCTCTAAAAGTTCGATCTTCCCCTCTTTCATCCAACGCTTAAGGGTGTCCATAATGGGGATTTTAGGCTCCTCATGCATGAGCTTTACATCGATCGTCAGTTTATAGTTCATACTGTTCTCTTTCTCCATCATTCAAAATCTCCTGGGCGGGCTTTTTAGTTTTTCTCGGCTCAGAATGAGACCGTGTGAGAGATCATAGGGCGATAAGCCCAAAGTTACCCGATCTCCGACGAGAACACGGATGTGAAACTGGCGCAATCTGCCCGATAGCTTAGCGCTGAGAATACGACCATCCGCGAGCTTCACCCGGAATTGACTAGCAGAAACCGCTTCGGTTATCGTGCCCTCTATTTTAAGGAGATCTTCTCGACTCATTTAGCTCCTATTCCGAGTTGTTTACTGCCTGAATTTACGGGCCCCTAATCTTGCGATTTGAGTCGCCTCCACCAATGGCAGAAGGGATCAAGGGCCCGCAAAAATGGAAAGTGAAAAAAGGCTGCGGTTTTAGTAACGGCCGCCGCGATTTCCACCAAAACCCCTTGAACCGCTTCGATCCTGGAAGCCGCCGGATGAATTGGAAAAACCACGTGAACGTTCCGCCTGGGGACGGGCCTCATTCACTTTTAAAGAGCGTCCATCCACTTCCTGGCCGTTGAGGCTTGTAATGGCGTTTTGAGCCTCTTCATCCGTCGACATTTCGACGAAGCCAAACCCTTTGGATCGGCCGGTTTCCCGATCAATAATCAATTGGCAAGAATCAACGGTGCCATGCTGGCTAAAAAGATCGTTAATTGAGTTTTCGGTAGCGGAGAAGGCAAGATTGCCGACATAAATTTTTCGTCCCACGAGTGACCTCCAGAGGTAAGTGGTGCCAAGAGAGAAAATCGTTGGGCACCCTGCCCAGAGGTCTTCTAAATCGACTACTTACAGCATACGCCACTTATCATCTAATAGCTTGTAAATAATGGTGCAGGGGGCGAAGGATTGAGTTAAGTGACCGAATGCATATAGGAATAGTGTTGAAAATAACGCTCTTAGTGGTGCTTCACAACGCTGATCGTATTGTTGCCGTGCTTGATGAGATCCTCTTTGGTGTAGATGAAATCATTACGATCGAAGCTCGCCAGTTCATAAGTCGGGCCCATGCGAATCGCATCGACGGGACAGGCCTCTTCGCACATGCCGCAAAAAACACACCGGAGCATGTCGATGTTGAACTCCAAAGGAAATTTCTCGACATTTTTATTCGGATGTTCCGCCGCTGTGATATGAATGCAGGCGGCAGGGCAGGCAGTCGCACAGAGCATGCAGGCGGTACAACGGATATCGCCATTTTCTTTCACCGTTAAGATTTGCAAACCCCGAAATCGTTTTGAATAGTTCCGTCGTTTTTCCGGGTAGGAAATAATCGGGAGTTTGCGATAGAAGATGATGTTTCTGAAGAAATGGCGGGCGGTGATCATCATCCCTTTGAGGATAGCCCAAAGATAAATCCGATCCTCTACCGGTAATTTTAGCGGTTTAGGGTGTGCCATGCGCCATTACTCCCATCGGATTAAATTTTTTCCAATTTTGATTTTCAATCCATCCCGCCACCTTTTCCTCAAAGACCAATTGGGCCTTATTTTTCTGGACCGTTTCCCGATCATTTCCTTTGGAGATGCCGAAAATCAGTTGGTGCAAATTACGAGAAGTGGAAAAGGCGGGGACGGCCTGGTTTAATTTCTGAAGTCGACCGAGCGCGCTCAGAAGAGTGCCCTCCTTTTCATAGGAGCTGGTGTTAGGCAGCATCATCTGCGCCCGTTCGAAAAAAGGAGTGTAATTGGTGGCATGCACTCGTAACTTTATCGACGGCGGCAGAGTGGAAAGGAGTCCCATGAGTCCTGGGGGATCCTCCCCCTCGATTCCCAAGAGCCACAGCGAATCTAACTCTTGATGGTTGAACTTCTGTCGAAAATCGGATTGTTTCAAAAGGGTCAGGTTGAGCTGTTGAAAGACCCGTTCCAGGCCATTGGCATTGGAGGTGCGATCTTTATGCTTTAAGATTTGATCATAGGGCGTTTTTTCCGCGACGGCGGTCTCGTCGACGATCCAGGTAAAGGTTTTTACTCCTAAAGTGGAAAGGGTCATCACCGTATCAAAAGCCTCTTCATTGGTGAGATGACCCGAAAGGGCGACTCCCACTTTATGCGGATTTTCCTGAAGTTCATTCGCTAAGGTCATGAAGCACTCGTGCCAGGTGGCATCAAGCCATTTTCCATCGCGATTGAGTTTGGGTACTTGGATTCGGCTGTCACTATTCAGGTAATGAAAATCCCAACGGCCGCTGTCACAGATCCAGCTACGATTGACTTCGGGATTGCGACGAGGTTCCACGCGATAGACGGTTTTTGTTTCCGGCTTCACCGAAATGGTGGTGTTGCAACCGTGGGCGCAGAGCGCGCAAGTGGAGTTTTCTTTTTCTAAGAACCAAACTCGACATTGGAATCGGAAATCTTTTGCGGTGAGAGCGCCGACGGGACAGATATCGGCGAGGTTACCGGTGTATTCATTTTGGAGCGGGCCATTGTCATAGGTCTGTAAAACAGATCGGTCGCCGCGATTAAAGATAGAAAGTTCGTGGGTGTGGGTCACTTCTGCGGTGAACCGGACGCAACGGGTGCAGAGGATGCACCTTTCCGAGTCGAGGACAATCGTCCCGATATCAACCACCTTAGGTTTATGAACCTTTTCATCGAGTTCCACTCGGCTTTGATAAAGGCCATAGGCGGCATAATAATCCTGGAGTTTGCATTCGCCAGCCTTATCACAGATGGGGCAATCGACGGGATGGTTAATCAGATGCAATTCTAAAGTATTTTTTACCGTTTCTTTTACTTTGTCGGTTTGAGTGCGAACGACCATTCCTTCCGCCACCGGAGTGTTGCAAGAAATCTGGAGTCGTGGGTTTTTTTCAATGTCGACCATGCACATCCGGCAGACGCCGGCGACCGAAAGATCAGGATGGTAACAATAATGGGGGATGAATATTTTGGCGTCGGCGGCTGCTTGGAAAACCGAATAGTTGGCCGGGACCTCTACTTTTTTATCGTCAATGGTAAGTGTTACCTTTTTATTATCCATTCAGATAATCCTCAAACTCTTTCGGGAATTTCTTTAGGAATCCCAGCACCGGCATCGCCGCCGCATCGGAAAGGGCGCAGATGGTGGTTCCCATCATGCTGCCGGCCGTCTTTTTTAAATCATCAAAGACCCGTTTATCGGCGGTGCGGTGTTCGATGCTGGCAATCATCTTGTGGAGCCAGCCGGTCCCCTCGCGGCACGGAGTGCACTGTCCACAGGACTCATCCCAATAAAATTCGGAGAGTCGTTCTAACAGTTTCACGAGGCTAAAATGTTCCGGGATTACGATGATGCCCCCAGCCCCTAAGAAGGTGCCGAAAGTGTTCATCGATTCATAATCGAGCACCGCTTTGTCCACCTCTTCAGGGGTAAGCGGGGGAGTGGAGCTACCTCCTGGAATGACCGCCTTTAATTTGGCTCCATCCTTCATGCCACCGCCATAATGCTCGATAAAATCTTTGAGGGGCATTCCCATCTCTTCTTCATAAGTCCCAGGCTTATTCACCCATCCACTTAAGCAGAAGAGGCGTGTGCCGCGGCTTTTTTCATGGCCATAGCCGTATTTCGCATAGGCCTCCCCACCATTTTTTACAATCCAAGGAATCGTCGATAGGCTTTCCACATTATTAACCACTGTTGGGTTGCCTAGAAATCCACTGACCGCGGGGAAAGGAGGTTTCAGTTTCGGTTGCCCTTTTTTCCCTTCTAACGACGAGATGAGTCCCGTCTCCTCGCCGCAAATGTAAGCCCCGGCTCCGCGATGGAGAACCAGTTCCAATCCTTTTCCGAGATAACCCTTTGCATAGGCTTCGTTGATGGCCGTTTGGAGAATGCGTGCCCCTTTGGCATACTCGCCGCGAATGTAGATGTAACTTTTTTTGCAACGAACCGCATAGGCGGAGATGATAATTCCCTCGATCAATTGGTGAGGGTTTTGTTCAATTAAAAGTCGGTCTTTAAAGCAACCTGGTTCCGATTCATCCGCATTGCAGAGTAAGAAAATGGGCTTGCCGGCATTGTAGGGCACAAAGCTCCATTTCATTCCGGTAGGGAATCCCGCGCCGCCGCGTCCCCGGAGACCGCTTTTTTTCACCTCTTCAATGATCTCGTCCGGTTTCATGGCAAAGGCTTTGGCTAAAGTCTGGTAGCCGCCATGTTTTTCATAGACGTCGATCTTGTGAAAATCCTTTACGTCGCGATGGAGCGTGAGAACTCTTTTTTCGGGAGCTAAAAGCTTCATTGAAGGCTTCCTCCCTTTTGGGCTAGATCTTTGATAAGTTGACGGAATTTTTCTGGGTTTAAATTCTCTTCGTAATCTTCGTTGACTTGGACGACCGGTGCGGTGTCACACGATCCCAAGCATTGGACCGGGACATAGCTAAACTTTTTATCTTCGGTCACCTCATGCGGACCAATCTTGAGGTCTTCTTTAATAATATCGATTAACTTCTCTGAACCCATCAGGGTGCAGGTGATGTTGGTGCAGACCTGGAGGCAATGTTTTCCCATGTCCTTGTGCTTGAACATCGTGTAGAAACTGGCCGTCTCAAAAACTCTTGCTGGAGGCATGTTCAGAAGCTTGCCGATATAGATCATAATTTGGGGCGTGAGATAACCAAATTGATCCTGGGCCAAGTACATGGTCGGTAAAAGGGCGCAGGCCGGCTCTTCATATCTGGCGACCAGCTTTTTAAATTCGGCCATCCGATCCGCGGTGAATTCAATACTCGCCGTTTTCATCGGTCCAACTCTCCTGCCACAATGTTAAGACTCCCCAAAGCGGCAACGGCATCGGAAACAGTTTGTCCTTGGCACATTTCCGGGAAGGCTTGGTAGATAGCAAAACAGGGAGGACGGCACCGCACCCGAAAGGGGCGTCCTTCGCCGTTCGAAACGACGTAAAATCCGAGCTCTCCATTGGCCGCTTCGGTGCAGTCATAAACTTCATTCACCGGCGGCTTGATCCCATGCATGATCAATTTAAAATGGGCCATCAACCCTTCGATGTTGTTGTAGACCTCTTCCTTGGGAGGAAGCACAATCGCCCAGTCCTGCACATTGACGGGGCCATCGGGGAGCTCTTTTAAGGCCTGTTGAAGGATCTTCAGACTTTCCCGCATCTCCCGCATTCGCACTAAGTAGCGGGCGTAGGTATCTCCTGCCGTTTCAGTGGGTACGTCCCAACTGAATTGATCGTAATCGTAGTAGGGATGAATTTTTCGAATATCATGTCCGACACCGCAGGCCCTTAAGCAGGGGCCGGTAAAACCATATTCGAGCGCCGTCTCTTTGCTGATGGGAGCGACTCCGCGGGTGCGGTCGATCCAGATGCGGTTGTGTGTTAAGAGGCCATCGACATCATCTAAGGTATAAGGCAACTGATCGATCACCTTCTGGCACCATTCGACCCATCCGTCGGGGAGATCCTTATAAAGCCCCCCCACTCGGGTGTAACTCGTCGTTAAACGGGCGCCACAGGCCGCTTCGAAAAGGTCATAAACATTTTCCCGTTCCCGGAAGAAATACCAAAAACAGGTGAGGGCGCCGACATCCACTCCGTTAGTGCCGATCGCGACCAGGTGATCGATGATGCGCGAAAGCTCACACATGATCACCCGGATCCGTTGGCAACGTTTGGTGACCTCAATCCCCAATAATTTTTCCACCGCCTTTACGTAACCCACGTTATTGATCATGGCGGAGCAATAATTTAAACGGTCGGTGAAAGGAATGACCTGGTTCCAGGTGTGGGTCTCGGCCATTTTTTCAAAACAGCGATGAAGGTAACCGATCTCGAGCTTCATTTGCTGGATCCGCTCGCCTTCTAACCCGACAAAGATTCGGAGCGTGCCATGGGTGGCGGGATGGGAAGGGCCCAGGTTCAGGTGCATCAGGGGCGGATTGTTTTCGGTTTTGAGCGTTTCCATCTAAATCTTTTTCACGGTGGTTACATTTTGGTTGAGTTAATAGCGTTCTTCAGTTGCTGAAAGCCATTCGCCGGATAATCCTTCCTTAAAGGATGGCCCTGAAATTCATTGTGGCATAAAATGCGGACTAAATTGGGATGGCCTTTAAATACGATTCCAAAAAGATCCCACGCTTCCCGTTCAAACCAATTGACCGCTTTATAGAGATCATGGATCGAGTCGATCTCCGGCTTGTCTTCGGGAAGAAAAGCTTTCAAAAAGATTCGCTCCGTGGTGGCGAGGGAATAGAGGTTGTAGATCACGGCAAAACGTTCGGGAGTTTCGACGGGATAACGATCGTAATCCATCGCAAAGAGATCGGCTAAAAGATTGAAGCCGTTTTCCTTGGCACCCCGAATGATCTCTCGGTTTCTGCCCGGGAGGATTTCATAAGTCAGTTCTCCCCGAAATTCGGTTTTTTTGACGATGGCGGAAGCAAACCCATTATCGAGCCATTTTGTATCGATCGCGATCACGGACGATGCCTCCTTTCGTAATCTTCTCCTGGAGTTTTATCATCCCGTAGATGATCCCCTCTGGAGTGGGAGGGCAGCCGGGAACATAGACGTCCACTGGTATAATTTCGTCTATGCCTTGCATCACGTGATAGGCTCGGTAGAAACCGCCTGAGGAGGCACAAACCCCCACGGCGATCACCCACTTCGGTTCTAACATTTGATCATAAATCTGTTTAAGAACCGGCCCCATCTTTTCCACCACCGTTCCTAGCACTAGCATGCAATCGGATTGACGAGGGCTGAATCGCACCACCTCTGCCCCAAAACGGGAAACATCATAGTGGGAAGAGACGACCGACATGTATTCAATCGCGCAGCAGGCGGTGCCAAAGGGTAGGGGCCATAACGAATTTTTTCGACCCCAATTGACAAAATCTTCAAGTCGGGTGGTAAAGGCGGCATCTTTTGCTTCAGTTGAAACCATGCTTGCTGCGATTCTCCTAAAATGCCATGAGGCTTTTTACCTCAAATTGTTTCAATCGATCCCTTCCTTTGAGAAAGGGCAACTCCATTAAAAAAAGTAGCGATTCGACCTTTGCTCCCAACGATTCGACCAATTGGGCCGTGGCTAATGCAGTGCCTCCAGTTGCCAAGACATCATCTACAATGCAAACCCGTTCTCCGGGTCGAATCGCATCGGAATGGATTTCGAGCGCGTCTTGGCCATATTCTAGCGCATATTCGACGCGCTTGGTATGAAAAGGGAGTTTTTTCGGTTTGCGAACGATAGCCAATCCACGGTTCAAGGAAAAGGCCAGCGGTGAACCTAATAAAAAGCCGCGCGACTCAATGGCAACGAGCTGTTGGAACTCTTTTTCCTTTAATTCCTGCGCTAACAATTCCACCATGAAGCGGAATGCCTTTGCATTTTGGAGCATCGGCGTAATGTCCTTGAATTGGATGCCAGGCTTTGGAAAATCGGGAATGTTGCGGATAAAAGGTTTGAGATCTTCCACTGAGCGCATGGTGGAGAAGAATATTTCTTTAGTGGGGAGCGGGCAAGGTTAATTTTTCGGTTGGGCGATGACAGACGAAAGGGCTTGCGCATAAAATAAGGCCCACTATTTTATGCGGGAATCCGGTTTTACCCTCATTGAGCTTGGGCTCACCTTAGTTTTGTTTGCTATCTTAGCTGCGGTCACGATTCCCAATCTTTTCGATTTTGCTACCGAAGGGAAAAATGCCGTCACTCAAGGTTCGTTGGGAGGGATTCGAGCGGCCATCGGAATTGCGCGTGCCAATATTGCCGTGAAGGAAGATGTCGGAACGCCGCCCTATCCAAAAACCTCGGAGATGCAGGCCAACCGCTTCAATGGCGCTTATCATCCCGTCCTCTCGGGCGCTTACATCATGGACGTCGCCACCGGGTTTCCGAAAAACCCTTGGACCCTCGACACCCTTCCCATTCCCCATTTCTCCAGTGTGGTCGATTGCACTTCCCTTTCGAAGGGATTCATTCACTCCACTTCGGGAGCTGACTTCCGGGGCTGGTGCTATAATGAGGATACGGGCGAGGCGTGGGCTAATTCAGATCGCAATCAGGGCGGCCCCCTCAAAACCGAAAATTATTATTAGGGGCTACGCCGTCATCATCCTTTCAGTTACCCAAATGTACGGGTTTACTTAATGTTCTCATGCACAAGCGTGGAATTCGGAGTGTCCTTCATTCCTTTTTCTGCAGGTCTAAATAAATTATCGTCTTTTCCTCTTTCATGGATATATTTCAAAGTGGATGAAAGAAATTCCTTATTGGTATCTTCGCAAAGATCCACAATGGCATTGCCGTGCATTTGGAATGACTTAGAAGCAGTGGGGCGAATGTAGGAGCTCACACCTGCAATCTGATATTTTCCATCCACTTTTACTAAATGGGGGCCACCAGAATCGCCCGGCCCAAGACCTACTTTATCACCCAGTTTTTTGCCATCAAAATAATCCTTCTTATAACCATCGAAAGAGATAAGCCCTTCTATTCCGGGAAGAACGTTATTATTCCCCCAACGTTGTTTTCCCGCGCCGGTGCAATTCTTTTTTTTCGGGTCAGATTCACCCACAAACGTCGTGACATCATTGCAGCCAAACCCGATCGAAAGAATTTCCGATCCGGCATCTTTCACTGCAGGACAAGCACTTACTGGATCGATAGGATATGTTAACCCTTTAACAGCACTTTTCTCAAACACGACAAGTGCCAGATCGTCCTTAAAAGGTCGCTGATCCTGAGACCAAGTTACTTTTCTCTTAGTAAATACCTTCGATGCCTTGGCCTCAATTGTTGTGGTCCCAATTTTGTACTTAACTGCCAGTCCCGCCTGTTCATTTCTTACGCAATGGTGAGCGGTCAAAATAGTCACAGGATTGTTTTTTACTATAGTTCCAGTACAACTTCCCCCACTGGGAAGTTCTACTTCTATGACCGAGCGTAAGGCATTGATGACATCTAAGGCTTTCTCAGTGTTTAAATCCTCCTTCCCGTTGCAGATGGAAAAACTCTGTGTCGATCCGAATACAGTAAAAAAAACAATCCCAGTGAAAAAAACATTCATTGTGGCCTCTTTCAAATCAAAAAACACATCTCTCATTCAAGAGAATCGCCATTTTTTAAGGAGGATTACACTCATGAATTCTGCCAGGTACGATCATGGGATTCAGAGGGCCTTTCTAAAGGATTCGTCACCGTATTGCTCTTCCCGTATCTAGCACAAAGGCTGAGTGCCCTTATTTTCATCATTTGACGAGAATAGAATACATAAAACAGATGGATTGAGAGAGTCAGAGTTGAAAACATGTGTGCGGCTGTTGTCCTGGAACGGCAGGCCCCTGACTATAACAAGTGGTTAATAATCCCATTTGAAAGAAAACTACCTCTTGAGTGGAATTCGCAAGATGAGATCGACGCAGAGGGATTGCTCACGGGGATCGATGGTTAAAAAACGTCGCATGGGATTTTGCGCTAAAAAATCTCGCCACGCAGGATTGTGGATCAGAGGAGTGGCCGCATCTAAACCATAATATCGAATGTAAGCCCTTAGTGCCGATTGGACATTGGGATGATTGGGATCGGCATTTCTTAACTGATTGAATAGCGAAGAGAGGGCCGGCATCTGTCCATATTGGCCGATAAAATAGCGCATCTCCCCGGTGAGATCCTGAACAAAGGCGGATGATTGTCCTCCACGGCGACTGATGAGGTAGGCAAAATAACGCTCCAATGGGCTGTCACCACTGGATTTGGGCCACCGTTGATTGAGGAGAATCCATTCCGAGAGTTGGCGTCGGTATTCCTCTACCTCTTCGGGAGTCTCAAGCACCGGCGTGCTGACATTTTCACGCCCTTGAGTGGGTTGCCTTTCATGAACGAGTCCATGAGTAAAACTATGGGAAATTTTTCGGGCGACCAGCGTGCGAAAGGGGGTGGTCACTACTTCGCCCGGAAAATCGGGATTAGGTTCGGAAGCAATAAGCAACGTAACGGTCTGGAGCTCCCTGAGGGTGAGTTTGGAAATAGGGATCTCTTTCCCTTGGATCGAAAAAAAGATCTGGTCGGAAGGAATATGGACCGCTCCCCGATTTCCCCAGACCTGAATTCCATTTTTCTTCCAGAAATTGAGATACCCTTCGGCTTGGGCTTTGCTATAGCCCCCAAATCCCATTTTCGATTCCAGGACTCGCTGGATTACGAGGCGATCGTTTTGAAGTTGATAAGAAAGGCCATCAGGACGATTTCCATAAGGGTTAAGTTGTCCGTATTGGATCTCATCCAGAATCTTTTCTCCCGGCTTTAAATGATCGCGAAGCTTGGGAGTTCCGAAGGCTTCCCCCATGACGCCAAAAACTTCACCACCATATTTGGAGTAAAGAAATTCTCCTGAAGGGACCCGTTTCAGAGTGGGGCTGGTTTTTGAAAAGAGCCCCGCGACCCGGGTTCTGAAAATAGCGAGTTCAGTTTCGGTCCAACCTTTAAAAAACTTTTCTGCAGTATCGGAGTCGGTTTGTTGAACGACCGCTTGATAAAGCTCCGGCATCTTCTGTCGAACCAGCTCCACCCCTGTTTCAGCAAAAGCGAGAAAGGGCCATAAAAAGAGTAATTGTAGAAAATACTTACTCATAATTTCCAAAAATAAAAAGTTCTACTGGGACATGGTTTGCGGAATGGAGCCCCGCAATCCGATGGTTAAAGGCCTGAGTGATCTCCTGGAGTCGGGCCATTTGACTGTTACTGATTCCGGCGACGAAAAAATAATGGAGTTGTGCCGGCATCCCTCTTTTAGCTCCCATCATGGAAGCGAGAGTGAGGTATCGTTCCATTTGATCATACACCCTTTTTCTGCTCTTTCGGTTGAATTGATTGTCGAAGGGCTTTTCAAAAACTTTGGTCTCCCCAATGGCGACGGAGTAGCTCCCGTCTGGGGTGAGAGGATACCAGACATGGTCGATCTCTTGGTTCCCTTCGACATTTGCGGGTAGAGAGTCGAGCCAGCCTTCCTTGACCAGTTTCGAAGCGCTCACCGAGACCCAGCTGATGTTTTCAAGGCGCATGGCCACCCGAATTTCCGACCAGATCGAATCGATAGTGGCGCTTCCATAACGAGTGATTCCATCGAGATGCTCTTGGCTCGTCGGATCGAATTTGTCGGTTATATTTGCAAGTTTGGTGGTGGGGACTTGAAACCGAGTGACATATTGGAAAAGGAGATCCCGGGCGTAAAAATCGAGTGGGAGATCCTTTAAAATATGCCCAAGATCCTCTCCAATATGATGAGCATATTGGTGGATGTTTCGGATGATCTGTCCAAATTCCATTCCGGCCACTAATGGACGGCGACGGTTGATCCCCATTAAATAACTGGGACGATCGTCGAAAAGGCGCATAATGCGCTGATAAATGTCCGGGAACTTTGCCGCAAAGGAGGTGGGTTTGAGCGGGATGCCCCCTTCAAAGGTTCCCTTCAAGAGGTCGAGCGACTCGGTCTTCTGCTTTAAGATGAGCAGAACATCAACGCAGGGGAGGGCGGCGTGGAGCTGCAGACACAAGAACAACAGGAGGAAGGGGCGCAACAACATCGGAAAGGCGTTGTACTTCCAGCCTGTGCCAGGATCAAGGAATAAAAGATTTATCGATTGGAGGTGGTGGCGTATTGGGCTTGTAGATAAAGGAGCGGATTGACGGGATAATTCCCTACCCGAATTTCAAAATGAAGATGAGGGCTGGTTGCATGGCCGGTTCGCCCGACCTTTCCCAACAGTTGATCGCGATTGATAAATTGATAGGGGCGAACATCGATTTTAGAAAGATGGGCGTAGATGGTGGAGTAGTTATCATTATGGCGAATCACCACCATGTTTCCATAGCCACGGATCTTGTTCCCAGCATAGAGGACGTAACCCGATCGGGCCGATCGCACAGGAGTCCCTTTTCGGGCTGGGATATCAATCCCTTCATGGAACCGTCCTCGCCGTCTTCCATAACCAGAACTGACATAACCAGTAAGGGGCCAGTTAAAATAACCCGTTTGAGGCGGCGGAATATAGGCCGGCTTTCTTTCAGAAGGTTTGGCCGTTGGGTTGTTTTCCTTCAAAGTGGAATAGCGATAGGATTGCATCGCACATCCAAAAAGGAAGGGCAGGCAGCATAAGAATTTTAATAAGTTACGCATCATTTTCGGTTAAGGGACGATTTTTACCTTTTTTTAAAAAGAGGGTCAATAAAACCCTCATTCTCTTATCGGCAGATTCCGACTTTTCTAGTATATCAAAGAACTTACATGAAAGAATTAGGTCTGCTTTTCTTGAAATTAGGCTCGATTGGCTTCGGTGGCCCGCTTGCTCTCATTGGATTGATGGAAAAGGAGGTGGTGGTGCGCCGGGGGTGGTTCAGTGCCGAAACCTTCAAAAAGGGGCTGACTTTGGTCAAGCTCATGCCTGGGCCGGTCGCCTATCAAATGGCCCTCTATATAGGAAAGCGGCAACAAGGTAGGTGGGGTGGGTTACTTGCAGGGTTGGCTTTTTTACTCCCCTCTTTTTTGATGATGGTTTTAATCAGCGCTTCCTATTCACAATGGAAGCAAATTTCGGTTTCTGATGCGGTATTGAGTGGAATGCGGGTCGGCGCGCTTTGGATTATTTTGGAAAGTGTCTGGCGCCTTTTTTTGGGGCTCAAACGAAACACCCTCAATATCGGTATCTTATTTTTTGCTATCCTTGGGGCGGCGATCTCCCTTTCCTGGGAGCCCTTGATCATTATCGGGTGCGGTTTGCTTGTGACTGGCTACCGCCGATTTTCTGCGCAATCCCGCTTACACACGATTCTGCTGCCCCTCTTTTGGGTCCATTTTAAGGCGGCGCTCTTGGTGTTCGGCACGGGGTTGGCGGTGATTCCAGTGTTGCAACATGAGATCGTTCAACGATACCAGTGGTTGCCCAACATTACTTTTCTCGACGGGATTGGGTTTGGCCAACTCACTCCCGGACCGATCACGATCACTTCCGTTTTTGTCGGACATCAAGTGGCTGGATTCTGGGGCGCCATTGCGGCCGTTTCAGGAATGTATCTTCCCGGTATCCTATTGGTTCTCTTTTTATTGCCCTTGGTAGAACGATCGATGGATAAACATGTCTGGTTCCGCACGTTTCAGGAAGGGGCGATTCCCGCGGTGGTAGGATGTTTGATTGCGGCGGGAGGGTTGTTTACTTTGCAGACGATTGTTTCGTCGAAGGAGTTGTGGACCTTGTTGCTTTTGACTCCGCTCTTTTTGTGGAAGGAAAGGCCGAGCTGGATCTTTATTCCAATCGGAAGTCTCATACGATGTTTGATTCCTTGATTCACCAAAATCTGCTCAAATTGGATCCCGAAGTGGCTCATCACTATGCGATTTCGGGGCTGAAGGCATATCAGAAACTTCCCGATTTTTTGTTTAAGCCAAGGGATTCTTTTTTTATCCATCCTTTATTGCCCCAATTAAAATTCAGGGGGAGGGTGGGGCTCGCAGCCGGTTTTGATAAAAATGCCGAGGTCTTTATTGGGTTGGCTCGACTTGGATTTGGATTTATCGAGGTGGGAACGGTCACCCCCTTGCCGCAGTTGGGAAATCCCAAGCCCCGTATTTGGAGGGTTCCAGGCGAAGGCTTGGTGAATGCATTGGGGTTCAATAACGTCGGACTGGAAACCTTTAAAGACAACCTATCAAAAAATTATTCCCGTTGCCCTGTTCCGGTATTCGCCAATATTGGAAAAGGAAAAGAGACTCCCAATGATGCGGCTCATCTCGATTATCAAAAATCGGCAGAAGCCCTCGAGCCTTTTGTCGATGGGTTTGTGATCAACATTAGCTCGCCGAACACAGCAGGACTCCGAGAGCTCCAAACGGTTGGTTTTTGCCAGGCTATTATCGGTTGTTTGTCGACGGCACGACCGATCTTTTTGAAACTGGCTCCTGATCTCAGCGATCGAGATTTGGAAGGGTTGCTCCACTTTATCGTCACTGAAAATAAAATTAAGGGAGTGGTATTGACCAATACCTCCATTCAAATAGCACGGAACAGAGAGTATCCAAATGGAGGGTACTCAGGTCCCGAGCTTTTTGCGAGAAGTCTGGAAGCGGTGAAAAAGGCAAAGGGAATCTTAGGGGATCGGAAAGTGATTATTGCCGTCGGTGGAATTAATTCGCTGCATCGAGTCAACGAGATGCTTAACGCGGGAGCAGATCTTCTTGAAATTTATACTGCGTTTATCTATAGGGGCGCTGCGTTACCCAGCCAATTAAACGCTGTATCTTCATGAAAAAAGACAAGATATAATTAAATTAGCGGTATTTCTAACGCAATTCCATTTTGAGGAGGTTGAATGAATTCACTTCGAAGGCGAGGGGTGTTTTCTATGAAGGGGTTTACGCTGATCGAATTGGTGATGGTCATCCTTTTGCTTGCCATCTTAGCTGCAGTGGCAATCCCTAACTTTTTCGATTTTAGGACTGAGGCCAGAAACTCTGCCGTGCAAGGAAGTCTGGGTGGGATTCGAACCGCCATTGCGGTGGCACGTGCGGCAATTGCTCTGAAAGAAGATGCGCTGATAGTTCAGCAATACCCCACCGTTTTAGAGATGCAGGCGAATAGTTATGATGGTAGCCATCCCATCATCAACGCTTACAGCGCGACCAATAAGCGGATTCTAGACGGGGCGACGGGAATTCCAGGGAACGCTTGGTCTTACCAAACGGCACCTTTGACCGATCAACGTTCGATTTGGAACTGCAGTTCCCTCACAAAAACTTACCTCCGTTCTGCCGCGGGGGAGCAGCATTTGGGGTGGTGTTACAACGCTACGACGGGAGAGGTTTGGTCCAATTCTGCTAAAAATGGGGGAGCTGCTGGTGCCACGGAGAATGCTTATTAAAAATCCAATTTCAGGTTTTACCTTGATCGAATTGGTGATGGTGATTCTGTTGCTTGCCATCTTAGCCACAGTGGCAATCCCTAACTTTTTCGATTTTAGGACAGAGGCCAGAAACTCCGCCGTGCAAGGAAGTTTGGGTGGGATTCGAACCGCCATTGCGGTGGCGCGTGCGGCGATTGCATTAAAAGAGGATAGCGTTACAACTCAACAATATCCCACCGTTTTAGAGATGCAGGCCAATAGTTACGATGGCAGCCATCCGATCATCAACGCTTACAGCGCGACCAATAAGCGGATTCTAGACGGGGCGACGGGAATTCCGGGGAATGCCTGGTCTTACCAAACGGCACCTTTGACCGATCAACGCTCGATTTGGAGTTGCGTGGCTTTGACGAAGGGCTATCTTCGCTCTGGCGCGGGGGAGCAGCATTTAGGTTGGTGTTACAACGCTACTACGGGAGAGGTCTGGGCCAATTCTGCTAAAAATGGCGCGGCCTCGGGGGCTACAGAAAATGAATACTAAATGGTTCGCAGGTTTTACTTTGATCGAATTGGTGATGGTGATTCTGTTGCTCTCCATTTTAGCAGCGGTCGCAATCCCCAACTTTTTCGACTTCAGGACAGAGGCTAGGAACTCCTCGGTCCAAGGGAGTTTGGGCGGCTTGAGAACGGCAGTAGCCATCGCCCGCGCGGCGATCGCCTTGAAAGAGGATGGAAGCATCACTCAGCAATATCCGACGGTATTGGAAATGCAGGGAAATAGCTACGATGCCAGCCATCCGGTCATCAATGCCTATGCAGCAAGCAATAAGCGGATCCTAGATGGCTCGGCGGGAATTCCTGGGAATGCCTGGTCTTATACGACCGCACCTCTCAGTGATCAGCGCTCGATTTGGAATTGCAGTACGCTCACAAAAACTTTCCTCCGTTCTGCTGCGGGTGAACAGCATTTAGGTTGGTGTTACAACGCTACGACGGGAGAAGTCTGGGCCAATTCAGCACGTAATGGGGGTTCGGCCGCTGCTCTGGAAAGCATGTACTAACCCGGCTCTCATGTGAAATCGCATCAAGGAAGCCTCATCTTCTTCGTTGTTTTAGCGCTCATGGGGTTGGGATTGGTTTCTGGACTCGTCGCCATCAGCATCAAGCACGAACAGGATGAGCGAGCGATTCAATTCACCCTCCAAAAATTAAGAAAAATAGGGAGTGCGATCAGTTCTAGTGTCTTTGCGACGACGGGACAATCCCCACGCCACTATGAAGATGATGTTGGGGCGCTCCCATCTTCTTTGACCGATCTCACCACGCCGGCCGGGAGTTGTGCCTTGGATAGTTCCACGGGAAAGCTGGCAGGATGGTGTGGCCCCTATTGGAGCTATTCCTTTTCGGGAGAAATTCTCGACAGCGATGGTTGGGGACGCGCCTTTATTTTTTCGACCTCTCCGCGACGTATTTACAGCAAAGGGGTCAATGGAAGCGACGATTCAGGTGGCTCGGATGACATCGTACAAAACTACTAATTCCACCGCCGGTTTTTCCTTGATTGAGCTGGTCATGATCATTCTGCTCACTGCAGTTATGGCCTTGATCACCATGACCTATTTTGGCGATAATTTTGATGCGTCCCGCTTTGATCAGACCAAAGCAAAAATGGAGCTCTTGCGGATCGCGATGTTGGGACAGGATGATTCCCAGGATCAAGAAGGGGTTCGCCAAAATTATGGTTACCTCGGCGATGTGGGGGCGATGCCGACCGCCCTCATTGATCTGGTCTCCCTCCCCAGCGGCGTCGCTACTTGGTATTTCAATACTTTCTATGCGTTGGGAGCGGGGTGGCGTGGCCCTTATATCGCGGCCACAGCGATCTCTAACGAAAAGACCTTTGATGTTGATGGTTGGGGACGGAACTTTATTTATACGACAGGCGCGACAACCACTTTAAAAAGTAAAGGATCGGATAATGCCGATAATGGAAGTGGATTTGCAGCCGATTTGATTATGACGATTCCTCAATCGGCCCGGATGGCTACGGTGCATGGGCTTTTAGAAGACAATGATCAACGGGCGAGTAGTAAGGTGGTTGAGATGATGTATCCCGTGGCGGGAACACTGGCTTCGGTAGTCACCACAACCGATGCCAATGGTTTTTTTAAGTTTGAGGGGGTTCCGTTTGGTTTACGGGGAATTCGTGTTCAAAGTAGCAGTGGTCAAAAAATGCGGCCAATTCGGGTCGAAAGATCCGATATCATCGTGCCGAGTGCTTTGATTAATTTATTCGGCAAGGCCGAGGCGGTCACCTATGTGGCGAGTTCGCTCTTCAAGAAGAACACCGATAAAGATATCCAGGTTGCTTTGAGAAGCACTTACAGCGATCCCGTTCAACTGGCGACCGCCACCGTCACCTGGACGGGGGGAGGAAGTTTAGACGCGATTGCGGTGAACGGAAGCATTGAATACCTCTCGGCTATTACTTCAGGCGTGTCGGCCAGTTTGAGTTCCGATCATATTATTCACGCCTATTCCGATACCAACTCATTTGAATTCCGTTTTTCCACGGCCCCTACCGCAACGACCGATATGACTGCGGTGTTGACCTGGCGCCATCGCACCAACACAGACACTATTACGGTGACGTTATGAGAAAAGGGTTCACACGATTCTGTCATTGCGGGGAGCGAGCGACGCGGCAATCGCGCTCTGTTGAAAAGATTCCGATTTGTCGGGTATCCGGCTGGCTTGACGCCTTTGCTACCTTTTCTGTCTTTTTCAGCCCGAAAGTTAAAAAACCTCAAGAAGCAAGGGACAAAGGCTTCTCAAAGTCTGAGGTGGGGTGGCCTCGCAGTTCACCTGAGTTTCTGCGGAATTGGACAGCCGAGTCCAAACCCGACAAATCGGATCTTTTCAACAGAGCACGGCAATCGCGTCAATTTGGTTTCACTCTCATCGAATTCACCATGGTGCTGATCCTAGTCGCCTTGATCGCCACCATCACTCTTTCCTCCCTCACCGATTCCACCAACTACACCCGTTTCGAAGAGACCCGTAAAAAATTGGAGGCCTTGAAGATTGCGATCTTGGGAGATGCTTCGGTAGAGGATCTGGCGAGTCGCGGGCGTTTTGGATATATGGGTGATATCGGGAATCTTCCCGTCACACTCGATAGTTTAATTAGCCGTGGAAGTCAGCCGGTTTATACTTTGAATACCTATTTTGGAATTGGTTATGGGTGGCGTGGCCCCTACTTTGCTGAACCGTTCGGTAACTCACTTGCCATAGGAAAAGACGCTTGGGGAAATGATCTGAGTTATGACACCGGAGCCTCTCCTCCTTATATAAAAAGTCTCGGTGCCGATAATGCGGCGAATGGGGTGCTTTACAATAAAGATATCGAGGTGACTCTTCCAGATGCGCAACGCCTCAGTAGTGTGTTTGGAGTCGTGGCTGATGAAGCGATCCGGGTTGGAACGGCCAATGTAGAGCTGCGTTATCCCGAGCAGGGGGTGTTAGCAACCTATGTTTCTGCCTCCGCAATCTCGGGCTATTTTGTATTCGATACGGTTCCTTTCGGTGTGAGATCGATCCGGGTGAATGGTCCTGCCCCTTTACCCAGCTTGCCTCCCCAGCGTTTGATTATCGATCAACCTAAAACCATCGCTGCGGAACACACCACTAATTTGTTCAGAAAATCGAATATCGATTCTCCAAGCCCTGCATTGAGTGTGGGGAATACCACTCTGACGCTCACTGTGACGAGTCGATATCCCTTCACCGTGACTTTGGATCATCTGATCCTGCTTCATACAACGAGCCATACTCTCTCTTCGGTTAAATTCAACGGAGCTGCGGCAGAGGCGTTGCCGAACATCGATAGTGGAGTGAAGGTGAAACCGATTGCCACCCAGACAGTAACGGCAGGAGATAACACGATCGTCTTCGTGTTTAGTGGAGATGTGTCCAGCGCCAGTTTTTTCCTGACGCTGGTTTGGACATTACCCGGACGTAAAGATACGGTTAAGTTCAGTACTTAGTCGCTGTCGGGAAATGCAAAAAAACAGCCCCGAAGGGGCTCACTTTAATGTTTTCCCGAAAGCGGCGTATCCCGAGCGAATGCGAGGGATCTCATCGTAAATGCTTGATATGATGAGATCCTTCCGACTTCGTCCTCAGGATACGTTCCTGTCGGGAACATAATAATGAAGGCCCTTCGGGCCCTCCTTTTTGATTTTCCCGACAAGAACTACTTAGCTCCTATAGATCCAGCGTGGCGGCCCATCGCAAATCGGTTTCATTCCAGTTGGAGCCCGAAGTCACGCGATCAAAGGCGAGCCACTCCCGTTCAGTGTGGACCTCCGAGGCCCAGTGCAGTTCCCATTCATAATATTGATTATCCTGCACGCGCTGGAAGGCTCTGAGACCCCATTCGTTACGGATATTCGCTGCCCAGTGTAGTTCCCATTCATAATAATGGTTATCCCGGACCGCTTTGAATGCCTCCAGTGCAAAACTATTGTTGACGTAGGAGGCCCATTGGATTTCCCAGTCGTAATAAGAATTATCGGAAACAAGTTGGAACGCTTCGAGGGCGTAACTGCTATTCACATTCACCGCCCATTGATATTCCCATTCGTAAGAGTTTTTGCCATTCACAAAAGAAAAGGCGCTGAGCGCGTGTGGGGTGCAAACGCTCGCCGCATATCGTAAGACCCAATTGGGTTGTCCTTCTGCGACGAGCCCCATCGCATCTTTAGAATATTTTGCACAATCGTATTCGTTGACGATATCGGCAGTGAGTAGTGATGCATGCAACAAAAAAGCGCACGCTAATAGAGATAGTTTCATATTTCCCTCCCATGTTAAGGAGGAAAGAATAAAAAAAACGGAGCCGATGTCAATTCTTGGTATACTAATTGTGAATGATATTCTTTGCCCTCACTTTTTTTCTCTCTTTGTTTGCTGCACCGGGTGACAAGTTGGTGGGGGTTTGGAAGGGGGCAGGAAAAGTAGATGAATACCCACTCACCTGGAACCAAGACGTCCGCCAGCGCTTCTATGATTGCAAGTCTTTAGAGCTCACAATTGCGATTGCAAATAATAGTTTTAAATATGATCTGAAATACCAATGCGGAACCAATCTTCCGACCGGAACCTTTTCACTGGGTTATAAGATTCAAAAGGGAACAAACGATTACCGGAACCTTTTAGATCCTGATGGGGCCCAAATTTTGGGAAGGGCTTATACTAATTTTCTCGATACAGTAGAAATGATTTCGTATCCCGAGGATAATCTCTATCAAGTGGTGGGAAATCACCTCTTATGGAAGAATGCCAAGACCCTTCAGTTGCGCCTGCAGTATTTGGAGCACACCACAAGCGACCCCGCCGATCTTTTTCAGCGAACCTTTACGGCGACCAATTTGAAGAAGAACTAGGAATTTCGGTTGGCATCGCCCTTCGTATCGGAAGAGGCGGTAGGAATATTTTTGGAAACAACAAGCCCTGCAGCTAAAGCCCCCAAGATCGACACCATAATCAACAATCGAATGATCATTTCCACTCCTTTATAAAATTCACGGTTAGCTATTTTGACTAATAAAGTCAAATTTTTATCACCAACATCTTAACTTCACTCAGTTCCTGCATTGCAAGGGCAATCCCTTCCCGCCCCATCCCGCTTTCTTTGATTCCCCCGTAGGGCATGTTATCGGCACGGAAAGAGGGAATATCATTCAGAATCACCCCCCCTACCTCAAGCTCTTCCCAAGCTCGGAATCCTTTTTGTAGGTTTTGGGTGAAAAGTCCGGCCTGAAGTCCAAATCGGCTCCGATTGGTCCTTTCGATCGCTTCATCTAGGGTTTGATAAGGGGATAGGATAGCGACTGGGCCGAAGGCCTCATCGGCACACAGGGGAAGGGATTCTGGGACCTTTTCCAGAAGAGTCGGTTCTAAGAAAGGTCCCTTTCTTTTCCCTCCAGCGACAATAACAGCTCCTTGAGCAACCGCTTCCGCGATCCATTTTTCAAGTCGGACGGCTTCACTCTCGTCAATTAAAGGGGCAATGGAGGTGGAGGGATCTAAAGGAGATCCTGCCTTCCAAGCCTTCATGCTTGAAATCAACCCCATTTTAACGGAGTCATAAATTTTTTCCTGAACTAAAATGTTTTGGACGCTGATGCAGCTCTGCCCTGCTTGATAAAAGGCCCCCCAACCGATTCGCTTCACGGCCCAATCGAGATCGCAATCGGGCTCTACGATGACACTCGCATTTCCGCCCAATTCCAGAATCACTTTTTTTCTACCGGCCCGTGCTTTAATGTCCCATCCCACCGGCCCTGAGCCTGTAAAGCTAATGAGGTCGAGCCGGTGGTCGGTAATCAGTTTGTCGGCCACTTTTCGATCGCAGGGCAAAATAGAAAAGGTTCCGGGAGGCAATCCGACTCGCGCCAGAATGTTTCCTAAAAGCAAGGCGGTCACTGGCGTGCGTGATGCCGGTTTCAAAATAAAGGGACAGCCAACTGCCAATGCAGGGGCAATCTTGTGAGCGGCCAAATTCAAAGGAAAGTTAAAAGGGGCGATGAAACTGCAGAGTCCCACGGGAAAACGTTTCCACATTCCTTGATAACTTTTTCCACGGGGTGAGCCATCCACTGGAATCACCTCTCCATTTGAGGAAATAGTTTCGCAGGCGGCGATGCGAAAGGTATCGATGAGCCGTCCCACCTCTCCTTTGGCGTCGGTAATGGGCTTCCCCGCTTCATAGACCAAAGCGGTGGCTAAGGATTCCTGCTCCTTCTCGATCTCCGCCAAGATTTTAAATAAAAATTGTTGCCGTTCATAAGTGGAAAGTTTCTTCAGTAAAGGGATCGCTTTTCTTCCCGCGACGACCGCTTTTTCCAACAGACTTTCATCGGCAATCGAAACTTTCGCCCATTCATTGCCATCAAATTTGTTGGTGACAACGAGATTTGCGTCGGTGGTGTGAGGTTCGTTTGCCAGATAGAGCGGGTAGATCATGAAGGGCCTTTTAATCTCGTTAATGCTTCCTTTGCGGGAGCATAATTGGGTTGGAATCGAAGTGCCAGTTGATAATGGGATAAGGCTTCGGGCATTCGCTTTTGTCCCTCCAACATTTTGGCAAATTGAAAATGGGCTATCACCAGATCCGGTTTCATTTTTAGGGCATGGAGGAAGTGGGCCTCTGCCTCTGGCTCTTTTTTCTCCTGAATCGAAATCATGGCGAGACTATGCAACGCCTCGGCGATGTGGGGGTTCATCCCGAGCACTTTGATGAACATCTTTTTCGATTCCCCTAATTTCCCCTGCAGAGCCAGGATCCGGGCTTGATTGTAAATGGGGGGGATCGATTTCGGCGCCAGCCGAGAGGACTCTTGATAATGATAAAGGGATTGTGAAAAGAGGTTATATTTTTCGAGTTCGGCCCCTAAATTATTGTGGGCCAGGATACTGGATGGATTGATGATGAGCGTGTGGGTGAAAAGATGGATATTATCTTTCCATTGCCCCACCTGTCGCCAGGTTAAAAAACCCATCCCCACCAAAACCAGCGAGGTGAATATCAGTTGAATGCGGTGGAATCGAAATGTCTGAGCGATGAGCAGGGCAATCCCAAAAAGGGAAAAGTAGGTGTAGCGATCGGCTACCGTCGAAAAGATCTGAAAATAGAAGGGAACCAACCCCAATACTGGAATCAGGGGGATAAAAAAGAAAGCGAGTGGCAGAAGTGTGTTTTTCCCTCGTTTCCAGAGAAAGTAACCGCACAACGCGGGAATCAACCAGCTGATCCAGGCGGTCCAGTGGTGAATCAGCATGACGGGATTGCGACTGTAATCGGGGGCTAAGTTGAATGGCAGAGCTAATTTGGAAACATAAAAAGCGATTGTGTCTAATGCGATAATGGGCCGTTGCCACCATTGAATGGCTAGTGGAATCTGATCGTTGGGTTGCACCATTTTGGTCACTATCATCACCGGGATCGCCATCATGAGCGCTATACCGATAACGGCCAGTACTTTTCGATTGCGGTGAACCTTAAATTGAACCGCCATCACTAGAAAAAGAAGGCCATGGAGAACTCCCATTGGTTTCGAAAGCAAGGAGAGCAGGAGCAGAAAAAGGGAAAGAATCCCTGCCGGCCAACGCAGACTTTCGATGAAGGTGAGGAAGGCATAGGTGGAGCTTAAGGCAAAAAATGTTCCCAGGAGATCTTTTTGGGCCGAGATCCAGGCCACCGATTCCGATTGAAGTGGATGGAGTGCAAAAAAAAGGGCTCCAATGCACGAGCCCCAGTCTTGGTGAGTGAGCCTTCGTAACAGAAAAAAAACGCCTAAGGTGTTGAGTAGGTGGAGGAGTAGGCTCATGAGGTGGAAATTGCGGGGACGGAGGCCATCCGGATGGGGCGTGGGATCTAAACTGGAAACCCACACCCAGAAGGAATAGGTTACCGGGATGTAGAGCCCTAAAAAGGGGGCCTGCCAAAACTTTCCCGCCCCTTCCAGAGACGGGGAAAGGACCAATTTGTTTTCCTGGAGGTGAATATTATCGTCCAGCAGGACAAATTTGTGGTTCCTAACCTGGGAGAAGACTAAAAGAACAGTTGCCAATAACAGCACTGAACAGAGAAGGATCGATTTGAATCGCATTCGATTCATTCATCATAACCTTCTGCGAGTTCCAGGGCTATAATGCTGCGGGCTAAAGAGTCATTTTTTCTGCGAGTGGGCCAGAAATTTCAAAATCGACCAGGCCGGACTCAATATCGTAGAGGGCGCCCACCAAAGCCAGCTTCCCTTCGTCGATTTTAGATTGGAGGATGGGGCTTTCTTGTAGAATTTGGTGGCAGGTTTGCTGGACATTTTCCTTTAAACATTCCAGTTGAAAGGCCCCGAGAGACTCCCCTTTTCGCTCCCGACTTTTCCGCACTGCAGGCGCGATACGTTCTAATAAATCGGTGAGGTTTTTGCTTTCGGGAGAGCTTTTCCCCTCTACATAATCAATCGCCGCCTTAATGGCTCCGCATCCCGTGTGTCCCATTACGACACAGAGGGGAGTTTCTAATACCGTCGCCGCGAATTCGATGCTGGCCAAAAGGGAAGGGGCGGTCACGTTTCCTGCTACTCGAACGACAAAAATATCTCCTAAACCTTGATCAAAGAGAAGTTCAGCGGGTACTCTTGAATCGGAGCAGGCTAAGATCACCGCGAAAGGGTTTTGCCCTTTCTCCGCAAGTTCCTTTCGGTTTAGAACTGAAGAGATAGAAACAACCGATAATAGGCCCGCATGGTAACGTTCGTTACCTTGGATGAGGCGCCGTAGTGCTTCATGTGGGGTGAGTTGTTGTTTCATTGGGAAGCCCTCCATATCACAGTTAATAGATCATCGGCGATCTTAACGGATAGGTAAAATCAATATTAGGTAATAAACAGTTCGTTAAAATTGAACTGTTTGGGCGGGTGTCGTCAGGCTTGGCACAAATCCGGGGTTCATTGCGTTTAAATAGGGGCTATGATAAAGATCCCCTTTATGTCTTTTGATGCAAATCCGGACAATTCTCCAGACAAATCCAACAGCGCTAACCCCCCACAATCAAAGGGGAATCGGAAGCTTCCTAACCCTAAAAGCAAGTTGCCGGGATGGAATACCCGCAATGGCCTTTGGACCTGGATACTGATCGGCGTTGCGGTTATTTTAATGGTGTCGGTGGTCTCCCGCCCCGACTTTGCCCAGAAGCAGCTCCCTTATAGTGAATTTAAGGAGAAAATCCGTTCGGGTGAGATCCGGAAGGTTTTGCTATCTCCGGAAAAATATAAAGGTTACACCGAAGAGACGGCCCAAAAGCCGGTCAACCCTTTTACCCCGCCCACCGGCAGTTATTTTGTCACGGTTGGAATTGAAGATCCCGATCTTTTAAAATTGATGGACGAGATGGGGGTCCAATATGAAGCAGAAGATTTAATGTACAAAAATCTCTTCACCCATTGGATTTTGCCATTCGTGATTGTCCTTTTAATTTGGCGCGTGCTTTTTTCTCGGGCTTTCCGAATGGGGCCTGGCGCCGGCATCATGAGTTTTGGGAAGAATCGAGCCCGTTTAGTGGTTGATGATTCAAAGAAGGTCACTTTTACCGACGTAGCTGGAGTCGATGAAGCAAAAGAGGAGCTTCAGGAAATTATCGAGTTTTTGAAAACGCCTCAAAAGTTTCGGGCGATTGGCGGAAAGATTCCCAAAGGGATTTTGTTGGTCGGCCCTCCTGGAACTGGAAAAACCCTCTTAGCCCGTGCAGTTGCGGGTGAGGCTGGGGTTCCGTTCTTTAGTTTAAGTGGCAGTGAGTTTGTGGAGATGTTTGTGGGCGTGGGTGCGGCCCGCGTTCGGGACCTCTTCGCCCAAGCGGTGGAAAAATCCCCCTGTATTGTTTTTATCGACGAATTGGATGCGATTGGGAAAGTTCGTAGCAGTGTCTCCCCCATGGGCGGACATGACGAACGGGAACAGACCCTGAATCAACTCCTAGTCGAAATGGACGGGTTTGATACGAAAACTGGCGTCATCATCATGGCTGCCACCAATCGTCCTGAAACTTTGGATCCAGCGCTTCTCCGCGCGGGCCGTTTTGATCGTCAGGTGTTAGTGGATCGTCCCGATATCAAAGGACGTGAAGAGATCTTAAGGATCCACTCTAAGAATGTGAAGATGGCGGCATTGGTCGATTTAAAAGTAGTGGCCGCCCGGACGCCTGGATTTGTGGGGGCCGATTTGGCGAATGTGGTGAATGAGGCGGCGCTATTGGCCGTTCGTAAAGGGAAGCCTGAAGTCGAAATTTCCGATTTTGACGAAGCGATTGATCGAGTGATTGCGGGTTTGCAGAAAAAAAGTCGGCTCATCAATCAAAAAGAAAAAAAGATCGTGGCTCATCACGAAACGGGCCATGCGATTGTCACCTATTTCACTCCCGATGCCGATCCGGTCCATAAAGTTTCAGTCATTCCTCGTGGGGTGGCAGCACTTGGTTTTACCATGGCGCTTCCTAAAGAAGATCGCTATCTCATGACCCAAGCGGAGCTGTTGGCCCGCATCGATATTCTCTTTGGCGGCAGAATTGCGGAAGAGGTGATGTTTAATGAGATTTCGACCGGTGCCCAAGACGATCTGCAAAAGGCGACCGATATCGCGAAGCGGATGGTGATGGAATATGGAATGGGGCAAGGCTTCGGACAGCGCACCTTCTCGCAGGAGCGGAGTGGTTTCTTACAGACTCAGGGCGGGCCGGTGAGTTTCACAAAAGAATACAGCGAAGCTTCCGCTGAAAAGATCGATGCCGAGGTCCAGCGGATTCTGAATGAAAGCTACACTCGGGTAAAAAATTTAGTGGTTTCGAAAAAGGGGCTCGTGGCCTACATTGCTCAATTCCTCACAGATAAAGAGGTGATTGAAGGGAAAGAGTTGGCCGATCTGATCGAGCAATATACCGCCACTGCATCGGTGAATGTTGAGTCTCCGTTAAAAGGAACCGGCCCTGCAGTGGAAACAATTCAACCTTAAGGAATAAGGAGTAGTACCTATGCCAGGAAAAGATAAACTAGATGTCCGAACCTATGATCGATATCTCGAAAAGGGGCTTCTGACGAAAGAGGAAGTTCAAAAACATTTTAAGAGTCTGCCCGATGAAACGGCGAATGCGGTCACTGTCGAGATCGAGTTCTTAGATGGGGAACTCGCCGAAAAATCGAACGACGAAGAGTAATCATGATAGCGCGTGAAGGTTGGGCGAAGATCGCGATTCTCTGTTTCGCGGCTATCATCGCTTTTATTGTAAACCTTTCTATTTCAGCCACGTTCTGTATTGCGCTAGCTTGGTTTCTGGCTTTTTTTTATCGCATTCCGAAACGGGTCGTTCCTGTGGTTGCAGAGGGTACGATTTTGGCTCCGGCCGATGGGAAAATTGTTTCGATCTCCGAATGTGAAGAGGGGGTTTTCCTGAAGGAACGGTGCCTACGGGTGAGTATCTTCATGTCTCTGTTCGATGTGCACCTGAATTGGAACCCTTGTGGTGGGATTGTCAAAGGGGTCCGCCATTTTCCAGGGCGGTTTTTGAATGCCGCGACCGATTTGGCGGCCGAAGAGAATGAGCGTTACCTTATTTTAGTGGACCGGTCGGGGAAAAAGCCGATTGTCTTTGCTCAGGTGGCGGGGCTCGTTGCCCGTCGGATTGTCTGTTATCTCAAAGAAGGAGATGCGGTCGAGCGTGGAAAACAGATGGGGCTCATTCATTTGGGATCCCGTTGTGATGTTTTCTTGCCTCTTGGAACTCCTGTTTCAGTAAAGCTCGGGGACAGGGTTAAAGGAAGTTTAACGGTATTGGCAGAAAACGCATGATGAAGGTCGCATGAAACGAAGAGATCGATCCCAATATATTTTAATCCTGCCGAGCCTCTTTACGACGGGAAATCTCTTCTGTGGATTCTTTGCGATAACGCGATCTTTTGCCGGTGATTTCGAGAAGGCGGCCTTCGCCATCATGATGGCGGGGGTCTTTGATCTGCTGGATGGTCGGGTTGCGCGGATTACGAAAAGTACCAGTCAGTTTGGTTTGGAATACGATTCGATCGCCGATGTGGTCTCCTTCGGTGTTGCCCCTGCGATATTGGCCTATGTTTGGCTACTGCAAGAATTCGGAAAGCTGGGATGGGCCGCCGCCTTTTTCTTTGCTGCCTGTGGCGCCTTAAGGCTCGCTCGATTCAATTCGCTGACACAAGATGTTCCCAAAAGCTATTTTATTGGCCTTCCGATCCCGGCGGCGGCTAATGCTGTTGCCACCGCCTATATCCTTTACCGCGCCAATCCTTTCTTTTTTCCTTCCCAGTTAATGTTGGGAAACATGTTTTTGTTGGGATTGTTGATGGTGAGCCAGATCCGTTATCGTAGCATGAAGGATTTTGATCTCCGCCACCGTCGCAGTTTCATCGTTCTAGTCGTGTTGGTTTTCTTGCTCACGGTGATTGCGACCCAGCCGGAGGTCTCCTTGAATCTACTTTTGAATTATTACATCCTCTGGGCGCCCATTCGTGAAATTATTGCCAAATTTAGGCGTCAAAAATCGGAGGCCCCAAATCATGTTCAAGTCCCTTGAAAAAATTCGATCCTTAGCAATTGTCGGTGCAACTGGCCTCGTCGGTCGTGAGACGGTTGCGATTTTAAATGAAAGCAAGCACCGCATTCCCAAAGTCCGTCTTTTTGCTTCTGAGCGTTCTGCTGGTGAGGCGATGGAGCTTTATGGGGAAGAGCAGGTTGTCGAGGTGTTAACCGAAAAAAGTTTTGAAGGGATTGAAGTTGCTTTTTTTACCGTTCCCAGTGAAGCGACCGCGAAATATGTTCCCCTCGCATTAAAAGCAGGTTGCTTGGTGGTGGATGACTCGAGTGCTTTTCGGATGCAACCGGAGGTCCCTTTGATCGTGCCCGAGATCAATGGGCAACAACTTAAAAATTTTAAAGGTAAACTGATCTCCAATCCCAATTGCTCTACCATTCCAGTCGTGATGGCATTGAAGCCCCTCGCCGATAAATATGGTTTGAAACGGGTGGTTGTCTCCACTTATCAATCGGTGTCGGGGGCGGGGACCCGGGCCTTTGAAGAGTTAAAGAACCAGACCACCCAGCTTTTGTCTGGGAATACTCCAGAGCCGGAGGTCTTTCCCCATCGAATCGCCTTCAATGTGCTTCCTCAGATTGGGGCGGTAGATAGCGAGTGGAATGCAGGAGAGGAAAAGAAAATTATTCAGGAGACCCGGAAAATTCTTGGCCTCCCTCAATTAAAAGTCGCCGCGCACACGGTGCGGGTTCCTACTTTCTATGGTCATGGCGCGACGGTGAGTGTTGAGCTGGAATCAAATTTTGCCTCTATCGACGAGATTCGAGAATTAATGGATGATTTTCCTGGAGTGAAGGTGATTGACCGACCGGAGAATCAAATCTATCCGACCAATGCCGATGCGGCGGGGAGTGATGATGTGTTTGTGGGGCGAATCCGTCGGGATTCTTCCGTTCCCTATGGAATTAATTTGTGGTGCATCCTGGATAACTTAAGAAAAGGCGCAGCGTTGAATGTTCTACAGATATTGGATTGTCTGTATGAAAACCATTCGCCTTGATCTTGAATATGACGGCACTCCCTTTGCGGGGTGGCAGCGTCAGCCGCATAAACCCACCATTCAAGGATGGTTGGAAGACATTTTAGGACAAGTTCATAGTTCCAAGATTACGGTCTATGGATCGAGCCGCACCGATTCCGGTGTGCATGCAATGGGACAAGTGGCACACTTTTATACCGAAAAAAACTACCCCTGTGATGAATGGCGACGGCTTTTGAATGACAGTCTCCCTCCCGAAATCCGGGTGATCCGCTCCCAAAAGGTGCCTGACACTTTTCATGCTCAGAAACAGGTAATTTCGAAAATTTATGATTTTCGGATCTTGAATGGCCGCACGGCGAGTGCGCTCGACCGGAGAGTCTACTTCTTTCCGAGACCCATCGATTGGGGGCGGGTGGAACGTGCGTTGCCCTATTTTGTAGGGGAGCATGATTTTAAATCATTCCAGGGATCGGGATCGGATGTGCTCACGACCACTCGGAAGATCTTCAATTTTACTTTGCATGAAGAGGGAAAAAACACCTACCGTTTGCGGGTGGAAGGAAGTGGATTTCTCAAACAAATGGTTCGTAATATGGTGGGGACTCTCATCGAAATCGGCGAATTTAAACGGGAACCGGAATCGATTCACGAGATTTTATTGGCCCGAGATCGGCGAAGAGCGGGAAAAACGGTGCCCGCTTCCGGATTGTTCCTCATGGAGGTAAAATACGCTACATGACGATCCATTCCTCATTATGGTTCTTCGTGCTGGTGGCCCTGGTGGCCCACTTGCTCTTGAAAGGGGTTTCCATTCCAGGTTGGGAAAACGATTCTACTTTGTTCACGAAGAAACGGGACACCATTGAAATTGAAAGGTGGGACAGTCCCCAGAAGAAGGACCGCCAGATTGTTCAAACCTCCCCCAGTGATTACGAAAGCAATGAAGAGGCAAAATACTTAGGAGAGCATCGCAATCGAGTCAAAAAAGAGGCCCAGAGCCCGTTGCGGGGAGCTTTTCGGGATGGCCCCTCAAAGCAAGCAGTTCCTTCGATGCCCGAAATTACAAAAGAAGGGGCAGAGGGAATGCGAGTGCGTCCTCAACCCTCCATTCAGGATCTGATGCTTCCCGGTCGAAGTCCCCATGCCCTTTCAGGGCAGGTGGGAATCGGCTCGGAAACGATGCTCAATACCGATCCCTTTAAATATGCCTCGTTTTTAAACCGGATCGGAGAAGAGGTTTATGATGGTTGGGTTCGCCGGGTACGGGATGCGGCCACTCGACTCCAAATGACGGGCAGAAGGCTCCAGAATACCGTTTATGAGAGTAAAATCCAGGTTACCTTACTTCCTAATGGAGATATCGAGTCGATTCAGCTCTTAAAGAGTTGTGGCATTCCAGAATTGGATGAGGCACCAAAGGATGCCTTTTGGGAAGTAGAGCCGTTACGAAATCCGCCCGCGCAGATGTTTGAGGATAGGGAATCGATCCCCCTTACTTACACCTTCAACTTTGAGTTGCGCTCTTCGAGCTTCAGTTCCCCGACTTGGGATCTTTGAAAGCGTCAAACTTAAATCCGCAATCAACCCCTGGCTTGGCAATCAAATCCCGGTCCTTAATATCCCCCGGGGTGATGGGAAATAGTTTACAGACATCAGGGCGGTCTTCATAAACGGAACACAAGTGGGTTTCCTCAATCCAATGAGGGCATCGAAAGAGAAGGTTGCAGCTAGCTCCACAGCTGGTGCATCCCCCTTGAAGTCCGTAGTGTTTCTGAAGTTTCCGAGCGAGGGGGGGGATCATGCAGATAAAGATGCGTCGGGCTTTGCCCAGCACCAATTGCCGACCGCCTTTAGACCCCAAGCCTTTCTTAGAGAAGGTGGCGAAAAAGAAGGGAGGGACCCGTTCCATGAAATACCAGAACCGACGTGGGTAGGTGTATTTCAAGAAGAGGGTTCGCAATGCATTCATGGAAGTGGATGCTTATATCCTAGCCTAGTCCTTAGGTCGAGGCCTGTTTTTCTCGACGCACTTCGACCGCCACAATCTTAAGGAAGGAAACAAAAACCGCGGCAATGACCGGCCCTAAAAAGATTCCGGTGGGGCCAATGAGGTTTACCGCTCCAAAGACGCTGACCAAAGCGAGTAAGGGGTGCATCTCGCTCTGTCCTTTCATCACGTAGATCCGCACGATGTTGTCGCTGAGACTGACAATGATTCCTCCTACGATGAGGATGATCATCGCCACAATATGGCCATTCAAGAGGTGAAAAAGGGCTCCTCCGACCCAGATAGGGGCGCTCCCTACCACCGGCACCATTCCCATGATGAAGGTCACTCCCCCCCAGAGAAAGGGATCGGGGATACGGGTGCTTAAAAATAGGACGACCATGAGGAACGATTGAATCAAGGCGCTTAAGATAAGACTCAAAACGACTCCGCGGCAGGAGTTTTGGAAGGCCAGAAAGAGGGAGGCCGATCGATCGGCATTCAGAGGGGAGAGTCCTGCCAGAAAACGGAGCAATCGAATGCCATCCAGTAAAAAGAAGTAAAGGGTGATCATGACGATGGTATAGGCGAGTAAGAGGCCTGGCATTCCGCCGATAAATGCGCCCATGAGCCGGGTGAGTCGCTCGGCAAGGACTTGGAGCATTTCAAAAGATTGATCTTTGAGCCAAACGGTATCGACCGGGGCCCACGCCAAAATAGAGGTGAGTCGGGGGTGATGGAGCCAGGAGTCGAGCGACTCGCTGCTTGGCATTTTTACTTTGTGGGAGAGGTCCTGGATCTTGAGGGCGCCACCATACATGATAAAAAAGATCGGGATCAGGGCGCCAATTGCCAAGGAGCAGGTGAGGAGCAATGCCGAGAAAGCTTTTGGGAGATAAGCTGAAAGGCGGTGGTGAATCGGGAAAAGGATGATAGCGCCGACAGCGCCGATAAGCATGGCCACCAGAAAGGGGGCCATCATATAAAAAAAGAGGATGGTGAGGCTGAGTCCCAGAAGAAGCTGTATCCATTCCTTCCACTGTTGTTGGGGCCACTGCTGTGTTCCGTTCATAGTAAGACTACTCTATCTCGTTAGAGTCGGTTATGCTACTTTTCACTCTATGATATCCACAGGCTCGATTGGAGTATTTGATTCCGGTTTGGGAGGGTTGACGGTCCTTTCTGAGTTAGTGCAACGATTTCCCGGGGAAGATTTTGTTTACCTGGGAGATACCGCCCGTCTTCCGTATGGTAGCCGATCTCCAAAAGTAATTCAGCAATATGCACTCAAGTGTGTCCGGTTTTTAGAGAGCCACCAAGTGAAGTGTATTGTGGTGGCCTGTAATACGGTGAGCAGTTCTGCGCTCGATTTTTTAAGGGCGCAAACCGAGTTGCCGATCTATGGAGTGATCGAACCGGGAGTGAAAGCGGCTCTTGAACGGACCCGTAATAATCAAGTTTTGGTCTTGGCAACTCCATCGACCGTTAGGAGTGAAGGTTATCCAAAAGCTTTTCATAAGTTATCTCCCGAAACGGGAGTCGAACAAATTGCCTGCCCTTTATTCGTGCCACTTGTTGAAGCGGGATGGTGGGACCATTCTATTACAACCGATACGATAGCAGCTTATCTGGATATGGCGAAGTCGAACTATTATGATGTCGTCGTATTGGGTTGTACGCACTACCCGATTTTAAAGCCGCAGATTGAGAGGGTGATTGGCCATGGCATTCCGTTAGTTCATGGAGCCACCTATTTGGCGGATCAATTGGAAAGTGTATTGAGTAAATCAAGGGGGCGCGTAGGGACGATTCGTTATTTCTCCACCGATGCAGTGGATCCCGAATGGCCTATGGTGCGCCGTCTTATCAAAAATCAAATTGGAGGAAGCGAAGCTCCCTCCTTTGAATGGATCGATATCGCTTAAAGTTCTCCGTCGTATACACACAACATTTCATGCTTTCCAGTGAAGGTGAGTACATTTCCTTGCTGAGTAGTTGTCCAGGCATAAAGCGGGTGCCGGAGCATGACATAAATAAGCGCGTCATTCTCAATCGCGAGCCAGACGGTGGTGTATTCATTCCCGATCTTAAGATTGGTGGTGTAGATCATCTTTCCGTGAAAAGGTTTCTCCTCTCCCGTGAGTGGAGTGCCCGACGGATATTGGGTCGCAAAACCGATCGATTCCGCTTTTCCATCCACTGAGATCGAGGCGGCGAAAGACTCACCCAATTTGAAGAGATTTAAATTCAAAGTGTCGGTTTCGCTGTTGTAGTTATCTGGATTTTTAAAGGTAGGTTCTTGATTCAGGACAATATTGTGCAGAACAAACTTTCCTTGTTGGTGGAATGTTGAAAGTGGAATTGGATTTCGAAAGGAACAGTCCGATGCAAAAAGTGATAAATTCAAGAATGCAATTGCGATTAAAAAGAATTTCATAGTTACCCCCATATGGCAGAATGTAACGGATCCCTATAGTGGCGTGCAAATGCATTGCATCGATATTTTTGAACCGCTGCCGATAAATGGGTAAAGTGGCCTGGTACGTGGGGAGACTATTCCGGTTCAAAACTACCCTATGTGCGACTCCAATGCCTCCCGGGTAGCGGAAAACGATTACCGGCAATAGGTTACGGGCTAAGGACCGCTTTCTATTTGACTTTATTCCCTTTTCGCCATACTTATTCCCACTTAAAGTTGAATCAACGGGAAACTAAGCTAAGAGAATAAGATGGACGATAAGGATAAAAATCAAAAGAAACCAAAAGACGCCGCTCCCCAAGCATCCCAGAAGAAGGCCTCCAAGCCTAAAGAGAAGGTAGAAGCTTCTGCTGAAGCGATTAAAAAGGTTGAGACTAAGCCTAAGTCTAAAAGCAGCCAACCGGCTGTAAAACGTCGGCCATTAGTGGTTGGTACTCAGTATGCGAAATGGGGTGAAGCTGGCAATAACTGGAAGCTCATCGATGCTTCCGGCGTCTCTCTGGGCCGGCTCAGCAGCCAGGTGGCCAATTTATTGATGGGAAAAAACAACCCCAACTATACCCGTCACGCCGATACGGGCGATTTCGTGATTGTGATCAATGCCGCTAAGGTGGCCTTGACTGGAAAGAAGTGGGAACAGAAGACCTATCACTACCACACCAATTTCCCAGGCGGAATTAAGAGCTTTACTGCCAAGGAGCTCCTTGAGAAGACTCCTGAGCGTCTCATAGAGCGGGCTGTTTACGGGATGCTCCCCAAAGGGCATATGGGCCGGAGATGGTATAAAAAACTCCGCGTTTTTGCAGCTGATCAGCATCCGCATGTGGCCCAAAAACCCCAGGTGATTGAGATCCAAAAATTTTTATAAAGGAATTAGGAAATGGAAACACAGAAACTTCAAGGAACCGGTCGTAGAAAGACATCGATTGCGCGAGTCACCCTCAGTGCGGGTGAAGGGATCACTATCAATGATCGGACATTGGAAGAGTATTTTCCGCGCGATACCCTGCGGACCGCAGTCATGCGTCCTTTGGTGTTAGTTGAAAAGACCAAAGAGCTAGCCGTTCGGACAACGGTCATGGGTGGTGGAGTAGCCGCTCAAGCCGGTGCAATTGCCCACGGAATTAGCCGTGCCCTTTTGAAGTACAATATTGATCTTCGCCCCATTCTTAAAAAAGAGGGGCTTTTAACCCGTGATGACCGTATGAAGGAAAGAAAGAAGTATGGTCAGAAGGGTGCCCGGAAGCGATTCCAATTCTCTAAACGATAAGCTTTGTTGAAAAAGCACCATCTACTTCGTCATAGGGCTCGGCCTCGCTACAACGTACTGACTACGTACGCCTCCGCTCGGCCCTCGCCCTGCTTCCTCGTATCTGGCACTTTTTGAACAAAGCCGATGCAGCGGGGTTATTTAAAGAGAGCTCTGAAAGCCTCTTTAGCCTTCTCAGCTTCAGAGTTTTTATCTGGATTTTGTCGCAGGCTTGCGTTCATGCCGTGCTCAAAATAAGGGCAGTGGTTTTGGGAAGCATGGTCCCGGATCCAAGGGCTATTGGGTTCACGGCATTTGGAGCTTAAGGACTCATCATGATGGACGCAGTTTTTGCAGCAATGGATGTCGCTGCCGCAGTTAGGGCAGAGGCGGTTTTTCTTCTGAACTTCTAAAGTCAGAGGATATTTGCAGTAGTAACATTCCCACATATGATCTCGTTCACCTTTAGATTCAAATGCTGGTTAAGACTACCTACCAATACATTATGACATTGGTGAAACTTCATTGGAAGTTTCTTAGAGTTATCTGCGGATCATAAAAAAATTAGGTGAAACCCGAGTTTACGTGTAAGCAAATTCAGATTTTTGAATTGTTTTAAGTATGCGGGGCAACAGAGGGAGAGATAATCGGTTGTCTTTTGAGGAATGGGGTCTAATATATCGATTCTATTAGTAAGGAGCGCACATGAAAGCGTGGGTAGCAAAAGAGCAACCGAGAAAAGTGGCCATTGTAGCGGGAATCCGGACCCCCTTTGCGAAGGCGGGGACAAAATTAAAGGACTGCTCCGCAGTTCATTTAGGTGTGCGAGCGGCGACCGAAGCCTTGGCCCAAATAGATCTGGCCCCAGAAAAAGTGGATGAAGTCGTGTTTGGCAATGCCGGGACTCCCGCCAATGCAGCTAATATTTCTCGCGTCATTGCCCTTCGAGCCGGCTTTCCTCAATCGATTTCGGCTTATACGGTCCACCGCAATTGTGCTTCCGCGATGGAGGCGATTGCCCAGGGGTGTGTAAAAATTGGGGCGGGTTTAGCGGAAACGATGTTGGTGGGGGGCACCGAAAGCATGAGCAACATGCCTCTTCTTTTTAATGAAGAGATGAAAGGCTTTTTTACCGAGCTTTCCATGGCGAAGACGCCGATGGATAAGGTTCAATCTTTTTCACATTTTAGGCCTCAGATGTTGAAGCCAGTGATCGCGATTATTGAAGGGTTAACCGATCCGATATCGGGAATGAATATGGGGCAGACCGCAGAGTTGCTGGCTCGTGATTTTATGATCACCCGCGAGGAACAGGATAATTTTGCTTTAAAGAGCCACCAAAAAGCGGCCGCGGCAATGCGTTCCGGGCGTTTTGAGCGGGAGTCGACACCAGTCTTCTTAGAGCCCGATTATAAAGAGTTTTTAACGGCCGACATCGGGCCACGGGAAAACCAGTCTCTTGAGGCTCTCGCCAAATTAAAACCATTCTTTGACAGGGAAAATGGAACGGTAACGCCAGGAAATGCCTGTCCGATTACCGATGGGGCGAGTGCTCTGGTGTTGATGGATTTAGAAAAGGCCAAGGCGGAGGGTTACACCATCCTCGCTACGATCGATGCCTTCTCCTTTACCGGTTGTGATCCGAAGCGGATGGGGATGGGGCCGATTTTCTCGACTTCAAAGGTTCTTGCTGCCACTCAAACCGATCTTAAAAATGTGGATTTGGTGGAGTTGAACGAAGCTTTTGCCGCGCAGGTGATTGCGAATCAAAAGGCATTCGCTTCTAAAAAATATTGCAGCGAGGTGCTGGGACGCTCCGAAGCTTTGGGGGAGCTCTCCGAAGATAAACTCAACGTGAATGGCGGGGCGGTCGCACTGGGGCATCCTGTGGGCACGACTGGCGCCCGTCTCGTTTTAACGTTGGTTCAGGAGCTGAAGGAGTCTAAGAAAAACACTGGATTAGCCACCTTGTGTATTGGTGGAGGCCAAGGGGCTGCCTTTTTAGTAAGAGCTGCCTAACTCATAGGGTATAAGGAAAAAATATGGAAGTGTTACGCGCTATGTCTCAAGAAGATATCAAAAGATTTCGTAGGGCCTTCAAAGATGAAGCTTTGGAAGTAGCCCGTCAATCGATCCAGTGGAAAAAGGAGGGGAAAGTTGGAGTGATCACCCTGGATCAGCTCAATGAAAAGGCGAACAAGCTCAGTTCCCCCAATATGTTGCGCTTTTATGAAGTGCTCATCGAAATAGAAGCAGACAAAGGGGTAGAGGCCATTGTCGTTATCAGTAAAAAGCCTTCGATCTTTATTGCAGGGGCCGATATTGCAGAGATCGCGAAGTTTAGTGAAGCGGGCGAAGAAGCGCTCGATTCGATGCTCCAGTTGCAAAAAGTCTTTAACTATCTGGAGGCAATGTCTATTCCATCGATTGCTGCAATTCATGGCGCCTGCATGGGTGGTGGAATGGAGCTCGCATTAGCCTGCGATTATCGGATGTGCACTGATGGCCCCGAAACGAAATTAGCCCTTCCCGAAGTGATGCTGGGATTGATTCCAGGATGGGGCGGCACGCAACGGATGCCGCGGTTGGTTGGACTCGAAAAGGGTCTCGACATGATCCTGACCGGAAAGAGTTTAGATGGGAAACGGGCCAAGAAAATGGGGCTCGTCGATAAAGTGGTTCCCAAGGAATACCTGGAGTCAAAGGCTTTGCTCTGGGCGCATGATCTTGCGAAGACGAAAAAGAAACGGACTTACGAAGATAAGGATTTGAAAGAAAAATTATTAGGCACCGTTCCGGGAGCCAGTTGGCTCGTCACCGATATCGCGAAAAAACAGGTGATGCAAAAAACAAAGGGGAACTACCCAGCTCCATTAAAGGCGCTAGAGGTGGTGCGGCAGACCTATGGAGGCTCCTTAGAAAAGGGGCTTGAGATTGAAGCGAAGGCCTTCGTGGAGTTGGTGAAAACTCCGGAATCGAAAAGTTTGATCTCCCTTTTCTATCTCCAAGATCGGGCGAAAAAAGATCGCGGAGTCACAGCTAAGATTGTTTCCAATAAGGAGGTTCGCAATGCTGCCGTATTAGGCGCCGGTGTGATGGGTGGAGGCATTGCTCAAAGCCTAGCTGCTAAAAACATTCGCGTCCGCATGAAGGACATGAACTGGGATGCTGTCGCGAAAGGGTACCAAGCAGCCGCTAAGGTTTTCAAGAAACTCCAGGAAAAGAAACGGATGAAGCCATCCGATGTTGAAAATGCGATGGCCCTCATTGAGGGTACGACCCAATTTAACGGGTTTAAGAACCTCGATGTGGTGATTGAAGCGGTGGTTGAAAATCTGGAAGTAAAACAGAAGGTCTTCCAGGAATTAGAACAGAAGGTGAGTGAGAACTGTTTGCTGGCCAGCAACACCTCATCGCTGAGCATTACCGATATAGGCAAAGGGCTTAAAAACCCGAAGCGAATGCTGGGGCTTCACTTCTTTAATCCCGTCGATAAAATGCCACTCCTTGAAATTGTGCGTGGCAAGGAAACCTCCGATGAGGCGATTGCCGCCGGATTCCAGTTGGCAAAGAAATTGGGGAAGACGCCGCTCTTAGTTCAAGATTCTCCCGGTTTTGTGGTGAATCGGGTATTGTCTCCATATCTGATAGAAGCGGTTCATTTAATTCGCCAAGGCGTTTCACCCGAAAAGATCGATCAAATTGCGGTTGATTTCGGAATGCCAATGGGTCCTTGTGAATTGCTCGATGAAGTCGGGCTCGACACGGTCGTGAAGATTTGCAAAATCCTTTACGGTGCCTATGGTGAGCGGATGAAAATGCCTCCCGGCTTCGATGTTTTCGAAAAGGAAAAGGCTTTCGGCAAGAAAAGCGGCAAAGGGATTTATCTTTATCCCGATGGTCGGAAAAAAGGGGAGCTCAATACCGCGGCTATCAATACACTCCAACCCGATCACCGAACGACCGATGTTACCGATGAGGAGATTCAGAAACGACTCTTCTTCCCCATGGTGAACGAGGCCTCCCGTATTTTAGAAGAAAATCTGGTGCGCAGTCCGGATGACATCGAAGTGGGCGTGATCTTTGGCATCGGCTTCCCTCCTTTCAGGGGGGGGGTGTTGCGTTACGCCGATCAGGTCGGAGTTGAGGTGATTGTCAGTGAATTGGAACTGCTGAGCCGAAGCATCGGCAATCGCTTCCAGCCTTCTAATTACTTGCAACAGTTGTCGGTGGCCAAGGGCAAGATTGCCACATCGCTTTCGGCTCCTCGCAATGACAAGGGAAACTAATCGATCGGTTTTAGTTGATAGGAAACATCGTTTCCATCGATTGTTACCTTCACATAAAAAAAATGTTCGATGGGTGGCATGCGCCTGCCACCGGCACCTCCCGCAACGACGTAATCGACCCCATCGATCGTTTCGTTGAGATAACTATGATAATGGGCTCCAAACCAACCTTTCACGCCATACTTTGTGGCCATTTTCATCAACCTTAACGCCTCCTCTTCATTGGCTAAGCGCAAGTAGGTACGCACTCCAGGAATAATCGGCATGTAGTGACTGATAATAAAGGTGTGCGTAGTTGATTTATTCTTTAATTGTTCTTCCAACCACGCGGCCTCTTCTGAGCCTACCATCCCATCGGCTGTATCGATCGCAAGGAAACGGCAGTTTCCAATCGTGACGGTATAGTGAGTAGCTCCCAGTTGATTTCGGTAATGGGTCCACCCCTCTTCAAAGATATCGTGGTTTCCGATCACGGGAAGAAAGCGGGTAGACCAATTTTGTGACGTTAAGAGATCTTTCAATGCGGTGTAGGAGGAGAGTTCCCCTTTGTCGGCAATGTCCCCTAGGCCGATGAGGAATTCATCTCCGTCGGTTTTTGCGGCATCGATGATCCGCCGAGTGCGGTCCACATCACTGCCTGAAAAATGGAGATCTCCATCGATGACAAAGCTGAATTGGTCGGGATTTGATAAGGGCACACTGAGGGTGGGGGGGGAAAGGGAGGCGCTTTCTGTAAAGCGGAGGGAAGGGGTGGTGCGGCTGACACAAGCGACCATCAGGTGTAACCCGCAATAGATCGTAAAAAGCAATAAACTGGTTAACCTTGCCGACATGTCGGCTTTCTCCTATTCTTAGGTACCCACTTCCTTTACAGAAAAAACATTCGTTTTTTCTGTAAAGGAAGTGGGTACCTATATGAACGCGACGCAATTCATTATAAAAGAAAAAAAAGCATTATGGAAAGATTACGGGATTGAGGAGCCGGAAACGCTTTTAAAATCAATTCCCAAAAAACTCCCAAGCAGACCGAGTTTAAACTCTTTAGCCGATATCCAAAAATGGCTGGGGGATTGCCAGCGGTGTGGGTTGTGTCAGGAGCGAAAAAAGATCGTTTTTGGAGTCGGGGATGAGAAGGCGCAACTGATGTTTATCGGGGAGGGGCCAGGTGCCGATGAGGATATGCAAGGGCTTCCTTTTGTCGGTCGAGCCGGGCAATTGCTCGATAAGATCATTGAGGCGATGAAACTAAAGCGGGAGCAGGTCTATATTGCTAATATCGTAAAGTGCCGGCCTCCGGGGAACCGCGCTCCACTTCCTGAGGAGGCTAACACCTGCTTGCCTTTTTTGAAGGCCCAAATCGATTTTGTGAAACCTAAAATGATTGTCTGTCTGGGGAGTACCGCAACCACTTACCTTCTTCAGAATGCGATGTCGATGTCTCAATTGCGGGGACGGTTCCATTATTTGCCATTCAATCCTAAGATACAGGTGATGCCCACCTACCATCCGGCTTACTTGCTTCGAAATCCCGATGCCAAGAAGATGGTTTGGGAGGATATGAAAAAAGTAATGGCGGAAATGCAATGATCTCCTTTCTTCTTCTTTTGTTTGCTTTTGCCGTTTCGGAAACCGTCCCGGTGATTACTGTGGCCGATTCGATCAACCCCGGTACGAGTGATTACATCATGTCCAATATTGAGGCGGCGGAGAAAAAGAAAAGTCCGTTTCTGATCTTAGAACTCGATACCCCAGGAGGATTAGTCGATACCACCCGGATTTTGATCCAGCGGATGTTGGCCTCCCCAATTCCGATTGTCATTTTTGTCTCTCCGAAAGGGGCCCATGCCGGTTCTGCCGGTGCTCTGATCACTTTGGCCTCCGATATTGCGGTGATGGCGCCAGCGACTAACATCGGGGCGGCCCACCCCGTGGCGGCGGGCGGGGAGCAGATGGATAAGGTGATGTCGCAGAAAATGGCCGAAGATCTCGCTGCCTATGCCGAGAGCCTAGCCGATCTCAAGGGTCGCAACGCCGAATGGGCGAAAAAGGCGGTGACCAAAAGCAGCTCTATTGCCGCGGAAAAGGCCAAAGAGATGCAGGTAATTGATTTAATTGTGGAGGATCTTCCCGCACTGCTAAAAAAGCTGGAAAATTATTCCTTAAGGAAATCAAAAAGAGGGGTAACTCAGCTTCCGGCGGGCCCTTTTTCGATCGAACGGATTCCGCCCACCCTCCGACAAAAAGTGATCTCATTCTTCGCCAATCCCAATATTGCGTATTTGATGATGTCGGCTGCCGGGATCTGTTTGTGGATAGAGCTTACTCATCCGGGGTTGGTTGTGCCGGGCGTATTAGGGGTGTTATGCGGGATCTTAAGTCTTATCTCCTTCCAGATGCTTCCCATTCATACCGGTGCTTTGCTTTTGGTGTTGGCGGGATTGATTGGGCTCTTCTTGGAGATCTTACTTCCTACACATGGTATTTTGGGAGTGGGAGGAGTGATCTCCTTTGTGGTGGGGTCTCTTTACTTGATGAATACCGATCTTTCTGATCTCCAGATTTCTCTGTCTCTGATTTTGCCGGTTGCGTTGGCGTTGGGAGGAATCTGTATTGCCATCACCTATCTCGTCGTTCGTTCCCGAAAATTAAAATCAACGAGTGGAACCCACGCCTTTATCGGTGAGCTGGCTGTGGTGCAGGAGCTGGTGACCCCTACGGCCGGGAAAGTTCTGATCCAAGGGGAAATTTGGGAGGGGAGAAGCCAGGAAGGACGCCAAATCTTAAAAGGGGAAACGGTTCGGGTGACGGCCGTTCAGAATATGGTGCTGATTGTAGACAAGGTCTAATTGACAGGGCCTATTTTTCACCCAAATATTGAGCGATCTTTTCTGAGGCGTCGGCCATATGGGCATCGAGAAAACTTCCCATAGAGATTAACCCGCCCCGTCCCCCAGAGGTCGCGACCACTTCAAATTCGGCGACACTCTTTTTTGACTTCGCGTTGAAGACCTTTACAGGAATGTACATGTTCGAAGATCCGGCCCCCATTCCAACTAACATGCGTGCGGCGCCCGAGCCATGTTCAAAGCGTGTGACTTTTCCTTCAAGAAGATAGGTGTTGTCCAAAATCTTTTCAGACGGTGTATAAACTTTTGCGCTGAAGCCTGCTTTATTGAGTTGCTCCACAATCATAGTTGAGAGCGATTCTTTAATAATTTTTCTCTCGTCCTCCACCCGCTTCTTCTCCTCCGACTTATCACCGGTAAAAATGGCGCTGTCTGCGCTGATGGGCTTCACCAAGATTACATCAGACTTAGTAATCGTGCCCGCTTTATAGGCAAGTATTTCATTTTTAATTTGTGCGCGAGCACATCCTAGGAGGATAAATATGACAGCTATAAAGTGAGTTGTTTTCATGCGTGCCCCTTGCAAATGATGATAGACAAACATCCTATCACAAGAAAGTGTCAATCCCCATAGAATATGATAGCTTTCGTAGCCTATGTTGATTGCAAGTCCACTTTTAGTTTTACTGGTGATTGTCGGGGGATTTCTTTTCTCTGCCATCAAAATTTTACAAGAATATGAACGGGGAGTGATCTTCCGTTTAGGACGTTCGATTGGTGCGAAGGGGCCGGGAATTATCATTGTCATTCCTGGGATTGATCGCATGTATCGTGTGAGTCTCCGGATCTCGACCTATGATGTACCCCCTCAAGATGTGGTGACGAAAGACAACGTGTCGATCATTGTGAATGCAGTCATTCTTTTTCGAGTGATAGATCCAGTCAAAGCGGTCAATTCGGTGGAAAGTTATCTTGAAACTACTTTGCAATATGCGCAAACCACGCTGCGCTCGGTTTTGGGATCGGCAGAGTTGGATGAGGTCTTAAGTGAACGAGAGGCCCTTAACCACAAAATACAGGCCATCTTGGATCAACACACCGAGCCTTGGGGTATTAAGGTGACGGCCGTGGAGATTAAGCAGGTCGATCTGCCGAAGGAAATGCAGCGGGCAATGGCGACGCAGGCGGAAGCGGAACGGCAACGGCGTGCGAAGGTGATTGCAGCTGCGGGTGAGGCTCAGTCAGCAGAAAAATTGGTGGATGCGGCAAAACAGATTGAGGCGCATCCGGCGGCCCTACAGCTTCGGTACTTGCAAACTTTGCAAGAGATTGCCACCGAAAATAACTCGACGACGATTTTCCCGGTTCCTGTCGATTTCTTGAAGATGTTTATGGATAAGAAAAATTCCTAAAAGATTGCCACGGCCTGCGGCCTCGCAATGACGGGGATTAGTGTATTGCGACGCCGGTCCCATGCTTTGGCGATCGTTCATATTCCGGCATCACTTCATTTACTTTAGCTGCCAAGTTTTCTTGCCGCCCCTGGCTCGAAGGATGGGTCGACAGAAAAGAGGGTTGTCCACTCCCTCCGGTTGCCTTTGCAAAACGGCCCCAGAATTTAGAGGCCTCACGGGGATCATAGCCGGCCCTCGCCATATAACGGATTCCAATTTCGTCTGCCTCTGTTTCATTAGACCGGCTAAAAGGAAGGACTGCTCCTAAAGTTGCCCCCACTCCAAGGGCTGAAAGTAAAAGCCCTTTCGTGGGATTTTCATCGGAGCCTCCGAGTGCCGCACTCAATCCCGCGAGTCCGATCTGCGTTCCCAAGGCCATGGTGATCCGTTGCCCCCCATGACGGGCGACGGCATGGGCTACTTCATGTCCCATGACCGCTGCCATTTGGGCTTCATTTTCAAAGATGGGAACAATCCCAGTGTAGAAGGCTACCTTTCCGCCCGGAAGGCAGAATGCGTTCATCTCTTTCGATTCCACCAGTTTAAATTCCCATTGGTAATCGCTTCGTTTACTGGCGGCGGCTATTCGTTTCCCGACTCGTTGGAGAATTTCATTCCAGGCGGTGTTGCTGGAAAGCTTCTCCTTTTTCATCATCTCTTGATAGGCCTGCAAGCCCATCTGATTTTCTTGTCCTTCACTCGTCAGGATGAAGGCACGACGGCCCGATTCCGGAGTCGTCACGCAAGCTACAATGAGAAGAACTAAAAAAAGATAGCAAACCAACGACTTCATGATACACGATATCTTTTTTCTACCCCATCTAAGAATTCATAAAGTGCATCGAGAGTTTCCCCAACTTTTGCAACCGCTCGATCCGCGTCTGTGCAGACCTCTTCCAAGATGCGGGCTTCGGTTTCAGCGTGGTACACATCGACCGTTTGGTGTTCTTCAAAGAAGCTCAAAGGGCGTGCGTCTGTTATTCCGTAAAAGCACTTTAGCCCTTCCTTTTTAGTGCGGGCCACATCGGGTTGTTGACGTTCATAAGCATATAAAGAGCAAAGTCCATCGACCATCGATTCTGAAGTGCTCTTTCTAAAAGTGCGCAGCAGGTGTTCCGTTTCATCGGAATGGAAGTGGTTTTCCAGTTCGCTTCGGGAGACCCCTAAGCCTTCGGCAAACCGCCGCCATAATTCAAGATGGCTGGCATCGCCCAATTCTTCATGGGAAAGATTTTCAGCCAGCATTTTACGGTGCTCCGGCTTTTCAGTTTGTGCATGGACTGAGCTGATGTAACGAGGAAACTCCCTTTCGAAAGGATAGTATTCCTTCACGTAACCCCGCAACTCATCAAGCGCGAGTTGCCCAGATTGCCACCGTTGGTAAAAACAGTGGGAAAGAAGGTGTTTTTGTTGGATCTTTTCTTCTAAACGAACCCTTAAAATGGACATGGTATAAGCCCTCGAATTTTCACAAAGGTACGGCCTACTTTTGTGAAAGTAAAGTGGGCTCTTGACCTTCGTAATGTATTGCGTCATCCGTTAATTTCTATGAAGGCACTATTCCTATTTGTTATTGTTCCGTTTTTACATGCAGGAGATTGGTCCAAGATCTTGGAGCATTCCAAAGACACTCCTCCACATTATCCCATTCCTGCTTATTCCGAGTTTTCCAATAGTGTGATCCAAGGGGTCCGTCCTTATGAACCGAAGTTGCTCACTGAGAAAGAGCTGAACGATTACCCCTATCTTCAGGAAGTTATGGGGAAGGAGGGGAATTACCTCATTTCGAAGACGGAAGAGACTGAACTCATTCAGCCGGCTCTCAAAGATCTGGCAGCTCATTTGATGAAAGATCTTCTGCAATGGAGAGAGGGTGAGATCCCAGGAGAAGGTAAATTAAAAGGACTTTCTTCCCATCTGATAAAAGATAATCCGTATCTTCCTGCCAATTTTAAGTTTCCGAAAAATCAACCGATCGTTTCAATTTTGCCATTGTTGATGAGCCGAATTCCAAAAGATCTCAATCGCTACCAGCCCTGGGCGATCTACGGAACGGCGACAGAAGATTGGGAAACTCTATTCTGGAGGGAGCTGGTGGGAGAACCCAAGCCCTTCTTTTGCCAGTTGATGAAAGAGGTCTTCCAAAAAAATGGCCCTTGTGATCTGAAGGCATGGGATTTTCGCATTCTTGTTGCCAAGCAAAGGATGAGAGATTTCGAAATCGATCCCAAAGATCCTAAAGCAACATACCTTTTTACTTTTCTGCCGATTTCGGCCTGGCCTAAAAAACTGAGGGAGGATTATTCAAAAGGTAAATTGGTGGCAATCCCACATCCCCTTTCATTGGCTTTTTCGGGAAGCCCCTTCTTCCAAAAGTTGGGGCTTTCCGGCGTGCCTCTTTCTCAGGAGTTGAGCCAGTTCTCGAAACATGTGGAGGGTCTTTCTCCGTATGGACTGCAGATTTTAGGAGTCCAGAAAAAGAATTTCCGCTTTGCCAATCGTGCCCGTCGACAATCGCAGCAAATCGATTTTTTGGATTCGGTCTTCACCACCGATCCCGATCTGCTTGGGCTCTACAATAAACCGCTCGCCAAAAATCTTCAGATGTGGGGAGTGGGCGGTGAGCTCGAAGGGGAGTTTTTGCTGGATGGACCCACTGCCACTTCGGAGGAGCTAGATGCACTTTATAAAAGACTGAAGAAGGTAAAACCGCTCGCCGTTCATTATCGAAACTACTATCCCATGATGAATACAAATAGTTACGAGACGAGTTGGGTCCGCCCTTGGGTCAGCTGGATAGATGACAGCGAGAAGGTAGGCATGCTCGAGCAACCTTTAGGAGCCATCCATTTAAAACGGAAAGGGGAAGAGCATTCATTTCCGGTAAAGCTTGCGAATTACTCTTTGCAGCCGAAAGTGGAAACGAAAGAGGTGAAACTCGGAAATTCACTTTCCTATTCATTAACCGTCAATAATGCTTTTGAAAAACAATATTGGGATCACCTCGTGGAACTGACCGAAGGAGGGATGAATCATAAAAACAATGCCGATTGCTCCGATTCCCATTGTAAGCAGCCTGATTTGTTGCGGGTGCGGGATCTTTTAAAGGGCTATTACCAAAAACTGAAACTGCCGGTCTATTCCCACAAGGTTCCGTGGAAACCCCTGTTTGATTATGATTGGTGGAAGGGGCTTAAAGAGAATCATGAGAATCTGGTGGTGGTTATTCATGGCAAGGATGGGAAACCCCATTCTGAGGCGATTATCATGGCCGATCATTACGACACTGCGTACATGGCCGATATCTTCGAAGGCCGAAATGATAAATTAGGAGTCGATAAAAAAGAACTGACGGGACACCGCTACGCCTCTAAAGGGGCCGACGATAATCACTCTGCTACAGCTACTTTAATGATGGCTGCGCAAGCATTGAAAGATTTGCCTTTGAAAAAGGATGTCTGGTTGGTCCACTTAACGGGAGAAGAATATCCGGCCGATTGCCTGGGGGCTCGAGTTCTAGCCCAAGATTTGGTGGAAGGAAAAAAACTTTTTAAGGAGCAAGGGGCTACTAAAGTAGTGGGAGGTTATATCCTCGATATGGTGGGACACAATACCGGACGGGATAAAAAGGCCAATGCCCCGTCGATTTTTCAGATTACACCGGGTCGTGGCCCCCGTTCAGAAAAGTTAGCGCAGGAGGCCTGGGCGGCCACTCAGCTATGGAATCAAAAACTCACTGCTGAAAAATGGAACCAGATCTGGAATCGCAAACAGCCCTGGAAACGGATTCAATATGCTTCGAATCCCAAGATTACTTTGGGACAATTTGTTCCCTTTACGGGGGAAATTCGTCCTCCCTGGCACCCACGGAGTACTCTCTTTAATACAGATGCCCAAATCTGGAGCGATGCCGGAATTCCGGTGGTTCTCTTTATGGAGGATTACGACATCAATCGGCAGGGATATCATGACACCCTGGATGATCTTGATAATATCGATCTGGACTATGCGCGCGGAGTCGCCAGTATTGCGATCGAATCGGTGGCCCGCGCGGCATCGGAGTAGCCCGGGCCTTTCTAGGGTGTTAAACTATTTGAATGGACAGAAAGTTTGTTTTCATTTTTTTCTTGTTTCCGTTGTATCTCTTTGCCGGAAGAACGGGGCTGATGCAGGGAGTGGTGTGGGCCCATCATGTGAGGTTTAATCAAGCGCTGGCCGATAACCCGAGTGTCAATGGTGCCAACTTCATGAAGTCCTATGTCTTAAGCTTGAAAAATATAGACCCTTCCCTCTCTCAATCTGGGAAATTTACCGTTTCTTTGAAGGATGCAAAATGTCTCGATAATACAGGAGTCAATGGGAAGGTCTATTTAGATGACGTGCAAACGGTGAGTAATGCCGTAAGTAAAGACTTTTCATTTAGCTTATCCGCAGGAGTTTCTGAAAATTTTAATTTTTTAGTACGCTGTTATGGGACTACGATTGGAAGTGGCGGAAGCCCTGTTTCCTATTTAGGAAGGCTCGATATTGTGGCTTCTGTGGATCAGGATCGGGGGGCAATGACCGGAACCCTTGCGGTATTAAATCATTGCACCTATGGATGCTTTCAAGGGAGTGATACCACTAATCTTACCATGGCGATTCAAGCAGTTACTGAGTATATTAACGTGGCTTTTAATGGAGGGCGTCCGTTTTAAACCTCCATGAAGAACCACACCTTAGACTATACAGTTCGACTCGATGATCTCGATTTTATGAATATTGTCGGACACACTCAGTGGCTGGTGATTTTGGAGCGGGCGCGGGTTGAGCTCTTCACCCAGCTTGGTCTCTCTTTCAAAGAAATGGTGAAGCAGGGAATTGGAGTTGTTGTATCGCAGTTGCAGATGAAATACCTTCGACCTGCTGCCTTTGAGCAATCGCTTAAGATTTCAATTACCCCTGAGGCGCTCACTCAATTTCGGTTGATGCTTCACTACCGAGTGACCAGCGAGACCCCCGCTCCTCATGTCATAGGAAAAGTGATGCTGGTTTTTATTAATCGTGAAAACAAACCGATCCCGATCCCCTTTACTTTATGAGATGGCTTTTATTCCTTTTTACTTTCCAGTTTACATTTCTGCCGCTCTTTGCAGCGCCCCCTGTCGTGGTGAGCAAACCGGTCTCGGCAAAAAAACGGAACTACTTCTGGCCGCCCCTTTATAGTTTCGCTGTGCCGGGGCTCGATCAGTGGATTCGGAGGGAATATGAAAATGGGGCCGCCTTTTCAGGGACTGCCGTGGCGGGACTTGGAGTCTTTGCTGCCCACCATCGTAAAAATGAGAACCTTGATTTCTCTTTGACGACCCGAGTGGATCGGGAGCGATGGCAACTCTTGGGACTTCATATTTATAGTACCTCTGGATTTTTAAGCGCGCGCCATGCCTTTATCGATGCGGTTGAAACCCGCCAGGAGGATTTTTCATTTTTAACGGCAAAAGAATCGGATTGGGATATTTTAAAAGCTCCATTGAATGTGGCTTATTTTATTCGTCCGACCACCTTTATTCCCTTGTTGTTACTCGGAGGATTAATCGCTATCGATACGAGATCCGATCGGGAACGCAGATGGAGTCGCCCGACGGGAAATGATGTTTTTTTTAGTACGGCATTTTCTTATGGCGCTGGGACGGGTGAAGAGGCTTTCTTTCGGGGCTTCTTGATGCCCGTGACAATGAGATGGACGGGAAGTGGTTGGGGATCCAATGCGATCCAGGCGACCGTATTTGCTCTTGCTCATGGAGTAAATCCCATCCCCTGGCCCCAGTTTCTTTTCGGGGCCTATACCGGTTGGCTCAGCCAGTCTCAAGATTGGAGCCTTTCCGAAGGGGTTTTTATCCATACCTGGTGGGACATCATCGCCTTCTTAACCGAATATAGTTTCCGGAAACCGGGGCAACAGGTAGGTTTCTACCTGTCCCCGATTTCGATTACCTTCTAGAGTCCAATAGTAACGCCGATGACAGGATTGAAGATCAATTTTTCTTTTGCGAAACCGACCCGGGGTTCAAGACTGAGTGAAAAAGAGGGAGCGAGATCGATCTCCACTCCCCCGCGCGCCATTCCGATGAAATGGGTCAGCGATTGTGAACCCTCTTCATCATTACCAATCTGTTCGAAGAGCGCTCCCGCTGAAATTCCTAAGATGGGGTGCAGAGCAGAATTGTGGACATTGAATCTCGTTAAAAATGTGGCCATCACCGGAAAAAAATTATTTGTGCCTACAGTCGTTCCCATTCCGTAAGCACCGGAATCGATTCCTAAGAAAATGGGTGTGGCATCGGAAAGGCGGACTAAGAATCCGAGTTCGCCGCCTAAGTGCACATCCTTATCGATGATAAAGAGGCCGGAACCCAGGTGCATTGAAACTCTGCGGAGGTAGGGAGCAGGCGCAGAAGCCTTTGCTTTCTTCACAGCCCCTTCCGAAGATAACGTTAAAACCAAAGCCAACAAAACCAAACGGATCATAAACTATCCTTTGTTAGCCTCTCTCTTTAAGCTTGCAGGAGGTAAATGCAGGTTGTGGGCCAATTTTTTTGAGCCTGCGTAGCACAAGGAAAATAACGAAAAGTGGCACCGCGGCCTTATGTCTACTTGCGCAAAATGTCCCCGTCCCCGTCGTGCTGTAAGCGTTACGTAATTCGATGATGGAATTAGAAATTTAATGGGTTTAGCCCCGCCTAGAATATTCAGAAGAATTCAGGGGGGTTGGCGGGGATAGTCATTTTAAAATCTTCGAGATACCTTTGTATCTTACTTATCAGAAGGCTATACACTTTTGTTCTATAGGGGCTAATGTAAATAGCGGTGTTGGTTGCATAGAACAACACCCATTAAATTTCTAATTCCATCATCGAATTACGTAACGCTTACAGTTGCGAGTCCGGTGAAACTGGACGCGGCAATCTTTTTTTAGAGAGAGTGTAAAACTTGCCATTCTGGAAATAAAATGTCGTGATAGGCAGATGATCGAATGGGTCGAATTAGATAGCCAGTGTCTCAAGGGATTTCCGATGCAGGATCCCACACGCCGAAAATTTCCCGTTTACTTGCCGCCAGGCTATTCCAAAATGAATCGCTACCCAAGTTTTTATCTTTTAGCCGGTTATTCCGGGAAGGGGGCGATTTATATCGCCGAGGATTCGGCCTTTGGCCCCTCTCTACCGGAACGTTTTGATAAGGCGATTTTGGAAAAACGACTTCCTCCATGTGTGATTGTGTTTCCCGATTGCACCTCAAAGTTTGGTTGTAGCCAGTATCTCAACTCTCCGGCCATCGGCCATTATATGGATTATCTCTGCAATGAGATCGTCCCTTTTATCGATTCCCAATTTTCAACCCTGAGCGATCGCGAATCACGAGGGGTTGCGGGCCATTCCAGCGGCGGGTTTGGAGCTTTAATTACCGGGATGATGCGGCCGGATCTCTTTTCGGTCGTTTGCAGTTCAGCCGGGGATTCCTTCTTTAAACTGAACATGCCTCAATTGATCGTTCCAACCGTCGCTGAGATTCAGAAGGCAGGAAGCATTGAGGCTTTCATAAAAAAGTTTTTTGAGTATCCATCGGCAAAAAACATTTCCCAGAGCGCCTTTGAATGCATGATGGCGTTGCAACTGGCCGCCTGTTATGCCCCTAATCTTAAAAATCCACCTGTTTATGGAGATTTTTTCTTTGATCTTAAAACCGGTGAGATGATTCCCGAGATTCTAGAAAAATATTACGCCTGGGATCCGGTGAATATGGTGGACCGGCATGAAGCGGAGCTTAAGCAGTTGAGTTTTGTTTTGCTGGAATCGGGATCGGACGATGAATTTGGATTGCAATTGGGCCATCGGCAGATCGCCCAAAAGCTTGCCCGACTCCAAGTCCCCCATGCATTGAAGGAATACCCCGGACGCCATTCGGGACATCATTGGCGGTTTGAGGAGCGATTGATTCAGCTTTCAAAATCATTGGCTGTTTAACCATTGAGCTCCATCGGTATAGTCTTTACGTACGAATCCCACCATTCCATCGAGATGGTTCCGAGAGAGGGAGACCTTGACCGTTGCCCCTCCCTGCATGGAGTCCGATACGATGACCGAATTGGTTTTTTTATCGACCCCGACAATGGCCATCGCATGTCGACGATCGAAATAGCCGGAGAAGCGTACGCCGAGTTTCATTCCTTCCAGAATAGTATCTAAAATGGGATCGGAACCGCCTCCTGTCGATCGTTGCCCCGACATTGCTTTCATCGCCAATACATTTCCGAGACCTAATCTTTGAATATAGGAAATGACCCCTCCGATTTGGGAGATGGCCTGTCCTCCGGTGGCACGTGAAAGTTCACTGGCAATGGAATGGCTTTTTTTCCAGGCCGCTCTTAATTCCTCTGTTTCAAATTGAGGTTCAGGGCCAAGGTAAGCAGCGGTGAAGAGTTGCGAGGAGGTTTCTGCTAAATGACGGGCGGGAGCATCATTTCCTTTTCCCGCCAGGGCAAGTTGACAGGCGGTTTGGGCGGAAAAGGCCCAGCAATCGGCACTTCCTTGTTGATCGGATCGGGCGCGCTTATCAAAAAGATCTCCTGCCACTCCTCCTCCGGGAGCGAAGCGAGGGCTAGGAGCAGGTGGCCTAGGTGAGCCTGGAGGGCCCATTTGTGGGCCTGGGCTATGGGGACTTGGGCGTGGCGGACCCGGTTGAGGGCTAAACTGGGGGCTCCGTCCCCCACTTCCGCTCCTGTTTCCGGAGAGGGCGGTGTAGACGGCGCGCTTTAAGCGTCCTATTTCACTCTCATCGAGTTGAGAAAATCGGTGGGGATCAGCGATGGCATTCATCAACTCTTCGACGGTAACCAGTTCTGAGGTTTCGAGTTTGATGTGCAGATTGCTGAGGAGTCGAAATTTCATGCCGGGGCGGCGTTGAGATAACTGTTGAAAGGATCGATGGAGTGCTTCGAGTTGACCCAAATCGAGTCCCAAAACCGTCGGACTCGTAACAACTATCGGGCGGGTTGGATAGGAAGAACCAGGATAGCTGGAAATCGATCTTTGGTGGAGTTCAGCGATTGAAGCCGATGTGAATACTCCAACGCATAGGTAAATGAATCCTCTGTGCATAAATCCCCCCTGGGGAGAGATAATGCAAAGAGAGCGCCAGCAGGAGAATTCAGAGAAGTTGGCTTTGAATGGCGCCCCTCTTTATGGATGCTTCTACTTGTTGAATATGTCTATTTTTTGTTGTTTTAATCGATCTCTTCAATTTCGTAGCCTTTGCGGCCTGAAGGCAACGTTGGGGCGTTTTCGATGAGGTAGATAAGACGGCGATAGCCAGGGTGGCTAGTGTCTATTCCCGCCGCTCTTGAGTAAGTATGGAGATCATAGAGCGTGTTGCAATTTCTAAGGGGTGAGTGCCGCATCGATACAGGGACCAAAAAGTTGTTAGCGATTCGTCGAAGGTTTGTTTCGTCCTGGCGTAAGATTGAATAGCTAATGTGTTTAAAGAAGGAAATGGTTTGCTGGTCTAAGTCAGCAGTTGTTTCTGTGGCTATTTCCCGAGGTCTGGATCGAAATTTAAAAACATCTATAAATTGCAACCCAACCACCACGATTAAAATGGTAATGGCCCACTCTTTCCACCAACCCTTTTTTAAGGATTGGAGATAGGGTTGGAAACCGTTCGCTCCAAAGAGGAGATAGAAAAGAGCTCCAAAGGCTGCTCCCCCCAAATGGGCAAAATGGTTGATGTCGGAATCGACAAAAAGGGAAGGGAAGACCAAGCTTAAGAAATCGCCTTGCATTAAATAAAGCAAGAGCCAATGGGACGAAAAACCTTCCTCTTTTTTCGAAGTATCTGGATTGAGAGAGAAATAAAATTTCTTGAAGCTCAGGAGAGTGAAAGTAATCATGGCTAAGGCTGAGTCGCTAGCACCGTAAGAGAGGTATTCTCCTTTAAAGAAAAACAAGGAAAAGAGGGATCCAAAAATCGACCCCCCAAGGAACAGGATCCATATTCCTGTGTTGCCCACTTTTTTTTCGATGGTAACGCCGCAAAAGTAGATAAAGAGGAGGTTCCAAAAGAGGTGGTAAAGATCCCGATGGATAAAGCTATTGGTGAGCCAAGGGATAGAGAAAAAGAGAAAAGGATGGGTGCTGAGGTAGCAAAAATAGACATACCAATTGGACCGGCTCATCTGAATGAGCAAGAAAACCGCAATCAGAAGAATGGATAAAAGCGGAATCCCATTGAACCCATTTTCTCTTTTCATGAGGCTAGATTTTGCAAGGAAAATGCCGATAACCTGAGCCTAGGGGGCTCAGGTTATCGATTCAAATTGTAGATGTATTCTAGGGCTGTATACTTCTTGTGCGATTTGCCTTTTTATCTTCGGCCAAACCCAGAAGCCCGTAATCCTAACCGACGAGGGCCGGGGAAGAAACCGAGACCGAGTTGACGCCGTTCTCTGCGAAGGGCGACGCGGTTGAAAAATCCAGGAGTCGATTGAACGCTGCCTACATCTAATCCTAATCCAAATCGGGCATCGCGAACGCCTTGTCGGAAGTTGATTCCGTTGGCAGCGAGGGCAAAAGGGGCTCGGATGATGGCAGCGCCTAATCGCGCGGCGCCAACAATGGCTCGACCGGCGATGATGGCAGGTGCGAGCAGGACGCGTCCTGCAAAATTAAGTAAGGGGAATATCGGACGACCCACAAAGGGGCTGCAGACGACAGAGACGCAATCGACGGTAGATTCCGAAACTGGAGCATAAGAAGCAACCGAGTTTAACATGCCCATGTCTCTCGCTACGGCGAAAGAGATGGCGGTTTCAAAGGTGACGCCCATCAACCGTGAGCATTCATCGGTTAATTTATTTTGTTGGATCGTTTCCACGCTGGCGATCATTTCGCTCACGGTAAAGCTGCTGGGGAGGCCAATCTCGGATCGTTGCTGAACGCAGCTTTTAAAAGAATCGCTAAAAAGGGGGTTGCCATCCACCGTTGCTTCCGAGGTGGAGATAGAGCTGTTCATGAAATGGCCTGAGCTCATTCCCGATTGGAGAGAGTCGGAATTGCTTGAGATAAAACTGTGAAGCGCTTGGCTCGTGATATTCGTCGGAAGGCTTTTTGCCACCGCTCGCAATTGAAATTGCGAATGTTCGGCCAACGTAGATAGTGAAAACAAACTAAAACAGATACCCAGATAAAAACGCACCATTTGGACACTCCCTCAAAAGAAACAATAGGACAACACGGTCGTAACCCACAGAATGCAAGGGGCATACCGCCCCTATTCAAACAGAGGTCTCGCAGAAAGTGATTATTTTTTTGTATACCGAATGGTCGTATTCGAATGGAATTAACGATAACGACGGTGGTGACGATGGCGACGATAATGTCGACGCCCGTGACGTTTTTTGTAACCGACGGAGTAAGATTTTTTAGGGAAGATGGATGGTCCGATGACTGGGACGTTGCGGACGACTCCCACCACTGCGTGTTTGATGCCGTAGTTGAAAACCCCTTTTTTATAGAGTCCCCATCCCCAGTATCCAACGACGCACCAAAGAACGATAGGCAGCCATTGCCGCACAAAAGATTTGATTTTCCAGATTATGTTATCCATTACCTACTCCATTAACCCGCCATTAGGGGCAGGCTACCCGGGTCCGTACTACGCAAAGGGTATGCCGATTGTGAACAGATCCCATTTAGCCTCAAAAGTTGGGGGTAGCATTTGAAGAATCCCCTTTTTTGGTGTTAAAAGGTTGGGCAGTGGGACGCTTTTTGTCCCTGTGGAGCCAAAAGTAGAGGAGACACGGTTGTGGCAGAGAATTATTTTTTAGACTATCCCCAACGGATCGAAGCCCTTCAAAATGCCGGTTTAAAGGATCTGATTATCCCATTGGAGGACACCTTTGGAGAAAAGGGGTTCTATAAGAGCACCGAAGAGGCGATGGAAATGTTCACTGGTGCCTTGGCCGAAATCGGGAAGTTCTGTGCCCAGGAGATTCGTCCTACAGCTGAGGCGATTGACCGAGAAGGGGCCAAGTTTAAAGATGGCGTCGTGACCCTTCCTACCTCCTTGACCAATCACCTGAAGCGATTGGCTGAATTAGGGGTCTTTTCGGGACCCATTGCCAAAAAATATGGTGGGATTAATTTCCCCCGTGTGCTTCAGGCCGCTATCTTTGACATGATTGGACAGGCGTGTCCCAATACCGGTCTCACCGCTGCCGTCTTTTCGATGTCCGACTTTTTGATTCACTTCGGGACAGAAGAACAGATCAATACCTACGTTCCTAAATTTTTAACGAATGAGTTGCACAGCTCAATGGCTTTAACCGAACCAAACGCGGGTTCCGATCTGGGAAGATTGCGCACTTCGGCCAAGAAAAATGGGGATCATTGGATTATCAATGGCACCAAAATTTTTATCACCAATGGCAATAGCGATGTGAGCTTTGCGTTGGTCCGGACCGATCCGGCGAGTCAGGGTTTGGCAGGCTTATCGGTGATGATTGTTCCCAAGGTAATCGACGGGAAAGAGAATTTCAAAGTCGCCAAGATCGAGGATAAGGTCTGCCTTCACGCCTCGCCCACGTGTGAGTTGTTATTTGAAAACTCCATTGGGTATTTGATGGGGCCTGAAGGGCAAGGCTTTAAGGTGATGTCGCAGTTGATGAACTCGGCACGCCTTGCGATGTCGGCGCTTTCTCTAGGAATTGCAACTGGGGCTTGGGCCGATGCCAAAAAATATGCAGCGACCCGCATGACGATGGGGAAACCGATCTCGCAGCATCCAATGGTCGCCGATATACTTCATGAAATGGAAATTGAGTTGAGGGCGATGCGGGCGCTGATCTATGAAGCTGGCGTTGCCTATGACTGGATGGAGCTGGCCGAGGTAAACGGGAATAAGAAAGAACATGCGCGGTGGAAAAAACGGTTCCGTCGCCTAACTCCGTTGTGCAAATATTATTGCTCAGAAAAGGCGGTCCAGATCACGCGCCAGGCGGTGCAGATCTTTGGAGGTTATGGGGTTTGCCGCGATTACCCAGTCGAACGCTATTACCGCGAGTCGGTGATCTATCCGATCTATGAAGGCACCAGTCAGATCCAGTCGTTGATGGTGTTAAAAGACACGCTGAAAGATGTGGCTCAACAATCGACCGGATTTTTAGGCTCATTGGCCGGCGCCTGGGCCGAGTCGAAATTAACGACCGATCCGGTGAAATCGAAAGTGCTCGCTGCTCGGAATGAATTGAACCAAGGAATCAAGACGATCCTGGGTGGGATTATCAAAAGTAAATTCAAATCGGATATTGAGTCGTTGAAGCAGACCAAGATCCAGGAGTTTCTTAAGGAATTCTCATTAAGTTTGTTAACGCCAAAAACAGATCTTACCTTTCCTTTTCTGGTGGCGGAGCGATTCTGTCGTATCACCTGTGATTACTATGCCTTGAAATCGATGGCCGACCACCACACGCCAGGGAATAAGCAAACGGAAAAATGGATTATGGAATTTGCCGCCCTTGCCATTCCCAGAATGCAGCTTGAGAATCATTACATGGTCCATCGCCTTCCAAGTACTCTAGATACAATAGGAACGATTGGGACGACTTAAACAAAGGAACATACAAAATGGTTTGGGGCATCTTGATTTTGGCAATCATTGGCGTGGGGGGGCTTTTCATTGCGATCTCCCTCTTGCGGCGTGAACTTTCTCAACAGCTCACCCAGCAGTTTTCGATGACCCGAAATGAAATGCAGCAGGGATTAAGCTCTTCCTCGAGTGTATTGGAAAATCGGGTAAAGGAACTGGAGTCCCGATTCCAAAACAAACTGGAACAAAACTTGAAAGAGGGGTTTCTCCACTTCGATAAAGTGCAACAGCAGCTCTTTAAAACTGAAAGCCAGTTGATCCAGCTGCAATCGATGGGAAAATCGATCGAAGGATTGAATCAACTTTTGAAGCTGCCGCACCTTCGGGGAGGCTTTGGAGAGGCTCTTTTGGAGCAGATCCTGGCCGATTTCCTGCCGCAAAGCAGTTATGAATTGCAGTACACGATCGTGGCCAATTCCAAGGAGAGGGTAGACGCCATTATTCGATACCCGAATGCCGTGCTGCCCATCGACAGTAAGTTTCCCCGGGAACAGATTCTGCCTTTGTTTGAGAGCAATGATCCTCTTCAACTCGAGACGGCCCGAACTCAGTTAATCACGGTGATCCGAAAGCTGGCCAAGGATATCAAGGAGAAATACATTCGACCTGAGCATGGGACCACCGAGATGGCGTTGCTCTTTATTCCGAGTGAGACGATCTATTTTGAGATATTGAAGAACCCTAAAATCTTTGAGGAGCTGAATAAGCAAAAGGTGTTTGCAGTCTCTCCGAATACCTTGGCGATCACGTTACATGCCATCAGTGTTTCGAAAAATTATTATGACATGGCAAAGGGGATCGAAAAAACGATCCAAGAGGTAAAAAAAGCAAAGCAGCATTTTGAAAACTTCGAACGGCGCTTTGAAGAGGTGGGAAGTGCTTTAGAGAAATCGCAGTCGGCTTATCAGATGGCGGTGACGCATTTGAGTAGGTTTGAAGGTGCTTCGGAGCGACTTTTAGGAAGCCATGCAGAAACTGAAGTTCCAACGCCGCCTTCTCTTTCACAATAATTTCAGCTAGCCTATTTCTTTTTCGTCTTCATCGTTATTGGGGGGTGCATCGATGTTTCTTCTATCCTATCTTTTTGGGTTTTCACTTTTAATCCACCCGACGGAACCGCAAGTGGTGACAGGATGGTATCACACCTGTGCCGTATCGAATGGGAAGGTCTGGTGTTGGGGGGAGAACAGTAAAGGGACTTTGGGGTTAGAAGACAATCTTAATCGCGGGTATGTTCCAAATCAAATGGGAGAGCTCCTCCCTCAAGTGAATTTGGGAGATTTTTACACTGTGGCATTGGCTGCTGGAGGTCATCACACCTGTGCGCTATCTGATACAGGAAGGATAAAGTGTTGGGGTAATAACCATTTTGGTCAATTAGGAGTCGGGGATCTGTTTCTTCGGGGGAATGAAAAAGGGGATATGGGGGAAGCGCTCTCGTTTGTTGATCTGGGAAAAGGTGTTCGCGCGGTTCAGATCACCGCGGGAATGACTCACAGCTGTGCGCTCTTGGAAAATGGAATGGCAAAGTGTTGGGGGGATAATTTTGCCGGCCAGCTTGGTATTGGCAGCCGGTTGATTCAAGGGGATAAAGAGAGTGAATTGGGGGATAAACTACTTGCGGTCGGGAAAGGCACGCCGCGCTTCGTTCAAATCGCCGCTGGAGGGAATCACACCTGCGGGCTTTCAGAGGACGGGAAAATAAAGTGTTGGGGACGAAATGATTTAGGGCAGTTGGGTTTGGGACACGTCATGAGTGTTGGGGGCATACCGGAGCAGGTTGAGCAAATGGCCTCGGTCGATTTGGGGACGGGAATCAAAGCGATTGGAGTTCGAGTGGGGCTTAGTCATACTTGTGCGCTCTTAGAAAATGGAATGGCAAAATGTTGGGGAAGTAATTATAACGGTGAGTTGGGACAGGGAGACGTAACCCCCAGGGGAGGGAGCTCTAATACGATGGGTAATTTTCTCAAGCAGATCCAGATTGGAGCGAACCATAAGATTGTTCAGCTAGAGGTTGGTCCCCACCGCACATGCATCAAACGAGAAGATCATCTTCTCAGTTGTTTTGGGAAAAACGGTCTTGGGCAACTCGCCCTGGGCCATATGAAAAGTATTGGCACTCAAAATCAGGAGATGGGGGATGGATTGCAGACGGCGAAATTGGGGCTTGCGGTCATCGAGGTGAGCCGGGGAGGGGGTGAGCACCAATGTGCTTTGCTGGTGAATCGGGGGGTGAAGTGCTGGGGTTCGAACGCTTATGGACAGTTAGGACTCGGGGATACCCGCAATCGGGGAACGGAGTTGAATGATCTCAACGGCAACCTCGATTTTGTCGAGCTTAATTTTTAACTTATTTGTATTTTTGGGGGAGGGACAACAGATGAAACTTTATTATTTTATTTTTAATTTTATACTTATCTCGATCGGCACTGCGCAAAACTCAATCGAGTTTTATTCCAAAATCCCGCTGCCTCACGATTTTCTTCTACCTTCCGTCCCTCTGAATGATGGAAGCGTGGTTCATTATGGTGTTTTTAATAGTGATAATCTTCCTTTTGAATTCATTAGAATCAATCCGGAAGGAAAGATCCTGAACCGAAAACGGAGTGAAGCGGGCGGCGGTTTCTCTTTTCTCTATAAAACTGAAAATGAGAATCTCCTTTATGCCGACCTGAAAAAAACGGAAAGCGGCGCTTTCTATTATGGGGGGCCAGCACTTCTCTCCTCCTCTTTCGAACCACTTCACTCCGCTTATCAACAAACCAATCCCCCGAGCTTTGTTTTCCAATATTTTGAAACGATGGATCGCGGAATTGCTTTCTTGGGGTATCGGAGTGAAGGGGACCAGGTTCGATACGCGGTCACCTTCTTAAAACCGGATCTCTCCTTTAAATCAAGGTTGGAGTTGGTCGGTGGGGGGCCCCAAGGAATGGTCGTGGATAAAAAGATCTTTTTGGTTTATGGCCCTGGTAAATTATATGTTGTTGATACGATGCAGGAGAAAATTGTAACGGAGGTCAGTACTGAGCCCTTATCTTGCAGTTTTGGGGTCAAAACCTCCCAATCCTTCCTTCTGAATTGTTTTAAGGACGCGAAACGGATTCCTATCCTTTATAGTTTTCAAGGAGAAAAATTAATGGAATGGGGAAATTTGCCAAATTCTGCAGGTTTTGTCGGATCGGTTGAGGGTGGGCTTTGGCAAGGTGATCACTTAGGGATCGTCAAGATGGATGCGCAGGGGAAGGTTTCACTTCAAATTCCTCATCCAGTTGCGATCGAGGATGGAAAGTGTTGTACGCTTCAAATGATGGTGGATGGCAGTCTCGGGGTTCAGTTCAATGCGAGTAAACCGGGTGGACCGAATCTTAATGGCCTCTATTTTATCTCTCCTCAGGGGAAACCTGGCAAAGTGGAATACTATTTCGATCATTCACCCATTGGAGGCTCTCCACTTCAGGAATCCTTGGTGCAGATCTCTCATCGTGAAAATTCACACCAGATTTATTTCATTAATTCACAAAATGAGATTGAGGCCTCTTTTCCCATAGGAAAATACGACTTGGTTGGGGGTGTGCCACTCTGGACCGTGGACCCCAAAGACAAGCAGAGTCGATTCGTCACCGTTTCCACGCTCCCTTATGCGACTCCCCAGGAGACCGAACGCGATCGAAAGGAACGGGTAATTCATATTTATACCTTTAAGGTGAAGCTTTCGAAATAATAACCGGGATGACAACTCTCCGGGACAGCTGTTAATAATCCATTATATGGCGTTGGAACGACTTCCTCCCCAAAATATTGAGGCTGAACAGTGGGTGCTCGGCGGAATTCTAATTGACAACCAGAGCTTCCATAAGGTGGTCGATATCATTACGGCAGAAGATTTCTATCGCCCCGCCCACGGCAAGATCTATGGGGCAATGTGCGATCTGGCGACCCGGAACGAACCGATCGATATCATTACCCTCACTACGAAATTAAAAGAGCGTGAGATCTATGAAGAGGTGGGAGGGGCCAATTACATGGCCGAACTCCTGGAAAAGGTCCCCACCGCGGTCCATTGCGAGTATCACGCCAAGATTATTGTGGATCAATCGGTCAAACGGAGGTTGGTCAGTACTTGTAATTTGATCAGCAATAAGGGGATGGAACCGGGTGAGACTACCGAAGAGTTGTTGGACTTTGCCGAAAAAGAGGTCTTCTCCCTAACTTCCTCTAAAAGGGCTGCCCGCAATATGGCCCCGGTTCGGGATATTGTGCGATCGGCCTTTGTGGAGTTGGAAAAGAAGTTTGAGAACCAGGCGGCCATTACTGGGGTGCCTTCTGGTTATGCAGAACTGGATAAAATTTTAGCTGGTTTCCAAAAGTCGGATCTTTTAATTGTGGCCTGCCGTCCTAGTATGGGAAAGACCAGTTTTGCTTTGGGGGCGACTCGTTATGCTGCCCTTCATGCTAAAACACCGGTTCTATTTTTCTCCTTAGAAATGTCGAAAGAGCAGATCGTGACCCGTCTTTTAGCCGCGGAGGCAAAGGTGGATGCGGGGCGGATACGGACAGGCCGACTGATTGATCAGGATTGGCCCCGTCTTACCCGAGCAGCAGGGGTGCTTTCGGAGGCCAGTGTTTATGTCGATGATACGCCAGCACTGGGTGTGCTTGAGATGCGGGGAAAAGCTCGGCGTCTCAAGGCGGAACTCGGGGGATTGGGATTAATTATTGTGGATTACCTCCAGATCATGGGGACTAAAAACACAGTGAGTCGAGAAGGGGCGATTTCGGAGATTTCGAGATCTTTAAAGGCGTTAGCGAAGGAGCTTGATGTCCCGGTCATTGCGCTCTCACAGTTAAACCGCAGTATTGAACAGCGGCAGGATAAACGGCCGATGATGTCTGATCTTCGTGAGTCGGGCGCCATTGAACAGGACGCGGACATTATTATTTTCATCCACCGCGAGGAGGTTGACAATCTTCAACCCAATGCGGCATCGGTGGCGGAGTTTATTATTGGAAAGCACCGGAACGGCCCGCGGGGAACGGTGAAGGTGGCTTGGTTGGGGCAGTATGCAAGCTTTGAAAACCTGGCAACCCAACCCATTTCCACCCCGCAAAACCCTCAATAATATCGCTTGCTACTCCCCCCTCCTATGTTACGATCTAGTTCATCAGGAAAAGTTACCGTTGAAAAAAAAGATCACGCGAAAAAAGAAAAAGCCGGCCTCTCAATCGAAAAAAAAGGCCCATGATCTTTTAACCCAAGTCATTCGGCTCACCGGCATTCCGAGTCGAATCGTACGTCGGGACCTCGGGGTGATTCTCAAGAGAAAAAACCTCGATCCCAAGACCATGTCTCTCGCCGATATTCGGACCGTTGTGGCCTGTTACTTAAGAGAGATAATGAGCGGAATACTTGACCAACAACACCATTAGTCGGTAGGAGAACCAAGAGGAGAAAAATGACGATGAAAATAACAGTATTCCTTCTTTCTTCTATTTTTCTTCTATTTGGGTGCGCGAGTACTCCAAAGCCGACAGGTTACACGCTCACACCTGCCGCTGAGCCTAAAAAGGCGGAACCGCGAAAATTGGATCCAAAAGTCGAATTGGATTCGCTCCATTTCACTGATGTGATCCCGATGCAGGAGCCGAACCTGGATGATCCTTATGACGATAGTCGTTATGATTTTCCAGTCGTGGTGAATTCAAAAGTAGAGGGGTGGATTAACTATTTTACCGGCCGTGGCCGTCCCCATATGGAACGTTATTTGGGGCGCAGTAGCCGTTACATCCCTGTCATGCGAAAAATTTTAAAAAAGTCCGGCATGCCTGAGGATCTCGTTTATCTGGCTTTGATAGAAAGCGGATTTAACCTGCGTGCGAAATCACGGGCCCGTGCGGTGGGGCCTTGGCAGTTTATTAAGGGGACGGGGCAACGGTATGGGTTAAAGGTGGCGGCCTGGGTGGATGAGCGTCGCGATCCGATCCGGAGTACTGAGGCGGCGGCCCGCTATTTAAAAGATCTCTACCTGATGTTTGAGAGCTGGTACCTGGCTGCCGCTGCTTACAATGCGGGTGAGTATAAAATCTTAAGAGCAATCGATTCAGCGAAGAGCAATAACTATTGGCACCTCTGCGAAACCAGTTTTATTAAAAGGGAAACGAAGGACTATATTCCAAAACTGATTGCAGCCGCCATTATCGCAAAAAATCCGGAACGCTATGGATTTGATCTCGTTTCTTACCAAGAACCGCTCGAATATGAATCGGTGCAGGTTGATTTTCCGCTTCACTTGAAAGAGGTGTCTCGCATTACTCAAACCCGTTTAGAAGATATTGAAGAGTTGAACCCTCATTACCGTCGATCGCGATTACCGCCAGGAGGCTCTCACGAATTGCGATTACCACCAGGGACTAAAACACTGGTGGTTCGTACGTTGGCTCAGTTAAAACCGGCCTCGGCTCAACTCCCTACTCAAGTGGTGGTGAAAAAAGGGGATACAATTCAATCCCTTTCTCGCAAATATAGAGTGTCTACGCGACAAATTGCGGAGATGAATAATCTTAATCCCAAGGAAAAGTTAAGCCCGGGTCTTGCTTTAATTATTGGCAATGCTGGTTCCCAACCGACTGCCACTTCCAAAAAGGTGGAGGTTGCTGAATCTAAAAATGAAGAGCCCACGGGTCTTGCTGGCTTTTTACTCCACACTGTGAAAAAAGGGGAATCGCTCTGGTCGATTGCGGAGAAATACAACGTCACGATCAACCAACTTTTTAAATGGAATAAGCTGAACAACTCCCGTATTCACGCCGGCAAGCGCTTGAAAGTAAAATCGAACGGGAGCATCTCTGAGCGGGAGACCTCTGCCCTCCAAAAATCCCCCTCCTTCAACTCCTAATACCTAATACGGGGACGGAGGCAGTGTTGATTAGGAAACATAAGAAATATAGGTGATTGGTGCAA
>CAZRZK010000017.1:59343-67386 GCA_964604555.1 uncultured Pseudobdellovibrionaceae bacterium | reverse complement strand
GTTGAAGGAACCGCGAACCCCCTCCATAGGAGAGCATCGACATCGCAGGAATCGGAGAAAATCCAGTAATGCGATCGGGACCGTGGTCCTTGATCGTGGCGGTGTTGGCGGCAGCAATAATCTCCATCGACTGGTCCCAGGTGGTGCGACGAAGCCCCCCTTTTCCGCGAGAACGTTGGTAGCGCGAACGCAGTTCTGGTGTTTTTTGGATATATCGCCAGGCTTCTACCGGATCGGAGTATTTCTTTTTGGCCTCTGCCCAAATATCGAGAAGGGAGCCACGAATATACGGGTATTTCACTCGGATGGGACTATAGAGATACCAACTGAAGGAAATGCCACGCTGACAACCGCGCGGTTCATACGCCGGGATCTTTTTGTCGATAATGGGATAGTCGAGGGCCTGCATTTCCCACGTCACGATGCCGTCTTTTACGGCTATCTGCCACGAGCAACCGCCAGTGCAATTCACACCGTGAGTGGAACGAACCACTTTATCGTGCTGAAATCGATTTCTATAGAACTCCTCCCACTGTCGGGTTTTCGGAGAGATGATGTCTTCAATCCAACTCATGACTTTCCTCCAGCAGTGGGTCGACTCGATTTTCGTCTTCGGCTTCTCCATGAGAAATCGATGACGCCAAGGCCGACGAAGAGGCCTAGGATTCCAAGGAAAATGAATTTTTTCTGATAACCGGCCGTGACGGGACCCGCCTTATCAACCGAATAGAGAAAGGCCTTTATCTGAAATACTTCATCGTTCGTTAAAGGCTTTGCCGCGTATATCTCCGCCATGGTTGGGAAGGTGATTTTGGTAAGCACCTTTGAAAGACCGGTATCGTTGTAATTTGAGTACGCTTGAGTAAGATCAGGACCAAGGCTCCCTCCTCCTAGGTACTGAAGCTGTCCAGCCGTATGACATGAGACGCAAGAAGGGCCTCCCTTTGAGAGTCTCATGGCGCCGGAAAAGAGGTTTCTTCCCAACTCTACATCGTTCGGAGTTGCTTTGAGGGCCGACTTGTTTTCACTTGCTTTTGTGGGGGCTCCACCCGCCTTGATAAATTCAAGAAGTTGCAAGACCTCAGCCTCGGCCAGATCATTGTCCGGCATCTTCTTCTGTCGGAACTTGTTAAAGAGTTCTACGGCTACGGGATCGCCACTCTGAACGATCGTTTGGGATTCCTGAATAAAACGAATCAACCATTTTGAGTCTCGTCGCTCGTTAACGCCCTTCAGATCGGGACCTACGTCATCGCCCCCTCCGATACTGTGGCAGCTACTACATTTTTTCTCGAAAGTTTCGGCGGCATCAAACGCGAAGCTCCACGAACTCGCTACTAGGGTCGAAGCCACCAACACCAGCTTCGCGTACCTCACACGACATTCAAATCTTCTGGCAAATCTGAGGGATTCTCGATTCATGCTCTTATGTTAGAGGGGCGCGGAAAGAACGGTAATGACGCACTTCAAGCCAAACTTTGATATTTATCAAGGCTCGGCTTTTATTGGCTGCCGCTAGATGTCTCTTTGCGGGGTAGGAGTCTTAAGATCTCGCTCTTTGGCAAGTAGCAGAGTTCAGCTGAAGTAACCGCCCTTGCGGAGTAGTCGTACGTATCTCCGGTCATGAGATAGTCCATTCCGATGATTGGTTGGGATTCCGCGGAGATTGTTTTCTTAAATGAAGGGTCATCCGCTTTGGACAACGCAATAGTGCCTCTGCACAGGAGATAAGCGCCCAGCGCTTTGTGATTCTCATAAAAAAGATACTGGTCCGGCTGGTAGGACAAGATCTGTCCCCGGTCGATCAGTTCATCCCAGTGCTTTTTGATTGCGGAAATGAGCTCGGAGTTCTTCTCAGGTAATTTCCCCATCATCTGTAGATAGCATCTTCCGCCACAAATACAGATGGGGGCCATCAAACAAAGAGTTGATTTTTGTCAAAACCGGTTAGGCCATTTGGCTCTGCGTGATTGCAAGAAGCTTGGCTGGCTCGAGTATCTTGATCTCTTTGCCCAAGAGATCAATGTACCCATCGCTCTTAAACTCAGACAAATACCGCACTGCACTCTCAAGTACGGTACCCGCAAGGGTTGCAATATCTTCGCGCTTGAGCAGTGTCCTGATATCTATTGTGCCGTCAGAGTTCTTCCGGCCATACTTTTCGGCAAGAATGAGCAAGGTTTCAGCCACCCGCTCTCTGACTGATTTTTGAGAATAGCTGCAGATGGTATTTTCTTGAGATCGCACTTCATGACAAACCGTTTCCAGCATATTTCGGGCGAGCTTCGGTGAGTGGTCCAAAAGTTCAAAAAAAGCGCTTTTGTCCAAAAAACAAATTTCGGCGTCCTCAAGAACTTCGGCAGTAAGGCTGTACTTATCGGAGGTCAAAAGGGACTTGAAACCCATCGCCTCGCCTTCTTGGACCAAGCGAACCACTTGTTCCTTGCCCTGCGAGCTTGTTCTGTAAAGCTTGAGCTTGCCCTTCCTAACGCAATGCACTCCGTAAGGCACGTTGCCTTCGTAGAAAATGACTTGCTTCTTCTTGTACCGGTTTGTTGTCTTGCACCGACTGATTAGGGCGAGCTCATCCGGCTTTAGGTCGGCGAAGATCCCTTCAGATCTCTCCGGACATGACTCGCAACCCTGTTCTTTCGTGTGCATTTAGTTAAAATCCCTTTAACCCACCATTAACATCCTCCGGTTGTCGCCTGTCAATAAAAGAGGAAAAATCTTAATTTCTAGTGGGTTAGGGCGCGAAGTCTGGCCCAAAAATGGTCCCATTTTGACGCCTGCCCGAGTGGGTTAAGGTACGGATAATTGCGGTTTATCAAACGGTGCGCTTTTCTAGTAATGCAACCCCGACATCTTGGAAGGAGATCGTCGCTGGGCATCTTGAAGGGTGGTTCTCCGTTGTAGTGCTGAATCCGCCCCAGCAGCCCGCTTGTGGCTACTGAAATCGAGTCTGCGGAAACTCGAATCTGAAGGTGTCCTTCTGGGCTGTGGAGAACGAGCGTGGCCTCACACATCTCCGTTCCACCTCCGATGCAACAGCAGGCGGTTGGTTTGTGATCGGGGAAAGCCTGGCAGATGGCTGCGGCAAGCTCGTTGCGAAACTGCTCCTCGAATTTAGGATCACTCTCCAAGCCTCGTACGGAGAGGCAATTCTTACGATAGGCCCGTAAGGGAAACAAACTTTCAAGAATCTCTCGTCGAATGAGGATGAGAAGTGCGGCGAGCGATAGAATGATCGATAAGGTCAGGTTTAGGCCGAGAGCAAAGACGACGCTTCCCGCGGTGACTACCATTCCTATTCGCCAAGATAACCCCATGGAATTCTTGTCTGCCTTTGTCACTAGGCGAGCAAGATGATGTTTATCAATAAACACCGTCCAGGATGTCCCCCCGGCGGGCTAATTTGTCCCATGGTCACACGCCCCAACATAGCGCCGCTAGGCTGAATTCGGTGGCACTGGCGTTGCACATTAATATGGGGTGGAAAAACATATTTTCAACCTATCCCGATCAAAACGGCGTTTTCTATGCCTTCACCACTCCAACTAGATGAGGGCGGAGTTCTCTACCAGTGCATTGAGAATTCGAATGATGCCGTCATGCTAACGGACGTGCGCGGAAACATATTCTACGTCAACAAAGCATGGATCCTAATCTTTGGGTTTGCGAAGGAGGAAGCCCTGGGAAAAACCCCAAGAATCCTTCGTTCGAAGTACCAAGAAGAAGACTTCTACAAAAACATGTGGACCGAAATCCTCGATCCAACGAAGGGGTTTTGGAAGGGAGAATTAATCAATCGTTCGAAGGACGGAAAAGAAATACCAATGCTGCTCACCATTGCACCGTTCAAGGATCCTCGTGGCGCCCTAGCCGGGTACATGGGAATCGCCATCGATCTCACTGAGAAGAAACTTCGCGAACTCGAGCTGATGCGAAAAGACCGACTGGCAACGATTGGCGTGCTGGCCGCTGGTCTTGCTCACGAAACCGGAACGCCACTCGGAACTGTGAGGGGCAGAGCTGAATTGGTGTTGGGCAGTTTAGAGGCCGATTCTCCGATACGTGAGGATCTCAAGATTATCATCGCTCAGGTAGACCGCCTTGCCGAAATCACTCGTTCGTTGCTGGCGCTGGCGATAAAGAGCAACTACGACACCTCGGGCACGACGTTCGTGAAAGAGGTTCTCGATAACGTTTACAATATGATCAGGGACAAAATTGAAACGCGTAAGATTGCAATGAAAATGCAAGTTAGCGAGGACACTAAGGTCACAGCCCCTTCGGATTATCTCGGGCAAGTTGTTCTAAACCTACTGACGAACTCGCTCCATGCGATCGAGACAGCGATCGCGGAAGGTCGCACGAACGGTCACACAATCGATGTCACAAGAAAAGATCGAGAGACCCATTGGGAAGTCAGTGTTCAGGACACCGGATGCGGGATCGCGGATAAGCAAATGCATGACCTCTTTCGCCCGTTCTTCACCACCAAGGAGGTAGGCGAGGGCAAGGGGCTAGGCTTGGCGATTGCCCACCAAATGATTCACTCCTGGGGCGGCTCCATTCATGTGGAAAGCAAGGTTGGCCAGGGTACCACGGTGACCATTGTGTTGCCGAAGGCGAAATAGGTTACCCGACTAGGGACCTAAAATTAGCTGGAATCTCCTTGCTGAAAATCTCGTCGAAGAGCCCTGACTCTTTCGCCGTCTCGGGGTCGTTGGTGATCGCATAAATGCGCTTCGCCCCGAGCTGCCGTAGCGATTTGGCGATATCTATTCCATTGTGTCGGGAGTTCAGAAAATGAATATCAACAAAGGCCACGGCGTCTTGAGCCAGCGAGAACGCGTTCTGCTCGACAAACTCTTCCCAGCGTGTGAAGTGGCACAGAGTAACGAATTGGTGCTTGTCGGCATAATGCCTCCAGTTTGAATGGACACTTTTCTCGTCGTCAAAGATGAGGACCAGCCGATCTTTCAATTTCTCCATCGACGTTTCTTCCTCTTCACTTCCCATTTCAAAAGAGAGTTCGGGCACTGATGAGCATGGTAGTGTGAAAGCAAAGCACGTTTTTCCAGAATCCAGGCGCGAGTAAGCGATCTGGCCACCATGAGAAGTCACAATCTTCTTGGAGATGCTAAGACCCAAGCCCGTTCCATCCTTTTTTCGGGTGAAGAACGGGCTGAATAGCTTGTTAACATCGTCCTGTTGAATCCCGACCCCGCTGTTCGCTACCTGAAATCGAATCTGGTTCTTTCCCGGCACGTCTTCACTGGCGATCCAGATTGAACCACTCGGAATCGCATTCATTCCAATTGCCTGAACCGCGTTTTCAAAGAGGTTCGTAAAGACACGGGAGACTTTTTCGGGGTCTGCCATCAGCATCTTTTGGTGACGAAGATCGTAGTCCACCTGAACGTGAATATCTGGATAGAAACGTAGCGTTTCGTGGACACAAGCCCTCCATAGCTTCGTGGCGGAGACTTTCTCCACCTGCGGGGTCATCTCACGGCTCGTGTCGAGAATGTCCTGTAGCATGGCATTTACTTTTCGAACGCTTCCCTCGATGTCAGCGCAGAGTTGGACACCCACACGTCGAACGAGCTCGTTCTTGGATTCAAGTAACGTGTTGAGTGCCAGCTTCATTACCTGGAACGGCTTTCGAATGTCGTGGGCCACCATTCGCGTCGTCTCGGCAATGGCAGCATTGCGTCCGTCCTCGGTTATTTTTTCCAATAGAGGATTGAGAATCTGCGCCTCAACACGCCTTACAAGAACACGGTGCGCGAATGTTGCGCCAAGCATCGCAAGAAAAATGGTTAGCCACAGTATCGGTGGAAAAAGATCGTGAAATGTCGTGGGGCGGATTGCCGCCTGATCGATGTGAGCGATCTTTTTTTCGCCGATCTTAATGGGCGTGCTGGAAAACGCATGGTTCTCCAAAATCAGGTCAGCATCGGCGGCATCAAGGCTGCATCCCTTAATTTTATGGGGAGTTTTACCCGGAATCGCGTACTCGATGCGGAGGCACGCCTGTACGGAGGGGTACTTCTCTCTCCAGTCCGAGAGAAGCGAGTCCACCCGAAGCTGAATCCCCTGGTTTGAATTAAGAAAGACGTCGGCGGCAAAGAAGCTCTGCTGTGACTTCATCACGTCGGAAAGAGCAGATGCGATGTTTTTCAGCTTCTCGTCAAACTGCTGTTTGAGGAGAAACGCCACGGCGAGCATCAAAAGAGCAACGACAATTGCTATCGGCAGCCAAGTCGTTTGCCGAAGCCGTGCCTTGAGAAGACTGGTTGAAACTGGTGACACTATTCCCACCTCCGCCAATGAACCCCGCGATTGCCTTTCAACTCGAAAAGCTCAAGTGGCTTAACTGGGTCGCCATCTTTGCCGTAGGCTAACTCCCCAGCCATTCCGTGATACTTCTGGAGGTGAATTGCCCGGATGATCTTTTCCCCTCTTACTTGGCGATTCTTTCTCAGCGCACGGACCAATACCGAGGCCGCGTCATAGGCGGCAATGGTCGTCATCGAATGGGGGTACTGAGAACAATACTTTGTGTGAAGATGGAGATAGTTCACCGATTCAGGGCCTTCGACTTTGTCGTTCCAGTGCTTTGGATAAATGAAACGAATTTGTCCCGAGCGAGCCCCCAGAAGATCGATAAATTTCGGTTGGCCCTCGATGGTATCACTCGAAAGAAGCGTGAGCTTTGCTCCCCTTGATTCCAGTGCAACATACACGTTGGCGATACTAGCCTGCATGATGGGAACAAAGATAAGATCTGTCGGCTCCTCCAGTACCTTTTCTATGAGCGAGTCGAATGCCGAAAACCCCTCAAAAGTGGGAAAATCGCGTACTTTGATCCCTGGGTTCAGTTTCTTGATTTCCACCGCGAACTGGGTGCCAAGAAAATCAGAATACGGCTGTGAGGTGTTTCGAATGATTGCAACTGACCGTGCTTTAAGTTCCCGACTCGCTAGCTTCGCGAGAAGGTACGACTGCTGGTAATCGTTAAAAGGAATCCGGGTTACGAATTTTTTTCCGGCAGTCACGCTGGGATTTGTTGCTGTAGGGGCGACAAAGGGGATCCCAGCTTCCTCAAAGACGGCACCTGCAACAATGGCGTCGGTCGAAACGAGGGTTCCCACGACCGCATCGTATTTCTCCTCGGCGATCTGCTTGGCCGCTTCCAGCGTGCTGAACATATTGTGGTCACGGGTCACGAGGTTGAAGGAAACGTCGAGTCCCTCTTTCTTTGCCTGTTCCACTACCGCCCGGGTCATACAGGCTGCTTCCTGGTTACAGGTGCAGTTAAAGTGCCCCGTCATCGTGTCGGCGTAGAGCGCTGCGACGCGGAAGGTCTTTGCGTGAACAACACTCGTTCCCAGGGCGGCGAACAGAAATACCCCGATAAATTGGCTCGTCTTACTCATACGCCCACCGCCTTCTTTTTGTTTTTAGCCTCGATCCCAAGCCGTTTCATCGTGTCGTAGAGCGTGCTGTGCGCCACTCCAAGGCGGCGGGAGGCTTCCCGTATCGATGGGCTCTCCTGCAACGCGATCAAGATCATGTCTCGGGTGAGTTCTGGGCCTGGGGATTCCTGCGTTTCACTTCTGGATGAACCATCATCGAAAAACCGAGCATCCAGGTCTTCGGGCGTAATCTTCTGGTTCGCGCAAATGGTGCAGAGCTTTTCGACTTCATTTTCAAGTTCGCGGACGTTGCCGGGCCAGCCGTACTTTTCCAAGTAACGGACGGTTCTCAATAGAAACCGCTTAGGGTCCGAACCGGGGGCGGCGAACTTCTTCACCGCATTTAAGATGAGTGATGGAATGTCCTCGGGCCGCTGGCGCAAAGCCGGCACCGGAATGCGAAGGACGTTCAGACGATAATAGAGATCCGGGATAAATTCCTTGGTTTTTACCATCATTTCGATCTCTGGCTTCGCCGCGGCCACGAGGCGAAAATGCACTTTGTACTCGCGGGTACTTCCAACGGGGCGCACCGTTTTTTCCTGAAGGGCGCGAA